>MFXP01000007.1 GCA_001787535.1 Candidatus Peribacteria bacterium RIFCSPHIGHO2_01_FULL_51_35
CGAGGAGAACGCCCTGGTGAAACAAGCCTTCGTGAAAGATCCTTCCAAAACTATCGAGCAGTATTTGGGCGACGCGAAAGTCGTCTCCTATATGCGCGTCGCGATTGGTTAATCCCTAGAAAATGCTTTTGCTGCTGCAAGCTTCTTCATTGCAGCTAAGATTTTACGCCTGAGCAAGCGATTTACTGGCTTTAATGTCGAAATATTATTTGCAGTTGCAAGATCAAAAATATATCGACTACCGATCGCAAGAGCGTTCTCCACAGAGATTGTTCTGCCTGCGCCTTGACTGAGGCGTGGAGGCGTAACAGAGGCCTGCATGCCAATCACGAGTCCATTAACATCGAATACAGGGCCTCCACTCATTCCAAACAAACCAACATCTCTAACGAGAAATCCTCTATGCTCACGAATAACACCTGATCCATTGCTACTGTTAGACTGAGCAAAATCTAAAATAAATGAAGGCTGAATGTATCTTCTAACACCTCCAACTTCCAACCCACCCGCACTGTTATTGGTTAATGCCGCAAGCGGATAACCAGCAATACATACAGACCTTCCTATTTGCGGGTCATCTTGGGATAGACTGAAATATTCGGACGGCTTCGTTTCAACTTTACCAATATAAATGTCATGTGAATCATCTCGCACAATTTCTGTGATCGGCAAGGATGGATTTTGCACTTGGTCGGGCACCTGCCCCAGGTACAGAAATTGTGTGTTTGGAGCTGCATTATCAAAAATATGAGCAACGGATGCGAAGTGTCCATCAGGACTGATGAAAAAACCTGCACCAGTGACTGCCCACTGTGTTCTAGCTCCTTGGTGCTCCGCTCTAAAAATTGGGAACACAGCATTTTTTGCAATCTTGATGGCATTTACAAACATATTTTTTGGGAAAAAGTTAGGAGCTATCACTCTGATGCACCGAGTGATAACAAGTCAACTCTATCTGGTCATATTAAGAATGAAATGGCTTCTACATATTCAAAAACATACTCGCCATATAATTAAATATGTTTTTAAATATAAAATTACCAAGAGTGCCACGGCATTTCGATTTCATCCAACGGGATGTCATCGATGCTGCGGTTTTTTCCTTTGCCGCGCGGACCGGAACTGTGAAAGATGGATGCGATCTGCTTGCGCAAGATGAAGGAGAAAATTCCGAGGATCACAACTGCGGCGCCGGCTGTTATCCACACGTAGAGTGATCTCACGCCGCCAATGGTTGCGGCAACCGCCGTGCATTCATCGCTGCAATCTTCACCGCCATCGCACTGCTCGCCTGTGTCCACAACGCCATCGCCGCAGGCGGCGAGCTTGCAATCGTCACGGCAAGCGTTCGGCTTCGTAAAGGAATTGCGTAAACCGTTGTCACATTCTTCATCGCCTTCACGAGCACCGTTGCCGCAGACGGGAAGTTTGCAGGAGTTGGAGCAGGCATCGGTGTTCGTGGAATTTCCATCATCACATTCCTCGCTTGCTTCCTTCACGCCGTTGCCGCAGGCCGCCGAACGACAGAGATTGCTGCAGAGGTCATTGCTGATTTGGTTTCCGTCGTCGCACTGTTCGCCCACTTGGACGATGCCGTCGCCACAGGCGGCTTTGCGGCAGGCATTGGTGCAGGAATCGGTATTGATGTCGTTTGCGTCATCGCACTGCTCGCCAAGCTGCACGATGCGATCGCCGCAGCGCGCACTCCGGCAGCTGTTGCTGCAACCATCGCTGTTGGACGCATTGCCGTCATCACATTCCTCGCCGGCCTGAATGACATTGTCACCGCACGTGGGAGCTTTGCACGCATTGCTGCACGCATCACTGTTGATCTGGTTGCCGTCATCGCACGATTCGCCGATCTGCACGACGCTGTCGCCGCAGCGCGCTTGCTGGCAGGCCCCGGTGCACGTGTCCGTGCTCAGTAAATTGCCGTCATCACACTGTTCGCCCGATTGCACGACCCCGTCACCGCAGCGCGCAAGCTGACACGAGTTGCTGCAGGCGTCACCGTTGATTTGGTTGCCGTCATCGCATTGCTCACCGTTATGCACGGCTCCATCACCGCAGTGCGGCAACAGACAGGTGTTCGGACACTGGTCGGTGTGGATGGCATTGCCGTCGTCGCATTGCTCACCAAGATCGAGTACTCCGTTGCCGCAGAGAGGTGACCTGCTGGACGATGCAGCGCTGCTAGCAGTGACGGCAGTCGGAGGTTCCTCCGCGGAAGCGGCAGCCGGGTGCGGCTGCTCGGGACATTCCCACACTTCGACTTTCTGTTGCTTGCATCCGCCTTTGCACACGCCGTCTTCATCGCAATCCGGGGGGGCGCAGTAAAACTCTTCGTCACACGTCAGCGCCGCAAATCGTTTCTTGACGATCAACTCTTTGGTTTGAGGATCCAGTGCATAGAATTTTTCGACTTTCGGTTCGCATTCTTCCACTATTTCGGGGGAGAGTTTTCCATCGCCGCAAAAGAGCAGCGTGCAGAGCGACGTGCATTGGCGTTCGCCGTTGAACCGTCCCATATCGCACTCTTCTCCGGCATCGACGACATTGTTGCCGCACGTTGCAGGCGCCTGTTTCACTCCCGCGGCAGAAGATGAAGATGAACTTTCAAGCAGTGGACAACCGGGGAATCCATAGAGTTTGCCGACGCAGTCCTCGTTTCCGGCGGATACCCCGTTCGTCTGCACCATGAAGACCAGCAGGAGGAATCCCACACTGGAAATGACCATGGCCTGACCAGCCTTCACTCTCTGCGGAGAGTTTACGGCCGGCGAGCCTGTGCGGGGTTTGGTGTACATTTCCATCTATTATAGCGGAATTCGATGATTTTGCCAATAAGCCTTCAAACAGAGGATTCCGACGAAACCGAGGATTCCGAAGATTCCGAAGATCAAAAATTTCTTTCCTCTGAATCGTCTGCTTCTTCTGAATCCTCTGAGTCCTTGCCAACGAAAAAGCATATGTACTTATTTCTCAAAATAGAGTATAATGTTTCTTAAATGGCAAGAGGAAACATCCTCATCGTGGAAGATGACCCGGTGCTCCGGAACTTGTACGTGAAGAAATTCACACTCGCAGGATTCGAGATCCGCACCGGAGCAGACGGCGAAGAAGCAATCAAACTGACACAGGAACAAGCGCCTGACTTGATGATCTTGGACATCCACATGCCGAAGATCGATGGCTTTGGCGTGCTGGAGAAATTTCCAAAGGAAACACGAACCTACCCGGTCATCATTCTGACAAACTTCGAGGAACCAAAGTATCGCGAGCGCGGAAAGGAACTGGGTGCCGATGATTTTTTTGTGAAGAAAGACATGACGATTCGGTCACTCCTCGACATGGCGGAGCGGTTGCTGGCATCAAGACGCTAGGGATAGAGACGTAAGACACAAGCTGAAAGACATAAGAAATATATTTTTCGTGATCATAGCTTTCTTATGTCTTGTGTCTTACGTCTTAAATCTTTCAAAGTCCCAGCCACGCCAACCACCTGTCCACCCACCCGAACCGCGGCAGCGTTGCAAGCAGTTTGCTTTTGAGGATATCGCCGCGCAGCACATCGCGGAGTTTCATGAGAGCAATGCGATAACGTCCTTCGATGACCACGCAGACTTCGCCCATGTCATCGAGCGAAGACGTGATCAGATTCGCGGAACCAAGCAGCATCCGCGTGCGATCGATGAGAATGACTTTGCCATGCACGATGCCGGGGTACAGAAACACTTGAATGAAACGGACGGATCCTTCCGTCAGCAGCCTTCTCATCGCCTGCATGTTCGCATGAAAGTGCAGATCTTGCCGTTCCGGAACAATGATCGTGATGCGAATGCCTTTCTTGCTTTGTGCGATGAGCAGATCAATGACAGCGGGATCGGAGAGATAACACTGCTCCAGAAGAATCGATGATAGAGCGGAAGAAAGAAGATCCATGACGGCCGGGCGGATTTGTTTCACGTGTCCGCTGTTCATCAGCAGATGCACAGGATCTTCCTCTCGCCTTTTGTCCTCATTTTCCGTCAAATATTGCTGCACAAAGCGGGTTCCGCGCAGTTCGATGAGATAATCGTGCCAGCGCTCACGGTATTCTTCGGCGATGTTCATGCCCGTGAGAAGGAGTATTTGATCGTCGATGACGAAGACTTTCGCATGATCGTTGTTCGTCGTGTGCGTGATGCGAATGCGCGGATGGTGCCAAAGCCGCTTCCAGACGGGATCTTTCAGATGCTGCGTCGTGAGAAAATCGCCGGTGATTTCGAAGAAATCCCCCACCGCTTCCTTGTTGATGTCCACCTGCACACCCCTGTCCGCCGCATCGATCAGAATGGCCGCGATGCGCTTGCCAACCGCATCATCCTTCCAAATGAACATCTGGATGAAAATGGTGTGCCGGGCACGCGCCAAGAGTTTTTCCAAACGCGAAAATGCTTCCGCCCCATCCACCCACAGACGCACCTCCGTGCGTTGCGTGATTTTTAGGAGCGGTTCATCGGTCAGCAGAAGCGCCGCAATGCGAAGACGATACAAAAGCCGCCACCCCTGCACTCTCCGCTCTCCCCGCTTGCCAAAGATGTAACGCAACCCTCCGCGGGAGATGCTCCGGAACATGCGACGGTAGGAAACGGACGGCATGGAATGGACAGGAAGCGAGCGGGAATGGAGTGCTCTGGAGCGCGAAAAATGCTATAATGGTAGGATACACTCACATTCTTAAACCGTTCACGATGTTCTCCCTGTTTCTGTCCACCATCGCGGTTCTCCTGGGGTGTGCAGCCGTCCTTGCGGGCGGCGTCCTCTTGATGCGCACATGGATGGACAGGATGCGCGAGCAAGATCTGGTGTTCCTCCAATTGCTGACGCCGAAGAAGGAGAGCAAGCAAGACAAAGAAGTGGAGTCCGAGCAATTCTCGACGGGCAAGAGTTTCAAAGACGTCGTCGGCATCATGGACCACTTGTTCCAATCCCTGCACAGTTTGTACGGGAAAAAATTCAAGCATTTCCTGTACGGCCAGCCGTTTTTTTCGGTGGAGTACGCGGCGCTGGCGGGCGAAATTCTCTTCTTCGTCGTCTGTCCCCGGAAAATCGCGCACTTGATCGAAAAGCAGATCACCTCGTTCTACCCGGACATCATCATCGACATCGTCGAAGATTATAATATTTTTACGAATGAATCCGTCGTCGCCAGCGAAACGTTGGTGCCGCACAAGCCATGGACGTCCGTCTTCAAAACGTATGATCAACTAAAGAGCGACCCGCTCAATAACATCACGAATGCGTTTTCGAAATTGAAAGTGGAGGAAGGCGCGGCCATTCAATTTGTTCTGCGTCCCGTCAAACAAGGATGGCAGAAGAAACTCCAGGAAGAGGCAAAGCACCTCCTCAACCCGAAGAAGAAGCGTGCGAAATGGTGGAATCCCATTACGTGGGCAGGCGCTGTCTTTAGCATGCTGACCTCCGGCGATGATGCGGTGGACTTGCAAGGCGACAAGACCACGAGCGAACGCGTGAGCTCGCAGGTGGAGGAATACAGCAAAGCGGTGGACAGCAAAGCGGCCAACCCCGGTTTCACGACGGTCATCCGCGTGCTCACGTCCGCGCAGAGCTTGTCGCGCGCACGGACGCTTTTGGAAGGTGTGATGGCGTCCTTCTCGCAATTCGATGACATTCGCGGCAACAGTTTCCATAAACCCCATCTGCAGAACCGCCGCAGGATCATCGAAAAATTCATTCGTCGCTCGCCCCGACGCACGTTGGCGCAAGTGATACGCTCGCCGAAGATGCTGCTTGGCACCACCGAACTCGCGAGCTTCTTTCACCTGCCGAACATCAAGTACAACAAAGTGGAAACGATCAAATGGCAGAACTTTAAAGTGGCTCCGTCTCCCAAGAACGTGCCGGACGAAGGACTCTACTTGGGAACGAACAGCTTCGGCGGCGAGAAGAAGAAAATCTTCATGAAGAACGAAGATCGCTTCCGTCACTTCTACATCATCGGACAAACCGGTACGGGCAAATCTTCCATCATCCAGCTGATGGCGCGGCAAGATTTTGCGAATGGCGCAGGCGTCTGCGTGGTGGATCCGCACGGATCGTTGATCGAAGATTTGCTGCCCTACATCCCCCGCTCCCGCGCCGATGACGTCATCTATTTCAATCCCGCGGATACGGAGCGCCCTCTCGGCCTGAACTTGCTGGAAGGGAAAACACCGGAGGAACGGGACTTGATAGCATTGGACGCCATGAACATGATGGTGAAAATGTTCGGTGAAGAGATCTTCGGTCCGCGCATCCAAGACTACTTCCGCAACGGTTGCTTGACGCTCATGGAAGATGAAGAGGAAGGCGGTGCCATCACCGATCTCGTGCGTCTCTTCACGGATGACGAATGGCAGAAATACAAAGTCAGCAAAGTGAAAAATCCGATTGTGCGCATGTTCTGGGAAAAGCAGATGGCGCAGACCGGCCAGCGCGAAAAGCAGGAAATGATCCCCTACTTCGCCGCGAAGTTCGGACAATTCACCACGAACACATTGATCCGTAACATCGTCGGCCAAACCAAGAGTGCGTTCGATATCGCGGACGTGATGAACAGCGGCAAGATTCTTTTGATGAACTTGTCCAAAGGTCTTGTCGGTGACATCAACTCCACGCTCCTTGGCTTGATCATCGTGAACAAGATCCAAGTCGCCGCCATGCGCCGCCAGCGCGAGGACGCCGGCAAGCGCCGCGATTTCTTCCTCTACATCGATGAATTCCAAAACTTCGTGACGCAGTCCATCGAATCGATCTTGTCCGAAGCCCGCAAATATCGTCTCGGCTTGATCTTGGCACACCAGTATCTGGATCAGCTGGAAAAAGAGAGCAAGCTGGCAGGTTCGGTGAAACTGAAAGGCGCAGTCTTCGGCAACGTCGGCTCCATGATGTTCTACAAGATCGGTCCGCAAGATGCAGAAGTGGCAGCCAAGGAAATGGCTCCTGTCTTCAGCGAACAAGACTTGGTGAACATAGACGCATTCAAAGGCGCAATGAAGCTAAGCATCGATGGTCAGCCTTCCAGACCATTCAGCATCGAAGTGCCGCGCCCGTGGTTGGAAACAACCTACACGAAAGACGTGCAAGCCGCGGAAGCCTTCAAACAACTTTCACGCTTGAAGTACGGACGTGCGAAAGACTTTGTGAACAGAGAAATTATGAGGAGAATTGGATCGTAATCGGTCTATGAGCATTCGGATTCTTGACGAATAAGAATCTTGAGAATACGTTTCTTTTTATGAACA
>MFXP01000008.1:0-27188 GCA_001787535.1 Candidatus Peribacteria bacterium RIFCSPHIGHO2_01_FULL_51_35
ATCGGGCTCCATAACACGACGGCTGTGAATGCGGAACTCTTCGGACGCATGGAAATGGTGATGCTTCTGGTTTTCGCCATTGCAATCCTCCGCGAGGAGCACCTGACGCGCACGCACGTCATCGCAGGAAGCGTCATGCTCTGCGGCATCCTGTTCGTTGCCACGAAAGGTTTTTTGCAAACATTCGGACTTCACTCCGGAGATCCGTTCATTTTTCTCTCGACAAGCATCTTTGCGGGCGGCAGCATCGTCTACAAGAAATTCCTGCATGATCTTCCGCCGGAGATTGTCATTGTATGCCGCGCGTTTGTCGCTGTTACGGCCTTCTTACTCCTCTCGCCATTCATTGAGCATTCTTTGTTTGAGGAACTGCAATCTTTTCCGCTGATCCTGATTCCGGCATTGCTCGGATTCGGCTTCATCTCGCGTTTCTTGAACCTCTTCAGCTTCTACGAAGCCATCGAGCGCATTCCGGTTTCGACGGTTTCTTTGCTCTCCACTTTCAACATCATCGGCGGCGTTCTCTTCGCTTCCCTCTATTTGGGAGAATCGATTGAGTGGTACCACATGATAGGCGGCGCCTTGATCATCTTGGGAGCATTGCTCATGGAACTCCTGGGAATCCATCCATCGGTAAAAGTCCAAGAACAGCACATGCAGCAACATCATCGCCAACACTTGTAACAATCAATCAAAAAGCGCCCTGTCAGCGTCGAGACGGTCTGCGGGTGTCAGGCTGAGGAGCGAGTCCCGCAAATGCGGGACGAGCGTCTCGAAGCCTGACGGCAGACCTCCTCAGCATGACAGCGCTATCAGCATAGATGGTTTTTAAAAAAAAGCCCCTCGAGAGAGGCTTTTTTTAGAATCATCATTATTTGCTGCGATTTGCCGCTCTCGCTGCCGCTCGACTATTGGAAGCTGCTGATGGCGCGGAACTCTTCTTGTTCAGCCTCGCAGCCTTGCGGTCGCTCATGCGTTTGTGAGCTGCAATGCGGGCTGCTTTGCGCGCTTCCATGCGCTGCTTGGCGGTGAGTCCACGGACATTCTTCTTGGGCACATTCTTCGGCTCGGGAACGCGAGGCGTGACGGGAACGCTAATCTTTCCACCCCCGCCACCACCTCCGCCGCCTCCACCACGGCTACGGCTGCTGCCTCCGCCACTGTTGGTGCTCGTCGCCGAGCTGGTGCCGATGGCTGTGAAGATCGTCGTATCGGTGTTGCTCAGAGCGTCCTGTGCATCGCTGAAGGTCGCAGTCACGATTTTCTCCGCCGTTGTCTGCAGCTTGCCATCCCCTGCAGTCGTAGCGGCATTCTCCGTGACGACATTGCCGCGGAAGATGCAGGAAGCAGCTGATGTTTCCGAAAGCGTGACGGTTTCCGAGTCTCCGCTGGGTATGCTTACTGTAATAGTCACCGTGTCCACGGTGCCGCCTTCAATGTTTTCATCGCATTCCGTGAGGGTGAAGTACATGGTTTCGCCTGTCTTCACTTCCGTGTCTTGTGCGTCGAAGGCGCTGTTCGTGATGAAGAAGGTTGCGCCAGTATGCACCAACTTGCCGGTATTTTCACGGATGCTGCCGTTGTTGGTGATGACGCCTCCTGTCAGGTTCAAGGTGTTCGCAGCGAATGTGAGAATCGAGCTGGTATTGATCGTGAGCGATGAGGTCACGAGAGCCGTTGCGGTGAGATAGGCGCCGCTGGTGGACGCGATGACAAGAGTATGAACACCCTGGCCGTTCGCACCGGAAATATCCAAGTTCTGCCGGATGCCGTTCATCGTGAGCGTGGTGGCGCCGGACATGGCGAACATACCCGCTGCTCCCGTGGAAATGGAACCGGAGAGCGTGACGTTCGCGTTCGTGCTGAACATGGCGTCCGCATCATTCGCGATGGTGATGCCGCCGCTGGCGGCAAGAACCACGGCGGGTCTGTTACCTTCCGAGTCTGCAGAGGTGGCGCCTTGCAGGTTGAAGTTACCGTTGGTAATGACAAGATTGCGCATCTTGAGCGTCGCGCCGGAAACGATGATGTCATCTCCTCCCGCCGAGGCGCCGATGCTGTTCACCGTGATGCCGGAGAAGCTGTTGCGACCAACTGCTATCGATGAAGGTGCAGTGGGTGTGGTGGATCCGCTGTAGGCGAATGTCTGGTCTCTCTCCCCCTCAAAGACGATGGTGCCGGAGTAGCGGAAGCGACCGCGTCGAACGGTAATCAAACTTCCAGAGATCTGCATGACGCTGCCGGCATGTCCATTGCCAATCACTCCTCCTGTTTGGATCAAGCTGCCGGTAAAGCTGAGGGCACCTGTGCCGTTGATGATGAAGTAACCGGATCCCATGCGGATGCCGTGCGAAGCACCGTTGCCGGCAATACGCAGTTTGGAACCAGTGAACACCATGAGTGTTCCGGTGAACAATGCTCCAAAGTTCAAGCTTCCGATGGTCGTATCCCTGCGGATGTGAATAGTCTTTCCTCCTGCAACCCTGTCGAAGAAGACGTTGTCACCGGCGCCGGGAACGGTTTCACCTCCGGCTGTTTCCCCATACGCATCTCCCCAACAGGCCGTGTTATCAAAGGGAGAAATAGCACAGTTTTCCGCGCCGCTGCCGCCGAACCAGTAGCGATCCGCAGCAAGCGCAAGATCTGGAGCGAGAAGCATCAGAATGGATGCGATGCTTGTGAGAAGACGCACGCGGGTGAACGCATTCACCGTCGGGTGCAAGGAACGAGAATTTTCCATAAAATATTTAAGGAGGGATAGAATATGCACGCACATCGGAAAATCCGAGGCGAATTTCACGGATTCTCCCATTCTTCAAGAAAAAACCAAAGAATCTCGTCTTTCCTGAAACCAGGAATCCGTATGAAATGATAATCAGAACTCCGCAATCGGAAAAAACAGTCATGTCACTTTTTTTCTCTCTTGTCTCTCCTCGCCCTTTTCTTTACTCTCTTCCAGACATGAGTTCCGCAAAAGTCAGAGGCACCCGTGCCGCCCACGGCGGCGGTACGGACGGTATTTCCACTGTGCAAACGATTCTGCTTCTCGGCTCAGGTGCACTGAAGATAGGAGAAGCGGGAGAATTTGATTATTCCGGCAGCCAAGCCATCAAAGCTTTTAAGGAGGAGGGGAAACGCATCATTCTCGTGAACCCGAACATCGCGACGAACCAAACCAGTTGGGGGTTGGCTGATGCCGTGTACTTCGTGCCCGTCACTTCGAATTTTGTCGAAGACGTGATCATCAAAGAACAGCCGGATGCCATCGCACTGAGCTTCGGCGGACAGACGGCGCTGAACTGCGGCGTGCGCTTGGAAGAACTGGGCGTCCTCAAAAAATATTCCCTGAGTGTTCTTGGAACCTCCATCGACAGCATCCGCAAGACCGAAGACCGCGCCCTCTTCAACCAAGAGTTGAAATCCATCGGCGTTGATGTCCCGAATTCCTTTGCATGTGAATCGTCGGCTGCCGCTCTGACGGCCGCCTCCTCTATAGGGTATCCGGTCATCGTGCGCGCCGCCTTCGCGTTGGGTGGGAAAGGCAGTGGCCGAGCGCAGAACGAAGCGGAATTGAAGGAACTTCTCAAAATTGCGTTCGTCGAATCACATCAGATCCTTATAGAAGAGGATCTCACGGGATGGAAAGAGATCGAATACGAAGTCGTGCGGGACCGGTTCGACAACTGCATCACCGTTTGCAACATGGAAAATGTCGATCCTCTCGGCATCCACACGGGCGAATCCATCGTCATCGCGCCCAGCCAGACCCTCGACAACTACGAGTATCAAATGCTCCGGACGATCGCACTCAAAGTGATTCGACATCTGCAGATCGTGGGCGAATGCAACATTCAGTATGCGTTGGATCCCAAGTCCCGAGCGTACCGCGTCATCGAAGTGAACGCACGCCTCAGCAGAAGTTCCGCATTGGCATCGAAGGCGACGGGATATCCGCTGGCATTCGTCGCCGCGAAATTGGCGCTGGGGTATTCGCTTCCCGAATTAAAGAACGCGATTACAGAAGTGACATGTGCGGATTTCGAACCCGCTCTGGACTACGTGGCCGTGAAAATGCCGCGCTGGGACTTGCAGAAGTTTCGACATGTCAGCGATCAAGTGACGAGCGAAATGAAATCCGTCGGGGAAGTGATGGCGTTGGGACGCACCTTTGAAGAAGCATTGCAGAAAGCCATCCGCATGCTGAACATCAATGCGGAAGGGTTGTATCCGGGACCGTTCCGATTCCAGGATCTAACGAAGGAAGTAAAACGCCCGACGCCACGAAGGCTCTTCGCCGTGGCAGAAGCCTTGAATGGAGAATGGAGCACCGAAGAAGTGAACATCGCAACGGGCATCGACCGCTGGTTTTTGGACAGGATTCAATTCTGCGCGAGGATCTTCCAAGAACTGTTCCAAACAAAAGCGGGTCCCCTTTCCAAAGACCTTTTGCTCTCTGCAAAACGCGCGGGTTTTTCCGACAAAGCGATCGCAATGATTCGCGATGAAGAAATGGAAGAGATTCGAACACAGAGAAAGGCGGAAGGGATCATCCCCGTCGTGAAACAAGTGGACACGCTTGCCGGCGAATTCCCCGCGCAGACGAACTACCTGTATATGACATATCATGGGACAGAGCATGATGTCATCTTCGATGAGGATGAGGAGAAAAGTGGAAAGAGGAAAGAGAAAAATGGAACGGAACTTTCCTCTTTGCACTTTCCTCTTTCCACTCCGCGTCCGCGGGTGATCGTCTTGGGTGGCGGCCCTTACAGCATCGGTTCATCCGTGGAGTTCGATTGGTGCTGCGTACAAGCAGCGCACGAACTGGAGCGCCAAGGATTCTCGGTAACCATGATCAACAGCAATCCCGAAACCGTGAGCACGGACTACGACGAATGCGACACGCTCTTCTTTGAGCAGCTGACGGAAGAGCGCGTGCGCGACATCGTGGAGTTGCTGCACCCCGCGGGTATTGTCGTTTCCATGGGCGGACAGATACCGAACTCGTTGTCACCGAAATTGGCGGCGCACGGCATCCCGATTTTGGGAACGGATCCAAAGGATATTGATCGTGCGGAGGATCGGCACAAATTCAGCACGCTTCTGGATGAGTTGAAAGTGGATCAACCCGAGTGGAAGGAATTTGCGGATCTTACGTCTGCCCAAACATTTGCAAGCACTGTCGGATATCCCGTCATCGTTCGCCCGAGTTATGTGCTCTCCGGCGCGGCGATGGCAGTTGTCCACAGTGGCGATGATTTGGAAGCCTACTTGGAACAGGCGGCACTTGTGAGCAAAGAAGCGCCCGTCGTCATTTCCAAATTTGAACAAGGCGCAAAAGAAATTGAGTTCGATGGCGTCGCACAAGATGGCACGCTGCTTCTGTATGCCATCTCGGAACACGTGGAGAATGCCGGCGTCCACAGTGGCGATGCAACGATTGTGTTGCCACCGCAGCGCGTGAACTTGGCAACGCTGCGGCAGATCAAGGACGTCGCGAAAAAAATCGCGAAGGGACTGAAAATCTCCGGCCCCTTCAACATCCAGTTCCTCGCGAAGAGCAACCGGCTCAAAGTGATCGAGTGCAACCTGCGGGCAAGCCGCAGTTTCCCGTTCGCCAGCAAAGTGACGGGAGAAAATTTCGCCGTCCTTGCGACGCAGGCCCTCCTGAAACGCGCGCCGATGGACAAGCGCTACCAGACCCTGGATCTGGACCACGTCGGCGTGAAGGCGGCGCAGTTCAGCTTCTCGCGCCTAAAAGGTGCGGATCCCCGCTTGGGTGTAGAAATGGCTAGCACTGGCGAAGTGGCTTGCTTTGGATCGAACGCAGAGCAAGCGCTTTTGATTGCCTTGCTGGCAGTGGGCTTCAAAGTCCCGAAGAAAAATATTCTCGTGACCATCGGCAATCTGGAAGACAAGCTCGATCTTTTTCCGTCTGTCCAACAGTTGCACAGCCAAGGTTTCTCGTTCTTCGCGACGGAACGCACGCATGAATTTTTGCAATCGCGCGGCATCCCCTCTGCACTCCTCCATAAAATTTCGGAGCCGCGCAGCCCGAACATCCGCGAATACTTGGAACAGAAACGCATCGACTTGGTCATCAATATTCCCACGCACTTAAGCGGCCAGGAACAAACGGACGGTTACTTTATGCGTCGCATCGCCATCGACCAATCCATTCCACTCATTACAAACGTCCAACTTGCCAAACGCATTGTCGAAGCACTGGCTACGGAGGATGTCGATCATTTACCCAGCATGCGGTGGCCGGATTTGCTGAGAGCTTCTTAAAGAGGTAAGGAAAGGCAGAAAAGAAAGAAAAGGCAAAAACGCTTATTTTTCCTGCCCTTCCTCACTTTCCTTACGTTCCTTACATTCGATTTCCCTTCCATTTCATACTTGAATACCCTGCAAATCTCTCTACAATACCTCGGCTATGGCTGACGATATCCTCCTGGACGACGACAGTTCCACGCAAACCGGTTCCGCCGGTGCCTTTGGCGACGATGACCTCACGCTCATCACGAAAGAGGGTTTGAAGAAGCTAAAAGAGGAATTGGATTACTTGAAGACCGTCCGCCGCCAAGAAGTGGCACAGCGTTTAAAGGAAGCAATCTCCTACGGAGACCTTTCCGAAAACTCCGAATACGAAGAGGCGAAGAACGAACAAGCTTTCGTGGAAGGCCGCATCATTGAACTCGAGCAGAAGATCAAGAACGCAAAGATCATCAGCGAGAAGAAAACGGACATGCGTTCGAAGGAGATCGACATCGGTTCCACCGTGACCGTGATGAACAAAACTGATAATGATGAGCCCGAGACCTACACGATCGTCGGTTCCACGGAAGCGGATCCTCTGGAGCACAAAATCAGCAACGAATCCCCCATTGGAAAAGCACTCCTTGGTAAGCACAAGGCCGAGACCGTGGTGATCTTGTCCCCTTCGGGAAAGCTGGAATACGAAATTATCGGAGTCGCCTAATCGAAGATACAAAAACCAAGAAACAAGAGACAACATATGTTTCTTGCATCTTGTTTTTTGGTTTTTCCTGTAGAATTGGAGTGATGACCGACCCCAATCCCCCATCGCAAGGCTCTGCCACACTGACGATTTCCGATGAAATCCGTGCGCAGTTCCCGGACTTGATCGAACTGATCCTGAAGTCGGAAAGCATGAACGACGAGGAGCGTCAATACTGGATCAACATCCTGCCGATCATGACCCCCGAACAAGTGCAGGATCTCAAGAACATTTTGAACAATGAAAAGAAGCAATTGCAGGCGATCGATCAAAAATACGCGACGGAGATAGATCAAGTGGGCAAGGCCGAAGTCATCAAGATCACGGATGAAGAGCGAAGAAAGAAGCGCGAAGAACGTGCTCAAAAAGAAGCGGCGCATGCTTCCCACGAGACAGAAAGCGCAGAGGATATCCTGCGAAAAATAGAGGGAAATTCATAAAAAGAGCATTAGAATGATGCCATGACCCTATCCTATAAACCGCAAGAGCAGGCTGTTCGTCTCGCGGAGAAAATATTAGGCATGAAGGTAAACGTTCTAGCTGTTTTAGATGCACTCGATGAGGAGACAACAACATATCGAGAGCGCATGGATAGTGTTCTGGAAGGATCGGAGGAAACAATTCTGCGCTATTCATCGGATGATGCAATCAGCGATGAAGACCTGGAAGCAGCAGAACAACGAAGGGATACTATTGGGAATGCTCAAGAGCAATTGGCTGAACTGGATGGTTCACTTAGAAACGGAATACTGTCGATAGAACACCATATTGATGGCAAAATTCTATCCACACTTCATGCACCTTCACTTCTTTCCGAGGAAGATTCTCGGGTGGAGAGACACGCTGCTCTCGCAAAAGTGATTGATATTGCCTCTTGGCAAGCAATGGCATTGCTGGATTTCGATGAATACGCAGATGTAGAATTTCTGCTGCAGGCTCAGGAAATTGTCTACGATGCACTGCAATTAACAAGAAAATAGTATCCCAACCTTCTTTCTACGTCAGTCTTCCGCACTGCACAATAAAACGATCAATGAGAGCAATAAGTTCCTCGGGCGCTTCCGCCGTTGCACGGTACCCGCCGGTTTTCAGATCCATATCTGCGGCAACCGTTGTTTGCAAAAATACTCGGAGTTTTTTGGGATCGACCTTTTGTGCAAGAGGAAGGAGCGTACGAGCGCTGGGGAATGGTACGCCGTACTGCGCGATCTTCGCGGGATTCGTTTGCTTTGCCTCACGCACGGAGGAAGTGACAATCACGAGGTTCTCGAGCATCCAGAGAAGGATGGGCCAGAGCGAATGTGGAGAGGTGCCCAGAGCCAACTGACCGTGCACGAAGGCGAGAGCCTCTTTGGTCTTCCCGGCCGCAAGGAGGTTCGTCATCGTCCACACTTCTTTTTCGTCGGAAGGAAGCACGAGCAATTCGACATCTGCGGCTTCGATGCTGCGTTTGTTCGCATAGAGAGAAAGTTTTTTCAATTCCTCGGCAAGGAGCATTTGATCTTCGCCCACCAATTCCAGGAGCTTCTGTTTGGCATCATCCGTGATGGATGCACCGAGTTCATTGAGCACGGAGGCGACCCAAAGATGCAATGTTTTTCCGGTGAGCACGGTAAATTCCTTCACATTCGCGATCTTCAACAATTCCTTCACGCCGGATAATCGTTTGTCCGGATGGGAATCGAAAAAGGCGATGACGCATGCCTCATGCGCATGCTTGTCTATTGCCTGCATTTCCTCGCGCGAAAATACCGGAACGCCGGAGATGAGCACCAAACGTTTTTCTGCAATGAACGGCGCCACGCTTATTTCATCCAAAAAATCCCTAAATTTGAGTCCGACGTCTTCCAAGCGCGACAGATTTTCCGAACGATGCTTTTCCGCAAATTCCTTGATCCACCGTCTCTTTTCCGCTTGCAGTGCAAATTCGTTTTCCCCGGTGAACAGAAACAGTTGTGCCATGAGCGTGCATTATACGCCGACCGGTCACCCGGAATAAATTCCGGTGACATATCCGAAGGAGAAATCGTTGACAGATTCGGGAAACCGACAAAAGGATGTTTGCCCTGACACAAGCCAAGAAATCATTTTAGTACCACATACTATTCCAAGATTTGATCAACTGCCCCTGCATTGAGAAAACGCGGTTTTTGGCCTATAATAGTGAGAAATGCAAACACACATCCACACCCTTCTTTTATCTCCGAAAGTACTGAGGCTTCTTGGCTTCGGCGCTCTCTGTATGGTCGGTTCCTTCGTCGTCGGTATCCAAACCGCAGGCGAAGTGCATCCGTTCCAAACGAGTCAGGCCATTAGTATTGAGGAAGCCGCTTACGGTACTCCCGGAGACGTGGACGGGAACGGACGCATCGATTTGCAAGATGTCATTGATATCTTGGAAGTCACGCAGGGGTATCAGACCGTGTCTCCCCTGCAACTCAAGGCCGACCCCAATGGGGACAATCGGCTGACGGTGGAAGATGCTCTCCGGCTCCTCCGCACATTGGCTATCCGCTGATCCCATGCGCATTGCAGAACTTCTTCCTCAGAGGCTCTCCGTACGTATCCTCATTGCAAGTATCGCAATGGGATTCGCATTGATACCGATGCACAGCAATGCTGCCACGAATAATGTGACGCTGCGCTTGCGCCCGCACTGCGAGGCTGTGAATCAGCAGGAGTGTCCTTCGTATGCAGTAAAGGATCCCCTGACAATTCAAACGCCGGAAATCGTGAAGGGAAGTTTGATCGATATGGATTTGGTGATTGATAACCCGACCGGCCAACCCATTACGCGCGTGCGCGGATGGATGTCGTACGATTCCATACTCTTGGAAGGAAAGAAGATCGAACCGAGCGCGGCCTTCCCCGTCGTCACGCCGGGCGAAGCGGATTTTGCAGCATTGCAGGGATTTTTAAAGTTAGGACTCCAAACGGAAGCCGGCAAAACCGTTTCCGACCTGGTGATTCCCGTTGCGCGCATTCAGATGCTTGCGGCGGAAGTGCCGCAAGGCGGCAAGACCGTCATCGCCTTCTACGACGTGCAAACGAGCACGGACGGGCATACCGCCGTGATCGTGGACGAAGACGGACAGGAGAAAAATGTTCTTGTCGAAGTGCTGGGCTCCCTCCTTGTACAATTGAAGCAGGACCAGACGGCGCCCATTGCCTCCGCGGCATCTTCCGCTCCCGCAAGCGCGGCAGCGATCACGAGCTCCTCTGTGACATCGATCGAGGCAAGCGCTTCCTCGGTCGCATCCAGTATTGATGGCGCTGCATCGAGCATCAGCTCGGTTGCCGCTGTGCCCCAGGAAAAAACATCCTTCACGCTTCTCCAGGTGCAAAATCTTCGCCTGACGACGGAGGGCAGCACGGTCTACGTCGCGTGGGATGCGCTGACCTCATCGGAACTGCAGGGCTACAACGTCTACTACGGAGCCGAGATGGGACGCTACTTGCAGCGACGCACGCTCCCCATGGAAGCAACCACGCTCACGGTGCGCGCATTGCCCCAGGATACGACGTACTACTTTGCCGTCCGCGCCATCAACATGAACCAAGAAGAGAGTGCGTTCAGTAAAGAAGTCGCGGTGAAAGTGGGTGATCCCCGCACGGCAACGGCGCCGCTCGTCCTGGGACAAGATACGGGACCGCGCGGACAGAATCCGCTGACGGCATCCACGACGCAATCGTATGGTGTGCCGGGCAAAACGGGCGTCTCTTCGATTCTACTGCTCCTCTTCATTGCTTCCGCCGTCATCGGCACGCTCCTTGCGTTCCGCAGGCAGTGGACGGCGCACGCACATCCTCTATGAACGACGACATTCACCCATACTGGCACTCCACGGGAGAAGAGCCGACTCCGATCAAATTCGAGTCGAACCGTGGCACCGTGCGCATCCCCGTGGGCAGCAGAAGCATCTCGCGGCGCCCCGCTGCGGTAACGGGCATTCTTCTCGTCCTCGTCCTTGGCTTCGCCTTCTTCGATGGACTCTCGCAATTTCGCGGGACGCAAGCGCAAACACCGTCGAAAAACGTTGCAAGCGAAACGGTGGAAGTGCGTATTACCAAGGACGGTGCGATCCCGCAAAGCGTGAATACATTGCCCGGACAAGAAATCGTGTGGACGAATGAAGATGACATTCCGCACATCCTGGAATCCGAGACACTCGTCGGCAACAAAGGATCCACGCTCTACACACCGGCCATTTTTCCACAAGCAACCTACAGTTTCATCGTGGCACCGAACCATGAGCCGGGCAGACACACGTATCTCTCGACGACGTCACTCACGGTCTTCGGAGACGTCAACGTGCTCTCTCCGGAAGAATCGCAGGCCGCCGCACCGGCGACTCCGGACGAAGACGCATTCCCGGGACTTTTTGATGACTCGCTGCCGAATGGCGAATCGGAATCCGACGAAGGGTCATTCGACCCCTCCTTCACCCAAGCGACGGCAGAGGAACCAGCAGCACCGGCGGCTCCGAAACAAGTGGTCGCCGACGACCGGGAAGACACCATCGACAGTTCCGATCCTCTCGCTCCCATGCAGTTTGTCGCAAGCACAGAGGAGACGGCAACACCCGCCGCAAGTTTGGTGCCGGTGAATCCCTATACGGTCGGGAGCGCCGCGGAGCATCCGTTCGCCGATCAGAACCTGCACGGCGGAGCGCCGCAAGAAGGATACAAATCCATTCCGGGCTACAAACCCTTCAAGCACACGGATACGGGGCCTGCTCTCTGGATCGTCTCCGGCGTGAGCTTGGCCGCATTTCTCTTCGCAACGAGGAGGTTTTGGAAGAAATTCTCCTAAGTCAGTCTTCGAGACCCTCAACGACTGTCAGGTTGAGGAGGCTCGCTAGTCTGCTTCGAGACGCCTCTGCGAGTGTCAGGCTGAGGAGCGAGGAACGAAGTGACGAGCGTCTCGAAACCTGACACGTCCAAAAAAGCTGCCTCCCCGGAGGCAGCCGTCTTGTCCTTATGCGTAGGCAACTTTAATTCTGTGCATCCAGCGATGCTCCGAGTGAAGCATCCAGGTTTCCCTGCGCTTTGCAGGCTTTGGAATCTGTTTTGAAGGTGTTCCACGCATTCTTGCGAGCAGTGCGGAAATTCTCGCGTCCCGTCTTCCTGCTCTCGCGGAACTTCTTCCACGCGGCGCGAATTGCTTCTTCACGTTGTTTCTTATCTTGGATGCCCCATGCGGCTTTCAGTTCATCGCGGCGCGTTTGCAAAGCAGTTTTCCAGGAAGCGGAATACGCATCCTGTGCGGCGATCATGGCATTGTCGCGTTTCTCCACGGCAGTCTGCATGCAAGCAAGATCCACCGTGCCACGGTTGGACTCCACTTTCACATCCACATTTGAGTCGGACGTGGCATGACGAGATTTTATCTTTGTATCCGAATCAAAATGGACGGACATCGCGAATCCCGGCGCAGCCAGTGAGAATGCGGTTGCAGCGGCAACCGCGGACGTAATCAGTCTTTTCATAAGAGAAAGAGGAAGGAAATAAAGTTCGTTCTGCATAGAAGACGGATACCCAAAGCGGACATTACGGAGGGTAATGTTGACAAAAGTATTTTGTATTTTGTATTAGGATTCTTCTTCCGGTCCGCTGTGCATTACCTCCACATCTCTGTAGTTATGCATTGCAACCGAAGAGAAATTTTCTACGAGCATCTCTTCTTTCTCCCGGTCGGGCATATCATCGGGCATCTCTTCCGCCAATTGGACACCCCACCATATGAGTGCGCCGCGGATCTTCATTTTCACACCTTTGGATGGAGGAAAATTTTTGAGGATTTGCTCCACAATTCTTTCGATGCGCTGCTTAGGAAACTTTATCGGTTTTTTTATTTTCTGTTCCACTTTGATTGCAGCAGCTTTCTCTTTTTTTTGCTTCAGTCGTTCAAGGACTCCGCGACCACGATCCGTTATCTTCAGAAACAGTTTCTTTGTCTTACGTTTCTTCTCCTGCAGCACAAGTCCGAACGCCAGCAACGTTTTGTGAAGTGGAGAAGATTTGAAACCGTCTATGGGCTTGTTGTTGCGGACGATCGAAATCAAAACGGGTTGTTTCAAAAGACGCTCTAGCAAGTTTCGTGTTCTTTTATGCTCGGCCGTACTCAAAATTCCCGCAATATGATCATCGGTCAGCAATCTCTGGTTGTAAGGACGCTCCTCTTCTCCTTCCCCCCATTCTCTATCGGAAGGAATAAGGGGTGGCTGTTCAGCCTCGTCCGATGAAACAAATTTCAGACACTTTTCTCGGACGTCAATTGAATGAGCGGAGACAATCCCGTTTCTTTCGTTTCCATCGGGTTCTTGGAGAAAACCCTGGCTTGCCTCACGCCCAGCTGCGCCCGTTTGTCCCCGGCTATTGTCGTTCAATGTGGTAGGCAATGGGGGCTACCATATACCAAAAAGCGATCTCATCGCAATATCGCCAATCCCACGGCTTCTACAACGATTTCGCTGATTGAGCACGGCAAGCGCTTACCATCGCCCGCATACGGAAGAATCGATACGTTCCAAACACTCCGCACAAGATGCCGATAGGCAAACACACATACCCGATACCAACGGCGAACGCATCATTGGGCACAAGTTTGATGAGTGTTACGCCCACGATGACAAGCGTCAGCGCCGTTCGAAGATAGGCAAGCACCGTGCGTTCATTGGCCAAAATCGTGCGGTCAATGGCAAGTTCGTCACGCAGGATGAGTTGCTCCGACGTAAAACGAGAGTAGGGATGTGAGGAATGCACCATAGATCCCATGATACGGAGGATTGGGAACTCTGTCATTCGTTCAAAATCCTCTGTAAAATGTTTTTAAGTGGGTCGGTAGCGAAGTGGTCAAACGCACGTGACTGTAAATCACGCGGCTTACGCCTTCGAAGGTTCGAGTCCTTCCCGGCCCACCACGAAGTACGCTCTCGCTTAGCTCGAGCGACTTCATGGCAGGCCATTCAATACTCTCTTTGCGTACTTCGTGCCCTGTAGTTGCGCGAAGCGCATACTGCGGGGCTATAATACCAAGCTATGTTTAACGTATACGTCCTGCGTAGCATTCCATACGGACAGCTGTATGTCGGCTACACAACAGATATGAGACAGCGCCTTGAGGCACATAATAAAGGCAACGTCACTTCAACAAAGGGAAAACGACCCTGGAAACTTATTTTTGCTGAAAGCTATATATCAAAAGATGATGCACTCCGAAGAGAGAAATATCTGAAAACAACTCAGGGGAAGATTGCACTAAAGCATATGCTTCGAGAAACTATGAAATTATCAATAGCCTGACTAAAAATATCATATACAGCAAACTCAACACTGGATTTAACTATTCACGTCATCTATCAGACCATTATTCGTACCGCAGCGCCTCGATGGGATTCAAATTCGATGCTCTGCGTGCGGGGTAGATTCCAAAGACGAGACCCGTTCCCGCCGCAACGACCACTGCGAGGATCATCGCTGGAATGGAGAGCGCAAAGACATACCCTGCAAGGAAATTTTGTGCGATCATGGCAATGAGCGCGGCAAGAAGCACGCCGCCCGTGATGCCGATGGCGCCGCCCATGAGCGTGAGCAGAACGGACTCGATGAGGAACTGCAGAAGAATGTCGCGCTTGCGTGCACCCACTGCTTTTCGTAAACCAATCTCCCGCGTGCGTTCGGTGACTGCCACCAGCATAATGTTCATGATGCCGATGCCGCCGACGAGGAGAGAGATACTCGCAATGGCAGAGAGGAAGAGCGTGAGACCGAGGGAAACGCTGCCGAGAATATCGGCAGCCTGCGCCGCTGATCGGACGACGAAGTCATCTTTTTCCTGTTCATCGTCGGGATTCCGGATGCCGTGCCGTGCGCGCAACAGTGATTTTATATCCGCGAATGCGAAATCGGTGATGCCGGCTGCCTGGAGCGTGATGTAGTTCACATACTTCTGCCCACTTATCACCTGTGCCGTGGAAAACGGCATGTACACGCGCTCATCGGCATTCTGGAAAAACTGGGAGCCGAGAGGTTTCGTGATGCCAACGACGGTGAAGGATCTGTCCCCCACTTTCACGCGTTTGCCAAGCGGCTCACTTTCCCCAAAAAGATCTGTGGCGGTGTCGGGTGCCAGCATGACGACATATTTTGCGCCGGACTCATCGGTGTCATCCAGCATTCTTCCTCGCTCGGCTGTGATGCTCTGGTTTTGGTAGAACGTGGGCAGGCTGCCCATCACTTCCGGCGTTGTTTCTTCGCGCCCGTACGAGACGATGCCATTCACGAAGATAACGGGTGCAACCGTTTTGATCGTCGTGAGTTTTTCCAGCGCGCGAATGTCATCGAACGTCAGGCTGTCGTACCCGGGACGCTGCTGCGATCCCCCGCCTTCTTCTTGTCCGGGGAAAATAACCATGCTATTTGCACCCAGGCTGCTCACTTGGCCGAGAATCAATTCTTCCACGCTCGCGCCAATGGACGTCATCAAGACGACCGAACCGACACCGATGATGATGCCGAGCATCGTGAGGAGCGAACGGGATTTGTTCGTCCCGATGGCACGGAGCGCGATGGTGAAGGTATCTGCAATGGTCATTTGAGCTTGGTACCTTCCCGCGCAAGCGCTTGCTTGAAATTTTTTGTATCGCTTTCGATCCTTCCATCGCGGATGAAGATGATCCGCTCCGCATGTTCCGCTGTCGTCTTCTCGTGCGTCACCAGAATGATGGTATGACCCTGCTCGTGAAGATTTTGGAGTGTGGTCATCACGGCAATGCCGGAGGCGCTGTCCAAGTTGCCCGTCGGCTCATCGGCAAAGATGATTTCGGGCTTCGTGACGAGCGCACGGGCAATGGCGACGCGTTGCTGCTGGCCGCCGCTCAGTTGATTGCTCAAATTGCCGATGCGATCCGTGAGCCCCACGATCTCGATGGCTTCGCGCGCACGCTTTTCACGATCCGCGGTCGAGATGCCCGGCTGGTACAGAAGCGGCAGCATGACGTTTGCGAGCACCGATGTGCGCGGTAAGAGGTTGAACGATTGGAAGACAAAGCTCACTTTTTGTCCGCGAATGCGTGCCAACTGATCTTCCTCCAAATGTTTCGTCGGCTGTCCTTCGAAAAAATATTCGCCGTGCGTCGGCGTATCCAAAAATCCCAGGATGTGCATCAGCGTCGATTTTCCGGAGCCCGACGGTCCCATGATCGCCGTGAATTCCCCGCGATCAATCTTCAAATTCACATCATGCAGCACCGGCGTCTCCACTTCGTCATTGAAGTAGGATTTTGAGAGCTGCCGTATCTCGATCAAAGGCGGTTTGGTCATTGGTCTATGATTATTGATTATTTCTCCAAAAGAATCACCGTCTCCCCTTCTTCAAGACCTTTAATGATCTCAATATCCGCACTCTCTCCTCCCCGCATACCCGTTTCCACGGATTGCCGCGTCACTTCGCCATCGGGGAGAATCACGCGGATGACGGTATCGCCGTTCTCATCTTCTATCACAGCGCGCTCCGGGACGGTGATGACATTTTTCCGTTGTCCCGTGATGATCTCCGCGTCGCCGCTCATGCCTATTTTGAATTCATCGTGCGGGTAGAGAAAATCCAGCTTCACGCGATACTTTTCGATGCCGTCGACCGTCGTGGTATCCACATCGATCTCACTGACGCGCAGTTTGTAGTGCACGCCAGGGAACGCATCCAGTTCGATGGAACCCGACTGTGTCAGCTTCACCTTGGGAATATCCACTTCGGAGATGAAGACTTCCACGCGATACGGAGATTCACCGAGAAGATTGATGGTCGCACCGGAAGGTGAGAGCTCCCCTTTCTTCACGTGCACAGCCGTCACCGTCCCATCGATGGGTGCCGTGAGGATGGTGTCGCCGTAGTCGGCTCCTGCGCGCGCCAGTTCCGCGCGGGATTGGCGCACACGCGCCTCCGCACTTGCGATGTCGGAAGGGCGGTTTCCCGCTTGCATCAGGGCTAACTGCGCTTCCTGCATGCGTACCGCTGTCTCAGAAGTTCGTATATCAGCCAGCGCTTTGTCACGCGCGCCTTCCGCGGATGACAACGCGGACTCTTCATTGATCAATTTTGTTTCGTATCCCGCTGCCGCGTTTTTTAGATTCGCCGATGCATTTTCCAATGCATGCAAAGAACTTTGCACCGCATTGCGCTCGTTCGAGAGAGAACTCTTGTGCGCCTCGCGATCTTCATTCGTGTACGTTCCCGTCACGGGAAGTCCGGAGATCACCGTGAATGCGCGCGTTAGAACGTCGGATGCACGCTGCAATGCGCCGATGCCCGTGCCGAGGACTTGCAATGTTTCACCGTAGCCGCTTGTTTGGCTCAACTGCCGGCGCGTTTCATTGATGGCCGTGCGAACATCGAAAAGTTCACTCTTGATGAAATCATATTCCTCGGGCTTGTCCTTGATCATGGCATCCAGCACGTCATTGTCCGACCAAATGTCATCGATGATGGAGAGGGATTTTTCCGCAACGGTCAATTCACGGGATAGCGTGCTGAGGGCAACGCTGGTTTCTCCGCTTAAACCCGTGCTGATTTCCTTCTCGATCGCTTCCAATGCATCTTCAGAAGATCGTACTGCGTCCTCTGCCGTTTGCAGGCTTTCGTTTGCCGCTGCCAGGGATGCGCGTCTGTTTGCAAGCTCCGCTTCCGTGATGCGAATGTCTTCCGGACGATTGCCTTCACGCATTTTTAAGAGGTCCGCTTCTGCGGAATCCAACCGCGCCCGTGCCGCGGCAACGTCGGCGGCTATTGCTCCCGCTCGCAATTGAGCGAGGCGATCCCCTGCTTTGACGGTGTCCCCTTCCTTCACGAAGACTTCGGCAATGACACCGGAACGAGGAAATTGCAGTGCCAGATCGCGTTCCGAGATGACGGTGCCCGCCGCTTCCACGGTTTGGATGAGGTCGCGTCGTTCGGAAACACCCGTGACATACTCCGGCTTCGCAGGACGGCTGAAGACATACGCACCAACGGCTACAGCAAGAATGATGATCGTTGTGATGAGCGTTCGCCATGTATGGCGGCGAGCCGATTGGAAGATCCGTGAGACAAACGACATACAGGAAAATGAGAATAACGCATGTGCATGCCAAAATCCAGCCATTGGACGAGAATGCGCAGAAAGCGTGAAGTCAGGATTTGATGGCCTCCAACGCCTCCCGCACGGCATCTTCCACGGGCATCATCGTAATCCCCTCTTGTGCCAATTTCTTGCCCGAGAGAATGCAATTGCTTCTGCCCGCCTGCACCATCGTCATCAGCTCATCCAGCGAGATCTTTTGGAATGTGTGGGAAGGATCCACGATCTCCTTATACATCTCCATGATTTCACACGCGGACAGGGAACCCGGATTCACAACATTGTAGATTCCTGTTTTTCGCTTACGGATGAGCTGATCCGCAGCATGGATGAGATCAGGCAAATATGTGAGGGAATTTTGCACATCGATGACTTTGGCATATTTGGTCAGTTTGGTGATGAGGCTCCGCTCATTTTTTGTTCCGTCAAAAGGCATCCTGATCCTAAGTACGAGTACATTTGGAAATTCCTTGAGGATCTGGTCTGACCAGAGTTTCGTGCGCGAGTAAAAACTTCCACCGAAGTTTGGAAGATCCTCCTCGGAGAATCCTTTGCCACCATTATCGCCGGCATAAATGCACCCCGAACCCAAATGCACCCAATAGATTTTTCGCTTCGAACATTCATCCAGCAATACGAGCGGCCCCGTCACGTTGCTGCGGAGCGTCTCCTCTTTATGCGTCTCGCACCAATCCACATTCGGTCTGCCTGTTTTCCCGGCTGCGTTGATCACCACATCCGGCTTCACGTGATCGAGTTCTTTGGAAACGGCTGTGGAATCAGCAATATCCACCGATGAAGGAACGGCATCCGGATAGTGTTCCAGGAAGAGATGACCCAGATAGCCTTTGGCTCCGAACAGAAGAATCTTCATGTTGGAAGAGTATGGCGCAGAAGCAAGAAAGAGCCAAGAGTATACTCAACCTATGTCGCACCCGGAGCTCGGGCTGAATGGCGATCCGACCGGCCTCCGCCGCCAAACGGAAGATCTGCTTCACTTTATTTCCGATGCAAAAGAGCTGCGAAAAAGAAAAGACCCGAAGGCATCTGCTGCATGCAAAGATGCCGTTCACTTGGTCCAATGGACGCTGACGCCTGAGGAAAGAACTGTGATGGGAGAAAATCTCCGTAAACAATTGGTGGAAGAACAAAAAAGATATTTCAAGATGCGATGTTGCGCATTGATCATGAATATCGGGCATTTCATTTCCTTGGGGAAAATGGAAAATGCAACCACACAAGAACGGGAAATAGACGCAAGAATCGCTTCCATCATTGAACTTCTAAATATCCTTGAATTCTGCGAATTTGAAAGGCGGCAGGTGGGAACTCGCAACTAGTTGCGGAAAAACCGGATATTCCCCCGCTCGGTTTTTCTGTACAATGCTTTTCGATGCCTCGCCAAAGACGCAAGACAAAGCAAAGAACTCGTTCTTCCACTCGTGTGAAACTCAAGTCTCACACGCGTTCCGCCATCTGGGGCACTGTCCAGATCTGCGCGGGTGTGCTGCTGTTTTTGGCGTTGCGCGATAAGGCAGGAATCGCGGGAGACGCGGTGAACACGTCGCTGACATTCTTCTTTGGAAAATGGGGAATGATCTTCCCGGTCTTCCTGGTGATCTCGGGATTGCTCCACTGGTTCGCACCGAACACACGCATCGAAACGAAACGGTCGATTGGCCTCGCGCTCTGCCTCTTTTCTTTCTTGGGATTGATGCATGTCGGTGCGCCGCTGGAAGAAATAGGAGTACGCAGGAATGAACTGGCCGGTGCCATCGGTTTCCTCGTAAGCGTTCCGTTTGTCCTCTTTTTGAGTGCAACGGTCGGGTATGTGGTTCTTGCAACCACCTTCCTTGTCGGGCTCTTCATCACGTTTGAACCTGATTTTGAGACGGTGAAAGACCTCCTTCTATATCCGTTCGAGCGCAAGCCTTCGCGCAAACGCACAACCGTGATAGAGGAAGTGTTGCCAGAGGAATGGGATGAAGAAGACGAGGAAGAAGCGGATCTGGTGGAAAAAGGCGCCGAGCAGACGGAGCTGAACATCGTGCGTCCGGATTTTGCGAAGAACGCCCTCAAGGCAAAGACCGAGCGAGCCAAGGAAAAAGTGGCGCAGCAGAAATTGAAGAACGTGATGGAGATGAAGGACACGCGCTTCGAAGAGTGGACGTTCCCGGCGCTGGATTTGTTGGATTCCTCGCACAGCGAGCTCACGGTGAATGACGAGGAACTCAAACGTCAGGCGAAATTGATTGAGGAGAAACTCGGCGAATTCGACATCAAAGTGGTTGTCCGCGACGCACGCCCCGGCCCGACCGTCACGCAATTCACCGTGGAACCGTCGGAAGGCGTGAAAGTGAGCAGCATCGCGAACCTGAAGAATGACCTTGCCTTGGCCTTGGCTGCGCCCAGCCTGCGCATAGAGGCGCCGATTCCGGGACAGTCGCTCGTCGGCATAGAGATGCCGAATGCCAAACGCACCATCGTGCATCTCAAAGAGATTCTGGAGAGCCCGCCGTTCGTCCAGAGCCCGTCATCGCTCACCTTCCCTCTGGGTCGTGATGTCTCCGGCGAGGCCATCGTCGCAAGTTTGGAAGACATGCCACACCTTCTGCTTGCAGGCGCAACGGGCGCGGGTAAATCCGTCTGTATGAACGTGTTTCTGAGCGCACTGCTCTACCAAAATGCGCCGCACGAACTCAAGTTCATCTTGATCGACCCGAAGCGCGTGGAGTTGATGCCCTACGACGGCATCCCGCATCTGCTCACTCCCGTGATCACAGAAGCGGAACGCGCACTGCAGGCATTGCGTTGGGCAGTTGCGGAAATGGGCAGGAGACTCCATCGTTTTTCGGATGCGAAAGTCCGCAACATCGACGAATACAACGAAAAGCAGACGGATGAGGAAAACATCATCCCGCGCGTGGTGATTGTGATCGACGAACTTGCCGACCTCATGATGCGTCAGTACCGCAGGGACACGGAAATGATGATCTCCCGCATTGCGCAGATGGCGCGCGCAGCAGGACTCCACTTGGTCATCGCGACACAACGTCCGAGCGTGGATGTCATCACGGGCTTGATCAAAGCGAACATCCCCACACGCATGGCGTTCCGCGTGGTGAGCGCCGTGGACAGTCGCACGATTATCGATGGCATCGGCGCGGAAGACTTGCTCGGCAAGGGAGACATGCTCTACATGACTGCAACCACGCCGAAGCCGCTCCGCATCCAAGGCATCTTCATTTCCACGAAAGAAACGGAACGCGTCATCAATGCCGTGAAGATCGCAGGCGGCGGCAAGATCACGGAACAGATCGGCTTGGCTGAGGAGGAAGGAGGTGAAACGGATGAAGACGGTGAGCCGATTGCCAAGGGACATATAGATCTGGATGCCGATGACAACGGCGGCGATGAACTCTTCTTTGAGGCCGTGCGCGTCGTGCAAGCCAGTGGCAAAGCCTCCGCCAGCCTTCTCCAAAGACAATTAAAAGTCGGCTACGCCCGTGCCGCACGCCTCCTGGATATTATGGAAGAGAAAGGCCTTATTGGGCCTCCGGATGGCGCAAAACCCAGGAAGTTATACATAGAAAAAACAGCGGCGTAAGGGTTGCTTTAGCAAGAAGAATGCGTATCATTCTTGTCCCCGGATGGGGATTTTTCTTTCCTCGCATTCAGAATGTCCTCCAAACTCGAAACCCATAGCGATGAGCAACTTCCGGTTGTTCCTGTAGATCCGCATAAGATCATTCTTGATATTCTCACGCAATTGAATGCACAGGGACGCAAAGCCACAGATATCTTGGATGAACTAAGAGAAGAGAAAGCCGCTGCATAACACGCTCATTGCATTTCACGTATAGTGGAAGCATGAAGCTTCTTCTTGCAACATCCAATGCGGGAAAGATTATCGAGATGAAGGAAGCGCTCAGTGGTTTGTCTTTGGAGATCCTCTCCCCTGCAGACCTAGGAATCATCGATGCGCCGCATGAAGAAGGCAATACATTTAAAGAAAATGCACTGCAGAAAGCCCGTTTCTATTTTGAACGTGCGAAGATCCCCGTCCTTGCGGATGACTCGGGAATCATCGTGGATGCCTTGAAAAAAGAACTCGGGATCCACACGCGCCGCTGGGGTGCGGGACCCTCGGCATCAGATAAAGAATGGATAGATTTCTTCCTAGATCGGATGAAGAAAGAGAAGAACAAACGTGCATGGTTTGTCTGTGTCCTCGCATTTATAGATGAGCTCGGCAAGGAACATCTCTTCGAAGGAACCTGCGATGGCGTGATCACCGAATCCTTGGAAGCGGACTACTTGCCCGGGCTACCCATCTCCGCATGTTTTCGTCCGGATGGTTTCCAAACTGTGTACTCAGCGATGGCGGTTGAGCAAAAAAATAAAGTGAGCCATCGAGGAAAGGCACTGGACAGATTCAAAAACTTTTTGAGGATCAGCCCTTATGTAAAGCAAAAAAACTGATCTAATTTTTTATTCAGAAAAAGGCGACAGTCAAGAATGGCAACAGTTTTTCCACGAGCGAGCGAATGCTGATTTTTACACATGTAAACTTTGTGAGATCCTCCGGCTCGGCTGGAAGACGTTCCGCCTTGAACCCCAGCTCGCTCAATGCTTGGTCGGCCAAAAGTTTCACATCTTCAGAAACACGATCCCGAACGGAAGCCAATATTCTTTTAAGCTCAGTATAATGCTCCACCCTTTTCTCCTGCAAGAGGTATTGTGCAAGGAAACTACCAATCAGAATCCCGATTTCGCCGCTGATCGCCTGCTGAAGTTTAATTACATTGTTGGTATACAACACACCCAATCCAACGGAAGAAGTCATCAAGAGAGCCGTCGAGGCATATTGCAATCTATGATACAAAATTTCCTTTTTAATGTTGTATTCAAATGGGAAGACCTTGGCTTCTACGAAGCGCCGGTATTCCTGCAAATCCATTTGCGTGCTTTCGCTCTTGATTGGCAATGTTTCCATTAGGCGGCAGAGTACGATTCGCGTTCTTTTCCGTCAAATAAATCAGGAAAGCCGCGAAAAGTCCAACGCAAGAATCTTCTTCCAGACATCTTTGATCTTCTTTTGCAGATCCGCTTTTTCCTCTGCAGAGATGGCAAATGTGCGCTGAATGGGGTGTTCTGCGCCTTCGCCAATAAAGTCGAGTGTGAACGTAGCTGCCTCCAGATGCGGAGTGCCGTGCTCCATCAGAAGAGCGTAAAACGCCAGCTGACGGAATTTGCTGCCTTCACGGATCTGCAGTTCTGTTTCCGGTCGTCCCGTTTTGTAATCGATGATGTGCACGGTGGAGGAATCCGGTGCATTCTGGTCTATGCGGTCGATCTTTCCTTTGAGAGGCACTTCTTCCATGCGTGCAGAGACGGGGTGCTCCACCTGATGAATGAGAGGACGCGCTTCCAGAAGCCGTGTTTGGAAATAACGTGGAAGGCTCTCCTCCCCTAATTTTAAGAGATTCTTCCGCTCCCCTTCCGTCAAAATTTCCTTCTCGTTCATATAATCGGTGAACAATTTCATAAATGCTCGCTCGTCCAGCGGTTCGTTCTTTTGATGACTGATCGCCCAGGACTTAAGCGCCTCGTGCACGGCATTGCCATAGACGAAGACGGATTTTTTTGTTTCTGGCATTTGAAGAAGATCCAGTTCCAAAAATTTCTGCGGATCCTCCAGGAAGTGCTCCAGCGCTGTTGCAGACAATGAAAAATTTTGCAGCCGATGCAGCAGGTATGTTTTGAATTCTGCATCCAATGCTCGCATCGGTTGCAGAAGCAATGTCGAGATGCGATTCGGATCATTCAACTCTCGCTCTTCTTCCAACAACGTTCCCGCTTCTGCAAAGAATTGTGATGGAGAAACAGCTCGCACTCTGTCCCCTGTGGTGAGTTGCTTAGGGCACACGAAGAGTAACTCTTTGCGTGCGCGTGTCATGGCAACGTAGGCGACTCTGCGCTCATCTTGGCTGCGCTCAAACGCCTTTGTGTCCTTGTGCCAGCCAAAAAGCAGATCTTCCGGCAGACTGATGCCGCTTCTGTTCATGCGGTTATCCCAGTGTTTTTCACGGAAATGCGAGAGGATGACGACATCGAACTCCAAGCCTTTGCTGCGATGTGCCGTCATCAAGTTCACACCATTCTCCATGATGTGCGGCACTTCGTAGGTGAGTCGAAGATCGCTGTAGTCGGGATTGCGATAGAGCGCCAAGTCCGCGATCCATGCATCGAAAGAATAGTGTGGCTGTTCGTAGGCGCGCGTTTTTACGTGATTGAAGAATTGCTGCACTGCTATGTAATCAAGCGTATCGAATTTATTTTGATCTTCGAGTGCTGGAAGCAAGCCACAATCTTTCACGATACACTCCAATGTTTCGACAATCGTACGGACACGCATCTTGTGATGCAGATCCAAGATCGTATCACGTGCATGGATCAACGCATCCAACCGATGCAATGCGATGGGATCTTCCTTTCCCGGGACACCGAACTGAAGCAGCAAGGGCATCAGACTCGTTTTCTCTTCACGACATCGCTCAAACAGTCGTCCTCTATCCGCAGGATGACATCCGAACGTATCGCAGGAGAGGGCTGCAGCAAGCCGTCCGTTGTCCTTGGGATTCTCCACGGCTTCGAGAATCGCGAGTGCCTGGGAGACCAGCGGATGTGTCAGCAGATCGATCTTGCCGCTCATTTGCACGGGAATATTGCGAGCACGAAAAACATCGTACAGAGGACGGAGTTCCCTGTTTGTCTGCGTGAAGACTGCAATTTCATTGGCGGCAATCCCCTCTTTCATACGCTCTTCGATAATATCGGCGATCAACCACGGCTCTGTCGTATCGCTTGCGGTGAGAAAAAGCGCAGGCATTGCTCCGGGCAGTGCTGAAGAAGAATGAAGATCTTTCGTGAGCCCGGGCAATGTGCCGACAAGACGCTCGGTATTATTGGAAATGAGAGCAGTCGCACTGTTCAGGATGGTCTGCGAGCAACGGTAACTGGTTGTGAGTGCGATGACAGGAGCCTTTGGGAAACGCTTGTGGAACAACAAAATATTCGTGAGATTTGCGCCTTGGAAGCGGTAAATTGCCTGGTCGTCATCGCCGACGACAAACAGGTTGGGGTTATCTTCCGGCGTGCGCGGCTGCGTCAGCAATTCGATCAACCGATACTGCGCACCGTTTGTATCTTGAAATTCATCGATCAAAAAATACTGGTAGCGCTCCTGAAGTGACGCGAGCAACCAATCTTCTTCCTCGAGCGCTTTGATGACATGAAGAATCATATCATCATAATCAAAGCGGCCTGTATCGTTCAGCATTTTTTGATACCGAATGAATACTTCCACGAACTCTGCGAACTTTTTCGCAGCAAGCAGATTTTTTTCATGCGCTTTCGTGCCAAGTTTCGACTCCCCTGCTTTGATGTCGCTAAACTTTTTCGCGATGTCTCGCAGTTTCGCAGGATCACTTTTTCCATCACGCTTCAGCTGGCTCATAGCGGAAAGAATCTCGCCCGTGCGCAGATGCGGCATCTTCTTATTTACGAGTACCAGATCGGGTAAAAGTTGATCAATTATTTTATTCAATTCTCGAAATCGATCAATATCCGAAATCTGTTCCAGTGCAGACCACTGTTCAAAGACCAACGGATGCTCTGCGATGACTGCATTGCAAAATCCGTGAATGGTATTCACAGAGACACCGTACGCATCGCTGCCAATAATCGTCCGCAAACGATCGCGCATGGCAGTCGCACCGCTCGTGGAAAATGTGAGACAGAGAATATTGCTGGGCCGTGCCTGCGTCTTCCGAAGAATATTCGCCACGCGCAGCGCAACGACTTGTGTCTTTCCCGTTCCCGGCCCCGCGACCACCATCACCGGTCCTTCGATGGTGTTCACCGCAAGTTTTTGCTCATCATTGAGAACTGCAAATGCTTTTTCGAAAGCAGAAGAAAATTCTTTCTTTGTGGCTTTTTTTGTTGCCGTCACAGTTGCGGAACGAGGCATGGAGGTATGCTAGCACACTCAAAAATCGCGAAGCGGGGGATGCTCCCGTCCATTCTTGGTGGGCAGGCTTTTTGACTATTTTGTATTTCTATGTTTAAAATGATGTATGGACAAAATAGACCAGCAATTACCACCTGATCGAATTACCCAGATTGAATCCCGCCTCAATGCTATTGAAGGAATTCTGGCCAATATTGAAAGCGATCTGCGGGAATTGCACTCTCGTAATAAAAGAAAAGGAAAGACACCTCCGCGAAACAAGTCCGAACGCATCAGCGACAAATGCCTTTCAAAAGAAGAGATTCTAGAAATCAGGACACGATTGAATTTAACTCAAGCCGAAGCCGCTCAGCGCGTTGGAACTTCGCTCAGCAGTTGGCAGGATTGGGAGTATGGTCGATATTCTCCAAGTAGGGCTGCTGCTAGGGCTATCCAAGCACTTCGAGATGGAAAGATTTGAGTGACATCAATCTTACTCAAACGAATCCACTTCGTTGATCTCGTACGCACAGTGATCGCATTTGCGAATGCTATGGCCGTCTTTCACAAGATCCACGAGCGTTCCTTTGCGGCACTCCGGACAAAGCTTGCCCTGTGCAAACGAATGCACGGGAGAGAATCCAATGCGCTTGGGCGCGCCGCCGTGTTCGCGAATAGTGAGTGAGCGCGGATGATCGCGCATTTTCTGCAGCACTTTTGCTTCAATCTGGCGGATGCGTTCGCGCGTGACGCCAAATTCCTTGCCGACTTCCTCCAACGTGTGGCCGATACCGTCACGCAGGCCGAAACGCATTTCGATGATCTTGCGTTCGCGAGGCGTCAAAAATTCGAGCATCGCATGCACGTTTTCTTTGCGCAGCTGCCTGTTGGTTGCTTCGAACGGGTTCACCGCTTCTTCATCCTCAATGAAGTCGCCGAGCTTGCTGTCTTCCTCGGAACCAACGGGAGACTCCAAAGAGATGATGTCCTGGCTGATCTTCTGGATGTGCGCGACTTTCTTGATGTCCATCTCCATTTC
>MFXP01000008.1:27218-73121 GCA_001787535.1 Candidatus Peribacteria bacterium RIFCSPHIGHO2_01_FULL_51_35
ATGCACGGGAATACGGATGGTGCGCGCCTGGTCTGCAATGGCACGCGTGATCGCCTGGCGAATCCACCATGTCGCATACGTGCTGAACTTGAATCCGCGTTCGGGATCAAACTTTTCCACGGCGCGGAAGAGTCCAATGTTTCCTTCCTGGATGAGATCGAGGAAACTTAAACCGCGTCCGATGTATTTCTTCGCGATGCTGACAACAAGGCGGAGGTTTGCCTCCGCCAGCTGCTGTTTGGCTCCGGCATCACCTTTGAGAATGCGGCGCGCCAGTTCCACTTCCTTGCGTCCATCGATCAACGGCACACGGCCGATTTCTGACAAGTACATGCGCACGGAGTCGTTGCTGATTTCCAGCAAATCCACTTCGCGCTCGCGGCGGCGCTTTTTACGCTCCTCTTCGTTCAGGTCTTTATCACTGTCCACGGCAATACCCGCCATCGCGATCATCTTCATCGTTTCATCGTCTTCTTCTTTATCGAGCGTTTCCACTTTCTCCGCTTCCTCGCTCTCGGCTTCGTCATCATCACTGCCTTCTGCGGTATCGTCGGATGCGATATCGGTGAGATCTTCCGTCGCTTCCGGAATCGCGAGCGCAGCTTTGCCGCGCTTCTCCCAAATGAGCGCGTCTTTCACGTCGATCACTTGAATGCCAAGATCGACGAAGAGCATGTAGACCTCGTCGAGCATGTCCACGTTCTCCTCCGCATTCGGAATGGCCGCAATGATCTCCTGGTGCGTCACATAGCGCTGCTCACGTCCTTTCTTGATCAAATGGCGCACCTGATCCGGAAAACGCTTGAGGTCATCGTCGGTGGGTTGTGCTATGAATTTTCGTGGGTGAGATGCCATAAGAGACACGGTAGTATAGGCGAAAATCTTCCTTCGCCAAGATAGGTGGAGATAGGGTACGTATGGATGACGAAAAGGGGAAGACAAAATATCAGCAAAACCTGCTTTTTGTCTTATTTTTCAGTAAAGAATTGCTCTTTCAGCCAGCCATTTTGGCTAGTTTCAGGATCTGTTGGTACTGCGTGGAGAGTTGAGCTTCCTCGGCTACCCTACCCGCTTTGCGGGCATCGATGAGTTTTCTACCCAACTCCTTCTGTTTTGTCCGAAGCGTGTCTCTATTTGCAGCCGAAATATTTTTGCGGATCTCGCGCGCAGCCAAGGATTCAGACCAGTCCAGAAAACGGTGATACTCGCAGAAGAGCTGGAGGATGGATGCGCGCTCGCGCTCTTGGATCGGCAGTTCCAACGTCTCCAATGTCAGCGGAGCATCGGCCGGCACACTCTTGATCGCTTCGTACACGACTTTCGGGAATCCCGTGTCGGGGGGGATCAATTCATTCAAGAGATTGCGAAGCGTGGAGTAGGACAAGATGAGCCCGAGTGAGATCTCCAGCGCCGAAAAACTCGTGATGCCATTCTGCTCCGCTTGGGGCGTTGCTTCCGCTGCAGGCGCAGGAGCTTTTCGCGCGGCCAGCAGCTGCAAATCTTCCTGCAGTGCTGTTTCGGTCGTGCCAAACACACTCGCCGCCTTGGAAAGATAGTCTGTCCGTTCCACCGCATGCGAGAGAGAATTGATGAGTGCGAGCAAGCGCTCCAAGGCTTGGCGACGGACCAGCGGAGCGGAGAGATCAAGTGATCGGAATTGTTCCAAGACACTGTCGATGTACGGAATGGCACCCGTCGTGAGAAGATTTTTCAACCGTGAGGGATCCGCATTCGCCGCTTCATCGGGATCCTTTTCGCTGAGCCGCACGGCCTGCACGTGCATGCCCTCTCTCGCAAGCAGATTGAATGCACGCTCCGCTGCATCTTGTCCCGCACGATCTTGATCCAAACACAATGTCGCGACTTCTGCGTAGCGCTTGAGGATGGTGACGTGCTGTTCCGTGAGTGCGGTGCCACTCACAGCGCACACATTGGTGACACCGACACGGTGACACGCGATGACATCAAAATATCCTTCGACAAGGATCACTTTTTTGGATTGGCGAATGGCTTCTTTGGCATGATGCAGTCCATAGAGAATGCTGGATTTGTGATACAAAATTCCTTCCGAGGAATTCACGTACTTGGCGTCGTCGCTGCCCAGTGTGCGGCCGCCAAAGCCGACAATCTTGCCTTGATGGTCGTGGATCGGGAACATCAAGCGGTTGCGGAAGCGGTCGTAGATGCGCTCTTCTTGTAAATCTTTTTGGATGCCGAGTCCCGCCGCGATTATTTCCTTGCGGCTGAACCCCTGCTTCAACAGAGCATCGTACGTCGCAGAAAAAGAATCCGGCGCAAAGCCGATCTCGAAGCGTTCCAGGAGTTCCTGCGACACTCCCCTCTTCTGTACGTATTCCATCGCAAATGTGGAAGACGACAGTTGCTGTTTGTAAAAAGATGCAGCCGCATTCAAGCAATCACGCAAACGATCTTTTTCATCTTTTTTGATACTGGGCGCGGCGGTGCGTTGCTCCAGCACGACACCTGTTCGCTCCGCAAGATCTTTCAGCGCCTGCACAAAATCACATCCTTCTATCTGCTGATAGAACGTGAAAATATCACCGCCTTTTTGACACGCGAAACAGTATGCGATCCCTTTGTCCGGCGATACGAGCAAACTGGGATGTTTATCATTGTGAAACGGACACACTGCAACTAAGTTACGCCCTTTTTTTTGGAGCGAGACATACTTCGACACAAGTTCTTCTATGGGAAGCCGTGCTTTGATCTCGAGCGTTGCGTCCATGGGAGGGAAAGTATAGCGCCGAATGAATCCCTTAGCACGTTCTTTAAAGCGCTACCAAGAGCGCGTCTTCGACGCGCGATTATTGGGTACACGACACGCATCGCAGGTCGAAGACCTGCTCTGCTTAAAGCAAAAAATTCGCTGGAAATCGATGCCGAATCTTCCCCTCCTTCGCCATTCCCATCCCCAGTGGATATCCATCAAATAAAAGGATGGCATCGCCTGCAAGTTCCATAGAGCAATCGATGGTTTGTCCTCGTTTAAATGTTTCGATGTCCGCTTGCTTCACATGCACGATCTTTTTCTTCGCACGAAGTCCGCGCAGTGAAATAATTTCATGGCTCAAGCGTGTGCGATTTTCTTTTTCTTTTCCGTATGGAAGTCCCAGCGCATAATTCGGAAACGGCAGGAGTAAATTCGCAGCGTTTTTTGGAAGAAGAAATAACAATTCTTTCTTCTGAAACAGAAGATCGTCCTCATCCAAAAAAGATGTGCCGAAGTCCTCTTCGATTTCCTCTGCGATCATCTTTCGTTTTGATGCACTCAGTGGCATTTCTTCAAACGGAATCTTTTCGATCTCCGTAGGAGTGCGCATGGAAGATTTTTTTTGAAGAACCGCTGCAAAAAATCCTTCGGTGTCGTACCGATGTGGCCACAGGCGCGCGAAAGGTTTGGGGTCTTTGATGCCGAGATGTTTCTGTACGAGCAACGAATCTTCCACTGCCGTATTCAGCACGCCAGGAACCAAGGTTCGTGGATCAACGACCTCCAGTTGATCACTAAATGTATTCAGAATTTTCAGCATCTGTAACTCATTTTCTTCGGGCGTGAGTGTGCAAGTGGAATACACGATTCTTCCTCCGATTTTTGCTGCATGCACTGCAGATTCCAAGAGTTGCGCTTGGATCCCCGCCATTTTTTGTGTGCCGTCTTCATGTGAACGCAGGAGCGCATCACTGTCTTTCCGGCTCGTCCCTTGCGCGGTACAAGGCGCATCACACAGGACGCGATCAAATTGCTCGATCATTTTTCCAAACGCCGTTCCGGACCGTTTCGTCACGATTACATTCGTCACACCCATTCTGTGCAGCGCGCCTTTCAGAACCCAGAGTCTTCTCTCCTGTGGATCATTCGCGATGATCACTCCCTTGCCCTGCAGGGCAGATGCAATCTGCGTCGTCTTGCTTCCGGGCGCAGCACACATATCCAGCACTGCCTCACCGGGTTTTGGATCCATCAATGTAACCGGCAACATGCTTGCCGCCTCCTGCAAATAATAGGCACCGGTGCGATGGAGCAGATCACGCCCAAGTTCAGATTCCTCCACCCCATCCACAAAAAATCCTTCGCTGCACCAGGGAACAGGTGAAAGTTTCCACCCCCTTTTCTTGGCCATCTCCAGCACTTCCAAAACCGATGATTTCAACACATTCACGCGGAGGGATTTGCGAAGAGCCTTATTGCTGAATGTATGCAAAGCCTTCAGATCGACAAAATCTTTATAGCGATCAAAAGTCTTCGGAAAGCGGTTTTTTGCGTACACAGCATCAGTATACTTGACTCAACTTGAAAATGCAGGAGAATGCTCCCGTTTCCAATTTTTACCTATGACAAAAAATAGCCTGAATTCGAGCCATCTTTATAACCAGTGGATTGAAATCGGAGAGGGAGCCGACGGAGTTTCACCCAAACCGCAAGGTAACGACAGACAAGGTGAAGTCAAAAGAGAAAAAAGTATCACAGCTGCCCCGAGACCAGTCAAAAATTTGAGCACGACCATCGTCCTTCATGTCAAAGCTGTTCTCAATTATACAAAAGGTTACTGCCAACGAGAGGATGTGAGAAAGCTTGCAAGCGAAATTGAGCAAAAGGCAATCAACAGCACCGCAGAAATGGATCTCACTCCCGATGAAGCCGTTGCAGAGTATGCGATTGAGTCGGGTAAAATTGATATCTTGGAGCAGATGTTGAATGAATCCATGCAAGCTGCGGGAAAGACGGTAAGACCGACCCGAAAGACAACTGCTGACCTACTGGCGAAAGAAGAAGAAAGACAATCGGTTTGATTCGATTTTTTGATCTGCAAATATTCCTCGCGTTTATAATCTTTCGTAAATTTGAAACAGTGTTGGATCTTCTGAAATGGCAGAAATTATCGCTTTGATTTCGGAATGGGCGACCGGGGTTCTACTGTGTTCTTTTCCATTGGCACTTCTTGCAAATTCTTCCACCAAGGGATGCCCTGCACTCATGCCGATTTCGGAGAGCCGCACATCGGGACCGAAAGGCTTGTTTGCCCTTTCACAATATTCAGCAAGCCAACGGAAATTCCTTTCGAAAGACATCGGGTGCGGTAGAGTAGCGTCACGCTACCAAACTCACAAGCTTCCCGGGCACATAAATCTCCTTCTTGATGCCTCCGGTGATGTGCTTTTGCACATTCTCCAGTGCTTTTGCCTGCTTCAAAATCTCCTCTTTGGAGGTGCCTGCGGGAACCGTGAGTTCACCGCGAAGTTTGCCGTTCACCTGCACGACGATGATCATGGTTTCGGAAACCGTGAGCGAGGCATCGAACGTTGGCCATGCTTGTTCGACCACGAATCCTTTCTTGCCCCCCGTAGCCTTGGCGGAGGTGGGACCACCCAGTTGTGACCACAGTTCGTCCGCAAGATGCGGAGCCATAGGTGCAATGAGCAGCGCAAATGTTTTTGCGGTTTCCAGATCGACGGATGTTTCTTTCTCCAGTGCATTCAAGAATTCCATAAGGGCACTGATGGCAGTATTGAAATGCAGTGCTTGAATATTTTCCGTCACGCGCTTGATGGTGCGGTGCAGCGCAGCCGTCACATCTTTGGATTGCTGGTTTTTTACATCGGATTTCTTTTCGATGAATTGATTCCACACACGCTGCACAAAACGATCGATGCCTTTGATACCCGTGTCACTCCAATCGCCACCGTCGGTGAAGGGACCCATGAACATGAGGTACATACGGAAGACATCACTTCCATGACGGTCTATAAAAGAATCCGGCGAGACAACATTGCCTTTGGATTTGCTCATCTTCGCGCCCTTGTTCGTGATCAGTCCTTGATGAACTAATTTTTTGAACGGTTCATCGTGCGACACGAAGCCAAAATCCTTCAAAGCCATCATGACAAATCGCGCGTAGATCAAGTGCATGCAGGCGTGCTCCGGACCACCGATGTACATGCTCACTGGCAGCCATTTTTTCTCAAGACTCGCATCAATAAAATCGTCCGAACTTGTGTCTTGTGTCTTGTGTCTTGTGTCTTTCTTCGGAGCATTTTCGCTCATCAAATATCTCAAGTAGTAAAAGCTGGAACACACGAATGTGTCCATGGTATCGAATTCCGGACGCCAACCTTTTCCGAAAATCTTTTCCGTCCGTGCGATGAACTCTTTGCTTTCCGTAAGCGGAGATTTTCCCGTCGGTTTGAACTCGACATCCGTGGGCAGCAGCCAGGGAAGATGTTCCTCCGGAACGGGATGCGGATTTCCTTCCGGATCGTACACGATGGGGATGGGGGCACCCCAGTAGCGCTGACGGCTCACAAGCCAGTCGCGGAGACGGAAATTCGCAATGGGTTTTCCACTTCCTTTCTTTTCAAGCCACACAGAAATCTTTTTTCTGGCTTCAGCCGAGGGAAGACCGGAGAATTCACCGGAATCATAGAGAATGCCATCCCCGGAATAACAAATTTTCAATGCCCGAATATCTGCATCATCCGAACCATCTGCGGGGCGAATGGTGGTGCGAAGCGGCAACTTGTACTTCTTGGCGAAAACAAAATCTCGTTCATCATGCGCATCGGCAAACACAGCTCCGTGTCCGTAATGTGCGAGGACGAAGTCTGCAATCCATACCTGGAGCTTCTCGCCATTTGCGGGATTCGTGACAAACGCTCCGGTGAAAACTCCCGTTTTTTCTTTGGTCAAATCCGTCCGCTGGATCTCGGTTTTCTTTTCCACTTCTTTTCTGTATTTCTCAACCTCCTTCTGTTGCTCTTTTGCTGTGATCTTTAACACAAGAGGATGGTCGGGTGCCAGGACAACAAATGCTGCACTGAAGAGCGTGTCTACGCGCGTCGTGAAAACAGTGATGGTTTCAGGAAGTTTTGAAAGCAAGCGATCGGAAGAATTGATCCCAGCCTTTTCGGGATTCTTTTGTACATACTGAAGAACAGATTTAAATTGCTCCTGCGATAAGACTTCTTCGAAATGAAATTTTTGTCCCCATAAATGCCCCCCATCAATATCATCTGCATTTTTCAAGAATTCACGAGCACTCGCTCCTTTTAATTTTTTTACAATATCTCGTTCCAGGTGCCGGCCTTCTGCGAAACTCACGAGAAGATGCACATGATCAGGCATGGCTGCAACTTCATGAAGAACAAGGGAATGCCTAGAAGCTGTTTCTTCCAAAATCCGAAGGATCTCTTGAGCATTTGCTACCGTGTCAAACGCATCCATTCTTCCATGGGGTGTAAATGTGAGATGAACTGTCCGGACGGGCGAATGAATTCGCCCGTTCCATTCATCCGTTAGCCGCCGATTTAAATCGGCGGCTAACGGGGCATCGTTATTCGGCCAATTTATTGGCCCAATGACACCGCGAAAAGCATCAACAATATCAAAGGAAACCTCTGCACCCTCACTCTTCCCAATCCAGTTCTGCTGCATGATCTTCGTTTTCTCCGGCCAGTCGAGATCTTGCAAGCCATCTAAAAGTTTCTGCGAATACTTTTTGATATTCCAGAACCATTGATCCAAAGGTTTTTGGATAACATCCGTTCCACAGCGCTCGCACTTTCCTTCCCACACCTGCTCGTTTGCAAGCACTGTCTGATCTTTGGGACAGAAATTCACATTCCCCAGTTTTTTGTAGGCGAGCTTGTTCTTGAACATCTGCAAAAACAACCACTGCGTCCATTTGTAATAAGAGGGATCGGACGTGTTCAGAGTTTTCTTCCAATCGTACATCGTGCCGATGCGCTTGAGCTGTGTGACCATAGTTTCCACATTCTTTGCGATGGACTCCGCGGGAGGAACGCCTGTTTTGATTGCATAATTTTCCGCAGGCAAACCGAAGGCATCAAAGCCCATCGGCTCAAAGACATCCTTGCCCTGCATCCGCATGTACCGAGCGTAGCTGTCTGCAGGTGCAAAGTTGTACCAGTGTCCCACGTGGAGCTTGTCTCCGCTGGGATACGGGAACATGACCAGAGAATAGTAGGGATTCTTCGCTTTCTTCAGATCCGTTTCATGGATCTTGGCTTCATCCCATTTCTTCTGCCACTTCGCTTCGGTTACCGTTGGATCGTACAAGTACGCCATGGCGTCTATCCTACACGATTCTCATCCCGTATCGGAATCCGCATTGAGCGAATTTTAAAGATCGAAAGCATGCAATTCTGATACACTGTCCGCTCATGAGCAGCCTCCCGACCGTCGCCATTATCGGCCGCCCCAATACGGGCAAGTCCACGCTGTTCAACAGACTCGTGGGGCGAAGGCAAGCCATCGTGAGCGATATTCCGGGAACGACGCGCGACCACGTTGCGGGTGTTATAGAGGAGGCAGAGATCCCCTATCTTCTGGTAGACACGGGCGGCATGGGCGGCGGCACCGAAGACAAAGCTATGGAAGACGACGTGCATGCGCAGTCGCTGCTCGCCATCGAGCATGCGGATGTCATCATCTTTACCGTGAACAGCCGCGAGGAACTCACGGCCAGCGATTTTGCAATCGTGGATATTCTGCGCAAGCGCCGACGCAAGCATGTACCGGTGCTGCTGATCATCACGAAGTGTGACAACCCGGAACAGATGGAAGAGATGCTGCCGAATTTTCATCAACTGGGTATTGCCGATGAAGTGCTGCCCGTGAGTGCACCGCATCGCATCGGCACCGATGAATTGGAAACTGCGATTCAAGAACGATTGAAAAATGCACAGTTTCAGAAGAAAGATGAACGCCAGGGCACGGCGCTCGCGAGCGCCGTGCCGCGCATCGCCATCATCGGCCAACCGAATGTGGGAAAAAGTTCGCTGATCAATGCGTTCATGTCGGATAGCGAGCGAGATAAATCCCCCAAACTTGTGTCCGATGTTCCCGGCACCACGCGGGATTCCACGGATACGGTGATTGTGCGTGAGGGAAAAGAATTCATCTTCGTAGACACTGCGGGACTGCGCAAAGCAGCCATGAAAGCGGAAGAAATAGAAGGTCTTTCGATTCTCCGCACGGTGCAAGCACTGGAGCACTGCGACATCAGTATTTTGATCGTCGATGCGACGAAAACGGTGTCCAAGCAGGACAAGCGAATCGCAAAAATGGCGATGGAAGCCGGCAAAGGCTTCATCATTCTTCTGAATAAAATCGATCTGCTGACGACGGAACAGAAGAAAGAGAAACTGAACGAGATGAAGATAGCACTGCACTTCTGCGAATTTGCTCCGGTGGTGCTGTGTTCCGCACAAACGCGCGAAGGCATTGTGAAAATTTTTGATCTTATTGAGATGGTGCAACGCAATCGCTTGCGCCGCATCGCAACGAAAGATCTTCAACAATGGTTTTCCGGCGTGGCAGCTTCCGGCCCCGTGGGAGAGCTCGGAAAATCGAAGTACATCACACAAGCCGATGAACTACCGCCGACATTCGTCGTCTTCGTCAAAGATCCGCGAAAAGTGCAGCTTTCACAATTGAAATTTCTTGATCGTAAGCTTCGTGAAACGTTCGGCTTCGATGGAACGCCGATTCGGTGGATTACAAAGTCATCACTCAAGGACGAACGGTAAGGTCTGGATGTAAGGAATGGCAGGAAAGGCAGGAACGTTTCTGCCCTCGTTGCCTTTTCTTACATTTCTGCCCTTTTCTTGGGTACCGGATGCGCGTCGCGGATACGTCCGTCTTCTTTTATCGGGATAGGGTACGCCTTCACCACGATTTCGATTTTATCGAGCAATTTCGCGGGATCATCGTCCATCACAAGGTTCGGAGGCATCTCCCGTTGGCAGAGTTCCTGAACAACGTGCGGAATGTTGTTGCTGATACCACCGCTGTTCGTGACGATGCCGATGCAACGGCCTTCATCGTACGCAATGGTGAATTCATTGAGCGTGCCGATGCCTCCCCCTATGAGAACGACTGCGTCGGATGAGCGAATATTGATGATGTCGCGCTCCATGAAACCCAAGCCCGTGTAGATGATCATGTTGTGGGCATGCGGCGATTTATACTCATTGATATGCTCGTATTCCGAGAACGCCGGCGAAATGCCGACAGTGAAACCGTTGAATTCTTTTGCACCGAGCAGCGCGTCATTCGGGAGTCCCGGACATGCGCCATTGATGAAGATGTACCCTCGCTTTGCAATTTCATTGCCGAGCTTGCGCGCTTTTTCACGCGCAACGGGATCCTCGATTTGAGGACCGCTTGCGGATCCCATGACGCCGATTTTGAGCTTGTGATGATGAGCCATGATGAGGGCTAGGGTTGGGGTTAGGATCCGGATAGTTCTCGTATGCAAATATCGCGCAATGCAGGCTTGATTGTAGCATTTATCTGTTCGCAGCGCCGTGCATCCAACTTGATGCGCGCGAGACAGTACGCAATCCAATCTCCCATGCTCGGTGCATTATCGTACGCCGGAATCGGTTCCAACTTGTTGCATCCGTGAATATTATCTTGCTTCGTTGCATCTTCAATTCTTTTATAAATCTGCCGCGTGTCTTCATTTTCTTCCGTCGCAATCATCTGCGCGAGCAGCGGTTTGAGGGCAACGCTCACTTTGGAAAGTTGATTCAGCGCGCCATTCGCATGCGCTTGCACTTTTTCCAAAGAAACATCCGCAGGCAACCGGATGCCGACACCCATGTACAGAAGCAGCGCGATGATGGGAATAAATTTTTTCATTAGGCGACATTGAGAACGGTTTCCGTGAGCGGAGTTGGTTGGTATCTGTGTTGCATCAAAATCGTCGGTGTATGCAAAAGCCGTTGTCCTTCCTCAATCAAAGCATTGTCGTTAAGGATCACATAGAGTTCCTGCCCGGTCTTACCGATGCCCTGATCAATCATCAGATCCTTCGCCATGGGATTCATATCTGCCGCAAGAATGCGTTGATTGTATTCAGCCGGGCTAATGGTGTCTTTTGGACTCATTTGTGTGTTTTTGTGAGCTTTTAGAGTTAGTTCTACTTCTCAATATGATACCATAATATTGGATTTTACGCCAGTATTAAGCTATCCTTGCAATCCTGTGAAAAACGACGAAATGGGCAAAAATGGCGTCAATATTGACCTCGAATTCGAGGAGAAACTCAGGGAAATCCTTTCACTGCTGGACAAAGGAAAAACTATTGAAGCGAGACAAAAGCATGAAATGGCTATGAGAAGAAACGAACTCCTCTTCCAGGTGAGTGATGTTTTACGAAAAAAATTCCTGGATCTCATCCCCACATTTTCCAATAAAGTAAGTGTCGACGAACCACTCGTGGCGAAAGCGAAACCGTTGCCAAAATGGCTCCTTCAAAAACCCAAACCCCGAATCCATCTGCGAAAACCGGAGAATCGACCGGAGCGAGATGACGGGGAATTGAAAGATGAGGATGAGGAACTGCGTCAGAATTTATTATTTCGATTCTTTGAGGTGCGTCTTGGATTAACGGAAGCGGCGCTGGAAGAAAATAAAAAAGAGATGGAACGCGTGAGACAATGCTTGGCAGGCTTGACAGACGAGCATTCCAAAGAAGAAGTGTTCGAAGCAATCGCACCTCTGCTTGCCTCTCCCCCGCCGGGGAAAATCGGCGTCGCCCTCATGCAATTCTTCTCAGACAAAAGTTGGCTCTCTGTTAACGAAGAGGAACAAGAACCGAATGAAGACGAACTCCGAGAGATCGAAGAAGAACTGAAAAGAACCAAACTCCTTTAACGAATATAATTGTATTTGTTGATATTATGCTCCTCATTTGTTTCCGCGTAATGAATCTGCCCATCCGTACCATGAAGGTAGTACCAATACGGTGAATCTTTCGGATGCAAGGCAGCGCGGATGGCGGCAATGCTCGGGCTTGCGATGGGACCCGGCGGAAGACCACGGAACTTGCGCAGGTTGTACGGTGAATTGGTATTGAGATCGGCAACCGTGATCGCACCGGTGGGCTTTTCCAAGATGTACCTGACCGTCGCATCCACGCCCAAACCCGATCCCGCATCGTACCGTTTCCAAAGAATGCCGGCGACCGTGGGACGCTCATTATCGGTGCGTGTTTCTTCTTCTATGAGCGATGCCATCGTGACGATCTCATGCAGCGAGCGGTCGGAGGCAGCCAGATCTTTTTCCAGCGGAACGAGCACTTTTTTATCGAACGTGCCGAGGAGTCTTTCCAGGAAAAACTTCGGCACGAATTCTTGCACAACGATGAAGTAGGTGTCGGGATACAAGTAGCCCTCCACTTTTCCACCACGGTCTGCAAGAGTCGCACCCTGCGGCAAGAAATCAAAGGAAGAGAAGTCACACGTTTTTGCGCACGCCATCAATTCCCCTGCTTCGATGACGCCTTTTTCCGCAAGCACGGCATCGATGTCTTTGACGGTGAACCCTTCCGGAATGGTGATGACGCCCTCTTCGCCGATTCCTTTGGTAAGAGCCTCTGCGATCTCTGCAACACTTTGATTCTGTTTCATGATGAATGTCCCCGCTTGCAGCTTGGTATCCAAGCCTTTGGAGCGAACATACAGCTCAAATGCCAATGGAGAGCGGATAACTTTTTCCTCATCCAACGTCGCTGCAATCTGCTTCACCGATGATCCTTTTTCTATTTTTACTGATTGCCGCGTGTCATCATTCGCATCCACAGGCGCAAGCGCACGCAGATACCAGAGATAACTGGCTCCGGATACAGTGCCTAGGATGCAGACGAGAACGAGAAATTTTTTCATAGCATTATGATGTCTTCATGCCCATCTCGCCCATAATCCCCTGCATGCGCTCCGCGGAAACAACTTGCGCCTTTTTCATGGCGCGGTTCAGTGCGTCTTTTGTCAGCGCCGGGATTTGGTTTCGATCCACAGATTCCGCAATTTCAATGGAAATGATCTCCTGTTCGCCGGATACGACGACTTTTACACCGTTCGCTTCCGCTTCCACATGGATATTCTTCAGTTCTTTCTTCACACGCTTGGCTTCCTTCTGCAATTTATACGCGTTTTTGAGGTCAGAAAAAGATGTCATAGGGATTGGATAATAGCAAAAATAATGCACTTACCAAACAGTTGACTTAGAAATGAGTCTGCCAGTTACGAATGCTTTCCACAGCCTCCCATACGTTTCCAGCATATGTTATTCTTGCTTCCCTGCGCTTCTTTTCGGGAATTGATGTTGGCAAAACAACAACTGCACCGGGTGCCGTCTGTCCAAACATAAAACAGCATTTTTCGAGCGTTTTGAGAAATAACCGCACATCGGAAGGAGCAACTCTTACGGTAGATACATTCAAAATATATGCATTGGAAATTCCCGGATCATTATCATTTGCATCAACAATGGATCGAAACGCATCCATGCTTTCTTTCGAAAAAGTTCCCGTTAGTCGAATACATGGAACACCTCGACGAATAGAACATGTGACATGAAATACGCCGGCTGCTTCCAATTGTTCTTCATGGAGTTTTTTTATCCTGTTAGAAAAATCTTCAAATAACTCATCCGGAATCATAAAATCCACCTCTCGTCTTCCTATTCTGGGAATGGAGCTCTGCTCCGGAGAAAGATTCAGATCATCTTGATTCTCTTCGATCATACGAGGATTTTGCTCTGAAACAGAAAATTTGCAACACTCGTTTACCGCTCCGGAACGACCAAAACTCTCGGTTCATGGCCAGTCACCTTCATAAATTTCTCCAGGCCATCGTGCGAGATGATCAAAGTCGCCGTATTCACGAGCGGATGGCACTGAATCTGTTCGGCATCCCAGAGCTCTTGGTCGATAATCACTTCGACGCGGTGATCGACATCATGAATCAAACCGAGCAATGTGACGGATCCCGGTTCGACACCAAGGTATTGTTTGAGCATCTCCGGCGAACCGAAGCTCAGTTTTTTCGCAGCGAGAATTTTTCCCAGATCTTTCAAACTCACACGTTTCTCGTGCGAGACGGATGCCAAAAAAAACCGGGATCCTTTTTCATCACGCAGAAAAAGATTTTTGGTTCCTGCTCCAGGTATAGGTGGAAGCTTGGATGATTCTTCGACTGTGAAGACTGCAGGATGATCAAATCGTTCGAAGGAAATGTTGTTCTCTGCAAGAAAAGACAGAAGATCCATAGAAAGATTATAGCAAAAACCAGAGCGGCCATTCTTGGCCGCGGTTGATTGGAACAGTCGCGGTTGGTTGGTGGAACCGTAGTTGGTTAGAAAAACCATTCCAACGTCGTAACATCCCATTTTCCGGATGCAGATGACCATGGATAATCTTCCGCATTATCAGAAAGACCTTTCTTCACGGGATTTAAATGAATGTATTTTAAAACTTCTCGTGATTCTTTTGGAAAAGTCATATGGAATCTCGGTTGCCATATGGATCCGAGCCCGATGTTTAAGCTCACGATCCCTTTATAGACATTCATTATTTTTGATATTTTCTCAGGTTCAACTACCTGCATCAGAAAATGGCAATGATCAGGCATGATCACAAATCCATACAAGAAAAAAGGGTGTAATTCTTGGACTCTATACAACGTATCAATTGCCTCACGAGCAAAGGCTGGATTTGCAAAGAGAGGCTTTCTATCACGAATGTTTGTTGTAATAAACATTGTCCCCTGTTGATCGGGATGTCTTTGCGACATAGCAAGAAATCATACGAGATTTCGAATCAAATATGAAATGTATTAAATACCTCAGAATCCGCGCCCAAGAACCTGCCTGCCGGCAGGCAGGTGGGCGCTCTGCGGTATGACATGATTCATCGAACAATCCCAATCCGATCTTCGATCTCCTGGTTCACGAACACTTTCTTTCGCCCATACTTCATTCTGCTGTATTCCTTAATGAGCGCACCAAGCTTGTCATTGCGCTGCGATTCGTCGTAGATGGTCGCCATACTGAAGGGACGGGACGTGGTGTTATTGATGTTGAGCTTGGTGTAGCAGTGGAAATTCGGAATGCCGATGACGTCCTGTTCACTGAGCACGGGCGCCATTTCTTTCGCCATGTACTCGGCGTCCTCTGCGCCGATCTTGAAACTGAGGATGGAACCCACGTTGCCGAAAACTGCGTCGCGCATCTTGGTGCTTGCTTGATCGTACGCCGCGGTCTTGCCGACGAGCTGCCCGATGTACTGGTGCGCCATGATGAGCCCGAGTTCGTACTTGCGCGCCTCGCTGAGGATGGTGGCGAACGCATCCGTCACGAAGTTCTGGAATTCATCGACGTACAGGTAGAACCGCTTGCGCTGAGCCTCCGGCACATCGGCGCGGCTGAGTGCGGCCATGTTCACTTTGTTCACGAAGATGAGCCCGAGCAGCTGTGCGTTCACGTCGCCGATTTTTCCTTTGCTCAGGTTTACGAGGAGCACTTTGCCGCTATCCATCACTTCGCGGATGTTAAAGGCGCTCTTCGGCTGGCCGATGATATTGCGCATGGTCGTGTTCGTAACGAACGGACCGAATTTTGCGGAGAAGTACGGGATCATTTCTTCTTTCTCGCGCGCGCCGGTCTTTGCGATTTCATGTTCCCAGAAACTGCGCACGACGACGTTTTTGCATTTGGACACTTTATAGCGCTGGAATTCATCATCGACGAAGAGGCGCGGAACATCGATGAGCGTCGCACCTTCCTCTTCGTCATCCATGAGCGTGAGACAACCGTTACGGAAATAGTGCTGAATGCGCGGCCCGAAGATCTCGTTGCCGAAAAGCTTGATGAATATTTCCATTGCGTCGAGTGATGCGCGATCTTTCTCTTCATCTGTTTTTGCCTCAAGCAAGTTGAGTCCCATGGGGCGCTCGCCATCCGAAGGATCAAAGACAATGATATCCTTCGCGCGCTCTTTTGGAACATGCGCCAGCACGTCTTCAATCAAGTCTCCGTGCGGATCCACCACGCAGAGACCTGCGCCATTGGCGACATCTTGGCGCGCCTGGAAACTGAGGAGTGCGGATTTGCCGCAACCGGATTTTCCGATGATGTACTGATGCCTCGTGCGATCTTTATCCATGAAACGAATGGGTGTCTCCACGGCACGGTGCCTGTTGATGCCGATCAGGAGCCCTTCTTTCGGGATATTCGGCGGAGGCGGCAATACTTTGTACGTAATCCACTGGATCAGCGGGATCTTGTTGTAGCGGCTATCGGGGAAGTGGTAGAGCCCTGCAAGTTCTTTCTCCACGAGGAGCGGTCGCTTGCTGATGAACCCGTTGATACGGTGCTTCCAGAACCAATGGATGATGGGCGCGTTGAGGGAGAGCGGGAAGAAGTCGAAAAAAATGCGGCGGTTCACGAACCAGTTTCCGTAAATGTCTTTGAAAACGTTGTAGGCCACTTGCATGTTGTTTGTGATATCCAAGGCGCGCTTCCAGGTTTTTGCGGCAGCCATCATGCGGATGGTGCAATGGAATCCGCTCATGCCCGCCTTCTGTCCCATGCGCTTGTAGAGCTCCTCTTCCGGTTGGATCATGCGGACGAAACTGTCGCCGGAACTGGACCCCGGAGCGAACGTGCTGCCTTCTGTCCCCGTCGCGATGCCGCCGAGAACGCGGATGAACGAGGAAAGGATGGGAATGCGAGACACCCAGCGATCTTCTTTGCCTTTAAACTTGGTACTGGCATACCGCTTGACGGTCTTGCTCCATTTGTCCGAAAAACACGGCGTGATGATCACTTGGATCGTTGCGGTTTCACCGGGTTCTGTTTTGGAAAGAACGTTTGCAATGTCATTCAAGGGGTCATCCTGCATTTCCTCGTAATAGCGGACGGGGAAAATAAACTTTTTCTTTTGCAACATGTTGTAACCGACGAGCTTCTGCCCTTTCTGCCAAATCTCCGGCGTTTTTTGAAGTGTCACTTCCGCATCGGAATAGAACGCCGTGATTTGTTTTTCCACGATGGAAACCAAACTTGGATGCGTGAGCACGTAAAACGTGAGTTCTCCATTTTCCAAAAAGAGTTCGAAACTGATGGTCGCGTATCGGAAGATCCAGAAATGCACAAGGCGCCAGAAGGTGAGAGACTTCACTTCCCACAGTGCGCGGTAGAGCTGCTCCATGACCGCAACTTTTTCTTTGAAATCTTTTTCGGTGCGTTTCTCTTGGTCGATCTTGCTGTCGCTTCTGGGGAGCATCACTTTCATCGACACAAGCTTGTACGACATCCAGTACGCGTACGAAAATCGGAGCCACCGGCGCGCCAGCATGAAGAGCCAAATTCCCGTGGCGATGCTGATGCCTGCTTCCAGCGGATCTGCTATGAACCATGCGTAGAGGAACCCCCACAAATCCCAGTGAAACGCCCAGCTAAGAAGCTGCAGTGTGAGCAGGACGGCCGGCCAGAAACAGAGACGAAGGAAGGTGATCACGGATGTGTGTTTTTGAATGAAATCTCGACAACGCGAGAATCCATTTATTATAGCAGAAATGTTGCTTTCGTACCAGATATAGTAGAGATCAACCGATGGTCGATCTCGGCTCTAAGAACAGGCTTCCACCTTCATTTTCATCACTCTGGAACGACCGGAAATCAACCCAAACCGGAACTCATAGTCCCCCGGAATCAAAGGAGTAAATTCAAAAGCCTCATCCTTCAAAACAAAATCCTGCAACCGTATGCGTGTGCCATCCGGAAAGGTGACACCGCGCACGACGAAAACATCATTCGCCTTCAGCGTGAGCGCCCCACCGAGTGCAAACATGTGCGGCACACCACGCTGAAAACGAATAGAACGTGAGAGTCGTTGCTGGAAGCGTTGGGGCACGTCACCGCAGGTTTGAGCCAGTGTCGCGTCTCCCAACCGCTCAAACCGCGCCATAATTTTTCCCTTGGACCGTTCGGCAATCGAAGTGAATGCGCCGAGACTCAGATCCATATCGCGACCTTCCACATACGGACCGCGATCATTGATGCGCACGATCACGCTTTTTTGATTATCCACGTTTGTCACGCGCACCAGCGTGTTATGCGGAAATGTCCTGTGCGCAGCCGTCAGCGCATGCATATCGAACGTTTCGCCAAAGGCAGTCCCATCACCGTGGAATTTCTCCGCATACAAACTCACTTCATGTTCTTCATTGCGTAAATTTTCATCCAATTTTCGCATGAGATCGGTGAGCTCATCCGCCGTGATAGATCGGTCGATGATGCGCGGAGGCTCCGCAGCAGCCGAATTGTAAATGAAATCCCCGAGAGGATAGCGCCCCAGAAGATTCGGAAGATTTTCCGTAGTCAGATGTTCGATATCATCCACACTGCGCGTGCGATACAACCAGAGCAGTGCATCGGAAAGCGAGAGCGGATCATTCGGATGAAAATTTGCATCGTCGTCATCCACAATGCCGCGATATTTTGCATACGTGATCGCGAGCGATCCTTCACTTTCGGCAGGAACGTCGGCAAACGGCTTTTCTCGGCTTTCCACCATGGCGCGCTGGATGCTGTTCCAGATCATCAAAAATCCATCCCTGCGAGAAACAGCATTCTCTTGCGCAAAAACGATGGTCGGAGCGATGAAGAGAGCAAGAAAAAATCCTGCGAATCTCATAGGGATTCATGCTGTCGAAAGACAGCGTAAATGACAACCCATTTTTCTATACATTCATTTTGACTTCGGTGGTTCGTAGGGATTTTTCGTATCCTCACTCTGCCCTGTTTCTAAACCACGTAATACGGCATCAATACAGCGCTGGAAAAAGCTGGTCTTTTTTTCAACATCCGCTTTGCCAGGCTTGCCAACAGCAAGTTGGTTGGACTTCAAATAAGCTTCAATACGAGGGGATAGAAACTTCTCCCACTTGGGAGACACTTCTGCAAATGTCATTGGATCATGAGGATTGCACACATGACAGACGCCTCCTTCATCGACTCCAGTATAAAACATAACCTGGCAAAGTATATTTTTGCTATCCATAAAATAAATACAAATGTTTTTTTCACCCCAATAATTCCAGGCATTGTTAATTGGAATTTTATAAAAATCCTTGCCATCAAGTTGGGCTGCAAATGCATGTATGGCATTTTCGTCGAGTCTCTTTTCGCGTGCCTCTGAATTATCAAATTTTGTCATAAAAATTTATTACATCATATGGCATTCCACCCTGCTCCTCGCACAACTTTATACAGATTATTTCTCAGTTGCCGTTTCATAGCAGCAAGGGTCGCAGGACCAAAGAATCCTGCACCTTTATCGGAAATCTTCTCGATGATCTTCGCATCCAACTGATAGGTGATGAGTGCATCACGCGTGACAGTACCAAAGAGTCCGCTCACACGGTCTGCAGGGAAGAATCCCCTATCACGAAGTAGCACCTGGAGTTTCCGCACGTCTGATCCTTTGTCGCCTTCCGCAAGGAAGGAATCCGGAATATCGCCGCGCTCTGAAAGGAGCGATTCGATTTTCTTAAGCGCCAGCAACCGTTCAGCAGAACGGGCAACGTGCTTCCGCTGCCACGACGTGACGAGTTTTTTCTTGGTAAGAGGACCAATGCGTCCCGCACCACTGTCGGTCGCACTGCCAACAAGCTGATGATCTTTCTGGAATGCAAGAATGGCATTAAACAGCTGATCATCGTACATGCCATTCGTGCGTCCTTTGTAGTATCCCAAGAACCTAAGCGTGCGCTTTGCTTTGAAGATCACCTCGGGCGGACTTCCTCTCTCAACGATCATCGCGAGCGGAGTGGCATCTTTCCGACGCTTTGCTGCAATCAAGTACGCAGCGGTCTTCTCAAGTAATTCCTCCGATGATTCTTCGATGAGAAAATCTTTCTGAAATGCTTGGAGCGACGTCTGTGTCACCGGACCAAAGAGTCCGCTGATGGCATCGCGGAAGTAGCCAAGATCGCGCAGGTGTTCTTGGAGCAGTTGCACCGAAACCGATGTCTCCCCGAGCTTGGGATGCAGTGATAGAAGATCCGGTTCCTCTGCAAGGAATGGATGTAGAAGCGCAAGCGGTGAAGAAAAATTCTCGAACGTAAGCGATTCTCCCGGTTGATCGGAGCCCGGAGGATAGACAGTTCCTTTCACGTGCTGCACACCGAATGCCAATGCGCGTGCCAAACCTTCCTCTCCGTGTCCCACCCAAAGATCGAGTCGATGAATGCCTGTTGAAAGCTCATTGATGGCTCCCCCACGATCATGCACGGTGACGTTGCCGATACCGGGGAGAATGATGCGTGTTCCAAAATCATAGGTCTTGGGAGCAGCTGCCATGCCCGGGTAGACTGCCGTTCCATCTGCGCCGGCAATCCCCTGTCCGTTCAAAATCATGTCTGCTGCATACGTTCCTTTTACGTAGCAACACTGACTGGGCAACGGCGAGTAATACGCCGTGATCATAAATTCTTGCGTGTAGGGCTCCGGCGGCACGGGAGCAGTGACTGCCGCAGGCGGTGCAATCAATGCGGCAAACAATGCCGCACCAAGAATGCGTCGCGGAATGCGAACATGATGCTTCGTTGTGATTTTTTTCTTTTTTTGTTTGTTCATAGAAATCATAGTATTATACCAAAAAATCGATCCTCACGGGACGGTCTGAAGATGACAGAATCTATGAATAATAGATTGGCAATTGAATGTTAAGTATACTTGCATATGGCTTCAGGATGCTGAAAACTGAATATTGAATAAAAAAATCCAAGTCTTTAGCAATGCGAGGCTTATGCAAAAATTTCTTGCATAACCCTCTCCCTGTCCCTCCCCCTACAGGGGGAGGGAACGTCATTTTTCTTCTTTTCATACAATTACAAAAAATCTTAATGACGTTCTCTCTCCCTTAAGGGAGAGAGACAGAGAGAGGGTTGAAAATAAACAAAGAAACATCTCACTAATTTTAATTTGAGCATCATTTTACATACACCATCGACTCTAACCTCATCCCAAACTTTCCCGGAAAATACACGCCGGGCTCTATCGTGATCACTTCATTCTTCAATAATTTTTCTTCTTTCGCTTTCCGGGAAAGAATCACACCTTCATGGATGTCGAGTCCGACACCGTGGCCCAAGGAATGTGTGAATGCCGATTCCATTCCTTCGCGCGCAAGCACTTTTCTGGCAGCTCGATCCAGGACGTGTGTGCTCACTCCCGCTTTCACCAGATCCATCGCCGCATCACGTGCCTCGGATACCGTTTCATACACAAATTTTTGCGCATCCGTCGGCTTGGTCGTGAAAAATACTTCACTGCGGTCGGCACAGTAGCCGCGATACTTCGCACCGATGTCGATCTGCACAATGTGTCCTTTTTTTAAACTTCGATTCGTCGGTCGGTGATGCGGAACGCTCGTGTGCGTACCGAATGCAACGATCGGATCAAAAGACATACCCTCTGCACCCAACTCAAGTGCCCAAATGGTGATGTCGCGCGCGAGGCGCTCCTCTGTCGTCCCCTTTCGGAGTGCGAACGGGATACGGCGCAGAAGCTCGATCGTAATCTTCTCCGCGCGGTGAAGATTGATAAGTTCTTGCGGCTCTTTTGAGCGGCGAAATGCCTCGCATACATCTATCTTTCGAACAAATTTTGTATGCGGAAATTTTCTCTTCCACTGGGCTAATCTCAAAATAGACACCTTGTCTGCTTCTATGCCAGTTTCCCGAATTTCCTTCATCTCAGCAGCAAAATCACCGATGTCGCGTACGGCAAAGCCCTGTGGGATATTCTTTACTGCCATTTCCCGGTACCGGTCATCTACGAAGAGGGTGAAACGTCGTGGCAGCGCCAGCAGGATGCCTGCGGAAAGGTTGAGGCCTGTCAGGTAGCGGATATTCGTCAAATCGCTCACCAGAAAAGCCTTCAGGGAAGCCACGGAAAGCAGGACTTTGGATGACCGAGGACGCATGGAGAAGGGATGGATAAAAAGCCTTTTTTATGCTATCATAGAGAGAAAGGAAAAGACCTATTCCCATACCAAAAATGCTTCAAACATATACAGCACTTCTGGCATTGCCGCTCACATTCTTGGTGCAACGAGCATCCGCACAAGTTTTTAATGGCGGCTCACTGGTGGAAGGATTGGAACATGCCGCAGGTATCGGCGGTCTTGCGAAAGGAGACCTCCGCGAAGTCGTCTTGCATGTGCTCATCTTTGTTTTGAACTTCCTGGCGCTTGCCGCCGTCATTGCGATAGTCGTTGCAGGCATTTGGTTGGTTGTCGGAGGCGGATCGGATGAATCCAAAGAGAAGGCGAAGAAGATCATCCTGTATGTGATCATTGGATTGCTCGTGATCCTGTTTGCCCGCGTCATCGTCGGGCTGCTCTTAAGCATTACGACTTCGTTCTAATCCATGCGCAATTCTCGTCTTGCACTGGCCTTGGCGGCGCTCCTGATTCTCGTTCTGGGGTGGAGCCTGCATTCCAGTCTTGCGCAGGAATTCTTGGTGCAGAATGAGCAGGCATTCAATATCGAAGCAGGAACAGTGTTTGAAATTCTTGCAGTGACCGATGAAACGGACGCACAGGTAAGTTGGGTGCTGACGGAGGAACGACAGTTTGTGGAGGCGGGGCGCGATCGTATTTTCCGCACGCGTTTCGCAAAAACGGGAAATTACATTCTGGATGGCGGCGTCTACTCGCCCACGAATAAAACGGGTATTCGAAAGACACTCAAGATCGCCGTTACGGCTCCCACGCCGCTCCCGACGGGAACCGGTGCAACGGAAATTCCGGAACCGCTCTTCGTAGAAACGGAACCCGCGCTCCAAGGAAACGGTCTTGTCCTCCAAGAGGAAGGCTTCGTATTTGCAATCAAGGGAAACAGAGCAGCCGCACCTTTCACGCTGGATTTGAACGCGGAGAGCGATACGAACGGAGACGGTAATCCCGAAAATGACAATGATGCAGAGAAGACATTCTTCATCACCGATGCGACTCCATTGCATGTGTGGATTGTCGCACCCGTCACGAAACGCACCATTCACATTGGTGCCGGTGCGCAGGAAAAAACAATCACGCTCTACGGCAATGGAGAAAGCATTGCCGCGCCGGAGATTGAAAGTGAAGTGGGGGAGAACGGCGCAGTCCTCTTCTCCGTCCGGTTCGTGGATGATGAAAAACCGGATACGCCGCTGCACTACGAATGGGATTTCGGCGACGGGACGCAGAGTCTGCTCACGAGTCCGGAACACGTGTACGCCGTCAATGACACCTATACCGTTCGCGTGAATGTCATCAATTTGGACAGTGCCCTTTCGCTTGCGACGGCCGAAACGACGGCGAATGTCACGAACGCCGGAGCCGTTCCACCGCCGGAAACGCCGGGAGAGGAACCGCAGGGGAACGGGAGCGGAGTAGGTTCTTTCCTCTGGACAATCTTGAAAGGTTTGCTGTTGCTTCTTGTTGCCGTGGGAATCGGACTCGGTGCCATGTTCCTGCTTGCCCGTTTCCGCAAGAGCGGCGGCCTCCAGAAGAAATTGGACCAGATCGAATCCACGCTCGTTCCAAAGAAAGAGGGAAAGAAGGGAGAAACATCTCCGAAGAGCGTGATCGATGTTGCTCCACCCATGGAACTCAAGCGCACGCAGGAAAAAGAATCGGTCGTGCAAGACAAAAAAGAAACGCCGAAACCGGCTGCTCCCGCTACACCGGTGAAGCCCGAAGAAGCTCCGACTCCTTCATGGCTCAAGAAAGGATTGGATGCGTCCGCAACAACGAAGCCTGCTGCTGCCACTCCTGCTCCAAAAGCACCGACCTCTCCTGTTGCACAGCCACCTACACCAAAACCAGTTGCGACCCCTCCTGCACCGAAACCGGAAGCACCGAAGGCTCCTCCTGCTCCGACTCCGACTCCTCCACCCGCCCCCAAAGCTCCCGTGGCTCCTCCACCGGAACTTCCCAAGAGCGCCCCGGTAGAGCAATCGAAGCAAGAGACAGTCACTCCACCATGGCTCAACGGTATGGGTGAGGAAACAAAACCTGCTCCGATCGTTCCCAAGAAAGAGCCGACTCCCACGCCCGCACCAAAACCTGTGCCGACTCCCGCACCTGTCGCGCCGCCCGCGCCGGAAAAGAAAGAAATGACACCGGTGCAAGCTCCCACACCGCCTGCTCCATCCAAGCCCGTGGAAGTGAAAAAGGAACCGACGTCTATGCCCATTCCCGAAGCAAAAAAGGAATCCACGGACGATGAAGAACCCATCGCCTTCATTCGTGCGGACAGCATCGAAGAGCAGAATGGAAAGAAGGAAGATCAGACGAATATCTGATACGAAAATCGGAAAGTTTCGTTCTGTATTTTTTGTGCTGGGGCGATCGATGGGATTCGAACCCACGACCCTCTGGACCACAACCAGATGCTCTAACCAACTGAGCTACGATCGCCGCTTTTTTCAGTGTAATAGGAATTTTTGCGTGTGACTAGGCCGTAGAATGACATTCTCACAGCGTGTTCGATGGAAGGAGACACTTTGCGAACCCAAGTAGCTCTGGTAGGATTCCTGTCACTCCCTATGGGAGCGTTTTCTATGTCAGAACCCACCTTCCGAACACCGAAAGGCACGCACGATGTCCTCCCCGAGGATCATCAGTACATGACGTACATCAAAAAAGCCGTGCGTCATCGCGCGCGTCAGGCCGGCTACAAACGCATCGATACGCCGATGTTTGAAGATAAAGGAATTTTTGAGCGCGGCATTGGTGAGCACACGGACATTGTCGAAAAAGAACTTTTCACCGTAACAGGCAAAAGAGATGGTGAAGGAAAAGAGAGAACCTATGCACTTCGTCCGGAATTCACGGCCGGCATCTGTCGTTCTTACATTGAGCACGGCATGCAGCTGTTGCCACAGCCCGTGGAATTGTATGCCATCGGACAATGTTTCCGCTATGACAGGCCGCAAAAAGGCCGCTACCGACAGTTCCATCAGTTTGATTTTGAAGTGATCGGCTTGAAAGATCCCAGTTTGGATGCGCAGCTGATCTCCATGACCTGCAATATCTTTAAAGATTTGAAGATCCTTCCCCGTCTGAATTTGCAGATCAATAACATCGGATCGCAGGAAAATCGCCAAGCGTATGTCACGGCCTTGAAAGATTTCTTCATCGGCAAAGAGCGTCATTTGCCGGAACAAGATCGCGAGCGCTTGAAGTTGAATCCGTTGCGCCTTCTCGATTCGAAAGAAGAAGATACAAGGATTCTTTTGAAGAGTGCTCCGACATTCTCACAATTTTTGAGCGACGAGAGCAAGCAGTACCACGCAACGCTGCTGGAATATTTGGATGCTCTGAACGTGACATATGTACCAAATGAGCAGCTGGTGCGCGGCCTGGATTACTACACACAGACCGTGTTCGAATTCTGGGACCAGAGCACGGGCGCCCAGAATGCCGTGGGCGGCGGAGGGCGCTACGATGGTTTGATGGAATTGTTGGGAGGCAAGCCAACACCCGGCGTGGGGTTTGCGGGCGGCATCGAACGCACGATTTGGCACATGAAGGAAGCGGGCGTGCAGGTGCCGAACAAAGACCAAGTGGATGTCTTCGTTGCACAGCTTGGCCCCGAGGCGAAGAAAGCCTGTCTGCAACTGGTGGCGGAGCTCCGCGACAAAGGCGTGCACACGGTTGGAGCCTTGGGCGAAGCCAGTTTGAAATCACAGATGCGCTTGGCCGACAAATTTGAAGCACGCTACACGCTGCTCCTTGGCAAACTGGAAGTGAAGGAAAACACGATCATCTTACGTGACATGAAAGCAGGCAAACAGAAACAGATCGCCTTCAAGGATGCAATTCCGCAGGTTGTTGATCTTCTTGGAAAGGAGAACTTGGATACGTATGTGCTCCGCGACCACATTGGAGGAGAGACAGACGAGGATTGATTACTTTTTTGATGGAATGTTTTCTATTTTCACGATTCCATCTTTGTACTCTTCTGGAGAGATCGAGTATTCATCCAGTCCGATACTCTGCTTGATCGCATCCGAAAAAGCTTCCGCGCCTTTTTCAATCGTTTTTTGTTCTTTCCGCTGTTCATCCATTCGATATTTTGAATATGCACCTCCCACGCCCGTGAAAGCCATCAATAGTAACAATGAACGCGTGGAAAATTGTAACCAACGAACAAGCGATGATTTCTGTTTGATGCCTTCGGAGTTTGATCGAGGCGAATTGACCATGTAGACCATTCTAGCAGAGGGTTCTATGCCGGTTTAGAACTTGTTTTATGGCTTACAGAAGAGCAAAACTCAATAAGAGGAAACCAACGTGACCAAGGAGACCAAGGAAAAGACATAAAGGGTGCCTACAATGCTTTTATGCACCTTAGAATGCATGAACGGCTCATTGTTTGGCAGGAAGCCTATAAATTCTGCGTTTGGATCTATGTCCTTACAAAAAAATTCCCCAAGGAAGAAAAATACGGTCTCACAAGCCAAATACGAAGATCAAGCATGAGCGTACCGACCAATATTGCTGAAGGGAATGCGAAGAAATCCGGAAAAGAAAAGCGTCACTACATGGAAATTGCTTCTGCCTCATTGGAAGAAGTTCATGTGGAAATTCTTCTCGCACGAGATCTGAAATACATCAGTCCGGAGGAATTTTCAAAAACTGACCAATGGATCAATCGAATCAGTTATCTCATCATGAAATTCTCGAGTTCCATCGAATAATCCTTGGTCACTTTGGTTTCCCTGGTTTCCTTGGTCACCTCATCAAATGTCCAAGTTCTTCACCGTCTTCGCATGCGTCTGAATGAACTTCCTTCGAGGCGCAACTTCACTTCCCATGAGTGTAGTAAACACGGCATCCGCCTTCTCGGCATCTTCCATCGTGACGCGGAGCATGATGCGCGATGCGGGATCCATGGTCGTCTCCCAGAGCTGCCCGGGGTTCATTTCTCCAAGACCTTTGTAACGCTGAATGTTCACGCGGGTCGTCGCTTTCTTTTCCTTCGGTTCGCCTTTCGTCAATCCCACAGCAACTGCATCCTCTTCGGTTGGCTGCTCCGGCTCATCAGACTCCTGCGTTTCTTCCGACTTGATCCCCCACTCTTTCATCACCGATGCTTTTTCCTCGTCCGTGAACGCGTAGCGAACATCTTTTCCTTTTTGGATCTTGTACAAAGGCGGCTGCGCGATATACAGATATCCGCCGATCATCAGCTCCGGATAGTAACGATAAAACAGTGTGAGGAGCAACGTGCGGATGTGCGCTCCATCCACGTCGGCATCGGTCATGATGACGATGCGGTGGTAGCGAAGCTTGCCGATTTCCTTGGTTTCACCGACACCCATACCAAGTGCGATGATCAGCGCTTTGATTTCGTTGTTCGCAAGCATTTTGTCCAAGCGCGCTTGCTCGACGTTGAGAATCTTTCCACGCAGCGGAAGGATGGCTTGGAAGTCACGGTTGCGCCCTTGCTTGGCGGAACCTCCGGCGGAATCACCCTCGACGATGTAGAGCTCACACTGTGCGGGATCGCGGTTGCTGCAGTCTGCCAACTTTCCCGGCAACGTCATGCCTTCCAGCGCACCTTTTCGGATGACGCTGTCGCGTGCTGCGCGTGCGGCAAGACGTGCGCGTGCGGCAAGCATGCATTTGGAGACGATCTCTTTTCCTTCACCGGGATGCTCCTCCAAGTACATGCTGAGCTTTTCGTTCACGACGGTTTCCACGGCCGTCTTCATTTCCGCATTGCCGAGTTTGCCTTTCGTCTGGCCTTCGAACTGCGGTTCGCGGAGGCGCACGGAGATCACTGCCGTTAAACCTTCGCGCACGTCGTCTGCCGTCAGGTTCTCCTCTTTCTCCTTGAGGAGTCCGTATTGGCGAGCATAGGCGTTGATCGTGCGCGTGATAGCGGCTTTGAACCCTGTCAGGTGATGCCCGCCTTCTGCTGTGTGGATGTTGTTCGCAAAGCTGACCGTGTGCTCCTGGAATGCTTGCGTGTATTGCAGCGCGACTTCCACAAAACCATCGGGCGTGTCTTTCTCAAACCAGATGGGATCGCCAATCACTTCTTTGGATTCATTGAGATGTTTGACGTACGCAGAGATGCCTCCTTCAAAGTGGAAGCGATACAAGCGAGGATGTTGCTCGTCTTCCGCTGGTCGCTTCTTCCGGGCATCGATCATCGCAATCGTGATGCCACGTGTCAGGTACGCCTGCTGGCGGCAACGCGTCATGATCATGTCCATGCTGAATTCCAGCGTGTCAAAGATCTCCTCATCCGGCATGAAGTTGATCTTCGTTCCATGCTTATCCGTCTTCCCCGCTTTCTTCATATCCATCGTCGGTTTGCCGCGCTTGTATTCCTGCACGAAGATGTTTCCGTCGCGGTGCACCTCCGCTTTCATTTTAATAGAGAGCGCGTTCACGACGGACGAACCGACGCCGTGCAACCCGCCGGAGACCTTGTACCCGCTGTCATCCCCGCCGAATTTTCCACCGGCATGCAGGGTCGTGAGTACGGTTTCCAGTGCGGGACGTTTCGTCGTGGGGTGGATATCCGTCGGGATGCCGCGTCCGTTGTCTTCCACCGTCACCGATCCATCATCTTCCAGCGTCAACGTGATGCTGTCCGCATGTCCTGCCATCGCTTCATCGATGCTGTTATCGACGATTTCATACACCAAATGATGCAGTCCGCGGACGTCCGTCGAACCGATGTACATACCCGGGCGCTTGCGAACGGGCTCCAGTCCTTCCAGGACTTGGATCTGCGATGCGGTGTACTTTTGCGTTGCCATATCTTCATAGACTTTAGAGCCTTTCCGATTCTCCTTCAACGCTTTGGAGAGCCAAAAACACGTGCACTTACAGAGGATTGTTTTATGGATATATTGTTTTCTGCTTACGGAAAACATTGAACAAAATATTTATACAAAAAGGACAGTTTTCTTCACGAAAAAGTGATGTAAAAAGGACATCTTCCGATGGCGTCACAGACCTCTTTCAAGGGTTCACCCTTGTCACTGTCCCCCGATCTCCCTACACTGTCCCGGCTATGGCGATTCATGCACACAAGAAAGGCGACGAAAGTAACGACAGGCTCCAGCAGCGCTTCAAAAAGCAGGTGCAAAAATCAGGTCTCCTGAAAATGCTCCGCGAGCGAAACGTCTACAAGCATCCGCTCACACGTCGTCTGCAACGTCTCCGCGCACTCAAGCGCGAAGGATACAGAGCTGCCAATAAGAAGAAGCAGTTCTACAGCAACATGTAAAAATATGACTCCACAAGATGATCCGCAAGCAGCGACCAACGAAACACGACATTGCCATGCTTATGGATGAAGTTGGAAAACTTTATGTTGCAAATCAAAAATGGAAAGATGAAATCATCAGTCACTTTGATGTTGTTGCTGAAAACATGCATCACGATTTACTGGGCGCTCACAAAGATAAAATCGGAGTATTAAGCGATCGATCGGACAAGCACGAAAAAAGAATCGCAAAACTTGAGCAGCACACGGAATTGATTGCCGCTTAATCCGACGCCGCTATCAATGTAGAAAGTTCTACTGGCCGGCTATGCCTTCCCGCTTTGACAGGTCTGCTGCTTAAAACCAGATTGCCCAGTTGTTCTGTCCGTAAAAAATCGGCCAACTTTGCACAAGCCTCTTCGTGCCCCAGAACGCCCACTAAACCAACCAGTTTATTGGGAGCTACAAGTGTTACATCTGTGAGGAGAGGGGCAATATGTTCCATGCGATCCAGGAAGTACCCCATCAGCAAAGCGGGACGATCTTGTTTCGGAGCCGAGGCAACATGTTTGGCAAATTCAGCATCTCGGTCGAATTGCATTACCCACAATTTTTCATCCGCTTCGGGCATAACCTGATTATTCCACTCGAATAAATGTTGTCAATAAACCTAATCCAATGCTGCCTTACTCGCACTCAGTTCCGCAAGCTCTGCCGTAATCCCCGCCTGGCGCGTTTGGTTATAGGTGAGTGTGAGATCATCCAAAATGTCCGATGCATTGTCCGTGGCGCTGCGCATGGCCACCATGCGAGCGGAATGTTCGGAGGCCGTTGCTTCCAGCACCGCCTGGAACACTTGCATCTCGGTGAGCTGCGGCAGAATCACCTCCAGGATTTTATTCTGTGAGGGTTCGAAAACGTATTCCGTCACTTCTCGCTCGCGCTTCACAATGTCTTCCGCTCGTGTATGGCGTCGCTGAATCAAGCTCGCGAGCATGGTTTTGAGATCGGATTTTGTGAACGGCAGCAGCACCTTTGCCACGGGTTCCTGCACGAGTGCGGAAATGAAATCCGGGTAGAGCACGACCACGGAATCGTACGTGCCGGCAAGAAATCCTTCGGTCGCAAGGCGCACGGCGGGCAAAATGTCTTTGAACGTCGGGTGGTTACTGAGCGCCGGAAATGCGGCAACGACATCTTGGTTGTTGCGCGCCAAGAATTGCTGGCCTTTTTTGCCGATGGCGATGAAAGAGAGGCTCTCAAAGCTCGGCATCGCTTTTGTTTCCTTCATGTAACTCGCAACCATGCGGAACATCTGCGTGTTCAAGCTCCCGCAGAGGCCGCGATCGGATGTGAAGAGTATGGCGAGAATTTTCTTCGCAGGACGTTCCGTGAGGTACGGATGGAGTCCCGGGTGCACCTCGGCCATGTTCTCCAAAATATTCCACGCCGTGAGCGCGTAGCGACGAAGCATCTGTGCATTCTGCACAGCACGACGCATCTTGGACGCTGCAACCAGTTCCATGGCTTTGGTCACCTGGCGCGTGGCCTTGATGGCTTTGATCTTACGCCGAATATCGCGCAGATTGCGTGCCATGATTTAGGATTTGGCCAGATAACCGCGATCTTTCTTAAAGGACTCGATGAGACGCTTGAGCGTTTCCTCCGCCTCTTTCGTGATTTCTTTCTGGAGAATTTTCAACACATCGTAATGTTTCTCTCGCAGGTGCGTGAGGAATTGTTTCTCGAATGCCTTCACTTGCTCCACGGGAACATCATCCAAGTACCCGTTGACGCCGGCGTAGAGGATAGCAACCTGTTCCTCCACGGGCATCGGCTCGTACTGGAGCTGTTTTAGGATTTCCGTCAGGCGCGCACCGCGATCCAATTGCTGCTTTGTTGCGGCGTCAAGATCGGATCCGAATGCGGCAAAGACGGCGAGCTCGCGGTACTGTGCAAGATCGAGACGAAGTTTGCCCGCTACTTTCTTCATGGATTTCACTTGTGCAGCCGAACCCACGCGGGAAACGGAAAGACCGACGTTGACGGCCGGGCGAATGCCTTTGTAGAAGAGATCCGATTCCAAGTAGATTTGTCCGTCCGTGATGGAGATGACGTTCGTCGGAATGTATGCGGACACGTCGCCGGCTTGCGTCTCGATAATGGGCAGCGCTGTCAGCGTTCCGCCGCCGCGGCTGTCATCCAAACTCACTGCGCGTTCCAACAAGCGAGAGTGCAAATAGAACACGTCGCCGGGGTACGCTTCGCGTCCCGGTGGACGACGGAGTAGGAGGGAAATTTGGCGGTACGCCCATGCATGCTTGGAAAGATCGTCGTAGATACAGAGCACATCTTTTCCTTTGTCTAAGAAGTACTCCCCCATCGCGCATCCCGCGAACGGTGCGATGTACGAGAGGGACGCGGGCTCGGAGGCTCCGGCCGAGACGACGATGGTGTAATCCATCGCGCCGTGCTTCTTCAGTTCCGCAACAATCTTCGCGACCTTGGATTCCTTTTGTCCGATGGCGACGTAGATGCAGATGACGGGACGATCGGAGGACTGCGTCTGCTTTTGATTGAGAATCGCGTCGATGACGACGGCCGTTTTTCCCGTTTGGCGGTCGCCGATGATGAGCTCGCGTTGTCCGCGCCCGATGGGAATCATGGTATCGATGGCCTTGATGCCTGTCTGGAGCGGAATGGTCACGGACTTGCGTTCGATGACGCGCGGTGCGATTTTCTCGATGGGATAGTGTGTCTTGCTTTGGATCGCGGAACCGCCGTCTTTCGCTTCGCCCAGCGGGGAAACCACACGACCAATGAGCGACTCTCCGACCGGAACGGAAAGAATTTTTCCCATCGCCTTTACGGTGTCGCCTTGGTTCACTTTGCTGAAATCACCGAAGATGATGGCGCCGACTTCGTCTTCGCCAAGGTTCAAAGCGCTGCCCAAGACGCCGTTTCCGAAATCGATCATTTCCGCCGAGCCGATCTTGGAGAGTCCGGACAATTTCGCGATGCCGTCACCCACTTCCAGCACCGTTCCCACATGTTCGTGCTTCACTTCCTTTTTATAGGACGCGACGCGTTCTTCGAGTGACTTGATGAGTGTATCGCTGAGGGACATGGGATGAGTGGTGAAAGATACCAGAGCGGCCATTCTTGGCCGCGATTAATTAGGACAAGGATGGAAGCGATGATCGCACGTGCGTTTCAAATTGTTCCAGCGCCGTTTGCACGCTCACATCCAAGCGCTCATCGCCGAAAGAAAGACGTGCACCGCCAAGGAGTGCTGCATCCGCGCTTTCCTCCATAACGATTTTCTTGGAGAGAGATTTCTCGAGTGTCTGCACGATCCCCTCTTTCGTATGGCCGGCATCGCCGGAGGGCGTAACGAGCGACGCGGGAACGGAATTATTTTTCTTGTGCCATTCGGTTTTGAGTACTTTCGGAAAATTGCGGATCTCTCGTGAAAGTCCGCGCTGTTCCAACATGTGCAGTGCGGCATCAAAAAGTTTCATATGGTCTGTCGCAGGAAGCGTCTCTGCAAGATCGATAACGGCGTGTGCCAGTGATCGGATATCGAATTTCATCGCAGGTGCTTGGGTAATTCTTGGCTGAGAGAAGCTAAAATTCGATCTTGGTCATCTTTGGAGAATTCTCGCTCGATGATCTTCTGCGTCATCTTCATGATGACGGTGGTAAGAACTTGCTGCACATCCGCAAATACGCGTCCGCGCTCACTCTCCAACTGTTGACGGCCGCGCTCCAGGAGCTGTTCCGATTCTTTCTTGGCGGTTGCAAGAATTTCCTGGCGCATCTTCTCCGCTTGCTGTTTTGTCTTCTCCATAAATGCGCCGCATTCTTGGTCTATCTTTCGCAGTTCCGCCTCGCGAAGAACCTCCATATCTTTCTTCTGTCGTTCGATCAATTTTACATCCTCCATGGATTTGCGGATCTTTTCGCGGCGCGCATCCAGCACATTGAGGAGCGGCTTGTAGACGAGAAAAGTCAGAAGTCCCACAAGCACCCCGAAGTTCACCATCTGCGCCACAAGCAGACTCCAGTCGATGCCGAGCTTTGAAAGTAACTCCATGGACGAAGGTAAATGAAAAGATAAGCACCGGATGGTTATATTGCCCTATTGTTATATTGTTAGGAATTTCTGAGTGCGCTTGCGAACAATAGTACAATGAAACAATATAACAATTTTCTTAGACGAATTTAATGATCAGAGCGACCACGAGCGAGTAGATGGCAATGGCTTCTGCGAACGCGACGGAGAGCACCAAGGACGTCTGCACTTTGCTGGCTGCCTCCGGGTTGCGGCCGATGGCTTCCATGGCCTTGCCGGCGATCATGCCGATGGCAAGAGCCGGTATCATCGATCCGAACGCCATCGTCAGTGCAACAATCAGGTTTTTGTCTGCAAAAATGGAGAGACCGGTTGTAACAGCTTCAGGTTCCATAGGGAAAGTGGGAAAAACGGATGAAATGCTAAAAAGCGCGCGGATTGTATAGATCCGTTCACTATCAAGCAAGGGTCTAAGACGATACTTAGGAGATAGGAATTAGGATTTAGGAAATAAAATCCACCGATGTCAAAATCTGTCCTAATATCCTAATTCCTAACATCCTTATGCGGCATGGGCAGCATGACCACCTGCATCAGCACGCTCTTCATGTCCCCCATGCGTTGTAACCGCCATCTTCAGGAACACAAGTGTCAGGAGACAAAAGACAAGTCCTTGAATAAAGCCCACAAAGATTTCGAGTCCTAGGAAGGGCAAAGGAGCGACGTATGGCATCAGCGCGAAGATGACAACCAGGAGCACTTCTCCCGCGAAGATGTTCCCAAAGAGACGGAAGGTGAAGCTGATCATCTTTGCAAATTCTGCGACCAGTTCCAGGATGCCGACGAAACAGCCGACGGGGTCGCGCCACGGAGCCACAAAGAATTTTCCCGCGTACGGCATCATGCCGAGCGCCGCGATGCCAAACGCCTGCGTGGCAACGACGGAGATGATGGCGATGGCCAGTGTCATGTTCACGTCCGCATTCATGGAACGGAAGATGGGAATATTCATGAGGTGTCCATCATGCATTCCTTCGATGGTGATGGAGTTCACGCCCGGCAAAATTCCCATCCAGTTCGCAATCGTGATGAAGATGAGGATCGTGGCGACGAGCGGAAAGAACCTCCGCGTGGCTTTTGGATCTTGGACGATGCTGTCGAAAAAATCGAAGAGTCCTTCGATGAGCATTTCCATGAACGCCTGGAAGCGGCCGGGGATTTCCTTATACTTCGTCCTGCTGAGCAGGAGACCGACTCCAATGAGGAGCGCCATCGCAAGCCACGCCATGACCATGGTGTTTCTGAGTTCAAACGCGCCGATGTGCGCGATGGTTTCGGAAGCCAATGTGGGTGCGTGGACGGCGATAGCCATGTGTCGAGAGTGTAAAGGGATGGTTTGATGCAGATCAAGACGGATCAGTCTTTTTCCGCCGCCGTGATCTCCTTAATCTTTCTGCGAACACCCAGGTACGAGAGCGTAATGGCGATGATAAAACCTGCGAGCAGGAATCCCGGAGACGTTTCGAGCGTTTTGTCCAGATAGGCACCGCCGAAGCCAAAGAGCACTGCCGGAATGGCGATGATGTAGCCCAGACTCCACGCCAAGCGTAGAGCCAGGAAGAGCGGCCGCCAGGAAGATTCTTCAGCAGACATTTTACGATTCTATGTGCGGCATTCCTCGACGCGATCGATGTCTTCGAGCAACGTGCAATCGAGCCAATTCTCGTTCCAAGATGGCGGTAGCTTCGGCAAAGCCTTCGACATCATTGTGTTTTTCCTGCAGCAATTTCTCGGCGGCATTCTTCGCTTTTTCGATCGCCTCTTCTTGCAAATCGGCTGCACGGTCCGCCGTTTCTGTGAGGACGCGGATGCTCTTGCCATCGACCTCAATCACACCACGCGAGACGGCGAAGAGTTGTTCTTCTTTTCCTTTTCGGACGAGCACACTGCCGGCAACGACAATACTGATCAAAGGAATGTGATGCGGGAGAATGGTGATTTCACCATCCGGCGTCGGCAGCGACACGCTGTCCGCCTCGCCTTGGAAGACGACGCGCTCCGGTGTGATGATCTCGAGGTGAATCATAAAAATAATCAGTGCGTATTGTAATACCTTAAAGACATGTCGTTAAAGATTCGTTCATCCAGGAGCAATGGAACACACGTATCAACAACTTTCCTCGTCTTCTGTCGGTACGCAGAAAGCATCACGTTGGGAAGTTCTTTGCTCATTCCATAATTAAAGTCGGGATGCACAACCATTCCATGCAATCGCGGAAAGGGCACTTGTTTCGATTCCTGAATAAGCATGCCGCCGATTGCCGCTCCCGCTCGTTGCTCTTCGATGGCAAGAGCAACGTCCTCATCCTGCCTCCATAAATTGCGCCCGTTCGATTCCCAGTATTGATGCGCTCGATACCGTGTTGAACATCGTTCGAAGTCATACTTCGTCGTATCTCGTAACAGAAATCCTTTCATGCCGTCGAATCCCAGAATCTTATCGAGCTTTTCCGGGTCCCAGCGATGCGGACACAAGCATTCAAAAAAAGCCCTGCGAAGAGTTCTGTCGTGCGCACTGACGGGATGCATTTCAATATCTCGATCATAAGCCGTCTTTCCCGACCAAACATTCATCCCCGGATGCCATTGAAGATTCGGTATGGTGTTGGAAGCAGTCATAATCAGGCTTTGATATCGTCGATGCCGCCTTTCATATAGAACTCCTGTTCGGGCACGTGATCAAGTTGACCGTCCAAGATCGCCTTGAACGAGCGGACGGTATCTTTGAGCGGAACGAATTTGCCCGGGAATCCCGTGAAAACTTCCGCCACGAAGAACGGTTGCGAGAGGAATTTTTGGATCTTGCGTGCACGTTGCACCGTGCGCTTGTCTTCTTCCGAGAGTTCCTCCATGCCGAGGATGGCGATGATGTCCTGGAGCTCTTTGTAACGCTGCAAGACTTTCTGCACCGCACGCGTTGTTTCGTAGTGCTCCTGTCCCACGATGGTCGGAGAAAGAATGGTCGATGTGGATTCCAGCGGATCGACGGCCGGGTAAATGCCGAGTTCCGCCAGCGAACGTGTCAGCACGATGGTGCTGTCCAAGTGTCCGAAGGTTGTTGCGGGTGCGGGATCGGTAAAATCATCGGCGGGAACGTACACGGCTTGGACGGAGGTGATGGATCCGTTCTTGGTCGACGTGATGCGCTCCTGCACTTGTCCCATTTCATTCGCCAGCGTCGGCTGGTAGCCCACGGCGGACGGAATGCGGCCAAGGAGAGCGGAGAGCTCGGCGCCGGCCTGGGTGAAGCGGAAAATGTTATCGATAAAGAGGAGCACATCGCGGTGCTCTTCGTCGCGGAAGTATTCGGCCACGGCCAACCCCGTGAGCGCGACGCGCAGACGCGGTCCCGGCGGTTCGTTCATCTGTCCGAACACGAGTGCTGTTTTTTCCAACACGCCGGATTCCTTCATTTCATAGTAGAGGTCGTTTCCTTCGCGGGAGCGCTCCCCCACTCCGGCAAAGACGGAGTAACCGCCGTGCGTGGCTGCAACGGCATGGATCAATTCTTTCACAACGACGGTCTTGCCCACGCCCGCTCCGCCAAAGAGTCCGACTTTTCCTCCTTTAAGGATGGGACAAATGAGATCGATGACTTTGATGCCGGTCTCCAAAATTTCCGTTTCCGTGGACTGGTCCGAAAAAGGCGGCGCTGCACGGTGAATGGGATATTTTTTCTCGGATTGGATCGCCGGCATGCCATCGATGGGGTTGCCCAGCACGTCGAACATGCGTCCGAGCGTCTTCGGCCCGACCGGGACAGAGATGGGCTTGCCCGTGTTCTTCACGCTGAGTCCACGGCTTAAACCTTCTGTCGAGCCCATGGCCACGGCGCGCACCATGCCGCCATCCAAGTGTTGCTGTACCTCCAACGTGAGTTCTTGATCGTTGAACGTTGTCGTGAGTGCGGAAAAAAGCGGCGGAAGATCATCCTTTGGAAATGCGCAGTCCACGACTGCGCCGACGACTTGGGAGATGGTACCGGGCATAGAGACGAGAGAATTGAAGTCCTTCTAAAAGCGACTGGCATCCTACGCGATCGATTTTCTCCTGCCAAGGGGCTAAGAGCTTATTTCAAAAAAGTGCCTGCCCACCGTAGTCCCGCAAGAGCGGGACGAAGGTGGGCCAAGGGTTTAAGACTTCATTCTGTTTCCCTTCCAAAGTGGCCTCTTAGACCCTTGACTTCCGAGGTCAAATTCGTTTAATGGTTGCTTAACGATTTACTATTTTTACGCTATAATATGATGAAAAGTCTAGATTTCTCCCACGACGATCCTGTGAACCAATTGCCTGCAGTTCCATCGCCGGAAGGAACCCCTGAAAAACGCCTTATTCCTCTGGAAGATAATCCCATCACGCGGCGCACCGCGATGAAATATGGAATCGCCGCTCTTTTCGTTGGAGGCGCTGCCGCCGGAATTCCGTGGAAAGAAACCGAAGCAAAAGATGCGGATCCCAAACATGTTCTGGAGCTCAAACATCAAGCATTGAAAGAAAATCGAGGTATCATTCGTCACCTGAGAGACCTTAAAAAAGGATCACCAAAAGAAGTCTTGGGACAGGGAATGACAACTGAGCTTTTCAGAAAATTACAGCTCCTGATGGGATGCATCGATGAGAGACTCACACACAAAGGGCTGCACAAGATCGGCATCGCCGGGTTGGGCGCCGGAATGTCGAAAGAAGAAATGAACTTGCTCAAGCTTTTTTTCCGCGAGCATCCGGAGATTGCAAAAAGAATCATGGAAGTTTGTTGGCATGAACACTGCGCAGCTCGGGAAAGTGACGATGCAGCAGCCGAAGCCGGCGGTAAGGAACTTGTCGATCAGCTCGGAATGCCACTCAGCAAGCTCAAAAGAGCCGGTTTTTCTGACGCAGCAAACGTAAGCATGAGCGGCGATTTGCACGTGCATCCGGGTCAGATGTTGGTTATCGACGGCACGGAAGAGTACACCTGCAACGGAGAAGTTTTGGGTGCTCCGGCGTACGGGATCGCAGCCACAGGAGTTCCCCTGGAGTATGTCAAAAATGAGGTGGCCCTGATAGGGACTGTCATGGGTGGCAAATCCGGTATGGGAGAAGTGCTCGGGCCGGATGATCCCATTCTTGCGTTCATTGCGAGCGATACATCGGACGGAGCAAAAGAATTGGAAGTAAAATTAAAACCGGCGTTCGCAAAGTTTCCCAAAGAGCCCGAATTCATCCACTTGGTGAGATCGTAACTGGAAAACGGTCATGTCTTCCGGAACCGGTGCCGCACGAACTCGATGATCCCTGGGAGGATCGAAATCACGATGATAGCAACGATCACGGTTTCGAAGTTTTCTCGCACAAGTGGGATGTTGCCAAAAAGAAATCCGCTTCCAAGGAGCAGCGTCACCCAGAGCAGACCGCCGACCACGTTATAAAAGAAGAATGTCGCATAATTCATGTTGCCGACTCCCGCGACGAACGGCGCGAACGTGCGGATGATGGGCAGGAACCGCGCGATGATGATGGTCTTGCCGCCGTGCTTCTCGTAAAAAGCTTCCGTTTTCATCAAATACTCGTGTTTGAAAAAACGATTGTTGATCGTGAATGCTTTCTTGCCGATCAAACTGCCGATCCAGTAGTTCACGCTGTCTCCGATGATGGCGGCGCATGTGAGCAAAACAAACGATGTGACGAGATGGAGCGAGCCTTCCGCTGCAAAAGCACCGACGGCAAACAGCAGCGAATCCCCCGGCAGGAACGGCATGATGACCAGCCCCGTTTCCGTGAAGATGATGCAGAAAAGGATGACGTACGTGTAGACCCCGAACTGCTGGATGACGGCACTCAGGTGCGTATCCAAATGCAGGAAGAGGTCGATGGCTTGTTGCAGTAAATCCATAGGAAGAATACTGGAGTATTGGAATACTAGAGTACTGGGACGTCACTTCGCGAGTGACATTGGCCAGTATTCCAGTACTCCATTATTCCAATAATCCTTTCAGGAAATCGACAATCAAGATTTACCGCAATAACTCCAACGCTTTCAGCATCTGCTCATCGCGATCGCCGAGTTCCACCACAAAGTCCGGTGTCACGCCCAGACCGTCGATCTTGCGACCGGACGGCGTGAGCCATTCGGCAACGGTCATCTTCAGGCTGGAACCGTCCGTGAACTGGAGCACCTGCTGTACCGTTCCTTTTCCGAATGTTTTTTCGCCGACGATCTTCGCTCTGCCCGCGTCTTGGAGCGCGCCTGCCACGATCTCGGACGCACTGGCAGAACCTTTGTTCACAAGAACAACAAGGGGAACCGTGGGCAAGATGGTGGGAGGATCCCCCGTCATTTCTTTGTTTTCCGTTTGCGAGGAAACGATCTTTGCAACCATGCTTCCTTCGGGCAGAAAGTTGCTGACAACCACGTCGGCTGCATGGAGCAGACCGCCGGGGTTGTTGCGAAGATCCAAGACCACGCCGGTCGGATTCTTATTTTGCACATCCACCATCAAGGACCGAAGATCGCGGTCGGTGATGCTGCCGAACTGGTGCAGTTTGACGACGGCGATGTTTCCCTGGAAGGAAATTTCAATCTCAGGAACTTTGACGGTGTCGCGGAGCACCGTCACCTGCATATCCGAGCCGTTGCGGCGGACGGTGAGTTTGACGGAGGAACCTTTGGGGCCGCGCACTTTCCCGACGGAATCCTCGAAACTGAGTCCTGCGAGACTCACGCCGTCGACGGCAATGATTTCATCGCCGGGCAGCAGCCCTGCTTTTTCAGCAGGAGATCCTTTGAGAGGCGTCACGATGAGGAGCACGCTGTTCTTCTGTTCCACCTGCGCGCCGATGCCGCTCACTTCGCCTTGAATCTGCGTCTGGAAATTCTTATTCGACGCAGGACGCATGAAGACCGTGTAGGGATCTTTCAAGCTTTGCACCAATCCTTCGGCGGCTTTGTAGGCGGCTTCCTCGCCGTTGATCTTGTCCTTATATAAATATTCATCATTCAAGAGCTGCCAGATGGTGCGGAGAATGTCATCTTTGGGCAGCGACGTATCCTTGCGCTTCAGATTCACGCGAATGGTCTGCGTCGTCTGGCCAAGATCATCCATACCCGGAGTCTGCGGTGCTTTGAGACGTGTCAGCACAAGCTTGAATTCTCGCTGGCTCAGCGCCCTGTCCAAGCCAAAGAGACGAGGACGCACGGGCTTCATCCACTTGCGGGCAACGGCCAGCTGTACCGCGCGCGCGTAGGGAGAATCCGTCGGCACATCGGAATATTTTCCCGCAGGCGGCGGGGACGAAGACATGCTTTGCAATTTCATAAGAACCACCGCCGCTTCTCCTCGCGAAATTGCTTTCGTGTGATTGATGGATGTTCCGAAGATCGCGAGCGCTCCGCGTTTGTGCGCGGCGCCGAGGTACGGCAGGAGCACTTGGGGAATGCGCTCGGTCGGCTGCATGGCATCGTCGTCCAAAGGAATCGCCAATGTTTTCACCGCCGTGCGAATGAATTCGCCACGACTTACGGTATCGGTGTCTGCATCCGCCGCAACACCGGTGATAGGCAACGGGAGAAACGTGAGGGAGAGCAAGACTGCCGAGAGCGTGCGCAGAGATCGTGATCGGGTTCCGGATGATGACATGAAAAAGAATGGGAAAAAGCGAAATGCCACTCGCCATGGTAAAGAACCCGACCATTGCTGACAATAAAACGCCGAAGATTTATGCGGTTTCCTCCGTCGTCACGAAGGAATCGGATGAAATGATGTGTCCGCGTATTTTCATGTTCTCCTTGCGCGCAAAAAGCATCGTCAGCAGCCAAAATCCACCCACGACGTACAGCAGCGCCGGCACAACAAGAATGGACAGATACTGCAAAAATGATTCCGAAGACAGTTGGAACAGATCACCGAACGTGCGCGGATTGCCGGGAAGAATATCCGGCAATGTCACCAGGAAGTTGGACAACGCATGGAGCACGATGGCCGCGACAAAACCGCATGTGAGCATCTGCACTTGGAAAACCGATTTTGTCCGCAATCGAAGCAAGCCGGCTATGTACGTCGCCATGGAATGGGTGACGCCACGAGCGCGACGCTCTTCCAAATACGGTCCCGCGAAGATGGCGAGTCCGAGGAAGTAGCCCATCACGCCGGTGGAGACGATGTGCACCATGCTCGTGAGGACGGAACGTCCGATGACGTTGCCGAAGAACCCCGCGATGTCGCGCTCGGAAGAGAGAAGGTATTCCCGCACGAACGAGAGGAAGTAGCCTTGATTCGCAATGTTCTCTGCGAACGCGAATCCGATGGCGACGATAATGGCGAGTTGCATGACGTCGTCGATACTGGCGAACACTTTCTGTCCGCTTTTGCGGAGCACCCAGTACTTACTGAGCTCTTCGATGAGACCGACGATGAGGAAGGACAAAAAGACGGAGAGGAGCGTGCGCGGCACGCCGGTGACCCCGGGGAACTGCACCGCCATGAAGCGTTCCGTGTTGTTGCCGAAACTTTCCGGCACGATTTTAAAGAGAAAGAAATGCATTTCGATGCCACGCCGCACGAGCACATCGTAGAAAAGGATGGGTGCGGTGCTCAGCATGCCGGCGAAGAACATCAGGAACACGCGGCTCAAGCGTTCACGGTGATAGCCCAGGAAAAGCGCGCACCAGACGACGGCAGGCAGCAGTGCAACGGTGATGGCGATTATGTGCGCTAACCGCATCTCCGGCGGTTCGTTCCAGAGAATGTGCAGCGTGATCCAAAAGACGAAGGAACCGAGTATGGTTGCTTTCGTTTCCGTTTCCCAGGGACCGAACAGCAACCTCCATGCAATGAGAATCAAAAGCAATCCGAACGCCATCAGGAATCCGTCCGTTTTGGGCGCGGACGTAAACAGAAGATCGGTAAAACCGATGAATCCCGCGGAAAGAATAGTGCCGAGAATGCACGCGAATAAGTAGTGCGCATTGCGGTTCTTTATGCGCTGCATCAAGTCCCAGCTCGCGAGGATGGCGACTGCCAGCAGCACGATGACGGTCTTCGTCAGCGAAAATTCGTTGTGTGTGAGGAGCTCAAACATTTCATACTATTATACCACAGAATTTGCTGTAACAGAAGCCATTTGTAGCGCTTTAGGATACCAAAGAAGCCAAGGAGACCAATGAAACCAAGGAACTAAAAAAACCTTGGTCTCCTTGGTTTCATTGGTCTCCTTCGAAAGAATTCTCTCCTTCCCCCAACCTCTGCTACTCTTGGAGCACCCATGCCCGCTTCCTCGCTCGACGCCGTCGTTTCCCTCTGCAAACGCCGAGGCTTTGTTTTCCCGGGCTCGGAAATTTACGGCGGCCTCGCCAATACCTGGGATTACGGGCCGCTGGGCGTGGAACTGAAAAACCGTGTGAAGAAGCAGTGGTGGAAGACATTTATCCGCGACCGCAGCGATATGGTTGGGTTGGATGCATCCATTTTGATGAACCCGAAAGTATGGGAAGCCAGCGGACACGTGAGTTCCTTCGCCGATCCTCTTGTCGAATGTAAGAATTGTCACGATCGAACTCGTGGAGACAAATTGCTTGAGGCAAAATTGGGTGTGGAAGCTGCAGCCGTCCTCAAGATCGATCAGATCCAAAAGATGCTCATTGCTGAGAAAATTCCCTGTCCCAAATGTGGCAAAGTCCAATGGACGGAAGCAAAAAAATTCAATCTTATGTTCAAAACACAGCAAGGCGTTATAGAAGGAGAGGGCGCCACGATTTACCTTCGCCCCGAAACCGCACAGGGAATTTTTGTGAACTTCAAAAACATTGTCGACACCATGCGCATGCGTTTGCCCTTCGGCGTCGGCCAGATAGGCAAAGCATTCCGCAACGAGATCACGCCGGGAAACTTTACGTTCCGCACGCGCGAGTTCGAACAAATGGAGATCGAATATTTTTTTGATCCCGAAGCAAATCCATGGGAAAAAATCTTTGAGGAATGGAAGAAGGCCAGCTGGGCGTTCGTCGTCGATACACTCGGCATCTCCAAAGAGAACCTCCGCTTCCGCGACCATGAGAAAGATGAACTCTCGCATTATTCCAAAGGAACCACGGACATCGAGTACAAATTCCCCTTCGGTTGGGGCGAGCTCTGCGCCGCCGCTGCGTACCGCACGGACTATGATTTGAAACAGCACGAAACCTTCAGCGGACAGGAACTCAAGTACACCGATCCGGATAATCCACAGCGAAAAATCACGCCGCATGTCATGGAGCCGTCCTTCGGTTCCGATCGCATTACCTTGGCTGTGTTGCTGGATGCATATACCGAAGAAAAAGTCGGCGATGATACGAGAACCGTGATGAAATTTAAGAACGGCCTCTCCCCTTTCGATGTCACCATTCTTCCCCTCTCAAAGAAGGAACACCTCATTGCGAAGGCCGAAGAGTTGTACAAAAGAATTATACAAGAAACAGAGTTCACCGTGGATTTTGATATCACGGGATCCATCGGCAAGCGGTATCGCAGACAGGATGAAATCGGCACGCCCAAATGCATCACCGTCGACTTCGGAACCATCGGGGAAGATGCCGCACAAGGTGAGAAAGACACGGTGACGATCCGCGACCGCGATACGCTGAAACAAGAGCGCGTAACAATCGATGAGCTTGTTCAGACGCTCAAGAAACCGTAACCAAGATCTTTACGACTCCAGTGCATCCGTCACGCGCTGACTTGTGCGCTCCAAGACTTCCGCGATGGATTCGATGGGATCGCAACTTCGTTCGGGGAAAAATTCTTCAGCCGATGGGAATTCCTCTGTTCGTATGATCATGTATAAAAATGGGGATCTGCATATGTTTGGACGATTTCAAGCAACGCTTCTTACTGCTGAACAAATTTTTTGTTCAATTTCCGATGCTTCCCAAACTTGCAGAAAGGCATTCCTATCTGTATAAAGTACTCATTCCGCGTTCCACCGATCGTGCGGTCCTGCCCTTCGTCGCTTCGCTCCTCAGGGCGAGCTTCGCACAAGGAATCCTCCGCAAAGTACGAGAAGACGTTGAGCGTTAGAGTTAAGGATTTACTTCTTCATTCCTGATCACCATTCCTGTTGCATTTTGTTTGCTGGTTCCTCGTTTGCTGGTTTGCTGGCACGACGAGCAAACAAGCAAACTAGCAAACAATCCCCCTCCTTCATCCTTCTATGCCTATCCCCTCCGAAAAAGAACTGATCACCAATGCCTGCCACTTTGGTCACCGCAAAGAAAAGTGGAACCCGAAGATGAAACAGTATTTGTATGGCGTCCGCCGTGGCATCCATATTTTTGATCTGACGCAGACCAAGAAGAAACTGGAGGAAGTCTGCAACGCCTTGAAGAAGCTGCAAGATGAAGGAAAGACGATCCTCTTTGTCTCCACGAAACAGCAGAGTATTCCACTCATTGAACATATTGCGATGACACTCGGCCAGCCGATGGTGACGAAGAAGTGGATCCCGGGGCTCCTGACTAACTGGTCGACCATCAAGCGCCGCTTGAAATACTACCTGGATTTGCAACGCTCCTTCCAAACGGGAGAAGTCGAAAAGTATACGAAGAAGGAACAGACGGAACTCAGAAAGAAACTCGCGAAGCTGGACATTGCTCTCGCCGGTGTTTCCAAAATGACGGGGCTGCCGGATGCTGTCTTCGTATTGGATGCCATCCGCGACCGCGTCGCAGTGTTGGAAGCAGCCAAGCTTAAGGTTCCGCTCTATGGCATCTGCGACAGCAATGCGGATCCGGAACTCTTTACGGCATTCATCCCCGCAAACGATGATGCGGTAAAATCCATCACACTGATCTTGCACACGCTGGAAAGCGAACTCGGTTCCGGAAAGAAAGTTCCTGCTGCAAAACCCGAGGGAAGGAAAGAAATCCCTTCCGAAATGCGCGAAAAAATGGCCGCCTGATCGTTTCACTTTTCACTTTCCTCTTCTCTCCCATGTCTCCCGTCTCCGCCTCCGCCGTTCAATCTCTTCGCGCCCGCACGGGCGTGTCCATTTCCGCCGTTCGCGATGCATTGGAAGAAGCAGGCGGTGATGAGGAAAAGGCAATCGAAATTCTCCGCAAGCGCGGACAAGCGCAAGCGGTGAAAAAAGCAAGTCGCGACCAAATGGAAGGCGCCATTTTTGCCGCCACGGACGGCTCCAAGGCCGCTCTGATCCTTTTGAAATGCGAAACGGACTTCGTCGCACGCGACGCGGGTTTCCGCGCCCTGGGGCAGGAACTCGCCGACACGCTCCTGAAGAAAGGGTCGGACGCGCAAAAAAAACTGGCTGAGGACAAGATTCCGGCAGCCGTCCAGAAATTGGGCGAAAATATTTCCGTAGGGGAATCGATCCTCGTGGACGCCGCCGTCATCGGCACCTATGTCCACAGCAACAACAAAATCGGCGTCATCGTGGGACTCGACAAAGGCTCTGCGGATGCCGCGAAAGACGTCGCGATGCACGCCGCTGCCATGAACCCTCTCTACACGACACCGGACGAAGTGCCGACCGCAGCCATCGAGAAAGAAAAAGAGATCTGGAAGGAGCAGTTGGCAAAAGAAGGAAAACCCGCGCAGATCATGGAAAAAATCATGATGGGCAAAGAGAAAAAATTCCGCGAGGAGAACGCCCTGGTGAAACAAGCCTTCGTGAAAGATCCTTCCAAAACT
>MFXP01000009.1 GCA_001787535.1 Candidatus Peribacteria bacterium RIFCSPHIGHO2_01_FULL_51_35
CGTTCAGAGAGAGAAAGATGGATGTAGTGCATGGAGAGGAGGGTAGTCCTCAGTGGTGCACTTGGTTCTTGAACCTAATCGCCAAAAGAAAGTGGAAAGTCTATGATCCGATTGTAGGTCTCTTCCCATAATCGCACCCCCGGAGGCACGTCGGTTGAGACCGACCGTGCCGGAGGGGTGCTCTGCGTTATGCCACGCAAAGCGCAGGCCTTTTAGCGTGAAATAAAGGGAAAATCCTTCTCCACAAGCCCTTGCGCACACTGCTCACGTTCTTTAGACTTGTTCGCGCTTTCATGCTTAAAATTCGTCTTCAACGCACCGGCCGAGAAAACACGCCCACGTATCGTATTGTCGTGGCGGAGAAATCCGCACCGGCAAAGGGAAAATTCCTGGAGATCGTCGGGCACTACCTGCCTGCGCGCGACCCCGTGATTTTGGAGCACAGGGAGGAACGGATCACGCATTGGATTTCGAAAGGCGCGATTCCCAGCGATACCGTTGCGCGCATTCTTGCCAAAAAGGGCATGAAGGGTTTGGACAAGTATTTCCAGAAGTACGCAAAGCAGAGACCGAAGGGTGAAGAGCCGGCTGCTCAGGCAGAAGCGCCCAAAGCGGAAATCCCGAAAGCCGAGGCACCGAAAGAAGAAGCACCCAAAGCGGAGGCACCGGCTCCCGAAGCGAAAGAATCGAGTGACACCGAGACGAAAGAAGGCTAGTCTATGCACCAACATGCCTGTGACGACCGAAACAGAAGTGCCCGGCTTGGAATTCCTTCGCTACGTCCTGGAAGCGCTGGTGGAAGACCGCGATCAATTGTCGATCGAGTCCAGCATCGATCAACTCGGAATTCTTTTGACCGTGCGCGTCAGTGACCGAGACATGGGTAAATTGATCGGCAAGGGCGGACAAACCGTCAAAGCCTTGCGCACGCTGCTGCGTATTCTCGGCGGCAATGCATCGCAACGCATCAATCTGAAAATTCTGGAACCGGCCGTTTAACAGTTTCTCCTTTATCCCCATCCCCTTCTCCGTATGCTTCAAGATCTTCTCGAGACCGGCAGCATCGTCGACATCGTTGCGACGTTCATTGCGCTCGCTCTCATCGCCGCCTCCATCCTCTGCCTCATCTTCATCATTGTTGGAGGCATTTCCTTCATCCTGTCCGCCGGCAACGAGGATAAGATCAAAAAGGCGGTGCATACCATTCGTTTCGCCATCATCGGCTTGCTCGTCACATTCATCGCATTCTTCGCAGTGTCGTGGCTCAGCAAGATCCTCGGCATTCCCTTTGACCTCAACTTCTCCACCATTATCGATCTGATGCAGGAGATCTTCACGTCCTTGAGCTGATCCTCATTCCTGAATTCGAAAAGAGGGGCGTTCGCCCCTCTTTTTTGATAACTGATTGAGATCCCCGATTACAGAATCCTGCGTCTCTGGAAGAACAATTGTCCCGCACCCAGCAAGCTTGTAAGGCCAACGAAGATGGCATCCATGCCGGCACCCGTCGGCGGCATGCCCGTGAAGACGGGGAGGTTTGCGGCGACCACGCGTTCCGTAAGGGAGAGCGAAGCGATGTCCGCACCGCCGACGCTCACGACGTTATTGAGACTGACGCCTTGCGGCACGTTCTTCGCGATCGTGACCGTGTAGTGGCGCTGCCACGATTCGCCGACTTCCAGGCGATCGATTTCCCAGATCATTTCTCCGTTCGCATGCACCGCATCGTCCGCGCCGTCTTTCAGAGTCATGTAGCGCTCATCGAGGCGATCTTTCACCGTAAGGTTGTTCAGTACTTTGCCCGTCGTGTTGCGCAAGAGAATGGTGTAGGAGATGGTGTCACCCGGGCGCACTTCGCTGCGATCGGCCGTCTTCCGAAGGAGGACGCTGTTACTTTGCGGAGTCGGTCGGCTTGCGACGCCGCCTTCTTCCACCTGGACGAGAGCTGTGGCGCGATGTCCTGCGACGAAGACGCTGTTGATAAGGGTGATGCCGAGGGGCGTATCCTTGCGGAGCCTGCCCGTAACATGGAAGAGGCGTTTTCCGCCGGGGCTCACCGTCATGTCATCGAAGCGCACTTCATTGGCGCCCGTGAACGTTCCGCCTTCGCTGGCGGACACGAATTCCACGTACGGAGGCAACGCATTCGTAAGATTGACGTGCGTTGCAAGCGCATTGGAGCGGTTCGTAAGCGTGATGTTATAGGTCACTTCATCGCCCGGCAGTGCGGATTCTCTGTCTGCGCTGACACCGACATTGAAATCGGCGGGAACGGGACCTTGGTGAACAATGGTCGTGTCGGAAGCGCGCTCATTCACGCCACCGGTATTTGCGGAAACGCGAATGGCGTAGAAGCCGGCCGCATCATCATCAATAACACCGGAAATGGTGTAATCGGCGGACTGACCCGGCTGCAAGATATCATTGATCCAATCAATGGAACCGTTGCGGCGGAGATAGCCGTCGGATGCGGACAAGAACGAAACGACTTCCGGAAGGTTCACGCGCAGCGTGTAGGTGCGATCTTGCGTGCCAACGTTCTTCACCCGAATGGAGTACTGCACGGCATCCTTCGACGCAATGGTGTCTTTGCCGTCGGTGATGGTGACGAGAAGCGTGGATGGAACTGCGTTGCTATCGGTCACACGTGTCGTATCCGTTGCGCGAGCCACGCCATTCACCACCACTTCGGCGGTAAGAATGTGATCCGTGGGAGCTCCCGTATGCACCTGGACATTCACGGTGAGCGAGCGAGACGAACTGCCGGAAACGGCAACATCGTCCCAAATGACTTCCGCTCCCACCAGCGATCCGCCGTTTGAGGCGCTCATAAAGTTCACAAACTGCGGCAAGCGCATTTTGACATCCGCCGTTTGCGAACTGCCGTCCGTGGTGCGGAGTGTGATGTTATAAATAAGTTCACCCCCGGCCCGCACGGTGTCTCTGCCATCGGCGACACTCACGCTTATGTTGGAAGACTGCGCGGACGTGGAAACGGCAGTCATGAGGATCATGGCAACCGGCACGAGGTGCACAAGTCCTGTGCGAAGGGCAGCAAGACTGTGGCGCTTCGTGGCCTTCGCTCGGAGAGGGAAGGAAGACATAAAAAAGGGGTGAAAAAGAATGGAAGTTACATTAGATCTAAAGCATTATCTTGTCAACTATATATAAAATGGCTTAAATGAGTCAAAAGAATGGTTTTGCGTGGATTTTGATCTTGATGGTGGGCGCCAAGGGATTCGAACCCCTGACCTACGAGGTGTAAGCTCGTCGCTCTAACCAACTGAGCTAGGCGCCCGTGTTCCAGGTAAAGCCAGTATAGACCATCTCGGAGCTCTTCTATATAATGATCGTATGCAAACCATTCTTCTTACCGCAGAGATCGTAATCGGAGTGTTCCTCTCACTTTCCATCTTGCTCCAACACAGAGCTTCCGGCCTTTCCGCTACCTTTGGAGGAGCGGGTGCCACCTACGTGCAACGTCGCGGCGCAGAGCGTGTCATCTACCAAGCGAGTATTGCCCTAAGCATCGCGTTCTTCGCGATTGCCATCGCGATGTGGTACGTATAAGACGAAGCGCATGTGCCAAGGTCGATGTGCCAAGTTTTTGCTGCCTGAATGCTTAATTTTCCTTAGCACTTGGCACCTGGCACTTCGCACTTTTCTTGTGTGATCCCCTTTCTTCCCACGGATCCTCCGATAGAATAGGAAGGATGGCACGACCTTTTCACATGCTTTTCGCCATGTCTAAACCGGAGCGATGGATTCTTTCCATCCTCGTACTTCTATTCGTTGTCAGCTTTACGGTGCTGCTGCGAAAATTTTACGTGGAGAACACTGCCTTGGTGCCTTCGGCAGGAGGCACATACATAGAAGGCTCCGTGGGAGAATTGCAGCAACTGAACCCATGGTTCACCGTCACGAATGACGTGAATCGGGACATCATCTCCCTCGTCTTTGCGGGACTCCTGAAGTTTAACCCGCAAACGAAACAGATAGAAGAGGACCTCGCAACACTCTCGGTGGGCAACGACGGGACCATCTACACGGTCAAGCTCAAAGAGGATCTCTTCTGGCACGATTCCACAACCGAGAAGCCGCACCCTGTCATGGCAGATGACATCGTGTTTACGTACAGCGTGCTCAAAGATCCGGCGTTCCCGAATGATCTCCTCAAGCAAAATTACCGCGGTGTGGACATCGAAAAGATTGATGACCGGACGGTGCGTTTTAAATTGGATGAACCCTACAGTTTCTTCGCCAGTAACTTAACGCTGGGGCTGCTGCCAAAAAATGCGTTCGATGGCATTCCCGTGAACAAACTGAACCAAACACTCGATTTTTCGCTCAAACCGATAGGGGCCGGGCCGTACAAACTCAAAAACATCGTGCAGACGGAACTCTCCACGGAAGTCACGCTGGAGCGCTTTAAGCGCAATTTTCCGCCGGCCTACCGCCTGGAGCGCGTCGTCTTCCGCATCTTCCCGGATTATCAAACACTGCTTGCGGATCTGGGAAATCTGGACGGCGTGCGCCTGGTGCCAAGAGACAAGAACGGCGATCCGATCGTGCCACGTCGCTTTGCGCCCATGACGTATTCGCTGCCGCAATACGTAGCGCTCTTCCTGAATTTGGAGCGACCGTTCCTGCAAGATCAAAAATTGAGACTGGCGTTGCAGCTCGGCACGGACAAGCAGCAGATCGTGGATGCCGTCCGCGAGAAGAACATCGTGGATACTCCCCTGCTGGAAATCGATGTGTCGGACTGGCGCTACCAATTTGATCCGGATGCCGCGCAAGGTTCACTTTTCGTTTCCAACTGGCACCTGCCGGAAAAACTGCGTTTGCAGAAACTGTTGGAACACACGGAGTCGAACAACGTCGGCATCATGAAGATGAAGCCGATCGTGTTCCTGGCAACAGGCGCGGTGCTCACCCTTACGGGATCGCTCAAGGAGATAGGTTCCGGAGCGCTTGTGAACGGTATTGCCATCCAACAGCACCCGACATCATCCGGAGGATGGATCGTCGCACTGCCGACAAAAGGAACGGGCTCCCTTAAACTCGGTGACAATCTTATCCGCATCACACGGGCAAAGAAGAAAGGCGAGATCATCGATTCCTTCTACCTCTGGCGCACGGCAAACCCCGCGGAATTCAAGCGCGCCGAGGAAGAGCAGAGACTGGTGCAACTCTTCATCGCATCACGCGATGAAACATTGCCGAAAGCCGAGCGCGTGACGGTGCAAGATTTCTTCCAGGAGAAAGGGATGCTCAGAATTCGAACGTCTGCGGACCCCGTGAGCGTGCGTCATAACGATGACGGCGATCTTCTCTCGCTCACGCTTCTTACGAGCCCCACGCCGGGAAAGTACAAAGAGATTGCGGAGATTCTTCGGAAACAATGGGCGGCCTTGGGCGTGCACGTGGGCGTGGAAGTGCCCGAGACCGAACAGGAATTCGAGGAGCGTCTCCTCAGTCGCGATTACGACATCCTTCTTTTCGGACAATCCCTCTTGGATAACTTGGACAGCTTCCCGTACTGGCACAGCAGCGGCATTCAAAAGCTCACGGGCAAGAGAGATGACCTTCGCCGCGATGCGTATAACCTCTCCGGGTACACATCGTTCAAGGCGGATGCGCTCCTGGAAACCATCCGCAGCACACATAACGAGAAGGAGCGGACCGAAGCATTGAAGGAGCTCCGGGAGATCCTCAAGCAAGACGTCCCCGCTATTTTCCTGTACGCACCGACGTACACCTACGCGCACCAGCAGAGCATCCAAGGTATCACACTCGGCTCGCTTTCCTTGCATTCCGATCGCTTTCTATCACTCCATAATTGGTTCATTAAGCAAGACCGAGTTTTCCGCGCCGGAAAAGGCTGGCTTTCGTTCTTTCCGTGGCTTGGTTCCTTGATTCTGTAGAGGTAGTCGATGCGCAATCACTCCTTTTCTTTTGGCTTCTGTAAGAGCCGCCTGACTTCTGCGTCGTAAGCCAAGAAGCATTGACCTTCTGCTTCCGTTCGCGTAAGCTACTTTGGCTCTTTCGGGCAACCTCTCATGGAAATTCTCCTCCTTCAAGATGTATCGGGCGTCGGAAAAAAGAACGATCTCTTGGTCGTTGGAGACGGTTATGCCTTGAACTACCTCCTTCCCCATAGGAAGGCTCTTGTTGCGACGCCAACCGTGCGCAAGCGCTACGCAGACCAAATCCGCAAGCGTGCGGAGGAGAAGGAACAGGAGCGCGCCCTGCGCGCCAATGCCGCAGCAGCGCTGGCAGGCAAGAGCGTCACCTTCACCAAGAAAGTGACGAAGACCGGCAAGCTCTACGCAGCCATCAACGAACAGCAAATTTCCGAGGCCATGAAGACACAGCTTGGCGTGGAGTTCTCGCCCGATGCCATCCAGATGGATGAGCACATCAAGGCCACCGGCAACTTCACGGTGAAAATAAAAATAGGAGACGGCCAGCAGGCTCTGGGTGTTGTTGTGAAGGCGGAGTAATTATTGTGGTGGGCCAGGATGGAGTTGAACCATCGACCGCCGGTTTATAAGTCCGGAGCTCTAACCAGGCTGAGCTACTGGCCCAAGGTACTTCAAAGAACTTCTCGCATTGTGAACTACATTGGCTTTATTTTAAAGATGAGCGCCGCGTGCATTGATGTAACGCGTCACTTCGATCCCTCTGGATCCAGAATTCCCGGAGGTACTATCTTTCCAAGCTTCTTTTTATTCTCACGCTGTATCGCTTCATACACTTCCTGTCGATGCACAGGAATATCCTGCGGTGCATTGACTCCTAAACGCACTTTATCGCCTCGAATATCGACAATTGTCACGACAATGTCATCGCCGATCATAATGGATTCATCCCGGTGTCTGCTGAGAACCAACATAGCGTAGCAACGATATTCTTACGGGGAAATAAGTCAAATTATTCACGTTCTACGGATCAATCTTCCCGAAATTCTGCACCCAATGATCGCCACTGAGGCCAATGCCGATTTCGTCGAAATTTGGGCTGAGGATATTCGCTCTGTGCCGCGAGGAGTTCATCCAATTTTTCATGACTTCGGCGGGGGTGTTTTGTCCGTACGCTATGTTTTCCCCCGTCCAATATCCCCAGGCGCAGTTGCAAGGGGCGACGATGTAGCCCGCCGCTTTTATACGATCGAATGATTCCGCACCGTCGGGATTCCTGTGGCTGAAAAATCGTCGCTGAGCCATGTCCTCGGCATGCGATTGAGCCGCTTTGTGAAGCAACGGATGAAACCGGAGCAGGCCCAGCCCCGCTCGCGCACGCTCCGCATTCACCAACGTCAGCACTTCCTCGCGCACCGGACCGAAAACAGTCGCCGATGACGATGACACGGATGCGCCACCCGACGGCAGAAGAAACGGCATGCGAGAAGGAGCGGAAGAAGGCGCCTTGCGCACGGGTTTTCGCACGATGATTTTTGCCGCACGCACGTCGCGTCTGGCATTGACCTGCGCAGTCAACGAAAGAGATGTTTTCTTATGCGGAGTTGCCGCATTCGCTCCTTCGCAGGGAAAGAAAAAAAGTGCGAACATGAAAAGAAGAATCGACGAATGTGCCTTCATGCATGCATGAAATCTTCCCATTACGAGTGCGTCAATGCATACGCGCAGGACTCGCATTGACGGAAATTTATTTGGGTGTTTTTTGCATCACTGTTCGTATGGTTTGACGGGCGTTGGCGTGGCGGCACGCATGCGCCCAGTCCGCTTTTATGAGGAGAGAACGCCCAAAAGCCAAGTCTACGATGTCTCCATCGTGAAGCAACGTATCGAACGAACACACTCGACCGTTTACTCGCGCAATTTTGAGGGATCCAAACCGCTTGCCAGCCGCCATGCAGGCGAAATCCAGAACGGATGCGGGCTTTTTGAGAAGTAATGCCGTTCATAGCTTTTAATCAAAAGGCATGAAGTATCCTGCCAGTGTTGCGTCGAAGCCGGAAGTCTCAATGCCTTCAGCCCTGATAATAGTCCCAATCCGAAGGAGATCACGGACTTCCTGCTGCCATTCCTGCCGAACTCGGGAAACCATTTCCTCGATTTGCTGGTCATTCATTGAATACTGGTCGATGGTCTTCGGTTCTGGTTTCCTGTGTATTTTTCGAATGCGCCGTGAGATGGGCTCCGTAAAGTCTTCCAGTCCTGGGGTCGTACGACAAAAATCTTCCGCCAATTTCAATTTTGCAATGCGCTGCTCAATGGAGTCATCCCGAATACGGGCGACCACTGTCCGAAGGGTCAGAGAGACCCTGCGCGTTCTCAGAACACGGACTCCTTGGACCAGGTCGCTCTTCCGGGCTTTAATTCCATGTCCCCATTGTGTCCTCGCTTCAGCGTCCAAGATGAGCATACTGTTCGGCTCTAGCAATAGTGCGGTTTCTGGACTTCTTTGGACGCTTCCACGGTAAAAATCCATCATGCATTGCGACCCCAGACTGAGTGAAGCGACCGTCTCGCCAAAGCAGCGCTTGTCCCGGTGTCCGGAAATTCCCTGACCCGGAATATATTCATTCACGATCAGTTGGTCGGGTTCTTCGGTAAAATGCTTTTCCTTCACTAACCGCTCTGCAATTTCTTTTCCCCACGAAGGAAGGGGTCCAAGGTAGTCACTCGGATTGATCGTATAATTGTCATAATCATAGCGCCAGCCATACTGCTGCACGCGACGAGTAAGTCCTGTCTCCCATGGCTGGCCGTCGATAACATTGAGGAGTTCATCATGATAGTGCTGAGAAATATACTGTGGCAGATATCGCAGCCCGGGGATTGCTGGAGGCGCCTCTCTTTCGAAGTCTCCGAAGAGTTCTTGTTGACGGGGCATACTGCGGGATAAAGGGATGAATATTCCTTCATGCCATAGCAAAAGGCAAGTCATTTCCCGATTTGAGGCCCAGGGCAGAATCTTGACAGTGCATGTTTATGCACTTATATTCCCATACCTCTTCTTACTCATCTTCCCATGTCCGAAGAAATTTCTAAAAAAGCACCTGAGTTCAGCACCGGAATCTCGAATACCGAGATCCTGATTGGCGGCATACATGATGCACTTATTGAACATATTCGCGAGACGGTACAAAGGACAGGAAGCGTGGACATCAATCAAGCTGTGCATGATATTGTCGAAAGAAAAGTAGGTCCCGGCCGAGAAACAAAAGATCTCAAGGAAGCGCTGAAGAGAGATCTCCTTCAAAGAACACAGCAAACATTCGCTGCGAGACTGGGGGATGCAACACAGAAGGCGGCAGAAAATCCTACCGATTCGGGGAAGATCGCTGAAAAGTATGGCATTGAACAACTGCGAAGAATGATCAAGATGCCTGGGGTGGATCCGGTCTCCATTCAATCGGTTGATGTGTATGGCCACCTCGATTCTGCATGCTTGAAAGCGAAATCGCTCGTCGGTGATAATGTCAAAAAGGGGGACATCTTGGTTCCTTCCTATCGGGGAAACCCCGCAATTATCCGATTGGCGGATGGCACACAAGGTGCACACGTCCGCATCTTCGAAATCGGCATGGAAAAGAAAGGTCGGGTTTCACGCATGAAGCTCACGGAATGGCTGCGCAAAGTCTGCGGGTTTTCAAATGACGGAATTTTTGCGCTCAACGGTCAGACCCCTTATGAAGTTCCGACCCAAGGCGCTCCTCAAAGGATGCGCATTTTCCAAGACGAGGAGGCGCAAGGCATGGACATGGTCAATATCCAGGACGGGCATTGGGCGAGGCCATAATGGCCCGAAGCTTGTATTGACAAATACATACTTTAATGAATAGTATATAATACTGCATGCCAGCAGAACCCCTGCCGCACGGGCAAACAGCTGATGTTGTGATCACTTCACGAGAGCTGATCCATGCCTTGAAAGTAGCCCGCGCCGAATTTGATGCACAGTACAAAACCGCCAAAATCAATCGAGGAAGGAGGGCGGAACATCTAGAATCCATCAGCACCCTTCACATGGAATTGACTGAATTGCTTTCGGATACGAACATCGATTCCAAAGAAGCATCAGATCGCCTTTGTATACAGATCAACCAACGGCTTCGTCGAGTGATAAACCGTCATGCAAACCAGAATCTCACGCACTGCATTAACGGAGCAAAAGACAAAGGTGCCTTAGCCCTTCAAAGCCATATTGATGCACTTCCATCTCTGGAAAGCAGAGCCTCCGCTGCTGAAAATCGTACTCCGATTCATGCAGCTTTACCTGTGATGCGAAATTCGATACAGACTGAGGGTTTGTCCACAGCGAGCTTGGATACACATCGCACTGAAGTCGTATCCTCGACATTGAAGGAGGTTACGAATACCACGCCTATTAAAGAGCAAACGTCCGATGAACTACTGAAAGAATTGGAATTGGCCGCTCAACCGATTCAAGATGGACAGAAGTATTCAGAATTAGCATACGAATTATACGATAGAATGCTCTGGAGTGTACTCCACTCTCATCGAAACCTGCTTCAGTGTGGGAAACTAGGTGACCACGAATTAATCGACGTGCGTAGGATAGTGAAAAATATCATGGACAGGCTTGCACTTGTTGGAAATGCTATTGCAACGGGGAAACTGGTCGTCGACAAAAAGAATTTGCTACGGGAAATCAAAGATAACGTCGAATCAATCACAGCCGGATTGTCATCCTCAAATAGTGAGCAAGGGAAATCGCGTGCCGTCGCCGATCATAGGGACAGAATCCTCCTTGAATTATGGGAAGCAACGAAGGAAGCCGTGGAAGACATCATCGAAGACGGTACATTGCTTGCGGAGAATTCCCCTGCAGGAGCGCGGAAAAGCATCGATGAATTCTCGCCGGAGCATCAAGTTATCATTCGGGAAGAACTCGGCGCGACTCTAGAACAAAGAAAATGGCCGACGGAGAGACAGATACACCGTACAATTCATCGATGCCTTGGGGGACGGACCGGCGTACGGGCAAGGGTATGGGGTGATTTGAGGGCCTCACTCCTGGAACTTTTTCACCAGGTGCGATACGTACCGGGTTTTGCCGAGAGAAATCTCATTTTACTCAAGAATAGGGTTCCGGCCGAACTGTCGCTGGGATTGCAAGAGAAACTTGCAAAGGAACATGAAATCATAGAAGCCCAATTCTCGCGGATCTTGAAAGCAAAGAATAGACTTCATATCGAAGATGTTGCTGTCATCGCTGAGATCATCGGTAGGGAAGTCTATGATGGGAATCGAATTTGGAAATCAAAAGGAACGAGCTCTGACTTTCGGGAATCAATCTATAGGCAGTGGAGGAAATTTGCCGTGAAAAATGGACTCCACAGGCATGAACGAGCAGACGATAGAATGATTCACACTGACGACCCACAGGTGCATCGCATTATCGACGAGGAACTCATGCCACTGATCGAAGCATCGCAATGGCCTACGGAACGGGAGATCCAATTCACCATTATGCGCATTGAACGTGAATGCCTCGAAGGATGCTTTGTAGGAAACTTTCCAGGAATACGCTCGTATCTCATTGATCTATTCCGTAAATCGGGAATTCGAGAGCGGCTGTACCTGGCATCGCGCGATCCCCATTCAGAACCATTTTATATAGGAAAATACAAAGGGCCGGCGGAACTCTCCAGGGCACTCTACACCTCACTGCAAAAAGAACATGGTGAGGTGAGATTATTTCTCGGGAACTTGGTTCCCACACAATCTGCTTTGACGCAAGATGACATGGAATTGCTTCGCCACACGGTATGGATCCATGTCTATGAGAAAAAAGCCATTTGGAAGAGCGGAACCGGACGCCCAGATATTGTAAAGCAAGATAATGATTTCGATGTTTTCGTACAACGGCTCTGGGACCGGCTAAAAAAAGATCACGAAACCTATGTGGCTGAACGGAGGGAAAGGATGAAAAGCGAAGCGGAAGTTTTGGCATCTCGACAAACACGTACGGCACCTGCTCCTCCTTCGAGGCTCATCGACACGGAACAACCGATGGAGCTTTCCTTGGCGGAAAAAGCGCCACGAACACAGGAACAGCTACGTGGGAATCCCGTACAGGCTTTGAGCTACTTATGTGCGCTCCACATCGCAGAAATTCTTTTACGCTCCTTCGCCGTTTCGTTAATGAAGAAAAGGACCATCCACGTAAGGCTTCCGGACGGAATGACTATGCCGCTGCGCAACAGCATCGAATTTGATACTCACTTGCTCTATCACCTGGAAGGGGTGATCAAGACGTACATCGAACAACAGATGCTCGCGAAAGCGACAGACAATGGTACGCCGGCAGAAAAACTTCGTGCCTACAGCGCTCAGCATCCTGAAGCGGCAATCGAATTGACACAGGCAGTGATTTCCTCATGCCAATCGTATCCGTGCTGCCAAGGATGTCCGGAGGTTTTGGACGCGCTCCTGACCGACGTGCCACACATGGATGCGTTGCTCGATAAAGTTCCGGAATGTGATTGGAATCTTCCGGGAACACTTCGATCGAAAGCATACGCTTCCATTCTCACTGGCCGCGATCCCATGATGCCATTCCTCTCGGAGGAAAGAGAAATAGTCGATACCTTTTTGCGAGCCAAAGGCATGGCGGCGAGAATCCAAAGAGGTGAATCGCCCGAGCTCCTCATGAATGAACTCGACGCCCAAGGCGCGTTCAAGGAGATCGCCAACATGATTAATGCCGAATATCACGCAAATGACGACTTCCGCTCATCGAGGATGGTGCAAGAGGTTGCGCAGACACTATTCGATACGTATGGCGTTCCTACAAGGCCGGATGCATCCGATGTGATGTATGTGATACATGAAGAATCTTTACCGCCAGAAACGATCGAGGCAATGGAAGAGACCATTCGCTGGGTAAAGGACATTCCGATGCCCGGTGCCAGTGGCCACATGAGCATGTGGGCAATGATCAAGGCACATGCGGATGTCCTCGAAAAATTCCTGGACTCAGGTGGACGTTTCATCACCCGCGACCGTGCACTGAACTCCCTCGCTATGGTGAATGCCTGGCGCGAAAAATTAATCGACGTTCGAAGTTACAAAGGCGGTCAACGCCTGCGGCTTAGGCAAGGCACGGATCCGGAAGACCTGGTCCGTTCGATTGTGTCTGGGATGATCAATGGCCCGAATGTGAAATTTGGACCCGACATCGATGAAGATCCTTTTTATTTTGCTCTGCAGAACTATAAGGGAATCAAAGGTGGGATCAAAACAATACGTTCGGCAATCGAAGGAATTTGTCTTGCGGAACGGGAATTGTCGAATATAGAAATAGAAATTGGGGAAATCAGCTCACAAATTTCAGCACTGCAGAATTCCATTGCTGAGATCTCAGAACAGGATAGAAACGATCTTCCTCGCGTTACGAATGAAGAATTGCAGACTAATCTCGTTGATTTCCTTTCTCGACACACCGCACTGTACCTCCATGCGAAAGTCGCTTTGGAGCAACAAAGCGCGCTCATAAAGGCAAAGGAGGCCGTTTCTGCGAGCAAAAATGAGTTCGACAGCAAGGTCGCAGGAATATCAACGAACCAAACAAAACCAGAGGATCTGCCTGAAGTTGCGGCTCGCATGCAGTCCGATCTGCGAGTACTGCAAGAACTCGAAAAGCGTCTTTCAACCGAAGGATGCGTTTCAATGCAATATTCAGATTATGAAACAATTATGAGGGTCTACCAATCAGTACGCAGTGCGGGTGAGGATATCTCCAACCATGCTTTCGAAAATATTACTTCACCTATGCAAGGTGAAACGGTGGATATCGCGAAACTAGAAACTGAAGGTACACTCCTGGTAGAGCGATGCCGCATTCAGAAAATGCGCAACGAAATGGACATGTTACAGAAAAACGTTGCGATTCTCACGGCGCAAAAGCAATCCATTGAAGAAGGAAGCTTCCCTGCGCTCAGGGGAGAAGTTGCCAGGAGAGCCTCACTGGAAGAACAATTACACGCTGCGGAAGAACGTCTACGGGAAATCCTTGACCATATGAACGTACCACCTCTTCTGCGCAATTCCCATGATTGAAAAGGAGCTCATCCGAAGGCAAATCCTCCATGCTACACATGAAATTCAAGAAGCAGAGAAATCGAACTGCCCGGACGATCTTGCGATGCGAGCCGTGCGAGTATTTAACCGAATTCGTGGAGTCATTTTTGGCGCTCGCGATTCCATTGAGCATGTCTCGGAACTTTTTGACATCTGCGAATTGCTCGAAAATGACCCGGATGTTTCATCGTTAGTAGAACCCATTGCATCACTCATTCACGACCTCCGCACGGAGGCATTGAATGATGTCCTCCAAGAACATTATGAAAATAAATTGCATGCCCTTGGGCATTTGGAAGTGGAGGAAAGCGAAAAAATCGAAAGCGAGAGAGCTCTTGCAGTCCTGATGACCCAACTGCTGCCAGCGCTCAAGCGGGAGAAAGAGCCCGTGGACATCCTCTGGCTGCAAGAGAATCATAATGCATTTTATCGTCGTATTCGCATTCTTCTGGAAGCAATAAATCCATCCGAGCCTGCGGCGGATTGGAGCATCGTTCAGAACATGCTTCCAAAAAACGTCCGGAATAAGTTTATCCCAAGCGCCGATGCTGATGAACAGGAAAAGCTGAAAGCATTCGTCAATGCGCATTGGCACATCCTGCAGCAAATGGGACCCGAACATTTGGCTTCCTACCTCGCACGCCATGGACTTGTAAAAGGCGGCTTTGCCCAAGCACTGCAGGGCATCTCACCATATTTGGAACAATGTACGCGTGTGCAGCCTACTCCGCAGGATGTGCGACGATATCCGCCTGCACTCCTCGACGACCCGGATGAGCAAACATTGCTCTTCCTAAACATGCGAAACTACGCATATCAACGCCTCCAAGCAACGGGAATCGACAATAATGACCCTGAGGTGTTTTCGGCGTTATTTGCCCATATCCAACAAGACCTTCACGGGATGATCCCTGAGCCATCGGAGGCTTTCGATACGTCACCCTTCGTCTCGGTACATGAGAGAACCGTGTCCTTCTATGAAAAAGTATTCGACGTATCCATACCACAGCGCTTACGGGACAGCATACGGGTAAAGGGCAAGGACCACCGGTTTCCGTCGCTGCGACAACGCATCGCAATGGTGGACTGTGAAGAGCCGGGCACGAGACGCCTCATTCTGTTCCCACAAGGGACAGGTAAATCGGAGACGTTGTTCCTGATAAAAGAACACACGAAAGCGAAGAAAATGCTTCTCGTTTGCACAGCTGAAATGTTGAAAGAAATCCCAGGAAGAATACGGCAGGACGAATGCGAAGAGGGAAGGGTTCCCTGTTATAAGAATGATGAAGAGCCAACCATCGGCATCATTCAGGCTGGGATCACGTTCGAAGAACTTCGGAAAGCTCTGGACCAGGAAGTTGTCGCTGTCTCATACACGATGCTGGGAGAAAATTCTGGTTTCGAAGGCGAAACTGTCTTAGAACATATCATTGGGCACTCGGATCCTGTGCGTGGCCATTTTGACATGCTCGGAATCGACGAATGCCAGCTCGCGAGCAACGAAAAAGGACAGACTACCCAATCGGTGTTCCGGTTGGTCGACGAAATCCCCGATTTGTATGACAAGGGACGGATCATCATGACCTCGGCAACTCCGTTCCCCGGATGGCTCGACGACATGGTTCCTGCAATGCGTATCCTCGATCGCGAACATTATCGTGATGTCCATTCGGTTCACGCCGCAGTCACCACGTACGACCCACAAGAATTACGCGTAGCACTGATGCGCGGAATTCTGAATCTTGACCCTCCATTCGATTGGGAGCGGTATGTGAAACCCGCATATTATAAGTTGTCTGAAGGGCAAAAGAGAAAATACCAAGAAATATTGGAAGAACCTATGGAGCACACGCAAAAAATGCTGCAGTTACAATTGTGTTGCCAAAATCCCACGCTTTTACCTGGGAATTGCGACTCGATTGAGAATGGCTTCTATGAAAAACTAGCGGAAATGCTTCGGGATGACCTGACAAAGCATCATGCTATATTCTTGCTCCAAGATAAGTATAAACAGGGCATCGCTCGACCTCACGAAAAGAGGCCTGATGATACATCGACGATCGTTGAATTCTTGAAAAAGGATTTCCCCAAGGTCACATTTGAAATTATCGACGGTGATACGAGCCAAACTGCACGCCAAAACATTGTTGCCAGGGCAAAGGAAATGGAGCAGCAGAAAAATGGTGAGAGAATGGTTATTTACGTTCATTTGGGAACGACAACGCTCGTTGGACAGAACCTCTCTTTTTCTTGCCGGTTGATCGTCCTGAATGGATTCCCGTGGAACATCACCGAACTCTCACAAGGCATCGCTCGATTTGCTCGGGAAGGGAACGAACCAAATGTCTCAGTAAGCGTCATGCAGCCGGATCCGAGCGAAGAAACTCTCTACCTTGGCATTGAACAGCGCGCACGCCATAAGTTCGCAGCCATTCAGCGTGCCACTTATGGAGGCACTGTCGCACAACATGATATCGAACATCTTGGTGAAGGTGATATCGGTGATATCGTCAGTGGCAAGAAACGCTACAAGTATGGTTCGGACATCCTCCGGCACCTTCGGACCTCGATGCAAGAAGTCGCTCTGTGGTTCAAGCCTCAGAGAGACGCAAAACATGGAAGTAAGGAGTGGAGGCAATTCCTGGAAGAGAAAGGCGAAGTTCTGGCACTGAAGTACACTCGAAAATGGAAGAAGACGACACAATGGAATAATGCCAAATTCAATGCAGGTTTGATCGAGCACCTTGAAACCGGGGGCATCATTCAGGGTGACCAATATCTCGATGCAGGATGCGGTCCGTTTTCCCTTACACTTGCTCTCGGTCCCGTGGCGGTCGGCTCCAACGTGCAAAAAAAGCGCATCATCGATAATCTCGATTTGAACCCGCATATGTTCAGGGTGGGAAGAAGGATGCTCTTAGATCAGGAGATCGAAAACGTTCCCCAATGCTTCCACGCTTCGATAACGGACATGTCGCAATGCGTTCCCGATGGGAAATATTCCTTGGTGAATTGCGCCCTGGCCCTGGATTTAGTCGGAAGGGAGGAAGGAAAGGAGGATGGGATTCTCGGCAATGAAATGGTCCAAACGCTCTGCGAATTTAACCGGGCACTCGTTTTTAATGACCAGCATGCCGGAGTTCTCCTCATCACATTGAATGACCGAACAATGAGTTCGGAGGAATTAACAAATATCTGTGAGCAGTTGCCACTCTTCGGATTCGAGGTTCTCCAGCTATACACGGGTGTTGGCCAATCGATTGACACCGGTACAAAGAATGTCTTCCAAAACCTGGCAATAGCATGCAAAAAAACTTCGCAGATCGACCACAATTTGCTGGCAACCCAACTCGATACGACGCGATTCACAATGACTCCTCAGTCCAAAGTAACAAAGTCTAGGGGAACAGGAGTACAAAGTGGAGGCCGTCAAAATCGCTTTGGAGGAACAGAGCATTCCCACTTTCAAATCAACGGCTTGGATATCGATTGTGTAACGACGACGGGCGAAAAAATCGCAACATTCGTCAGACTTCGAGAGAAGGTTCAGATCGCGAGACAAATTTGTGAGAAATACAAGAGCCTTACCGGCGATAAGGCGCGTGCTGAACTGAAGAAGAATGGAATGGAATATTTCGGCATGCCGACGGTGGGCTTGTGCGTTATCATTCAAAAAAGCAATGGACCACTCGTCGTGGACATCATGAATCCGGTATGGGATATGAATGACGAAACGAAGGAAAACAGCCAGTAGCTTCGCCAAATCCTCGACACACCGGGCCGCCAACCTCGATGGTTTTAAGAATGTCGGGTGTCATGCGCCCGCTTTTTGCGTCACTGTCCGTATTGTTTGACGGGCGCTGGCATGCCGGCAAGCGTGCACCCAGTCCGGTTTTATGAGGAAGGAACGACCGAAAGAGAGATCCACGATGTCACCGTCGTGGAGGAGTGCATCGAAGGATGTGATCCGCCCGTTCACACGGGCAATTTTGAGCGCCCCGAACCGTTTTCCCGCCGCCATGCAGGCAAAATCGAGCACCGAAGCGGGCTTTTTCAAGTGATACAAGCGATTTTTTTCGTCGAAAATGATGAGGTGATCTTCGCGGAAGTACGTGCGCAGCGCCGCTTCGAATTCTTTGGGGGACCTGGCTTCGGTGCGCAGGCTCTCCAGGTTGCGGAACAGATTCACTCTGGCGGACGGACTGCGGAGTGCGTACTTCCAATCTTTGTACGAACCGTGATCCAAACTTCCTTCTTCGCACTCGCGGTGCATTTCTTCGGTGCGGATTTGGATTTCGATGGGTTGCTCGGTAACGCCGGGCAGCGGATAGACGACGGTGTGGATGGAGCGGTAGCCGTTTTCCTTGGGTGCCCCGATGTAGTCTTTGAGTTTTCCGGGGATGGGATGCATGCGCGCATGCACGACGCCCAGTGCTCGGTAGCAATCGCCTCGCGTGGGAACAACGATGCGGAGCGCCAAGCGATCGGTGAGTTCCCCGAATGTTCGCCGCTTCACGACCATCTTTCGATACGTGGAATAGAGTCCTTTGATGCGACCGTCCAACGTGCCGGTGATGTCATTCTGCTTGAGAAGTTTCTCCAGATATTTCTGCGTATGGGAGAGACTTGCGTGGTCCAATTTCGCCGCAGCGGCGAAGGATTTTTGCAGGTGGTTCGCCGTGCGCGGATAGAGATGCAAAAAGCACGCGTCTTCCATTTCGTAGCGCCATTTTTGGAATCCCAACCGTCCCGCAATGGCCGTATACATATGCAGTGTTTCGCGTGCGATCTGCTTTTGGATGACGTGATCGAACCTGCGCAGATGCCGAATGTCATTCACGCGGTGCGCCATGCGCAGGAACATCATGCGCGGTTCATGGACGAAGGCATCCAGCACTCTGTCCAGATCATGCGTGTCGGCATCGATGTGCAAGCGCCTGAGCTCATGCATGCTTTTCACAAGTGACCGCTCCTCCTCATTCAATGGAGATTGTGCCAAAAATTCTTCGCCTTTCGGATGCACCAGAAGATCATGAAGAATGGCAATGGAAAGCAAGGAAGCATCCTGCGTGAGTTCGCTTAAGACGCCTCCCACTTCGCATCCGTGCGCTGCATAGTTTTCCCCCGTGCGCCTTTTTCTGTCAGACAGATATTCATGTGCAAACGCACAGGCAGTGCGAAGACGCGACCGCGTGCCCAAGTCAGAAATATTTTTCTGCAGAGGACGGCACGCATCACTCATGCATGCAGTATACGAGAGATTGAAAAAAATCCACATGAAAATTTTCCGCTGGATTTTATAAACCAAATGCGTACAATACTCACCATGGCAAAAACATCCAAGCCATGGCATCAGATCCTTGCACCAGTTGCACTCGTGGTCATTCTTTTCTGTGTCTGGATATGGAAATCCGGGGCAATGAAGTTCGGGTGCGATACGGGGGGCGAATCCAAAATCCTCAATAACGGTGTCATTGTGTTCAGTTGTGCAGAACCTCGTTTTATCGTGAGTTGTGATGAACGCACTCTGTCCTTCTTCAACCAGCATTATATGTGCAGTTCCTTTGATGGAACAAAATATGCGGTCTACGGACAGTACGCAAAGACGCAATAATTCGGATGAAGAATCGAAGGTAATACCCCGCTTTGATGGAATTGGTTTGTAGAGCCGCGCGATTCGCGCGGCTCTACAAACGGACAAACTATTATATGAGTGACTTGCGATTCGCGCGTCTCTACGGATGCTCTTTCAACTTCTCCACAAACTCCCGTGCTTCTTTTTTTGTGGTGATCTTCTTATTAATCTGAGCATCATGCAAGAGTTTGAGCACTTCTCCAATCTTTTCTCCCGGAGGAATCCCCAGAATTGCGATGACTTCTTCTCCTGTGATGAGTGGTTTCGGAGGACGAGGATGAGAATCCAAAAACTGGTGGTAATCCTTCACAATGGCATCGTACAGAGAAAAATCTGCAGGATCCGTTCCTGCAATGTCCAGATAGAAGAGTGCGAGCAATTCCGAAAACCACGGGTGAAAGTACCAGTGTGCTTTGCGTTCCTCCGGCATTGCATCCTCTCCGACAAACGAACCCATCATCATATGATGTTGAATGAGCCACAGGATCTTCTCCCGTTGCTTCGCTTGCATTTGCAGTCGTCCCAAGGCGGCAGCCGTGAGTTCCGCCGAAACCGTTGCATGGTGATCGAACCGAATGCGGTCTTTGAGAGAAAATGTCGTTGCTTTGCCGATGTCATGGAACAGCGCTGCCATGCGGACATCGATTCCATCTTCTTCGCGATAGGATCGCACGACCGTAAGCATGTGTTCCCACACATCTCCTTCATGATGGTAATCCGCAGGCTGCGGAATGCCTTTGCAGGCATGCAGTTCCGGCAAAAAGTACGGAAGGATGTCGAGTTCCCATAAGTCTTCGAGTGCACGATCGGGATGAGCACCTGCAAGCATCTTCTCGAGCTCTTCGAGTTTGCGCGTGCCGGAGAGATGTTCGAGCAGCGGTGCCAGTTCTCGGAGTGCCTGATACGTTTCCGGATGATACTGCCCGCTGAGACGAGCACGGAAGCGGACGACGCGGAGAATGCGCAGGGCATCGTGGCGAATGCGAGTGGCGGGATCGCCGATGAAACGGATCAATCGTTCGGCAAGATCTTGTGCACCATCAAAAGGATCATAAAGTTCGCGGGAAATGGGATTCCAGTAAAGTGCATTCACCGTGATATCGCGCCGCTTTGCATCGTCTTCTCGCTTCCCAAAGACAACGCTTTCGGGATGTCTTCCATCGGATGCTTCATCATCTTCACGAAACGTCGTGACTTCGAACAGATGATTTTTCAGCGGCACACGTACGCTGCCGAGCACCGCAGAAGTCATATCGGTCTTCGGAAAAATCTTGGCTACCTGCTCCGGCAGGGCATCTGTCGCCATATCTATGTCCGTAGGAATGTGTCCAAGGATCATCTCGCGCACGGCTCCACCCACCCACCACGCGTCGAATCCCGCATCATGCAAACGCTCCACGATGTGGTACGCAGCAGTCCCGAGACTCGATTCGAGTGTGCTATCAATGATGCTCTTTGATAAAGCCATAGCGAAAGGTTATATCGTTCTATTGCTATATTGTTAGGCAGAAATACTCAATGACGCTTGCGGACAATATAACAATATAACCGTATAACAATTCCTTGCGCTTACTAAATAGATAATACTTATCGCATGCTTCAGTTTGCCGTTGCCGGCGTTCCCCTTTCCACTCCAAAGCCAGGCGGAACCGTGGAAGGGTTGAAGCACGCACATTCGCTCGGCATCGAAGCCATGGAAATGGAATGGGTGCAGAATGTTCCGAAGAATCCTGAGCGTATGGAGGAGATTCGCATCACTGCGAAAGAAGGTGATATGACGCTCACGGTGCATGCGCCGTATTACATCAATCTGAATTCGCCGGAACCTGCAAAGCTGGCTGCAAGCAAACGAAGGATCCTAGATGCCCTCACGATGTCCGAACTTGCGGGCGTGCGGTCCGTCTGTGTGCATCCTGCGTTTTATTTGGGACAAGATCCTGCAAAAGTATTCGAGAACCTGCGCCGTGCAACGGAAGATATTTTAAAGCACAAGAAGTTATTCCCGAACGTGAACCTTGCCTACGAAACCATGGGAAAAACGGCGCAATTTGGCACGCTGGAAGAAGTCCTCAAGCTCAGTAAGGAATTTGATCTGTACCCCTGCGTAGATCCCGCGCACATGCACGCCCGCACGAACGGCAAGATCAATTCTACGAAAGAATGGAACGAGATGTTCGACGCTTATGAGAAGTATCTGGGAAAGAAATCGCTGACGTATGTTCACATGCACTTCTCCGGCATTGCGTACGCCGCGCACGGCGAAAAACATCACTTGCCTTTGAAAGAAAGCGATGCGAAGTGGATGGATTTCCTGAAAGTCCTCAAAGACAGAAAGATCGGCGGAACAGTTGTTTGTGAGTCGCCGCTTCTGGAGAAAGATACGCTACTTATGAAAGAGACATATGATGCTCTGAAATAATGACCAATGACACAATGACCAATGACCAGGGAAGGCAATGTAGTTGGTCATTGGTCTCTGGTCATTGGTCATTTCTTTAATTACAGTAGTACTATCTCCCTCTCCATACTTATGAATATTGCCATCAATGGTTTCGGCCGCATCGGTCGTCAAGCACTGCGCATCATCCTAGGCCACCACAAAGACTTGAATGTCGTTCTGATCAATGATCTGACGGACGGGGAAACGCTGGCGCATCTCTTTGAGTTCGATTCCACGTACGGACGTTTTGATTGCGGTGGAGCCTGTTTTAAGGATGGCATGCTGGCAACGAAATTTGGAAAGATCCGCACAAGCGCATCCAAAGATCCTTCGACGCTGCCCTATAAAGAGCTCAAGGTGGACGTCGTGTTGGAATGCACGGGCAAGTTCACCAAGCGCGAGGAAGCAGCGCTGCATTTGAAGGCAGGAGCCAAGAAAGTGATCATCTCCGCTCCGTGCAGTGATCAAGCAGACGGCACGTTTTGCTTGGGCGTAAATGAAGAAACGTATGATCCCAAGACCATGCACGTGATTTCCAATGCTTCCTGCACCACCAACTCCCTCGCACCCGTTGCAAAGGTGTTGGATGATTCGTTCGGCATTGTGAGTGGTCTGATGACAACGATTCACAGCTATACCAATGACCAGAGAATCTTGGACTTCCCACACAAGGATTGGCGAAGAGCAAGGTCAGCTGCGGAAAACATCATCCCGACGAGCACGGGTGCGGCCAAAGCCATCGGTCTTGTGCTGCCGAAACTGGAAGGAAAACTGAATGGCATAGCCGTTCGCGTGCCCACTCCCACCGTGAGTCTTACAGATCTTGTATGTGTCCTTGAAAAGCCTACAACAGTCGAAGAAATCAACGGAGCCCTAAGGGAAGCCGAAAAAGGGCGCATGAAGGGAATCCTCGGCGTGGAAGAGAAGCCTCTCGTCAGCAGCGACTACCGCGGCGATCCGCGTTCCAGCATCGTCGATGCCCTCAGTACGATGGTCATGGGCGGCACACTCGTAAAAGTCTACACTTGGTACGACAACGAGTGGGGGTACAGTAATCGACTGGTGGAACTTGCAAAATTCGTCGGGAAGAGCTTATAGTTGCCTTGGATCCATATTTGCATTATTTATTATCTGTTGTATAATAGAATTCATGTTCTTCCCCTCCTCTCTCATGACAGATCGAAAGTTCGAACCCAACGAACAGCTGATCATCAAGGATGAAATGGGTAAAAGACGGGTAGCGTCCTACGTAACGCAAGTGAAACGAGGTGAGATGACATTGGTCCTTGCCAAGTTTTTTTCTGAGTTGCCTCGTTCTCCTTTGGATAAAGCTCGCGAGAATCCCGCCACTATAAAAGAGTATGAAGTGGCTGTTCCGATTGAAAATGTGCGTAAAATGCCGGCAGGACCAGCCGTCAAAAACGTTGCGGAGCAATCTGCGTTCTGATGCTCACTCATTTTTCTTAAAAAGACAGGATTGCGGCTTTCACTTTTGAACGCAAATCTTGCATGGCCGCAGCAATATCATCGCCAACACCGTAGAAGTCCGAATACTCACCATCGCCCAAATCAAGATAAGCGATTGTTCTTTGGTAAACGTCCTTATACGTGTGAACCGGGAATCCCAAGGCCTTTCCTTCTTCAAACAAACCATCACGAGAAAGTCTTTCTATTAGTCCCTGCTCAGATGCATCGGGTGCCATGCGGAAAATTTACTTGTCCTTCTTCTTGTCGTCAACGACCTCCGCATCCACAACATTCTCTTTCTTTGCATCTGCAGCAGCATCGGATGCTTGATTGTCTTGACCGGCTGCATAGACGGCCTTGCCGATTTCCTGTGCTTCCAGACCAAGCGCCTCAGTCGCCTTTTTAAGATCCTCCAGCGAGACATCTTCTTTCTTCAGCAGATCTTTCAGATCATTGATCTTCTCATTCACTTTCTTCTTGATGGGATCCGCAATTTTCGCATCGTGCTCACGCATCTGCTTTTCCAGACTGAAGATGAGAGCATCTGCACTGTTCCGTGCATCGATCAACTCACGTTTCTTCTTGTCTTCCTCGGCATTCACTTCCGCATCTTTGCGCATCTTTTCCACTTCATCTTTGCTTAAGCCCGTCGAGCCCTGGATGGTGATGTGCTGCTCCTTGCCTGTGCCTTTATCTTTGGCTTTGACACTTAGGATTCCGCTGGTATCCAGATCGAACGTCACTTCCACCTGCGGCATGCCGCGTGGTGCCGGCAGAATGCCATCCAAGATGAAACGACCGAGGGATTTATTGTCGCGTGCAAATTCGCGTTCGCCTTGGACGACATGAATTTCGACCGACGTTTGATTGTCCGCGGCCGTGGAGAACACTTGGCTCTTGCTCGTTGGAATCTTGGAATTGCGTTCGATCAACTTGGTCGCGACTCCTCCCAGTGTTTCTATGCCCATGGAGAGCGGCGTCACGTCCACAAGGACAATATCTTTGTGGATATCCCCGCCAAGAACGCCTGCTTGGATGGCTGCACCGATTGCGACAACTTCATCCGGATTCACCCCTTGGTGCGGGTCTTTGCCGAAGAGTTCCTTCACGCGTTTCACAACTGCAGGCATGCGTGTCATGCCGCCCACAAGGACAACTTCATCGATGTCTTTCTTGGAAACGCCTGCGTCTTTTAAGGCTGCCTCACAGGGGCCAACCGTGCGATCAATGAGCGCAGCAACCAGCGCTTCCATCTTTGCCCGCGTCAGCTTCATGTTCAAGTGTTTTGGGCCGCCGGCATCGGCAGTGATGAACGGCAAATTGATGTCCGTTTCCGTCGCAGAGGAGAGCTCGATCTTGGCTTTCTCTGCGGCTTCCTTCAGGCGCTGCACGGCGATGTTATCTTTGGAAAGATCCACGCCTTGATCCTTTTTAAATTCCGCCAAGATCCAGTCGATGATTGCTTGGTCAAAATCATCGCCGCCGAGGTGCGTGTCACCATTCGTCGCGACCACTTCAAACACACCGTCCCCAAGCTCCAGGACAGAAACATCGAACGTGCCGCCGCCCAGGTCGTAGACGATGATCTTTTCGTTCTTCTTCGCTTTGTCGAGTCCATACGCGAGCGCAGCAGCTGTTGGCTCGTTGATGATGCGCACGACCTCCAAGCCGGCGATCTGCCCGGCTTCTTTTGTTGCTTGGCGCTGCGAGTCATCGAAATACGCCGGCACCGTGATCACGGCTTTCGTGACGGTGGATCCCAAAAATGTTTCCGCGTCTTTCTTGAGCTTTTGGAGCACTTTCGCACTCACTTCCTGCGGGAGCATTTCTTTTCCATCGATGACGATAACGGCGCGGTCTTCTTTGCCTTTCTTCACGTGAAATGGAACGTTCTTCGCCTCTTTTTCGACTTCGTTATAGCGATGCCCGATGAAACGCTTTGCGGAAAAGATCGTATTCTTGGGATTCGTCACAGCCTGGCGCTTGGCGGACACTCCCACCAAGACTTCACTTCCTTTGAATGCCACGACGGAAGGAGTCGTTCTGTTTCCTTCTGCATTGGGTATCACCGTCGGTTCGCCGCCTTCGATGACGGAAACGCAGGAGTTTGTGGTGCCCAGGTCGATACCAATAATCTTGCTCATAGGAGATTCGTAAATTGTCACTCAAGAGTTTAGAGTGATAATTTTATCGAGTCAAGAGATCTCGTGCTGATCTTTAGCCCTGAGCAGTCAAAAAAACCTTCTCCGAAAGTTTTCTGGGAACGTCTTCGTACTGTTCGATAAATGCGATCAGTATTCTTTTTGTATGACTGTCCTCGATATGCTCCTTCAAGATGAGCATGAGCGAATACGTCTGCTCGGATTGCGAGATGACATTGGACAAAATAAAAGCCATCTCCGGCGTGATTCCCAGTTCACAGAATGCCTCCATTTGCAGAGTCAGATTTTGATTCATTTCTCCCCATTATAGGGAAATTTGAGCAAAAAATCAAGGATCGGAGCTGTGCTTTTTCCCTAAAGCATGCGACAATTCGCATATGTTCTTGGACGAAGCAATCATAGAAGTGCGCGGCGGCAACGGCGCGCGCGGCTGCGTGAGTTGGCGCCGCGAAAAGTTCGAGCCCATGGGCGGCCCCGACGGCGGAAATGGCGGCAAAGGCGGCGATGTGATTTTCAAAGCGGATGAAAATACCGATACCTTGAGTGATTTCGCGAGTCGCAAACGCTTCGAAGCGCCGAAAGGAAGGTTTGGGAGCAGCAACAATAGAAACGGTCATGGAGGTGATGATCTCTTCCTTCCTGTGCCACCCGGCACGCTGATCTACGAAATCACCGATAAAAAAGAACCTGTGCTTCTGGCGGATCTCTCCATGCACGATGATCAAATGATTATTGCGCGCGGAGGACGCGGCGGGTACGGCAACGCGCACTTTAAAAGCTCCACGCGCCAGGCGCCGGACTTTGCGGAACTCGGCGAACCGGGGGAGAAGAGGACGCTCAAACTTGAGCTGAAGCTGGTCGCAGACATCGGCATCATCGGGTACCCCAGCGTCGGCAAATCCACGCTGATCTCCGTCGTCAGTTCCGCAAAACCGAAAATCGCGGATTACCCGTTTACGACATTGATTCCAAACCTGGGCGTCGTGAACGTTGCGGACAGATCATTCATCATCTGCGATGTCCCGGGGCTGATTGAAGGCGCAAGCGAAGGCAAAGGACTTGGCCACGAATTCCTCAAGCACATTGAACGCTGCGGGATTCTTCTGCATGTGCTGGATGTCTCCCGCGGCGATGCCGATCAATTGATCAAGGATTACAAAGCCATCCGCAAAGAACTGGAGTCACACTCCCCCACGCTCGCCAAAAAGCGCGAACTCGTGATCTTGAACAAGATCGATCTTTTTGGAAATGATGCGAGCCTGTACGAAAAAGAATTGAAGAAGGCCGGCATTGCCGTGTACAAAAGCATTTCCGCCGCCACGCGTTTCGGCACGGATGCATTGATGAAGGCACTGCTGCCGATCGCCCTGGAGGAACGCGGCAAGCGGCAAGATTTCTTGGAAGAGGAAGAGCGAAAAGCGGAAAAAGAAATCACGGTGCTCCGTCCGCACATGGAATCCGAACGCATGGGAGCCTTTCGCCTGGTGAAAGGAAACGGCATGGTGGTGGTGCGCGGCAAGCGCGTGGAGCAATTTGCGAGCATGACGGATTTCGGGAGTGAAGGCGCCATGCGCCGGTTCCAAGATGTCATCGAACGCATCGGGCTCAAGCGCGCCATCAAGCGGGAGAGCGATGAGAACACGCAGATCTACATCGGTGATGTGCGCGTGGATCAATATTTAAACTGAAAATCCTCATGGACGCCCGTCAATAATAATCGTGTCGCATCGCTTTGAATTTTCTCCGAGCCCTCGTGCAAGCGAAAAAGATTTTTGCCGTGCAAATGTGTGCACGGGGAAAGTTTTTGCTAAGGTCACTCCCTTTCCTTCCCTCGATGGTATGCGACAACTCATTCGACTTCTTGTCATCTTACAAGTCTGCAGTCCCCTCTCCGCACTTGGTGCGACTGCTCCGGATCCTTCCGAGAAACTATTGGTGAGCCGTGCGGAATTTATTCGACTGGTGATGGACGACACGTACGCAGACGACGTGGATCTGCAAAATTGTTTCCAAAACATCGCACCGGATCCACGCAGACCCGTTTCGTACACGCATTTGTTCAAAGATGTCTCCAAAGATGTCGGGTACGGACTGGATCTTTGCCAAGGCATGTTCGTCGGTATCGTGAACGGAGACCCCGATGGTCTGTTCAGACCCGGAAAGGCCGTGAATTTTGTAGAGGCGGCAAAGATCATCAGCAAAGCGTACGGCATTGCACCGCGTCCCAGTTTGCAACCGCAGCCGCGCGTCCCGTGGTACGAACCGTATCGCTACATCCTGGCACGCTGGGAAGCCATTCCACCGAGTGTGAAACGGTTGGATCAGCCGCTGACGCGCGCAGACGTCCGCTTCATCCTGAAAGCTCTTGCGACGGAAAAACCGGAAGTCGGTTTCCGCTACGAAGGCGGTGCACGACCTGTTGCATTCAGCCGCGTGCAGAAACCTGTGCGCGAAGGAAACACTCCCATGAGTATCGAAACGTATGAAGCGAAAAAAATACCGGTCACGTTCCTGCGTGCCACGGAACGTCCACGTCGCAGACGCGTGGAAATGACACCCGTGGAACGCCGCGTTGCTGCGAACACGCCTCTGCATGGCGGCAACTTCCGCATGCGACTATTGGGTACAGATGCGCTGCGGTATAGGCATTCGCGGAGGTAATCGCGAAAGAATTTTGTGGAGGAAAAACGATGCTTAGGACATCCTTTGAGCCATTCCATGCATCATGCCTCTCAAAACCAAACATTCACTATAATGGTTTTTTCGTACTTGAAGATCATTGTCGAGCTCTTGGATGGGTGGCTGTGAAATAACTTGGCGATCCTTCATAACCACCACACATCCAACCTTCGCGTTAAATTGTGCTACGAATTCTTCTTCTGCCTGTCCATAATGAGGTAGGCCAATGCCAGCCGGAACAGCAGTAAGATCAAATTTCCAGTTTCCTGTTTTTTCATCAAGTACTCCCTGGTCTTCCACACAAAATCGGTAGAGATTGTGCATTCGAGTGGATCTGAAGTATTCGTTAGCCAATAACAGAGCATCGTTTTGAGAAAGATTTTTTTCCGGAGATGGGACTGTTTCGATCATAGAGATGCGAGAAAAGGAAAGTGATTTACCTTAGCTTCCGATTAGCCGATGTCAACAATATGGTGGAGCTGAGGGGAATCGAACCCCTGACCTCGTCATTGCGAACGACGCGCTCTACCAACTGAGCTACAGCCCCAGAAAAATTTAAAATGACCGACGTGATATGCCGAGCGCAGTACTTTTTATCACGCTCTGCTTCGCAGAGCTAGGCAACTGACCTGCCTGCCGGCAGGCAGGGCTACAGCCCCAAAGTTTCGCTATTTTACAATAAGTCAGAATTTGAGAAAAGCTGCATTCAGCTAATTCTTTTTCCTCGATCGCGTCCACTCCACAATCTTCCCCATCTTCCTCTCGATGGGATCCGCTTTTCGAAGCCGTGATAGTTGAGCTCGCGTGAGGATGGGGAAATGTTTTATGGAATCGATATATTTTGGAACGTACCAAAGATCTTCTTCCGCTGTCATCCATCCTTTTTTATCGAGACGCGAAAGATCAATGGGATTCGTGAAGGAACGGAGAGTCTTTTTTCCATCATTCAAAAAATATTCATGGAAATAGGACATGACGAGTTCGCGAATGGTTTTGTACACGGGTTCCCGGTACCGCAGCACTCCATGATTCGTTTTACTGAGTGCGCCCCAGCATGCATCTTCCCGGAATACCGCGACGACGTGATCATCATCACTGGGAAAAGATTTGAGATCCAAAACCCAAGGCTTGCGACCGGAGAGTCGCAATGCAGCTGCCGCGAGCATGGCTCCTTCCATGCAGTGCGCTTTTCGCTCCCGCAGCACTCGCCGAGGCGAGAGGCACGTATCCGCAAAGTTCATGTGGAGTTCGCCAAGGAAATCCTGGATTTTCACGGGAGTGTTGAGTGACCTTAAAATGCGGAATTCTTTTGGATCCAAATCGTACATGTCAGCAGATTACATGGTGGCCCAGGCCAGAGTCGAACTGGCTACGCCTGCCTCTTCAGGGCAGCGCTCTACCGATGAGCTACCGGGCCACAGAGCGACAAGATCTTACCAAGAATCTTATCTATGAGAAGCCTTTTTTAAAGTATTGAAACACTCTAAGCCAGCCTCTACGCTACGATTGTACTCTCCACAACCTTGAGGATATGAACGCACTGCTATCAGCACCGCTGAACATCAAGAATATTCTTCTCCATCCAATCAATTTTTGGCTTGGAGTAAAAACTGGAAAACAAGCGCTGCCGACACTCCTCCTGGCATCGCTCTTGGGTGCCGGGTTCTGCTTTATATTTATCATGCTCATTATCAATACTATAACAGCGGAAGAATGGCAACGATTCGGAGCGCTGGAGCAACGGAGCGGATTGCCATTTTTTGTTCTTACTCTCATCGGCCTTTTCCTGGGATATGCACTTTTCTTCGGCATCATTCTTCTGGAGTCCGCAGGACTGCGTTTTTTCTCGTGGGTGTTTGGTGCCAAAGGCACATGGAAAACGAGCTTCAGGATTGCCGCCTTTGGCGCGACACCGCATCTTCTCTTCGGCTCCATTGCGCTTCTCTGGAGTCCGCTCATCAGCGGATTACTGTCTCTTGGCACGCTGTTTCTTCAAATACACGGAGTGAGTGTGTTGCATGAAGTGAATCTGATGAAAGCTGCGCTCATCACTATTCTCGCGCCGCTGATAGTTATGGTAACCCTGTTGTTGGGCGCGTTTCTCTTTGTTTTCACAATCGTTATGATTGCTGCTTTCTCTTGAAATACTTTTCAATCGCCTCTACAATACATCGCTACTTACTCCCCTCATCTTTATGCACAAACGATACGCACTCATTCTTCTTTCCACGACCATGCTGGCGGCGTGCCAAGCGCAGATTCTCCCAACAGATGAGGACTCATCTTCTTCCGCGACTTCCTCCGCTGCCGCTTCCGCCACGGATCCCGCAGAGGCCGTTTGGACGGAGATCCACCTGTGGGCTTCCACGACACTCTGGTCCGATGTGGAAGCAGGTACGAATGACAACGTCATTAACATTGACGAAGATCACATGATTCCTGCAGGCGCCATCCAGGCAACGTTTGTCACGGCGCCCGTCACGCAGGATGAATACAACGAGATCTTCATGGATGCTGATTCCCGCGATGCACTGGATGCGAAGCTGACCAAAGAAGGTTGGGTGCGCCATGTGGCGCTTGATGCGGATGGTGCCACAGGAACATCGTGGGGGTACAAAATGGACAGTGCTGAAGGCGTGCGTTTCTTGGTTATCTCCGCCAACGCAAGCGGCGAAGAATACGAGGCGAAGGTTTCGATAACCCATGCGCTGCCGGCCGACGCAGATCTGTAATCGTGCATTCTGATGATCTTAAAGGCCGGTGGGAGTCTCCCATTGGCCTTTTATAGAGCTATGTTGACCGCAAAATCACCCCTTTACGAGGGATACTTTCTTTGTCATCATGGGGCACTGTCTTCCTCTCCCTTTTTCCTATGAAAAACGTCACGCATCTCGCACTGGGCGCATCCCTTATTCTCGGCAGTGTCTTCCCGACTCCTTTGATGGCGGCTCCCGAGCCTCCACGAGAGGAACCGGCGACGATTTTTACACAAGGCGCAAACCCGGAATGGAATGCCACGCACGTGGATTACCACGGACTGCGGGAGGATCATCGTGCATACCACAAAGGGAGGGCGGTGGAGCACCAGGAATGGCACGCTCAGTGGAATGGTTTGGAAGGAACAGCCGAGTATGATCAAGTCCATCGCACGCAGCATGAAACGGTGAATGCCAGGCATCGCAGGGCGCACCGTGCGCTGTTGGAAAGCTACAATGCTACTACGACGGGCGGCGTCTCCATGCCTGTCGTCCCTGTTGCCAGTCCCAAGCCCGTTCCGACCCGCGAACGAAAGAGCCGCAGACTCATTGTTGCGGAGCACGAGCAGTGGCTGAGAGAACATGCCAAGCCGCTCAAGGAATAAGAAACGATAGGAACCTGCACAGCGAATGTAAGTTTTATGCGCAAAATGCGTCTTTTGTCGCATGGATCCGACTTCGCCTCGCTTCGCTCGGCTGCGCCGGACGAGGAATTCCGAGGAGGCATCACTGTTTTCACTATCGATTTTTGCGCCATTTTCTGACGCTGTTTTCGCCAAAGGAGAATTGGCGCGTTTTATGGAAGGAACCCCGGTGAATTTTGCATTGAATAACATTTGCTTTTTTTATGAAAAATGTTATAATATACATCAAATGCACCAAACGCACAAACACCTCCATCTTGCCGGTTTGCTCATACTCTTCCTGCATCTTGCGGTGTTTGCAGGTGTGCGAGGAGATGTGGCACAAAACGCCGCCGTGGTGTCGGAAAAGAATGCTCCGTCCATGCAACTTTTGGGAGCCGTCGCGAAAGCGGAAAAAACACCTGATACTCCCCTCTTTCGACAGGCAAAGCGCTTACAGAAACGCGTCCGCAATTTGACGCATGTCACGCCGAGCCTCTCGGTACTGGCGAAAGCCATCACGGAGCGAAAAGAGTTGTTCACCAAAACTCTGTCCGGTGCGTTGGTCGCCGATGGTCACACGGTCACACCGTGGATGATCACGCTGCATCGGTACCCGACATGGATCGAGCCGAAATTTTCCATGGGCAGCGCATCGTTCCGCATTGATGAAGATCGCATTCGTTCGCATCTGGAAACAAACGGCATCGACGGTCTCACCGCTCCCACGTCTGCAACCATCCTCAGCACCTTTGAAGATGACAGAAAGGTGCAACGCGCGGAAACCGATGAAGTGGCCAAGGCAGGCTACACGTTCGATGCCGAAGCATTCGCATCGGCCATCAAAGAATCGTTTGATGCCAATGCCACGGAAATCTCCCTGGCTGTCACGCGGACAGCAGGAACCATTGTGAATGCGACCGGACTTGATTTGGGTGAACTCACGCTGCTGGCGGAAGGACGCTCAAACTTTGCGGGATCCGTTCCGGGACGCATTGCCAACGTCCGCAAAGGACTCAAGGAGCGCGTGAACAACGTCCTGGTGCCGGCCGGAGAAACGTTTTCGTTCAACAGCACGCTGGGCGCGGTGACATCGCGGAACGGTTGGTTCGAAGCACTCGGCATTTTCAACGGCGATCAGCTGATACCCGTGACGGGCGGCGGCATCTGCCAAGTGGCGACGACCGTGTACCGCGCGATTTTGAACGCAGGCCTTCCCTTGGGAAAAAGAAAGGCACACAGTCTCTACGTGCTGTACTACGAAAAATACGGCGTGGGATTGGATGCCACGGTCTACCCCGGGCAACAGGATCTGACATTCGTGAACGACACGGGGAACCCCATTCTCATCCAGTCCCACTTCGACGGGTTTGAGGCGTATGTGACCATGTACGGAACCCCGGATGGCCGCGCCGTGTCGCTGGAGGGACCGTACTTCGCGGCAAACGCGCCGGAAGATCTGCGTACGAACAGCGAGCGAACGATCAAAAAGAACGAAATTGCATGGAAGCAGCACATCACGGCTCCGGATGGAACCGTCCAAACGCACACGCTCTTCTCTCGATACAAGAGCATCCCCAAGAGCATCGTGAAGAAGTACACCGAGCAGACGGTCGTGACGGTGCCGACGGAAAAGACGCATACCGCGGCGCCGGATGAAGTTTCGATGGCCCGATAAGCAGAAAGCGTAGAGCAGAAAGCAGAGAACAATTTAATATTTGGCAACTATCCCTTGACAGCTAGGAACGAGAAGAGTAGCCTTTAGGTACTTTCCTCCTCTTCCATGAAGTCTGCACGCCTCACCATTCTCAACTTCCATAAGACGTTTCCTGATAATGACACTTGTTTGCGCTTTCTCTTCGATGCACGTTTCCCGAAGCCGAAGTGTACGAAGTGCGGTGAGACTCGTTTCTACAAGCATCCGACCCGCGCTTGTTTCTCCTGCTACAACGGCTGCTCTCACTTGTGGCCGAAAGAGGGAACGATCTTCGACCATTCTTCCACTGATCTTGTAAAATGGTTCTTCGCTATCTTCCTCATGTCGCAGAGCAGGAATGGAGTGGCCGCAAAAGAACTGGAAAGGGCTTTGGGGGTGACATACAAGTGCGCTTTCCGCATCGGCCACCAAGTACGGAAGCTGATGAAGGACAACACCTTTTCGCTCTTTGGAGATATTGAAGCCGATGAAACAGCAGTAGGTGGAAAGAGGAAAGGAAAGAGAGGACGCGGAGCGGAGGGGAAGACAATCGTCTTCGGGCAGTTACAACGGAAGGGCATGATGAACGCCGCCATCGTGCCGAACGTAAAAGCCGCAACACTCCTGCCGCATTTTCAGAACAATATCGCCAAGGGCAGCAAACTGATGACGGATGAATTGAGGAGCTATAAGAAGATTGCTCGGCTCCTCGATATGCAACACGACACGGTAGAGCATGGCGCAAAGCAGTACGTTAAAGGTTCAACGCACACAAACACCATCGAAGGCTTCTGGAGCCAGCTTAAAAGGTCACTGGACGGCACTCACCACGTTATTTCCCCGAAGATGCTCCACGCTTACGTTTCGGAGTTTCAGTGGAGGTACAATCATCGGAAGTCGGTGACTCATCTTTTTGATCTTCTCCTTTCACGCGTGTCTTCGCTGCAAGGTTAAGGAGCTTGAAGAAGCGGTCTTTGTCCGTTGATTCGTTTCTCATGGGGGATATAGTAGCACAAGTATTCAATTCCCATCTTTTCCATGAGTAAACGAAAGAAGAAAGAGAAACCAAAGCGTGATTTCGGGGTGGCCGATCCACGTCATTTCTTTTGTGACCGTGCCTTCATTATCCAATCGAAGGAACACTTCCTATTCGCTTTCCAAACAGGCAGCGTAGTAGAGGGGCAATATGTCTTTACCCCAACACATGCAAAACGCTTAATGCTACGTTTACAAGAGAAGATTGCAAAATGGGAAGAGGAAAACGGGGCAGCAATTGAAGCTGAATTACCAACAGAAGAATGACAGGGGAAATACTTTCCTCGTGTGTTTGCCCAGCCTGCACGTGTGATGTTGATTCAGCGCGTATTGCTTTGGATTATTTGATTGAGCATGGGGGAATTGTTACTAGTATCCTTGCTTTAGTATATGGTTTGGGAAACGGAACTTGTTGGCTTGTTATGAATCAGTTTCAAAATAATAGGAGATTTGAGGAGCTAGAAAAAAGATCACGTGGGGGTGGTGGTAATGGGATCTCTCCAGATGATTTTAAGGGTGGTACTAGCCAAAACACCACCCCAACAACTTTTAGTCCTAGTGACGCGAGTGCCCCCTCCAGTAAAACCAGCGAATTGCAATCGCCAGTGTAATCACGGTTGCACACATCGCACCTGCCCAAAAGCCAATGATGAAGTAGTCAGGATTCATAGAGCCTTCCCTGTCACGGTGGTAAAAGAGTAAATCATAAGTTCCTAGCTGTTAAGGGATAATCACCTAATATTTTGCTTTTTGCTCTACGCTCTGCGCTTTTCGCTTTTTTGCTTTCTGCTTTTCACGATGGTACAGTTTGCATCGATTACTTTTACTTTTTTTCACACTGACACATGCCTTTCGACTCTGCGGAAAAATCCGCTTCCTCCAATAACCCGTGGTTTGTCGTCTCCGTCGGCCTCATTTGTTTGATGGTTGGCTATGGCGCGGCCTCGCTGAATGTGTTCGGCGGCGGACTCCTGGCCGGGAATCCCACCGTTGCGAACAATCCCCCGAACGCGCCGAATGTTCCTCCTCCACCGGCGCCTCCGGCAGAAGAAGCCGGCGACGTTCCGGAAGTGACCGCAGAAGATCACATTCGCGGCAATCCGAATGCGGCGGTTACTATCGTTGAATATTCCGATTACGAATGCCCGTTCTGCATACGTCATCATCCCACCATGAAACAGGTGACGGAAAAATACGGCGATGACGTCAACTGGGTCTACCGTCATTTCCCGCTGAGCTTCCACCCCAAAGCGGAACCCGCGGCCCTCGCCTCGGAATGCGTGGCGGAATTGGGCGGCAACGACGCCTTCTGGAAGTTTACGGACACCGTGTTCGAGGAAGGAAATTACGATTATGCGGCAATTGCAAAAGATTTGGGGCTCAATGCTTCGCAATTCGACTCCTGCCTTTCCGGCGCAAAATACCGTGACAAAGTGAATGCACAAATGTCCGGCGGTTCCGCCGCAGGCGTGGACGGCACGCCGGGCAGCATTGTCATCAACAACAAGACGGGCGACACCAGGCTGATTTCCGGAGCGGTGCCCGCCTCCAGCTTCGAGAGCGTCATCGACGCAATGCTGCAGTAACCATGCTCAAAAAGAGATCAATCCGCCGCGGCGGATTGATCTCTTTTACGTGCGCGGACGTCTTGTCTTTGCATGACCGGACGCTATACTGGATATCCATTCCTTTTCGCATCCATGAAGAAGTATTTTCTTGTTCTGACGAGCGTCCTGGGCATCCTCACCCTGGCCGCATGCAAACCGGCTCCCGCGCCGGATACCATGGTGGACGAACTGCCCGTGGAAGAACCCGAGGTGATGGAAGACATCACGTACGAAGGAGTTGTGGAGGCCGCCGGCATCAGCATTTACATGGAAGGATCGCATCGTTTGATGCTCCCCGGCGCAGATTTCATCCTGCTCCAGAGCGAGACGGTGGACTTGAACGGCTACATGAATGAAGAAGTGACGGTGACGGGCGACGTGCGCTCCACCGTGGAAGCCGGAGGACTCATCATGGACGTGGAACGCATTCGCCTGATGCGGCAAGCATCGTCTTCCGTCGAGTCCTCCATGGACTCTTCCGAACGTTCCGAAGAAATGGCCTTGAGTTCTCTCTCTTCGGCGGCATCGTCCCCCACAGCTGTTGCATCGGCATCATCCGTCGCCTCGGCTGCGGCTTCTGTCTCGCCTTCCTCCCTCGCTCCGGATCAATCCGCCGTCATGCAGGAACGAACTGAAAAAATGGCAAAGGATGATGCGAACGAAGGATGGACGCAGCAGTACTGCTCTTCGCACATCGGCTTCTGCATTCCCGTGCACAAGAACTGGTGGTTCAAATCCTTCGGCACCACGACTTCCTATCTCTGGCATGTGGAACTGGGACCCGAGGAATTGCAAAACCTGGGTGACGGCCCCCTCGTCGTCAATTTGCTTTCCGGCACTCTCAGCGGTGCAGCCGACAAAGAAGTGAAGACGCAGGGCAACTACACCGTGGGGTACCGCGCGTGGACGGACAACCGTCACTTTGAAATAAGCGCTCCTTCGGAATTGCAGGAGGCCGTCCGACATATTACGGCGGCTCTGGAAGCCTCGGAGACGGAGTAGCAAGACATAAGAAAGTGTCCTACACTTGCTTGTGATGCCTCTTTTTACGTACGTTGGAGTGACTGGCGACGGCAAAGTCGTTCGCGGAACCGTTCGTGCCTTAAGCGCGCAAGCGGCCAGGGATTCCTTGAAAGAGATGCAGCTGCAAGCGCAGGAATTGTATGAAACGCCGGAAGGAGCACCCGCGCCTGTGGTTACCATGGAACCGATGGCTGCACAGCCGGCCGCCCCCGCAAAACCTTCCGCATCTCCCTGGAAGATTGTGGAAGAGCGACCGCAATTCGATGCATCTCCCTCGCCGGTCACCGCCTCGGAACTGACGAAGGAACATGTGAAATATTTCCCGCTCACAGACACGCTGCGACTCTACGCAGGATGGCTGCTCTCCTGGTACTTTTTGATTTTCGCATTCGGCTCCTACGATTTCACACGCGATCTTCCCATCAAGATTCCACTGGTGTCCGGTCTCTTCCAATCCCCTGTCATCATCAGCTTCGCCTTGGGAGCGTTCCTCTTTTTACTCCTCACGGAAATGCATAAACAACTTGGCAAAGGCATGGGGAAAGGACTGGCACTCGCCGCTGTCGGAACGGGAGTATTTGTGTTGTATAGGATGAACATGTAACGAGGAATTAGGTGGTAGGGAGTAGAAGGTAGAACTTTGTCGATACAAAAAATCGGGCTACCCCCTACAACCTACTCCCTATCCCCTATTAGAGTCCAAGCTGCTTTCTTATTTCATCCGCCTGCGACTGCTCTTCCTTCTGTGCGGTCTTTTGAACCATGAGCGATTGCAAGTCTTTCCAGTCCTCCGTGTGCTTCTGTTCAAGCTTCATGAGTTGCAGCAAGTGTTTGGGCGAAAGCTCACCGAACTTGCGGCGCTCTTCTTCCAAGATCTTCTGCAGTTCATCTATCTGGAATTGCGAAAGTTTGGGAACCGCCTGGATGATGCGCCACTTTTCATCGCGTGTGAGGGAGATGCTGCCGCGCAGCAATGTCAAAAATATTTGCTCATCAAAGGTTGTTTCCGGATGCGCGGGCACTTGGATCTTGTCGTTCGATAATTTTGCGGCGATGGTTCCGAAACGGTAGTCCTTTACTTCGCCAAGGATGCGAATGTCTTCGTCGTCGTAGCCCATCTCTTTGGTTGCCACCGTGCCCGGAGGCGGCGGAGGCGGTCCTGCATCTTGTGGAGGCGGAGTTGTTCCATCGCCCTGCGCACCTTGTCCCGGAGGCGGAGGGGGTGGCGGCGGAGGCGACGCAAATACCTTCGTAGGATCCAGCCCCTCATCGGGAATGGGATCTCCGGGGCGCGGAGGATTGCCGCCTATGGTCTGGTCGTCTGCCATAAAGTACGACCTAGTCTAGCAGCCAAAAAGCATCTGACAAATGCATTTATTGATATGAAAGGAAGCTTCCAAGGCGACCCTAATCGTCATATCCGAAAAATAAAGGATGCGGACTTTTTAAAGCACATTGCCTTTCACTCTCTGGTTGATAAGGACTGCGAAATATAGAAGGGAAATCATTACCACCATCATCTTTCAACTCTGTATTCCCATACTTTTTCTTATACCATTCCGTTTCTTCCGCACTGAGAGCAGTGCCAAGCCTTAATCGGTTCACTGCAATACTATGATTGACTGTTTTGTACCCCTTGCTGGCAGTTTCAAACCCTTCTGCTACAAACGGATACTCCTTCTTAGCTGCACTAAGGCCGTCGCTCTGAATCATATTTAAATACCGGCGATTTATATAGTCTTGCTCATCGATCCAAACTTCTTTGCCTCCAACCTGCCAGTTAGAAATATTCATAAAATTTTTAAGAAAAAAATGAGAATGCTTGCAAAGATTAGGTGCTCATTTTTTTGAGTCAACAAAGTGAGATCTCGATTTGCATTTTTCCTTCATGAAAGCCAAAACTACACCGTTACCTTTTCTTTGATGCCGAGCATTTTTTCCGCAGCGCGGCGCGCACGCACGACAAGTTCGGGGTTCAGCAAGTTCCCGACGGTGAGATCCGGAATGCCGCTCTGGCGAAGTCCATAGAGTTCGCCGGGACCGCGCAGTTTCAGATCAATTTCCGCGAGCATGAACCCGGAGTCGTGGTCTTCCATTGCTTTAAGTCTCGGTGATCTGGCTTGCGATTCGCTCGTCGTAAAAAGAAAGCAATAGCTTTTGAAATCTGATCTCCCGACACGACCGCGCAACTGATGCAGCTGAGCAAGTCCGAATCGTTCCGCACCTTCTATTACGATGATCGTGGCGTTCGGCACATCGATGCCGACTTCGATCACAGACGTCGAAACAAGAATGTCTGATTTCTTGTCTTTGAACGCACGCATTATTTCCTGTTTTTCCTCGGGATGCAAACGCCCATGCAGCATGGTGACTGTCCGATGTGGAAATTCTTTCTGCAGACGTTCCATCTCCGCCGTCACATTTTTCGCCTCTTCCAATTCAGCGGATTCGGAGATCAGCGGACAGATAACGAACACTTGCCGCCCGGATTCGATCTGCGTGTCGATGAATCGTTCCACCATGATGCGATCCTTGGGTGCGACGACTTTGGTTTCGATGGGCTTTCGCTTACCCGGTTTTTCGAGCAAGACGGAGAGATCGTGATCTCCAAAGGCCGTGAGCGCGAGCGTGCGCGGAATAGGTGTGGCTGTCATAGAAAGGAAATGCGGGCTGCCTTTCTCCCGCAGACGCTGCCGCTGCATCACACCGAAACGATGCTGCTCATCGACAATCACCAACCGAAGATCTTTGAAACGAACTTTTTCTTCGATAAGTGCGTGCGTTCCAATGACAATGTCGATGGTGCCGGCTGCCACGCGCATACGCACATCATCGGCATCCGACTTCGGCATCGATCCCGTCAAAAGCGCCACTGTGGGCAATCGAAATTGAATTGTTTCTTGTGTCTTATGTCTTGAGTCTTGCGCCTGAAGAAAGGAATGAAAATGAAGAAGCAATCTCGACACATTCTCCAAGTGCTGCCGCGCCAATACTTCCGTCGGCACCATCAAGACACACTGGCCGCCATGCGAGAGCGTGTTTGCCATCACGGCAACAGCCACAAGTGTTTTGCCGGAGCCGACATCGCCCTCCAGCAAACGTGACATCGGCACATCGCGTTCCATATCTTTCAGAATCTCGTAGATGGAAATCTTCTGGCTTTTTGTCGGCGTGAACTTGAGCGATGCGAACAACGCGCGAATCAGTTCGATGTTCATCGGCGTCTTCAAACGATCCTGCGTTTCCCCTTGCCACTCTTGTTTGCGCGACAGTGCCTCCGCTTGCACCCGATACATCTCCTCAAATGCCATACGGTCACGGGCAGCTTTTATCTCTTCGGGCGTTTCGGGAAAATGCAGCGCTGCGATGGCAGCGCTGCGACGCATCAATCCTTCTTCTTTGATGAGTTCCTCCGGCAATGTTTCCGGCAGGAGCGGTGCAACTTCGCGCACGAGGATCATCTTCTCCCGCAGCCACTTGGTGTTGATGATGTCATGCTGCGGATAGATGGGGACGAGACGACCGGCATGCACAAGAGGCCGCTCCCCTCCCCGTTCAAATTGCGGGCTCTGCAGCTGCAGCTTGTACCCGTTTTCGATTATCTTTCCTGTGAGCACCACTTCATCACCGTCTTTCAGCATCCTTTTAATATGCGGCTGATTGAACCAGATGACATCGGCCGTGGAACCTTCGGTGTCCGTGATCTTTCCCGTCACCATGGCTTTGCGCCCGCGGGTATACACCAGCTTGAGATGATCGATGATGCCACGAATCGTGACTTTGGTATCCAGTGGCACTCCGAGGATCGTTTGAATTTGTGTGAGGTCTTCGTGTCCGCGCGGCAAATACAAAAGAAAATCCATCACTGTTCGGATCTCCATATTCTCCAAAGCAGCCAGATGGTCTTTCGTGGTGCGGAGGATGCCCTTGAGTGGCGTCTGGAGTTCCATCACAAGAAGGATAGCAAAGAAACCAGGGAGACCAATGAAACCAAGGATATATAAAAGCCTCTCCTTGGCTTCTTTGGTCTCATTGGTCTCCTCCCGGAATCACGAAAATCTCACGATCTACCGCTCGAGAAGATCCCTTAACATGGATTCGCTGGGGAAGCTCGTCATTTCGATGACTTGTCCCGTTCCACTGAGGAGAATGTGCGTGTCTTGCGTTGCAACGCCGAACCGTTGCCGCAAAGCTTTCTCTGCATCGTAGTTCACTTTGTAGGTGTTGATGACAATGTCCTCGGTCTCGTCGTACCACGCGGATAGTCGTGCATCGTTCGCTCTGCAGTACGGACACCACGGTGCGTAGAAGAAGAGGAGCGATTTCCGGCCGTTGCCGATGACTCCTTTTTCATACGGAAGATATTTCCCCTGCACGATCATTGATGATGAACTGTCTGATGATACGGCATTGCCGGAGGAAGAAGATGTGGCACCGACGCGAAGTCGGTAAATGATTTCCGCCATCTCCCCGCGCATCAGGAATTGATCGAAACTTCGCACCGAAGCGGGAATGGCGCCGCGTTCCGCGAGCACATCCACGTACGGCCGATACCAGTCCGGCGCTTCATCGCCGATGATAAACCCATTCGCCCGCACGATGATCTTCGCCGCTTCTGCAATGTTGATGTTTTGCTCCGGGTGAAATGTCTCGTCGGGATACCCGCCGATGATTGCAAGCTCGAATGCGTGTCGCAGGTACGGGATGTACCATGCGCCGCTTTCGATATCCGAAAACTCAAGTCCTGCCGTCGAAAAGACATCGAATCCGGAAGGATCTGCCTCTGGCGAATACCCGAGCACCGAACCGATGACGATCTTTGTGAACTCCGCGCGATTGATGAACCGATTCGGCTTGTACGAGCCATCCGCATATCCTTTCACGATGCCTTGCGTCTCCATCCACGTGATCGCCTCAGCCTGCGGATGATCTGCGGACACATCGATGAATGCCGCCAGTGCGGGCTCGGCACTCGCAAAAAAAGACGTGAACAAAAGGAGAAGAGCAATGCGCATGGAACAAAAATGGATTGGAAGCCACAGCGTACCACACAATGCAATTCATTGCAGGGCTCAAAAAGGCATTTTCCGCGGTTCTTAGAGGGATAAAACCTCCTGTATAGTACGCGGCGATGACACGATCATTTCGATCCTTCGCGCGATGTTTTTTTCTTCTGATGGTGATCCTGCTCGCTTCCTGTCAGAATCTTGAAACAAAAAGAAAATTATTGCATCAGTTTCCGGAGCAGCAAGCATCCCCCGATGCCGCTGTCCTGACGGATGACGCCGTCATGAAAACTTTTGTGCAGATGAACGGTCCCGTCGCCACCATGGAAGCGCTCACTGCGGCGTCGCATGCTGCGGGACAAGACTGCCACAACCGAGCACACGAACTGGGGCGCATGAGCTACGAAGAATTCGGGAGTGAAATTTTCAAACTCGTGCTGCCCGAATGCCACTCCGGTTTTTACCACGGAGCCATCGAGGCGTTCTTCCATAAGAACGGGACGGACGGACTTCGGGCAAATTTGAGCACGATCTGCATCGACGGCCTCAATGGATTTTTCACGCATCAATGTCTGCACGGCATCGGGCACGGCCTCATGGCTTGGTCCGATTACGATCTTCCCGCCGCATTGGAGTACTGCAACCTGCTGCCCACCGGGAGCGGACAGAGTTCTTGCCGCACGGGAGCATTTATGGAAAATATTGTGGGTTCGTTGGACAACTCACCGGAAGCCAAGCGCCGCGGCCATATTTCCAAATTCGTTTCCGATAATCCGCAGTACCCGTGCACCATCGTAAAAGACGAATACAAGAATGATTGTTATTTCCTGCAGACAGACAGGATGGCAACGCTATCGAAGACGGGATTCGAAGGCGTTGCGCGCGAATGCGAGAAAGCGCCGGACAGGTATCAATCCTCATGCTTCGCCAGTATGGGACGCACCATCGGCGGGCAGATGCGAGGAAAGCCTGCGGAAGCCATTCGCAATTGCCAATTCGCACAAGCGAACAAACACCGCATCCAGTGCATCTTGGGCGCGGGACAAGATACGTTTTGGGATAAGCACGGCGAAGATCTGGCTCTGGAATTTTGCGCGTTGGTTCCGGCCGACGAAGGAAAAGAGGATTGCTACGACACCATCATCGGACGTTCGCGCGCAATCCTGACACCGGAAGATCAACCGCACTTCTGCTCGCGCTTGCCCACAGAGTATCAATCTGCTTGTATGGTTTCCGCATGAAGAGGAAAACTCTCATCACTGCGACGGTCATCATTATCATTGCAACAGCAGCAGGCGTGTATGCCGCAAAGGCGCACCTTTCCTTTTTCTCATTCTGGAAACCGATCCAAGTGACGGAAACAATCACGATGGCAGCGGACGCATTTGAACCGAAAGAAATTTCCGTCTTCAAGAACACCAACGTGTGCTTTAAGAATGAGGATGATGAAGAGCGCTGGCCTGCCAGCAACATCCATCCCACGCATGGCATCTTCCCGGAATTCGACCCGAAAGAGCCTGTCGCCCCCGGTGACATGTGGTGTTTCCAATTCAAACGCACAGGCATCTGGCGTTTCCATGATCATCTGTTCCCGGAGCTAACAGGCGTTATCACCGTGCGAGGCAGCTAAAGATTCCAACCATCCTGGGGGAACCTGCACTGATCGCAGGTATTCAGCCGCTCCCGCTTCACCAAAAACGCGGACAAGCTCATCGCGTGCCGCCAATTGTGTTTTGAACAGTGCAAGCATTGTTTCTTGATCATACAAACTCACTTTCATCTTCTCACTTATTGCATTGAAAAGCCGAGCTGTATTCAATTTCCCTTCAATCCGAATGGGCTTATTTCCCAAAGAACTCGCTTCAGCATTCATACAATCATAGTGTTACTTTGCCCGGAAATAATCAAAGTGTCGTAAAAGCTCAAGAAATGCTATAATAGATACGATATGACCGACTTCTCCAAGCTGATCGGGCAACACAAAAATCTCTCCGAGGATGCGCAAAAGCAGGCGGGAAAGGCAATCAGTGGTGCTATGAAACCGGAGCACTACGAATTTTTGAAGTTGATTGCGAAACTTATCCAAGAAAACAAGATCGATGTGTATCGACCCGAAACGTTTTTCACGGATGCATATCAGAAATTGGATGCCGCGAAGAAAGCGAAAGTGGATCTTGCGACGGTGAATATTGCCGATCTTCTGCGCCACACTGCGGATTTTTACTTGTCCAAGCAAACACCGGACGAGAGCCCGCATTTAATGACAATGATTGATCAGCTTGTTGCAATGAAGCAACGTGTTGAGAAACAATACGGTGACGTGTATAAATTCTAATCAGCCTATGACAAAAAAAGTCGCACCACAGGAGTCCTCGAATGAACATCCCGAGCTTCATGAGTATGGACGAGAGCGCGCAGAAATTCAGCAAAAAACGGCTGACGATCTGGCCATGCTGGCGAAAGAAATCGAACAAAAGAATAAGGTCGATGTGCTCTATAAAGAAATTGGAACACTCGCATAACCTACCGAAGCGGAAGATCTCGATCTTCCGCTTCGGAGTGAATCCACTGAATGCGTGTGTCATTTTTCCACCACGTAGTTTGCCTTTTCGCATACTGCCGTGTTTTCGCCGCGATGGCTTCTGCCAAAGCGGGCGAATAAATTCGCCCCTTCTTTTGGTGCGTTAACCGCCGACTTAAGTCGGCGGTTAACGCTTGGTTATTAAGCAGCCAATTTATTGGCTGTTCCTGAATCGATCCCGATTCGATGGCATCCATGATTTCCTTATAGCCATGACTCTTCATCCCGGGATCGTTTTTCGTGTATCCCCTCTGCATCAGCTGCTGAACTTCCTCGATCCAGCCAGCTTCGAACATCTGCTTCGTTCGCGTATCGATTCGTTTCATGAGTTCTTCACGCGGCCATTCGATGCCGAGAATCAAAAGATCATATTCCGATTTTGATTTTTTCTTGGATACAGATGGTTTTGTTTTTGTTATTTCGAAGATCTCCATCGCACGGACAACATACAGTTTGTTGTTGGGATGAAATGCAGCTGCCGTTTCCGGATCAACCTCCTGCAACTTTTTGTAGAGTGATGCGCCGCGATCTTGATCGTATTCTTCCTCCAATCGTTTTCGGAGATCCAGATCTGCAGATGGCTGTAGTTCGAGTCCATCGATCACGACGCTGATGTAGAGCATCGATCCCCCAACGAGCATCGGCACGTGTCCCCTGCTCCGAATTTCTTCAATCACTGCTTTCGCTTTTTCCTGATACCACGCAATGGTCACGTCTTCTTTCGGATCCAACACATCAAACAGATGATGGGCAATCCCCTGCTTCTCTTCCTCTGTAATTTTCGCGGTGCCGATATTCAGGTGCTTATAGAGCTGCCTGGAATCCGCATTGATGATTTCGACTGTAGTCCCCTGCTCCTGTAAATACTTGGCAATCGCAATGGATGCCGCTGTTTTACCGCCGGCTGTCGGTCCCAGGAGGACCAGCAACGGTTTCGCTGCCTGCTGACAAAAAGCCTTGGCTTCTGCGCACAATTTGTAAAGTTCATTAGACATATTTCTGGTCTCCATTTCACCATATTCTTTCTCCAGTGCCTACTGCTGAAAAGTGCGAAATTTGCTATCATAGTGATGAACACATTTCCTTCTCTTTCCTCTCATGCATCCACTGATCCAGTCCGTCGCAAACAAAATTTCCCGCGGGGCGACTCCCATGAACTTTATCATCCCGACCGTCATTGAAAAGACGCAATTCGGCGAACGCGTGTACGACATCTACTCCCGGCTCTTGGAAGACCGCTTGGTGTTCCTCGGCACTGCCATCAATGATGATGTCGCAAACTCCATCATTGCGCAGCTCCTCTTTCTGGAAAAGGAAGACGCGAAGAAGGACATCACCCTCTATGTGAACTCCCCCGGAGGCCAAGTGACGTCCACGCTCGCGATGTACGACACCATGCAGTACGTGCAGCCGGACATTTCGACGGTCTGTCTTGGCATGGCAGCCAGCGGCGGCGCTGTGATTTTGATGGCAGGTGAAAAAGGAAAGCGTTTTGCTCTCACGCACAGCGAAATCATGATCCACCAACCTCTTGGTGGAACGGAAGGACAGGCCACAGACATCGCGATTCACGCAGAGCACATCATCAACACGAAGAATCTTTTGAACGAATTAATCGCGAAGCACGCAGGCAAGAAGTTGGAACAAGTGAAACTGGACACCGAGCGCGACAAATTCTTGAGCGCAAAGGAAGCATTGGAGTACGGTCTGATCGACCGCATCGTGTCGAAGACGGCGAAGAAATAATCAAAACGCAGAGCAGCCTTCCATGGCTGCGATGCGTGCACGAACAATCGCGCCCGTGGAAGGGCGCTCTTGTTTGTGTAATTTTTCTGATATCGTAAACACCCATGTTCCAGCTCTTAAAAGAAACACCTATCGGCCGCCGTGGCGTACTCACAACGCCCAATGGCGCGATCCAATCCCCTTTCTTTATGCCTGTTGGAACGGCAGGAGCCATGAAGGGAATTACGCATGAAGATCTGGTAACGCTCGGCGCGGAGATTCTTCTCTGCAATACGTATCACCTGCATCTGCAACCCGGAGAAAAGATTGTGGAGGAAGCAGGTGGCTTGCACTCGTTTGTAGGATGGAACAAACCGATCCTCACGGATTCCGGTGGCTTCCAAGTATTTTCCCTTCGGAACATCAGCAAGATTACGGACGAAGGGGTGAACTTCCGCTCACACTTGAACGGTGATCCTCTTTTTCTTGGACCCGAGGAAGCCATGCGCATTCAACACGCATTGGGTGCGGACATCATCATGTGTTTTGACCACTGTCCTCCCAGCACCGCGCCTCGCAGTGAGATTGAAAAGGCAGTGGATCGAACAATAAGATGGGCGGCTGAATGTAAAAAACACCATAAACAGCTTTCTTCTGCATCTTCTGAATCCTCTGCATCGTCTGACTCCTCACCGTTTCTCTTCGGCATCATCCAAGGCGGCCTGGAGCGCGACCTGAGGGAAAAGTGTGCGGAAGAACTCATTGCCATGGGCTTCGATGGCTATGCTATCGGCGGGCTGGCTGTCGGCGAAACGGAAGATGAGATGTACGACATACTGGATTGCGTGTGCCCGCTGCTGCCCAAAGATAAGCCCAGGTACTTGATGGGTGTCGGCAGACTGGAGCAACTCAAAACAGCAGTCGCCAAAGGCATCGACATGTTCGACTGTGTTTCACCCATGCGGGAAGCACGACATGGAACGTTGTATTTGAGCGACGGCAGCAAGATCCGCATCGATTCCAACCCATACACAACGGATCATTCTGTTATTGATGCCAACTCCCCTTCTCCGCTCAGCCGAACGCACTTAAAAAGTTATCTGTCGCATTTGCTCCGCGCCCACGAGCGCCTGGGTGAAACCATCGCGTGCATGCAGAACCTCGGCATAACTCTTGAATGTATGCGAAATCTCCAAAATGAAATAGAAAAGTTTGCTGGTTAGCTCCGTCCCGCATGTGCGGGACTGTTTGCTAGTTACACCAAAACGAGCAAACCAGCTAACAAGCAAACCAGCAAACTATTATGCCTTAATCTTAGTGATCTCTATTTCCGTGAAATCTTGGCGGTGCCCATGCACACGGCGGTAACGCTTGCGCTTGTTCGCCTTCTGCACGCGGATCTTTTTGCCTTGTCCGTGCGAGACGACCTTCGCTTCGACCGTTGCGCCTTTCACAAACGGGAGGCCGATCGTCAGTGCATCTCCATTGGAAAGAAGCAGGACTTTTTCAAATATGATCTTCTCTCCACTCTTCACATCGTGAAGCGGAACTTTAAGAGCATCTCCTTCCTGCACTTTTTCCTGGAAGCCGGCGATATCGACAATTGCGAACATTTGAGCTGACAGAGTGTAGAGAACGGCTCCCCCTCTTGCAAGCGTGCGGAACCGTACAGAAAAGCTCACATTGGAGCGTTTATGGCAGATCTGATACGATCTCCTCCGCATTGGGGAGTCGCCAAGTGGTAAGGCAGCGGCCTTTGAAGCCGCCATTCGATGGTTCGAATCCATCCTCCCCAGCCACCTAAAATCGCTCGCAGCGGCTCGCGATCACGTGGCACCGCCACCCGATTCGAACGTCGATAGCTTCCAAGCGAGAAGCGATTTTGCGTAGGCCGCGTGGAGAGCGAAGCGAACTTTACGCGGCCAACACGTGGCACGTGCACGCGACCGTGCTGCCTTTTGCTGACAAAATCTTCACTTAAAGTCAAAAATCCTCTAGACTCATGAATCCAATGGATCATCTTTCCGAGAACAGCGGCATACCAAACCAACTACTTGTTCCTAGTTACAGATTTGTTGCTCCAGACTTGCAGGGTTCAGTTACAGGTAATGTTGAGCAACTTCTAATGCATGGAGATTTGAAAGAAAAACTCACAAGACTTCTAACTGCCAATCCAGAACAGCGAGAATTCGACGTTCAACAATTACTTGAGATGAAACTCTCTCAAGCAGAAAGTATTGCGGCTGTTACGATATTGGAAGCTGTAATTGAACGACGATGGAAAGATGGCAATTATCTCATGCACTACGATCCATCCTCATTGGATCTCGGTGTGTTTGAAGATTTGCCTATGCAAGATTACGAATGGATGCCTACAAGAGTCCATCCAGATTCGTTTTGGGGAGGAATCGGAAAACTGCACTTAAATTTTCCTGCTGGTTTGCAGGAGTCAAAAACGGTGCATACACATCCAGGCGCGCGTATCGTTGTGTCTACTGGTAGAAGGAAATTTACAGCGCCATCAATAGGCGATGATTTCCTGCATTTGGACAATGGGACCATTGTGTTAATGCCCGGGAATCTTCCACACAATTTTTGCGCATATGATGATGAAGACTGGAAACCCGTTTCGTTTCATTTACCATATGCAGGGATAGGAAAAGAGGCCATGGAATTTTAAAAATATAGCGACCGTGGATGTGGAACTCAGCAACGGCTTAATTTGCCCGGAAACATTTTCCAATGGTCCCATTGCCCGAGATCTGGGAAACAATGTTCTAAAAAACGCTTGGCTAAAGGACGACCCCAGTGCAGTAGTGTCGGTTACCGACGGTAGTGTAACTTCCTATGCATATCACAAAGGTTTTCATGCCAACTTACTTTATGAATCCATCAGAGATTTTCAGGAGTAAAATTTGACAAAAAATCGTAAAACACACACTATTTTTTTGAATCTGATCAATGAAATTGAACAACGAGTTTTAATCATCCAAAAGGGCTAAACCCTATTACAAAACATGTAAGTCTTCGTTAAAGCTGCTCTGTGGCATTTTTGACGACATTTTTCGAGCTATTCTGTGCAAAATGTCCTAAAATCTTTGGCTTCAAGACGCCTTAAAGTGCTTATTCACTTCAAGGATTGACAAATGCCATTAAGGTAGTAGAGTTAAACCATTTATCGTCACCTCAACTACGCTCTCCAACCCTTATTTTTCTCTCCCACCGTCGTATGAAGCGCCATCGTTTTCTCGCCAAGGTTCTCTTTATTTCTCTCGTTGCCACTCAAGTGCACTGGGGAAATTTCCAGAGTGTGCAGATTGCTGCACTCGCGCAAGCGGGCACGCAATGCAATGACGGTGTCGACAACGATGGTGATAATCTCACGGATTTCCCAACGGATCCGGGATGCGCGGATGCAGATGACAATGATGAATTTAACATGCCGGTTGCCGCATCCACGCAGTGCAATGATGGAGCGGACAACGATGGTGACAACCTGAACGATTTGCAGGATCCCGGGTGCACAGATGCTACGGACAACGATGAGTTCAATGCGCCTGCAGCCCCGCAGTGCAGTGATGGCAACGATAACGACGGTGACGGTGTCACTGATTTCCCGGATGAACGCGGATGTGAGAATGCACAAGATAATGATGAAACGGATCCTCAAGCACAAACAACGGCGAATGCGACAACCGTGAACTGCACTGCAGACCAGGTGATCTCCTATACTCCTGGTTCCTACACATATCGAAGAGATCCGCAAAAAGCATTGGGTGATCCAGATGGGCACATCGTGAGTTTGGGAAACAACGGAACCATCACACTGAAGATGTCTCAGCCTGTCTTGAATAATCCCGGCAGTGGAGTGGATTTTTACGTTGTGGAACTCACACGACCCTACTGGCCATACTACGAGCAGGCGACTGTCTACGGGAGCGAAGACGGCAGAGTCTACCGACTCATCGGCTTCACCGATAATGGACGTAGAAACGGCCAAGTGCATGTTCCCATGTCTCTCCCAAACACCCTCGCTTCCGCACAATATTTTCGACTGTCAGATACCAGCCCCAGTTGGTGGCACGACGGCTTTGATTTGGATGCCATCTACTCCGCTAACTGCGGCACGCCCCATGTCCCGGAATGTCGCGACGGCGTGGACAATGACAATGATGGTGTTGCCGATCATCCCGGAGATTTCAGCTGTGCAAACCCGGATGATGACGATGAAACAAATCCCAAAGCGCAGTGCCAGGACGGTACGGACAATGACGGTGATGGAAAGGTGGATTTCCCGCAGGATCCCGGTTGTTCCTCCCGACAAGATAATGATGAATTCAATGCTCCGCCCCCGCAGTGTCAGGATGGCATCGATAACGACCAGGATGGTGCCACGGATTTCCCGGCGGATTTCAGCTGCAGCAGCCCGACGGATAATGACGAAACCTTCCCCAAGGCGCAGTGTCAGGACAACCTCGATAACGATCAAGACGGCTTCGTCGATGCGCAGGATCCCGGCTGCCACACGGATGGAAACGCCGGAAATCCGAACAGTTACAACGCGCAGGATAATGATGAAGGACCGAGGCACGATGCTCAGTTCGTCGCGACGAAAACCGCCGACGTGCAGACCGTGCAACCCGGAGGATTTGTGACGTACACGATTGCGGTACGGAACATAGGACAGGTGCAGATCTCCGGCATTCGTGTCATCGACACCATTCCGACGGGTCTCACCTTCACGACACAAGGCTCCACGCCCGGTTGTTTCCCGCAAGGAAACCAGGTCGTCTGCAACGCCCAAACGTACAACCCGGGACAGACGATCAACACCGTCCTCCGCTTCCAAGTGGCGCAGAACGCCCCGTGTGGCGCAGGCAGAAGCATCGTGAACACGGCAACCATTCAATTCAACAACGTAACGATTGCACAATCTTCCACCACACAGACACCCATCGATTGTCCGTCGACGCAATGCAGCGACGGCGTCGACAACGACCAGGATGGTGCCACGGATTTCCCGGCGGATTTCAGCTGCTCGAGTCCGAATGACGATGACGAAACGTTCCCCAAGGCGCAGTGTCAGGACAATTTGGATAATGACGGCGACGGTCTGATCGACTTCCCGCAAGACCCGGGATGCACATCCAACCAGGACAATGACGAAGGGCCGGTAAACCGTCCCATCTTCGCCATTACGAAGAACGGTCCGAGCACCATCATCCGCGGCGATACGATTCGCTTTCAAATCAACGTGACAAACACCGGAAACGTGAACGCAAACGGAGTCGTGGTGACGGATCCCATCCCGAGTGGACTGACCTACAACGACGCACAGTCTGATGCCAGCTGTGACGCGCAAGGAGGAGACGTAGTCTGTATCCTCGGTACGCTCGTGCCAAACCAGTCCAGGCCTCTCACGATTTCCTTTGATGTCCCTCAGATTGCAAATTGCCAGCAATCCCTCACTATCTCAAATACGGCACGCGTCACAGCAAGCAATGCTTCAGGGCAGACGCAGAGCCAGACAGTCTTCACAACGGTCAACTGCCCTCCACGCACGCCGCAATGCCGCGACGGCGTTGATAATGACCAAGACGGTGCAACAGATTTTGCAGGCGGTGATTTCAGTTGTGCGAATCCGGACGATGACGATGAAACGTTCCCGAAGGCGCAGTGTCAGGATAATTTGGATAATGACGGGGACGGTTTGATCGACTTCGGTCAGGATCCCGGATGCAGCTCGAAGCAAGACAACGACGAGTTCAACCAAATCCGAGCGAACCTCGCACTCAGGAAAACGGCAGACCGTACCACGGTGCAGCCCGGCGAGACGATCGTGTACACGCTTCGTGTCCGCAACTTCGGACCGAATGCCGTCTCGAATATCGTTTTGAATGATTCCTTGCCGACGGGTGTTCCGTTCCTCATTACCTTCACCCAGACGGACGGCTTTGCTTGTTCCGTCCAGCCGAGCGACCCGAACCACGTGGTGTGCACTCGCTCATCGCCTTTGGCCGCCAACGCCACCGCAACCATCGTCATGCGCGCGACTGTTCTTGCAGGCGCACCTTGCAACGGACAGCCTCTCATCAACAGGGCACACGTGCAGGCACCGGGAACGGTTGACTCCGATTCGCAGAACAACTTCTCGGAGGCGGCAATAACCTGTGATTCCGATGAAGCGGATCTCTCCATCCAAAAGTTCCAAAAATTCGGCACGACCGTCGTCCGCGGCGGCGTGGTGCTCTACGAAGTGGTCGTGCACAATAACGGTCCCGCGACAGCTGAGAACGTTGTCATCGCCGACATCCTTCCGTTCGATTCCCTTGCGCAAGTTTCATTGACCTTCAATGCCGGACAATCTTCCCAAGATTGCGTGTTGAACTTCCAAGGAACCAGCGTCCTCTGCAACAATTTCTTTTTGACGCCGGGGGAGACGCGATCCTTCACCATCGCTTTCAACGTACCGCAAGTTCCCAACAACTGTACGCAGAGCTCCATCCAAAACGTGGCAACCGTAAGCACATCAACGACGGATCCGGACAGTTCGGATAACACGAGTAACACCGTCGTGACGACTGCCATCTGTTCTTCTTCCAGCTCCAGCTCTTCCAGCTCGTCTTCCAGTTCTTCGGCCACGCCGCAGTGCCGCGACAACATCGATAACGACGGTGATGGCGTTACGGATTTCCCGAATGACTTCAGCTGTTCGAATCCGGACGACAACGATGAAACCTTCCCCAAGTCGCAATGTCAGGACGGCATCGATAATGATGGTGACGGCCTCATCGACTTCGGACCGGATCCCGGCTGTGTCAGCTTCCAAGACAACGATGAAGACAACCTTGCAGCTGCGGATCTCTCCATCGATAAGACCGGTCCTTCCAGCGTCGTACGCGGAACGCTGCTCACTTACTTCGTCACGGTAACGAATGCAGGACCGAATTCGGCGCATAACATCGTCGTGGGAGACCAAATCCCGCCTACACTCTTCGGAAGCTTCAATGCCGCCGCCTCTCCTGGCTGCGTGCTGAACGGATCGCAGACGAGCGTGCTGTGCAACAACTTCAGCCTTGCTCCGAACGAGAGCAGAACCTTCGCCATCGCGTTCAACGTTCCGACGGCGCCCAACTGCTCGCAATCCGTGGAAATTCAGAACCGTGCAACGGTTTCGACATCCACGACGGATCCGGTGAGTTCGAATAACACGAGCCAAACCATCTCGACAACCGTGCACTGCCAAGCCTCCAGTTCCAGCTCTTCCACTTCTTCGTCCAGTTCCAGCAGCTCCAGCTCTGCAGCCGTTTCGGACTTACAGATGACATTGGAAGGACCGCTGGTTGCCGCCGAAGGCACGACGGTCACGTACACGGCAAAGGTAACGAACTTGGGTCCCGCGGGCGTCACCGCTCCCTACAGCATCCGCGAAACGTTCCCGAGCGGCTTCCTGTTCGACATCGAACTTTCTGATCCTGATTGCGCCCTCACGGGACAGAACCAAATCACCTGCACGGGACCGGGCTTGAATGTGGGAGCCACCGAAGAGTTTGATCTCGTCTTCCGGATTCCATTCCAGATTGCATCGAACCCGAGCTTGCTGAACAGGCTGCTCGGCATTGAAACGGCGCATGCCGTCGGTCTCTGCACGACAACCGTGCAGAACACCGCTGTCATCGTCACAAACCCGAATGCGGATCCGAACACCGCCAATAACACGAGCACGGTGAACACGCTCATCACATGCTCCACCGATCTCTCGCTCACGAAAACAGGTCCGAGCTCCGTAACACGCGGCGGCACCGTGACGTACCCCGTGACCGTGACGAATGTCGGCCCCGGCCAAGCAAGCCAAGTGCGCGTGACGGACGTGATCCCGACGGGACTCACGTTCCAAAACAGCGACGGCAACTGCTCGGTGAACGGCGCTAACGTCATCTGCGAACTCGGCACGATCCCTGCGGGACAATCGCGCACGGTGAATATCACCTTCAATGTGCCGCAGATTCCAAACTGCCAAGCATCCACAACGGTCTTGAACGTCGCCTCGGTGAGCGCCTTCGAAACGGATCCTGTCCTCACCAATAACAGCAACGTGACCAATCCGCTCCAGACACTCATCAACTGCTCGCCGAATCCGTTCACCATCGCAAAGACCGATAATGCGACCGAGGTGGCTGCAGGCGGTACCTTGAACTACCAGATCACAGTGACGAACACATCTGCCCAGACGCAGAGCGTCACAGTGACGGACACGCTGCCGGCGAACACGACCTTCGGTACGGCTTCCAACGGCGGCGTCCACAATAACGGCACGGTCACGTGGTTCCTTACGATGACGCCGAACCAGCAGCTGACTCTCACGCTCTCCGCGCAAGTAAGCAGCTCTGCTCCTGCGAACTCCGTCCTCACGAACACCGCAAGCATTCAGAACGGTCCTTCCGCAACGGACACAACGACGGTGCGAAACGCTCTCACCATCACGAAGACGGACAACCGCACCACGGTGCAAGCCGGTGAAGCCCTCACGTACGTAATCACGCTGACAAACTCGTCCTCGAACACGGTAACCGGTGTGACAGTGACAGATCAGCTCCCGAACGATGTCACCTTCGTTTCGGCTTCGGATAGCGGCGTGCGCAGCGACCAGACCATCACGTGGTCGAACCTCGCCGTTGCCCCGAACGGCACGCGCACCCTCACGGTGCAAGTGACGGTGAACAGCAACGTCTCCAACGGCGTCACACTCATCAACACCGCGACCCTCAATAACGTCACGGTGCAAGATACGACGCTGGTGCAAGGCACAGGCCGCGACTTCACGATCGACCTCACGGATTCCAAGGATCCTGTGGAACCGGAAGAGCGCTTCAACTACACCGTCCGCCTGACGAACCTGAACTCCAATGGCATTTCGAACCTCACGGTCACGCAGACATTGGACAATGATGTGGACTTCGTCTCCGCTTCCAATGGCGGCAGCCTCAACGGCCGCACCATCACGTGGAACGACATCTCGATTTCCGGCAACGGCACCACAACGCTCACCGTGAGCGTGGAAGTGAGCGACGACGCCGACGACGGAGATTTCTTGAATTCCACGGCTTCTGCCGAAAGCAAAAATGACTCGGAAAGCACGCGCGTGGAAGATGATGATGATGACGATGATGATGACATCACATTGGACGTCCGCGATTCAGAAGACCCCGTGCAGCCGGACGATACGTTCTCGTACATTATTCGCATCACGAATAACGACAGCAGCAGCAAGCGCATCGACGTGACAGGATTCCTGGACGACAATACGGAATTCATCTCCGCTTCGGACAGCGGCAGAGAAACGAACAACGACGAAGAAGTGGAATGGGACAACATCTCCATCTCCGGCGATTCCAGCAAAACCCTTACGGTGCACGTTCGTGTGACCGATGACGCCGAGGACGGCGACACACTCCGTTTCCGCGTCCGCGCAGAAGACGAGGAGCAGACCGAACTGACGGAAGTGGAAGATGACGATGATGACGGAACGAGTGTTGCCACGGTGAACGTGGACAAGAGTTCCGACAGGCAGGAAGTGCAGCCGGGTGAAACCGTCCGCTACAGCATCACGGTGCGCAACAACTCGAACCGCACCATCACGAGCGTCGTGGTGGAGGACACGTACCCGACATCGGACTTCTTCGTCTCCAACGTCGGCCAAAATGGCGTAAATAACGGCCGCAGCATCCGCTGGGAAGTCGGCTCGCTGGCACGCAATGAGTCAAAGACATTCACGTACTCTGCGACAATCAACGGACGCCACGGCCAGACTTTCCACAACAGCGTGGTCGTCACAGGACGCGGCATGAACCAAGCCGGCGACCAGAACGAAGTGCGCGTCATCGAACTGCTCCCGCAAACGGGTACCTTCGGCAGGTTCTTCGGTGGAAGCACCCTCACAGCCTCCACAAGCTCCGCAGACGCTGCGGGCACAGGCACGCTGCCATTCATCATCTGGACAACCATCCTCAGCATCGGCCTTGCAGGCGGAGGATTGATGGGACGCAGGATGTTCTTCTAGGCAATCAACCATCCCGTAGCTGCGACGCGGCGTCGCAGCTACGGTTGATCAAGAGAAAGACCGCTCGAAAGGGCGGTTTTCTTTTGTTGCAATCTCTGCAGGAATCATGCATTCTTATGAACCTATGACCACAAAAGTCGACGAAATATTTGCGGAAATGACTGCCCCGGAACGAAGCGAAGAATTCACTTCACGCTTTGTGACAATTAATTTCTGGGATGCGACAGCTCGGTATGTCAATGAAATTCGTGACAGAATGGCAAAGGGCAAAGGGGGTCCTGGATTCAAACGAGATGCAGATTACCATGAGTCTCAATACAGGCTTCATACAAGCATAGAACTTCTTCCGGATGGTGAACGCCAAGAACTCATAACGCGTTTGACGGATGAATTCCGTCGCAGGCATACAGAATGGGCAGAATCACCAGAAGGCAAAAGTCACGCAGAAATGATTGCTGATTTTGTGAATTAATCTCATCCGTTTGTAGAGACGCCCCGGCGGGGCGTCTCTACAACGGCGAATTTTTTAATTATTGCAGCAGTTTGATCGATCGTTTGTAGAGCCGCGCAATTCGCGCGTCTCTACGACGATGATCTTAATTTTCAAATCCGTTTGTAGAGCCGCGACATGTCGCGGCTCTACAAACCAACGTATTCCACTTCCCACAATCGCGGCCAGGTATCTGCTTGCCGGCAGGCAGGCTTGGCCGCGAGTCGCAGGCAAGTATGCCTGCTCCTTTTTGATAGTAATTATTCCCCCTCCACAACTATCGACCGGATTTTCTCCGGGAGTTCTTTGAGATTTTTCTCAAAAATCTTCTCTTCTTCGGCAGAAGGGGCGCTCAAAACCCACGCGGCAAGATCCGCACCGGCAGGCTGTGTACCCACGCCGATGCGAAGGCGGGGGAATTCCTCGCCCAAAACATCTACGATGGATTTAAGTCCGTTGTGCGTGCCGGGACCCCCGCTTCTGCGGAAACGGATTTCCCCGAGGGGAAGATCGACGTCGTCGCACAAAATGATGATCTGATTTTTAGGATCCAACTTAAAAAAATCCACGAGCTTGCGGACGGCTTCGCCGGATCTGTTCATGTACGTCTGCGGCTTTACGAGCAGAATCGGTGCCGTGACAATGCGCCCTTCTTGCATCGCTGATAAAAACTTTTGCTTGTCCTGCCATTCGCCTTCGCCGAATTCTTTGGATAACTGACCGATCGCTCTAAAGCCAAGATTATGCCGCGTGCGCTCGTGTCCGGATCCCGGATTGCCGAGGCCGATGATCACGAGGGAAGGCTTCATCTTGGACACTATAGCGTAGGAGCGTACGATAAAACTATGGTGAATCTTCCGACAAACCTCACGCCCGAACAACGCAGAGAATTTGATGAACTCTTGGAAAAACTGGCAGGAGAAAATCCCGAAGCATCAAAAGTGATTCCGAAAACAAGAAGAAATGCATGCGATGTTCTTAATCCGCAAGAATCACTCAAGTCGGATGAAATTAGAAAAGAGTCTTGAGTGCTTTTTCGAACGCACGCACGGCTGACTCCGCATTATGTTCGCTGATCGAAAATCCCGGCTCATGGGCAATGCGGTTCCTGAGCTTGTGAGCATTCCACAACGATTGGATGTTTTTGAATCGTGCACCGCTTGCTTTTAATTTCTCGCTGAAGCTTCCATGCACGTCCATCCGTTCCAGAGCGGAATCCAGCACTTTTTCCGCTTCCAGAAGCCGTTTGGAAGGATCTGTGATCGAAAGAACATGCTGCCATTCTTTCTCGGCTCGCTTACGATCAAAAGAACTTAATTTCTTTCTCCTGAGTTTCATGAAAACAAACGTACCCAAGAGCCCCAGTATCGCGAGAACAACAATGGTGATGAAGATGCTCATTTCTTTTTACCGGGAGGAGTACCACCCATCTGCATCTGCCCTGCGACGAGTCCGGCCAGCAGTTCTTGGACGTGCTTCGCATCTTTCAGATTCTTCGAGTGAAGATACGCTTCCATATTTTTGAGAATCACAGCTTCCACGCTGCGGGGACGTGACACATGGGTGAGAGAAAACACGGAACCCGTGGAAATCTTTTCGACATTGATGACGCCGTAGCGCAGCATCGTGCCCAGCACGCCGTTGATCTCGTAGCTCACGCCTTGGATATCGCTGTAGAGCACGCGCGTGGATTGGCGGTGAAACCAGCCGTGCCATTCCAGGTCGATGATGCCCATGTTGGTGATGATCCACGCATCCAGGTAGTAATCGAAAAAATAGCGCAGCCACCAGACGATGGAACTCATGCTCCACAGCGCCACGATGTAGAAAATAATATTCTGCCCGAAGACCAGGAAAAGCGTTGCCCAAGAGAGCAGGAAGGACAGCGTCGGCCAGAATAAAAACTTGAGTCCGATGAGCCAGTGCTTGTGCACGATCACTGCGACGTGTTCGTCTTCTTCCAAGTGCTTTGCGAAGAGAAAGGAATCGAGCATTGGAGAGAGTGTAGCAAAGAAGGATGTTAGGAGTTAGGAATTAGGAAAAACTGCTCCTAACCTCCTAACATCCTATTTCCTGGCCACAGGAATATTTGCTACAATGCCCCGGATGAAACCACGCAAACACGGACTCCTGTTCCACTTCCTCGACGTCGTTTTTAACATCATCGTGATTGTCGCGATTGTGGCCGGCATTCGGACATTCTTGGTGTCGCCGTTCCAAGTGGAAGGAAACTCCATGGTGGATACGCTGGAGGACAAGCAGTACATCATCATCAATAAATTGGCGTATTTGCTGGGGCAGCCGGAACGCGGCGACGTGGTGGTGTTCCGCCCGCCGAATGACCATGAAAAGTACTACGTAAAGCGCGTCATCGGGCTGCCGGGCGACACGGTCTCCATCCGTGGAGGCTACGTCTATTTGCAAAATGAAGGCACGAAGGAAGCGGTGAAATTGGCCGAGGATACGTACCTGAATGACCGGAATGACGGGCGCACGTTCAGCCATCCGCCCAGCAGCGGCAATACGAAAGTTGTCTCCTACGAGGTGCCGGAAGGGCATTACTTCCTGCTCGGGGATAATCGCCAGGGCAGTTTGGATTCCCGCAGTTTCGTCGGGGATGATGCAAAACCGTTGCCGTTTGTTCCGGACAGCGACATCAAGGGGCGAGTGTGGTTCGTCGCGCTTCCCGTCACAAAGATTCATGCATTGGAACCGCCTGAGTACGGGTTTTAAGTAAGGTAGGTTTTGTAGGTCCGGTAGGTAAGGTAGGTGAATTTTTGAGGCATATTTAGCGACACCTCCTTACCAGACCTACCATACTTACCTTACCTACCGGACATTTCCTCTTGCTTCAACAGTAAAACCCTCTATACTCCAAATAGCCCGAAGGGGGCTTTTTTAGGAAGGATCTATGAACAGAATCCAGCTCTACATCACCGATGCCATAGAAGAACTGCGCCATGTCCGCTGGCCCACGCGCCAGCAGGCCATTCGTTTGTCCGTGATTGTGTTGGCCTTTACCGCTGCAAGTTCCGCATTATTCGGCTTTGTGGACTTTGTGCTGTCCGAAGCGGTTTCTTTCCTCCTTCAATTCTCATAAACCATGGGCAAGCAAGATCCACGAGCAGGGAGAAATTGGTACGTCCTCCACACGTATTCGGGCTACGAAGACAGCGTGAAGCAATCTCTGGAACAACGCGTGGAATCCCTGGGCATGCAGGATTACATCTTCAGCATTCAAGTGCCGAAAGAGAAACAATTGGTGTTCAAGAAAAACGAACCCGTGGAAGAAGAGCGCAAGCTGTTCCCGGGCTATGTGCTCGTAGACATGATCGTGACGGATGAGAGTTGGTACGTGGTCAGGAATACCCCGAACGTCACGGGCTTCGTCGGCTCCGGCAATATTCCTGTCCCGGTGACGCCGGAGGAATACGGCGTGATCGAGCGAAGGGTCGGTGAGCAGGAAGCCAAGTTCAAGAGCGATTTCCAAGTGGGGGATTTGGTCGTCATCATCGACGGTCCCTTCAAAAACTACGATGGCAGCGTGGAGAGCGTGGATGTGAACAAAGGCAAATTGACGGTTCTGGTGCTCATTTTCGACCGCGAGACGCCTGTGGAATTGGACTTCACGCAAGTAAAGAAGAAATAAAGAGCTCTCTTTCCTTAATCATTATGAAACCTGAACGTCTCCCAATGCCGCTTACAGTGAGTGTTGCTGATGCCTCCATGGATCCCGACGTTGGAAAAGAGCGTGTTTCGCAAGTGCTCGAGCGCCATCGCGCAGCTATGCGGGCACAGGCTTCACTGGAAGCACAAAAGCATGCTTCCAAAGCTGAGCAGTTTTTAGCCGAATAATACTGTCTCTTGTCAGCAAAGGAATTTTCCATTGGCGGCAAAGTCCAAGGAGTCTTCTTCCGCAGGCGTGCAAAAGAGAAGGCGGATGAGCTCGGCCTCACCGGCTTCGTAGAAAATCGAGAAGATGGATCTGTCTTTATTTTCGCTGAAGGAATGGAGGATGCTCTGCAAGAACTCGAGCAGTGGTGTCATCACGGACCCCCAGGCGCGAACGTAGAATCAGTGATCGTTAAGAATGCCGAGGAACTCGGCAAGCAATCATTTGAAATTCAGAGATGATTATTTTAACGAACGCGCACTTTTCGGAAGCAGCAGAGCAAGCCCGATGAGTTGGACGATTTGCCCTGCGGTAAACCCGACTGCCAGGCTCAGAACACCGTAACGCGGTGCCAGCGTAAAGGAAATGGCAATGGCAACGATGCCATTCAAGGCACTCAAACCCGCCGGGATCATGGTGTCTTTGACGGCATAGAAAGCACGCAGGAGCAGGTGATTCAAGCTTTCGAACGGAATGCTAATGGCATAGAGCCCTAAGCACAGCGAGAAAAGCGCAAGTTCGCGTTCCAGGTTTACGAGATCGGCAGCAATGGGAGCGACGAGATACAGTAGAGCTGCACCCGGAATGGTGAGCGCCAACAGGAGCAGGGATCCTTTGCGCAGGTAGATCCAGAACCGTTTTCCTTCTTTCTTTGCCGCTGCTTGGGAGAGGAGTGAGAAGGCGGACTGCGCCAGCGCGATGCCTGCAATGCCGATGACGACGGACTGGAAATTCCTGGCATATGCATTCACGGTGACGGCGCCGCTGCCAAGGTTCGATGCGATTTTATCGAAAAACAGAAGCTCCACTTGCAGTGCGCCGAGCGCCAGCATGCGCGGGAGCATCAACCATCCGAGTTCTTTGATGTCCGGGTGCCACAGCAGGAGACGCGGTCGGTATCCTGCATGGAGCAATGCAACAGCGCGCAGCACCACGTACACGATGGCACCGCTCAAGGTGCCGAGGATGGGACCGTAGGCTCCGTACATCGGCGTAAGAAGAATGGTTCCGCCGATGGTGCCGAGCGTGTAGAGGATGGGTGTGATGCCGTAGACCCAGTACTTCTGCACGGTGATGAGGTATTGTCCAAACGCATTGCCGAACACGAAAAGGAAGTTGGTGAGCAGCGCAATGCGACCGAAGTTGATGTAGAGCGCTAGTGCCTCGCCTTCAAAATCCGTGAGGTACGGTGCGATGTTCGGGAATGCGAGTGCCATAAGGAGAGCGATCAATCCGAAGGCGAGCGTGGCAGCACCCGTCACGCCGCTGAGGAGATCGGACATTTGGCGTGGTTTGCGTTCGGCTTTGTAGCGCGCAAGAAGGGGAACCAGCGCCACCGAAAAACCCGCCATGATGGATACCTGGAACAAAAGATCACTGGGACGGAACGACGCAATATAGACGTCCACCACCGAAAGATTGGGGAAGGTCTGCGTCAGAACGCGATCGCGGATGAGCCCCGCAAGGGATGCACCAAACTGTGTGAGAGCGAGCACAAGGGCTCCTCCCATCAGGCGCTTTTGCGAAAAGACATTCAAAAATTTCTTTGCTTGCAATTTCATTGTTTAAAAGAGTAACAGATAAGCGATTCCGATCATCTTGCCAATATTCGATTTTAAAATGAAATAGTGGTCGCAACTGCAGAGCGCATCTTCGATGCGCGATTATTTGTTCGTTATTCCGATCATCGCGGGTCGAAGACCCGCTCTGCAGGATGCACAAAATCCATATTCCAGATTTTCGATCCTTCCTTCATACTGTTGTCCCTTCTATGAGCCCTATTTCCACCTCATCGCCTACACTGCCGTTCTCCACGATGTCGGATGCGGACGTGCGCGAACAGCTGAGGAAATATCAAATCGGACTGACGGTGGAAGAAGCACGAAAGATCGAATCGTTACTGGGGCGCGCACCGACGGTGGTCGAGGCCGTGATCTGGGGAATACAAGGAAGCGAACATTGCAGTTACAAATCTTCCCGCAGGTTTTTGAAGATGTTCCCAACCACGGGAAAGCATGTGATCCTGGGACCCAAAGAAGACAGCGGCATTGTCGCCATCACCGACGCGCCTGCCGGCAAGCGCTGGGGGCTGGTGATAAGCCATGAATCGCACAATCACCCATCGCAGATTGTGCCGTTCGAAGGCGCTGCCACGGGCGTGGGCGGGACAGTGCGCGACGTTGTGTGCATGGGTGCGCGCGTCATCGGGTGCATGGATTTGCTGCGGCTGGGGGATCTCAAAACCGATGCATCGAAGACCATCGCCAAGGAAGTGGCACGCGGTATTGCAGGCTACGGGAACCCTCTGGGAATCCCCAACCTCGGCGGTGACACGGTGTTTGATTCCTCGTACAACGCGAACTGCTTGGTGAATGCCGTCGCGATGGGAATCGTGCGCGAAGATGAAGTCATCCACAGCTACGTGCCGGATGAAGCGGCGGATGCGGGATACGACATCATCATTGTCGGAAAGCCGACGGACAGGAGCGGCTTTGGCGGCGCAGCCTTCGCGAGTATTTCGATGGAGGAAGACAAGCGCGAGCAGAACACAGGCGCGGTGCAAGAGCCGAATCCGTTCTTGGAACGCCATCTGCTGGCATCCACGTATGCACTGTTCGATTGGCTGGCGCGCGAGAAACACTTGGATAAGGTCAGCTTCAAGGACCTCGGCGCAGGCGGCGTTGTCTGTTCCTCTGTGGAACAAGTGGCGGACAAAGGCTTTGGTGCGGACGTGGAACTCACGAAGGTGCATGTGTCTGTCCAAAATCTTCCGCCGGAAGTTATCGCATGCGCGGAAACGCAGGAACGGTTCTGTTGGATCTGTCACCCGTCGCTCACACAGCAGATCTTGACCCACTACAACAAGACCTGGGATCTTCCGAGTGTTGCGGAAAATGCACGTGCCAGCGTCATCGGAAAAGTGAATGGGTCGGGGATCTACCGACTCACCCATAAAGGAGAGATCGTCTGCGAAGCAAAAGCCACAGACATCACTCAGGGACTTTTATACACGCGCCCCACGGAATCGAAGAAATCTGATTCCAAAGAGCCGACGATTGCGTGCCACGGGAAAGACATCGCAGTGACGGCACCGATCACCATGAAGACGGACATCACGTCTGTTTTCCTTGCGATGCTCTCGCACCCGAACGGCGCAAGCAAAGACACGATCATTCGGCACTACGACAAGGACGTTATCGGCAATACGCAGATTGAAGCAGGGGAAGCGGACGCAGGGGTTCTGATGCCGCTGCAAGATCTTGCAAGCTACGCGCAGGACGGCGAACACCCGGGCTGGCAATTGCCGGAGGAGGAACGGTATCGCGGCGTCGCATTCGCCGGTGATGGCAACGGCCGTTATGGACGGATCTCCGCGTATGCACAAGGCGTGAATGCCGCAGTGGAATCCATGTGCAATGTTGCGGCGGTGGGAGCAATTCCCCGAGCCCTTACGGATTGCTTGAACTTTGGAAATCCGGAAATCCCCTCGCACCTCGGCGCACTGGAAGATGCCGTGCGCGGCATCGCGGACGCAGCAAAAGGAATCACGTTCGAGGGCGAGCCTGTGCCCGTGATCTCGGGCAATGTGAGCCTCTACAACTCGCTGCCAAATGGAAACGCCATTGATCCGACTGCCATCGTCTGCAGCATCGGCGTGATGAAAGACGGACGCAAAGCAGTGGATGCGCGACTCAAAAAATCGGATTCGGTGTTGCTGCTCCTCGGCGAACGAAAAGATGAATGCGGCGGATCACTGTATTATGATGTGTTGGAATCCATGGCCGATGCGCCTCGTGATTCGATGCTCGGAAAAAATGTTCCGGGGCCGAATTTTCAAACCATCGCCGCGATGATTCGCCTCTTGAATGAAGCGACGGAACAATCTCTGCTGCTTTCGTGCCATGACATCAGCGATGGCGGATTGCTGCTTGCACTGCTGGAGATGGCAGCGCCAGTGCGAAAAATTGGCGGAAAGATCGGCATGTCAATCAACCTCAACGGACTCGAAAGCAACCTTCGCACCGACACGATTCTTTTTTCACAAACGAGCGGGTTTATTCTGGAAGTGTCGAAGAAAAATCTTTCTGTGTTGGAAAAAATTGCAGCAGCAGAGAATCAGATTTTGATTCCACTGGGAAACACCCAAGAGGATCCTTCACTCCACATTGAACGCAATGGATCGGTGATCGTTCACGAAAGCATTCCGAATCTTCTTAGGGTTTGGAAAAACAGCCTGAAAGCATCATTGCGCTAAAAAGATCGATCTTGAAACAGAAACATCAAAAGTGTAACCTTCTTTGCTATGGCAAAGCGTTCCAAAGAAGCACAGGCAGATAAATCGAAAGAAGTTCTGGTTAAAGATTTTGATACCTTAAATTACTCATTCGGTTTGGTTGGCACATTTACTAGACTGGCTCATCTGGAACCTGAGAACTTCACTCGGGAGAATCTGGAAGCACTCCTCAACGGCACTCAAAATTGGGGTGGCCATATTTCCGTGAATGACAAGGAAGTTACATCTGTCATTCTCTGTCCGGAAACGATGAATGAAATATACATGGATAAACTGAGGGAACAATTTTTGGAAACCACGCGCATCGAAGACGATTGGGGTCATTGACCACTCCCCTCCTCTGGCGAATGTGGATGCTTAAAAAAGTTATAAAATGCCTTAAATATCCTATTTAATGATAAATTTGAATACTGGACAAACTTGATTATATCTGGGATGATAAGTCCTTTTTCATTCCACCTCTCTCGTATGCAGTCCGCTCGCACTCGTGCCCTCTCGGTACTTACAGGGCTCCTCGCTGTCCTCGTTTTCGGATTTTCCTCTGCACACGCCGCCGGTGAAACTCTCACCATCGGACAAATGAGCCGCACCGACGTGGTCGGCCAGTGGACATTGAACATGCCGAACGGCAAGAAACTCACGAGCACCGATGTCGGTGTGGATGCGTATATGCATACGATCAAAGATGCTCCCCTCGGTTCCTACAAACTTACATTGGAGCCTCCGAACGGTGCGGAGACGAACACCGACATTTCCAACGGCTCGACTAAGGTGTCTTCCACGCAAGATCTCGTCATTTCCTTCACGCTTCAAGCCGGTGAAACATTGCGCGTGATTGCGGAGTATTCCTTCCAAGGAAGCATCAAGATCATCAGCGATCCTTCCGGGGCACCCTTCACCATTTCCGCCCCAAACAACATCGTCCTCAAGGGAACGACTCCGGCACAGTTCTTCGACTTGCCGCCGTTCTACTACACGGCATTCTTCGGGGAGAAGAAAGACTGCGTGACGCCGAAACCGCAGAAACGCGAATTGGAAACGCCGGGACTCGTGGTTTTCTACGGAAAATACAATTGCACGACTGCGGGAGCACCTGTGCAATCGTCCTTCTCTTCTTCCTCCGGTACTCGATCGTCAACGTCGACACCGGTGAAAGACACGGTAAAGCGCATCGATCTCCAGCATGTCGTGAGCCAGTTGGAAGTGTTGCCGGGCAATGAGATCTCCGTCGTACTCAGAGTGAAAAATCCGACGAAGAGCATTCTTCGGAACTTGAATGTCACCGAGATGTTCGACCCCGCACAGCTGAGCTTCGAAGGCACATTGCCCCGCGATGGCACACGGAACCCGGGAGCGCTCCACTGGAAGATCGATGAATTGACACCGCAGGAAACGTGGACCGTCACGCTCACGGGCACGACTGCCGCCACGCTTAAAAACGGCGAGAGGATCAACCTGACTGCGACCGTTCGCAGCACCAACCTGGCACGCCCCGCCGGTAAAGTGGCCGGCGTGGATGTTGTGACCGGTCTTCCGAAAACGGGAGGCCCCGTCGACCAACTCTTCGTGATCATCAGCTCGATCTCCGGTTTGGCCTTGCTGCGCCGTTGGAAGAGGGCGTAAGACGCCTTTTACACGCGTACATGGCACCGCAAGCCAGGAATCTCGTCCACGATTCCCCTCTTGCAAGCGGCGCCCGATCATGCGAACGTAGCTGTTGGAAAAACATGCAGAACCTCCTTCGATTCCGGGGCGTACTGATGGGATGTGCCGCAGGTCTGGCGCTCCTTTCGGCGACGCCCGCATTCGCGCAATCTGGCACCGTCATCGGTTCCATTGCCATCGAGCAGATTGGGCCGTCCCCTGCTCTCGGTACATGGACGCTTCTCCAGCCCGACCAGACTTCCATAAAAATGAGCACAAAAACCTACACGGCGGAGGTCACGCTTCCCGGAAACTACACGCTCTTCGTGGAACCACCGGAAGGCATGAGCGCAAAGGTGTACCTCTATAAGGGAACGGAGCTCGTAAAAACGTTGGATCGTCCCCAGATTTCTTTTGTGCTTGCCGAAGGCGACGCATATCGGATCTCGGTGAATTACATCCTTTCCCGCACAGGCGACGTCTCCATCAACAGTTATCCTTCGGGCATACCGTTCCGGCTGGAGGGACCCAACAAAATCACCGTGAATGACAAGACTCCCTACGCTCTGGAGGGGACGCCGGAAGGCCAGTACACCGTCCGCTACTATCCGAAAGGCTGTGTGGAGCCCCGTCCAAAATCGCTGCTCCTGCAGAAGGATGGCAGATTGGCATTCACCATCAACCTCTCCTGCGAGACGCTGGTCATCGACGAGACGAGTGCAAGCAAAAAAGAAGTGTCTGAGGAGGAAAAGACCGTCACCGTCGGAGCAGGCGACGGAGCGATCAATTTTACTGACGTGCCGCAACAAGCATGGTTCGCACCCTACGTCTTCACGGTGGTGAAGACGGGCATCGTCTCCGGATACAAAAATGAGTACGGGCAGCCCATGGGAAAATTCGGACCCGAGAATTTGGTGACGGTCGGCGAGCTCGCCAAGATGGCGCATGAACTTGCGGGTATTGATGAGAATGACATCACGGCACGCCCCGAGAACAGGATGGCGATCGGCGAATGGTTTTCCTCCTACGTGGCGTCTGCGGAGCAACTCTTCTGGTTGCTGTTCCAAGACACTTCCCTGGATCTTCAGCGCCCCGCCACGCGCGGCGAGGTTCTGGTGACGCTCTACCAAGCATTGGACATACCGATCTTCTGGCCGCACGGCGACGTGTTTACCGATGTCTCGGTGCGCACCCCGTACGGGGGCGCCATCGAAAAAGCAGCCGAGGATGGCATCGTTTCGGGTGCAGCCGGCACCGACGGGGAATCGACGGGAATGTTCCATCCGCTGGAGAACATCAACCGCGCCGAGATGGCGAAAATCCTGTCACTGATGATCGACACGTACAAAGCCAATTGATCAACGCGCGACCATCTTGGTCGCGAGGTTTGTGATGTCTCCCGCACCCATAAAGAGGAGGACATCGCCCGCTTTGAGGATGCCGGATTGCAGAAGTTTCTCCGTGTGCATGAGCGTTTCTCCATTGATTGTGTGCACGCCACTTTCGCGCTCAATGTCCTTGAGAAATTTTGGGAGATCTACAATCCCTTTCTCAATCTGGCTGCGCGCATCGTAGACATTCGTCACCACCAAGAGGTCCGCATCGCGGAAGGACGGAAGAAAATCATCATAGAGTTTTAGCGTGCGGTCGTGCGTGTGCGGTTGAAACACGCAGATCAATCGACGCTTGGGATATGCTCCTCGAATGGCCGCGACCGTCGCTCGGATTTCCTTGGGATGATGCGCGTAGTCGTCCAGGACAGTGACGCCCGCGGTTGTCTCACCTTTTACTTCCATGCGTCGCCAGGTTCCCGCAAAAGAAGACGCTGCGCGCTCGGCATCCGCTTTGGGAATTTTTAAGAAATCCGCCAGCGCCAGAGCGAGTTTCGCGTTTTCTTGCATGTGCGCACCCGGTGTTTGCAATGTGAGCGCAGGAAAAGAATCCGCGTCGATCATGCGACGTCCGCTCGCTTTCGAAACGGCAACGCAGGAGGGGTCGCGTCCGTGCGTGATCACCACTCCGTCTTTTGGAAGCTTCTTCGCAATTTCCACGAACGCGGACTCATAATCTTCCATCGACGAATAGTAATCAAAATGATCGCCATCGCAATTTGTGAGAAGAAGAATATCCGGCGAATAATTCAGGAACGATCTCCGGTACTCGCAGGCTTCCAAGACAAAGAGATCGCTCTTGCCTCTTCGCCAATTGCGTCCATTCAGCTCTTTGCATTTCGTTCCGATGATGACCGTGGGATCGTGTCCCGTTTCCAAGAGCAACCGCGTGATCATGGCCGTGGTCGATGATTTTCCATGCGTACCGCACACTGCAATGAGACGGTGATCCTTTGTGAGCTCACTGACGGCCTCCGGATACGATCGCTCCGGTATGCCCAGATCACGAGCACGTGCACGCTCCGGCGCATCCTCCGGGATCGCTTCCGAATAGACGAACAAGTCCACATCCGCAGGCACGCCGGATCCATCCTGCTTCAAGATCACCGTAATACCTTGCGAGCGCAGATCATCCAAGAGCGCGCTATCGGAACGATCACTGCCAAGGACATCATGACCGTTTGTTCGCTGCAGCGCCGCGTAAGCGCTCAGTCCAATGCCGCCGATTCCGGAGCAGTAGATTTTCATAATGAGAGGAAGATCTGATCTTCTTGAAAAGGATTCAGAAGAAACAGAGGACTCAGAAGACTCAGAGGAGTAAGATTACCTGGAGGGAGTCTGGGATGTAAGTCCTCTCTTTCTTCTGTTTCCTCTGAATCCTCCGAAATGCCGTATCGCGACCTAGAGCCTGTCAGCAAACAACTCACGATTGTGGTGGGGCTGACCGTCGTCGGCTTTATGGCGTTCGGTCTTGCACTCTCGTTCTATAGGAATGTGCTCTTTGAAGAAACCCTCGGCAGCATCCAGCAGCAAAACAATGCCTTGCGCGACAAGATCAGCATGGGCTTTGCGGATTTGGAGTACTACCGCTCGGCGCAGTTCAAAGACAAATACGCCAAGGAAAACTTGGGCAAGCTGAACCCGGGCGAAAAAGTGCTGATCATCACGAACCAACCCCTGGGACATGCGGGAACCTCGGATACCGAAGAAGCAACGGCAAGGCAGCAGGCGGCGTACGAGGAACTGCTCCGCCAAATGCCGGTCATTGAGCACTGGCAAATGTACTTGTTCCGGAAAAATGAGATTGAGAAATTGAAGAAGGGGCTGTGATTATTTCTTAGCCGGTTCGACGGCAACAATCGTGCAGCGCTCCTGCAAACCATTGAACTTCGTAACACGCTTCTTCTGGAACCGGACAACACCGTCGACGTTCGCATGAATCGTCCAATCTGAGCCCACGTGCGTATTTGCGCCCGGGCGGTACCAGTATCCTTTTTGGCGGATGAGGATCTCACCTGCGTTCACCACTTCTCCTCCAAAACGCTTTACGCCACGGCGTTTGGCAACGCTGTCGCGTCCGTTTTGGGTAGAGCCTCCGGCTTTCTTATGTGCCATGGTGCAGGCATTTTATAGATATTCTTATTCCTTGCAAGATCATTAAATATCCTGCAGAATTGCCATATCGACGCGGGGTGGAGCAGCCTGGTAGCTCGCGAGGCTCATAACCTCGAGGTCGCCGGTTCAAATCCGGCCCCCGCAACCATTTAAAGCGAAACAGACTTTTGTCCTTGGATAGTGATCCTTTCATTGGCGATTGGTGCTGCTTCGGTTCTTTTGAAGGATGAACCACTACCACTTGCCCATGTCTCGATATACCATCCCATCATGTCCGAATTTGGTGGTGCAGAAATTTTTACCCCCGGCGAAGGGGGTAGCGGCGCTCCCGAGGCCCTGAGCGAACAAGCAAAGCAACGCTTTGCCGCAGCAGGTGCGGCGATGAAGGCAATCCAGCGCGAAGAGAAGAAATCCAAAAAGCGCGATGCGCGCGTCGCGAAAACCATCATTCAGTTTTTGAACGATGACCGCTACACGCATTTCTTCGTGCTGATTTCTCGCTTGGTCGCCCGCGACTGTCCTTCGATTTTTATTTTGGCGATCCTGTCGCTGATTCACGAGGAATGCCTGAGTGTCGTCACGGAATACATCAAGGAATCCACGGAAGGAAAAGAAATGCCCGAAACACAGGTCGCAAAATCGGAACACGCGGAAACCAACGCTCTTCTCGTCGATTGGATCACGCGCATGCAGATGGTCTTGTCATTAGATCCGCAGAATATTTTGATGACCTTGATGGTCGATGAGAAAAACATCGATGGAACGGTGCTCCAACTGACGACATTCACTCTGGAAGAATTTTTCAAATCCAAAGCAGGCGGCAGCAGGATCATTACCTTCGAGAAACTGCACCCGCTCACAGCCAGCATTCTGCAGACCGTCTTCGAGCCGTTCTTGGATGTGGTGGAAAAGAGGCTGCTGGAAGAACGAGCGCAAACGGAAAACGTGCTCTCGGAAGACGAGGATCAGTGAAACTGAAAATCCTGCAGCACTGTCTGCTTGCGGCCGTCGACTTCCGCATATAAACGCAATCGATCGACGTTCATGTCGAATAATGCATCGCTGAGCATTTTCATGACGCGCTTCTTCACGCGTGTAAATCGCTCCGGGTGTCGAATGCGCGCAAGCGTAATGTGCGGATGAAATTGTTTCTCACTCGGCCATGGACAGAGTTTCTTGAGTCGCGCGAGTGGCTCCGAAAAAGGAACGGAAAGAAACAATACGCGATCTCTGCCTCTATCGCCGAACGTTTCCACTCCTTCAATTTTTAACGAGAACGGCTCTGCCTTTCCCGCAACGGCTTCCGCTTGTTTCAAGGCTTGATGATATTCGATCTCCATCATGGATGGCCAAAACTGCAGCGTGAGGTGCGGCGATGCAGGATACTGAAAACTGAGGATTTCTTCGTATTCTTGTAAGCGCTCTTGCAGCTCTCGAAAATGATCGCGGACCTCCCCTTCCAACGGAAGTGCGATGAATGCCGAGCGGAGTGGGAAGATCAACTGCACCGAACGGATCTTATGATCGCTTGAGCACCGCCAAGAACGCATCCTGCGAGAGCGTCACACTGCCCATCTGTTTCATGCGCTTCTTTCCTTTCTTCTGTTTTTCCAGGAGCTTCTTTTTGCGCGAGACATCGCCGCCGTAGAGGTAGCCGGTCACATCCTTTCGATAGGCCGAGAGCGTTTCGCGCGCCACGACTTTGCCGCCGATGGCTGCCTGGATGGGGACTTGGAACTGCTGCTGCGGCATGACTTCTTTGAGTTTCTTGCACACGATGGCACCGACGGCGTGTGCCTCGCTGCGATGGACGATGGTACTGAGCGCATCCGCAGGTTCGCCCATCAGAAGAATCTGGAGCTTCACCAGATCCCCTGCTCGGTGGCCGAGCAACTGGTAGCTCATGGAACCGTAACCGGACGTTGCGGATTTCAGTTGGTCGAAGAAATCCAGAACGATTCCTTGCAATGGGACTTCGAATTCCAGGAGTGCGCGATCGGCATCCAAGTACTCGAGCTTCTGGTATGACCCGCGGCGATCTTGGGTGAGCTGCATGACGGCACCAACATCTTCCTTGCGACAGACGACTTCCAGCTTCACCCACGGTTCTCGCACTTCCGCAATGTACGTGGGATCCGGAAAGTCGGCGGGATTGCTGATCAAGGCCGTTGCAGGATCATCTTCTTTCATCAAGCTCGTGCGGACAATCTCTCCGGGATTCTTGGCCGTGAGTTCGATCTCGTAGAGCACACTGGGCGCCGTGATGATGAGGTCACAATTGTATTCGCGCTCCAAACGTTCCTGGATGATGTCCATATGAAGAAGACCGAGGAATCCGCAGCGGAAACCGTTCCCGAGCGCGGCGTTGCGCTCCGGCTCAAAACGAAGGGCTGCGTCATTCAGCGAGAGTTTTTCCAGCGCCTCTCGGAGCTGCGGATACTCATCCGCCTGCGTGGGATACAAACCCGCGAAGACCATGGGTTGCACCGGTGCGTAGCCGGGAAGCGCCGACAGCGCGGGATCAGATGCAATGGTGTCGCCGGTATGGACTTGGTGCACGTCTTTGGAGCCGGTCACGATGTACCCGATCTGCCCCTCGGACAAGAGATCATCGGAAATGTATTTGGGAGAGAAGTGCCCGACATCCTGCACTTCCAACGATGTTTTTGTACCGAGGAAGTGAACCTTTTGTCCTTTTTTAAAGGATCCTTCCATGATGCGCACGTATGCGACGACGCCGCGGTAACTGTCCATGATGGCATCGAAAATGAGCGCACGTGCCTGCTCCGGTCCCGCAGAAGATTTTTTGGGCGGAGGAATGCGTTCGATGACGGCTTCCAATACTTCTTTCACTCCCCTGCCCTCTTTCGCAGAGATCAAAAGGATTTCTTCTTTCGCGCACCCAAGCAGCCGCATCACTTCGCCGGACACGCGTTCCGGGTCGGCCGCAGGAAGATCTATCTTATTCAAGACCGGAATGATTTTCAGATCATGCTCCATGGCCATGTAGAGCACGGCAAGCGTCTGCGCTTGGATGCCTTGGGAACTGTCGACGAGCAGGATCGCTCCTTCACAGGCGGCTAAGGATCTGCTCACTTCGTAACGAAAGTCGGTGTGCCCCGGCGTGTCGATGAGGTTCAGCTGGATGCCCTCGAAGTTCATACGCACGGGGGTCAATTTGATCGTAATCCCCCGCTCTCGCTCCAAATCCATGGAGTCCAGCAATTGCTCCTTCATCTCTCGCTTTTGCAGCGTGCCTGTCATCTCGATCATACGATCGGCAAGAGTGGACTTGCCGTGATCGATATGAGCAATGATGCAGAAATTCCGGATTTCCATCCGCCATAGGATGCCTTGCAGAAGCGAAAAAAGCTATGCTGAAAGCTTTCGGAACGCTTCCCGGAGTGCAGTCTCCCCCGCTCGTATGCGCCCACGCAGCAACGCAATGATGTCCTCGGAAACCGGGAAATACCCCTGAAGCGATGCGAGCTTATCGTCTTTCCTCTGCGTCACGATCACGGTTTCTTTGGCCAACGCAAGCGCAGCCAATGCTCCGTGATAGCGCTCTGTGAGTACGAGTGACGCATGGGAAAGAGCAGTGACAAGATCGTGCAATGTAGATGCGTCTGAGGGTGTGACTTCCCCAGGCAATATTGATCGGAGTTTCGCCGCAAAGCGAACTTCTTTGGGATCCTTGGACTGAAGCAGGAGGATACGGATGGATGCATACGCTTTCTCCTCTGCGAACTTTTTTGCTTCCGCCAGGAAGGCTGATCCTGAATTTACACGGGGAATAAGTATGAGTATATTTTTTGTACTCACATCGATTTTTTTGGCTTCTATCAGATCAAAAACAGGATCAAAAGTTTGAATACTATTTTTATTCAATCTCCAAGCAGCCACGCGAGCAGTGGACATCTCATCTCGCACAGAGAGGAATGCTGCCTTCGAACACACGCGATGGCCGATCCATTTCCCGATGCCTGTCCGGAACGGTCCGATCCCTTGGAATGCCAAAAAATACGGCTTTCTCAAAAGCATCGACGCGAAGGCATGGATTCCCCAAAGGACACAAGCCATCACGGATTCCTGGTCGGTAAAAAGTGATCCTCCGCCAAAGACCATCCCGTCACTCTGGCGCAATGCTTTGAGCGTCCGCATCCAATCGAAACGAAGAAAGGATCTGATCCCGCCGGGCAGGCGCGGCAGCTCACCAGGTTTCGGATGAGCCGAAAGAACACTCCACTCGATGTTCGGGAAGCGCTTCAAGAAGTAATCCTTCAATGCTTCATCTCCCAAGTTGCCGACGCCGTAATTTCCCACGAGCAAAAACCGCATGTGGCCATCATACCGATGATCTCCATCACCCACTATTCGGCTTTCTTCTCCTTTTTCTTTTCTTCTGCCGGAGCCTGGATGATTTCTTCTTCCTTTGCAGCGACCGGAGCTTCCGCCTGCACGGCTATCGCAAATTCATCGTCCGTCGTAAAGCGCTCACTCAGCCTTGCGGACTTGCCCTTGCGTCCGCGCAGGAAGTTGAGTTTAGCGCGGCGTACTTTGGCGATCTTCTTCACTTCGATCTTTTCTATCAATGGCGAGTGCAATGGGAAGACGCGCTCCACGCCTACACCGGATGCGATCTTGCGCACCGTGAAGGAACGGTCAGTGGAAACGTGGCCTTTGTGCATGCCAATGACGAGCCCTTCGAAAATCTGGACGCGCTGCTTCTCCCCTTCCTGAATCTTCTCATGCACACGCACCGTGGCACCCGGTACCAAAGCAGGACGGTTTTTGACGTATTTCTTGGCCTCGTCGTGAAGAAGCTGGGAAGGCATAAAAGACGGCCTATCCTAGAATTTAGTCTATAGGAAGTCAAGGGTTCCGCCTGAGAGAGGAACCCGAGGAATCCGAAGAAATCGACGAATCCGACGATAAAAAAATGAAGGCTCTTCTCGGGTTCTTCGGATTCATCGGATTCTTCGTAATCTTTTTACCGTTTACCTTTTGCTTCATCTATCTGCTTCTGCATGCTGTTGAACACGATCAAGTTCCGAGGATCATTGAGAATTTCCAAGATGAAGCGATCTTTCAGGCTCAGGCGGTAGAGGAAATCCGCTTCCGAGAAGATGGAGTATTTCACGTTTTTGAGGGACGCATCCTGGAGCAGGAGCGCTTCCAGGATCTCCTTCTTCACCGTCCCTACGATGAGTAGATCCACTTTACTTTCAGTACCCGTGAACATGCCGGCCAGAAGGACGAGGTCGACATTCGCTAACTTCTTCAAGTTTGCGACGACCGGACTCTCTGCCTGGATCTCCTTGGCGAAGATGTTTCGGAGGTCTGCGTAGAGCGGGAAATCAGCATCGATCTTGTAATATTTTTTGCGGTTCTTATGACGCGCTTTCACGAGCCCGATGCGACGGAGATTTTCGAGCTCTCTGCGAATGGAATTGATTTGTTCGCCTAAAAGTCGTGTCAGCTCCCGGATGAAATATTCCTGTTCCGGATGCAGGAGAAAGGTCGACAAGAGTTTCACCCGCGTCTGGGAGCTGAACAGTGCTTTGAGGACGACGCTAGACATGTTCACAAACATTACTCATAGGTGCCCCTCTAGTGCAAGAAAAGTATTCAGGTGATAGAACATCTTATGTATTCAATTATTTCATTTTATGTAAGCCAAAATCATCGTATTAGTTGTTTTTAAAAATTTATCGTTGAACACAAAAAGTACTCGCCTTGGAGAACAATTTGTGTTCTGGTATCTCTTTGCAACTCATGCATTTTGGCTTGTGTCTGTGCAGTATCCCCTACTCGCTGCCTTGGGTTTTGCAGTAATATCTGCTATGATAGTGGGAAATGCGAATACCAAAAAAAATCCTCGTTCTCGCATCCGTGCTGTTCCTTGTTTGGTCGAGTACAAGCGGTTTTGCAGAGAGCCTGTTGAGTATTCCCGTCGTGCATGCGGCGGGACTCAATGAAGAATCGCAGGCACTTATGAGCTGGCTGGCATTTGCACTGTCCATCCTGATTACGGGAATGAATCTCCTCATGTGGATTCTCTTTCGCCTGCTCGACATCGTTCTGGATCCCTTCTTCATTTTCGACCTCAAGGAAGGCGGCGGTGACGGGCCGCTCCTCAGCATGCTCCACACCATCTGGCAGCTGACGCGTGATTTGATGAACGTCATCTTTGCCATCCTGCTTGTGGTGGGCGCCGTGATGACGATCATCAAAACGAATACGGAGCTCGTGAAGAACTATCGGGCAAAGTTCGTGCTGGCCGTCGTGCTCATCAATTTCTCCTGGTTCATTCCGCGCGTCATTCTGGATGTGAGCCAAGTGCTCACCTACACCGTGTATCAGATTCCTTCCCTCCTGGAAGTGGCGGACGTCACCTGCCGCATTCCGTCCGATGATCCCGCAAAACCCGCAGAGCCATGTCGTATCGTGGATGACGTGAAGTTCTTTGAGGAGACGGAAAAAATCACGCCCGATGATCCGGCCACTCCCGCACCACGATGGGTGTGTCCTTTGAGCGGACTCGTCTGCTTTCATGAATCTCCCTTCGATGCTCCGGAGACGTGGGACCACAACGCCGTCATCAACGGTCTCATCATCAACCATGCACGGCTGGCCGTGCTTGCGCAGGTGGTGAATCCGCGAGCAGGCGGAGCGGTGGCGCCGGAAGACAAAAGCGACATTCGAGAAATGCTGATGTTTATCATGCGCATCGTGCTGGTATTCATCATCCACATTGCGCTCTTTTTCCCCATCCTCGCTCTGGTGCTGGCGTTCTTTATCCGCATTCCCATCCTCTGGATCACCATGGCCTTCATGCCCGTCGCCGTGATGGGATTTGTCATTGGAGATAAAATTCCGGGTTTTAATCCTTGGGAAAAAATCGGAAAGCTTTTCCTCACGGCGGCATTCTTGCCCGCCATGGTTGCCATCCCCTTTACGGTGGGATTTGTCATGATCAACGCCGGCGTCAACACGCCCATCCCGCCGGGATTTGCAAAATTGGACACGGCTCTCCCGCTGCTCGCGGGCGTGAAAGACATTTGGCAACTCATGTGGATGATCCTCGCGATCGTCGTGCTCTGGATCGGCGTCTTCATGGTTCTCAAACAAAATGAAATCATTGGAAAAGTCACGGAACCGATCGGTCAATACGGCAAGAACTTCGGCAAGCTCGCTCTCAAGGCTCCTCTGGCCTTGCCGTTCCTGCCCGTAGGCGGAGGCATGTCTCCGTTGCAGGCTTTCAAGAGTCTAGATCCTCGTCGCTGGAATCAGGACTTGGATGACAATGGACGATGGGACGGCAGTAGCGGAAGGGGCGGCGACCCAGAGAAGATGGCAAAGACTCGTGCATCTATAAATAAAGACGGTCTTGCTCCGGAACTGAAAGGTAAAATTGCGGATATTGCGCGCTCAACTGTTGCAGCAGATCGCAAAAGGTTGCTCAATGATCTCGTGACTGCTTTAAAAATAAAAACAAAAGATGCAGAGATAAAACTTCTGACACCGGATCAAATTGTGGAGGCATTGTCTCATCGCGATTTTTCTTCCGAAGCTCATGGCAAAGCATTGCGACAAGCACTCGTGGACAGTAAAGCGCCTGCTGCTCCTGTCGTACCTCCCGTTCCTCCGGTCGTCGCACCACCCGCTTCCAATCCAGCCGCTCCACCCCCAGGCGCCGCTCCTGCTGCTGTTCCTCCCGCCGGTGCCGGCGGCCCCCCTGCACCCTAATCAACCATGACCGACCCCGAAAAAAAGATTGAGGCTCCCATGGAAACCGGCACGGAATCCCCGGAAAAGAAACTGGAACAGAATTGCGCGGCACTCGACAGCACCTTGAGGCGTTATGGAATCGTTCCGGATCCAAAACAGAGGGACAAAATGATCCCCGCGCTTTTCAATCAGTGCAAAAGCGTGGTGGATGCCCATCTCTCGCAAGCGCGCGCGACGATGGAGAATGCGTTGAAGCTCGCAAAAGAACATCTGCCTCTTCCCCAGGAATTCACTTCGCTGCGGGAGGAACTGGAAGAAGTGCACCGCGCACTTGGGTTCAATTTTCCCAAGAATCCACAGGATGGCGTGGATACAGATGCGATTTTTCTCCTCAATAACGGCACCATCAACCTCGCCGCGATCACACGGTACCGAAATCACCTCACGAAGTGGCTGCAAACACCGGCTCCTGCCTTTGTTCAGGCGGCAGTGGGAAACACACTCAGGGCACTCGAGGCATACGAAGATCTGCAGCGGAAAGAATCGTTCATTCGACATCCCGAACAACCCATTCCCGTACAGCTCCCAAAGTCCGTGACGGAAAAAAAAGAAAATTTTGCAGCCCGTTTGGCGCTGGCGGGCGTGGGAGGAATCCTTGGCATCGCGACGCTGGGCATTGCGCTGCGCAGACCGGACAAGGACATTCGCTTGCCCGCGTTCTACCTGGGTCTTGCGGCGTTGGCAGCCATGGGCGGACGGCTGGGCGAAATGGGCAGTGAATCCTTGCGGCGCGAAATCGCATTTTTGGGAAAGGCAACCGAGCCCTACCAAACATTGGTAAAAGATTACGCCATTCGCGGGCTTGAGTGGGCAAACACAGCGGAGAAGATCAGGAACTTGGATACCGACTCCTTCTCCGACGCAGAGAAGAATATCTGGAATGCGATGGCGCGCGGCGAAGCCCCGACAGATCCGAAGGAACGGGATTTCCTCTTGAGGAAACTGGGAGCGGACACTCCCGCAGTGCGCGAGAAACTGCAAGCGATGATCACGAACGGAAAAGATTTTGTGCAGTTCAAGAACATCCTGCAAAAGAGTCGCAGTGACGAAGCGAATGCCATCGTCAAGGAATGCATCAAGATCGGGTGCGATGAAACCGCGTTCAAGACATTCATCGATGCGACGAAGGAGGTGAAGAAGACCTAAACCTCTTCCTTGCGCTTGAGTTCGCGCGTGTACGCTTCCATCACGTCCCCTTCCAAGATGGGAACGCTGATTTCCACGCGCATGCCGCACTCGGTTCCTTCCTTGGCTTCTTTGATGTCCTTGTCGACGTGCTTGAGCGATGTGATGCGTCCAACGGCGACTTCTTTGTCCTCTCGCATCAAGCGGAATGGCACGCGCTTGATGATGCCATCCGTCACTTTGCCGCCGACTATCTGTTCTTTTTTCTTCGTCAGGAACACGCCGCGAATTTCCAGATGTCCCAAAATCTTTTCCTCCTCCACGGGTTCGATCAACCCTTTCAGCAAGCGATCGACTTCGGCAAGTAGATCGTACACGATGGAATACTGCAGCACCTTCACGCCCTCGCGTTCCGCTGTCCGCAACACATCACCCGAGACAGGTGCATTGAACGAGAGCACGATTCCTTCGCTGGCGGCAGCCATCATCACGTCACTTTCGGAGACAGCCCCCACGGCCGTGTGAATGATCTTCGCGCTGACTCCTCCTTCCGTGATTTGGCGGGACAACGCTTCCTGGATCGCTTCCAGGGATCCCTGTGCATCGGCCTTGAGGACGATCTTGAGCTGCGTCAATTTGCCTTCCGAGAGACGGCTGACGAGATCCGCAAAACTGCGCTTGGGCTTATCCGATTCTTTTGCAAGGACTGCATCCAGGAGCACACGGGCTTCTTTCTCCGACGGCACCACCTGGATGATGTCGCCCACTTGCGGCACATCGTTCAAACCGGATATCCGCACCGCTCCGGAGGGCAATACTTCCGTGAGCCTTACGCCGTGCGCATCCATCATGGTTTTCACGCGTCCCAGCGTCCTGCCGCAGATGAACACATCACCGACGTGGAGCGTGCCCGCGTTGACGATGAGCGTGGCGAGTGACCCCAGCGACGTATCCAAATGACTTTCAATGACCGTCGCAACGGCCGTGCGGTTCGGGTTCGCCCGGATGTTATGGAGTTCCGCAAGGAGCAGAATGTGATCAAGCAAATCGGGAATCCCCTGCTTGGTGACGGCGGACGTGTGCACCATCGGCGTTGTGCCACCCCATTCTTCGGGCTGCAATTCATGCGCGGCCAGTTCCCCTTTCACCCTATCCGGATCCGCGCGCTCACGATCGATTTTGTTGATGGCGACGATGATGGGAACACCTGCATCCTTGGCATGGTGGATTGCCTCGATGGTCGTGGGCTTCACTCCTTCCTCCGCAGACACCACGATGATGGCGATGTCCGTAAGCTGGGCTCCGCGCGCGCGCATGGCGGTGAACGCTTCATGGCCGGGAGTGTCCAAGAACGTGATTTTTTTCTTCTCGCCTCCGGACATATGTTCCACTTGGTACGCGCCAATGTGCTGCGTAATACCGCCTGCTTCCTGCGACACGACATCCGTTTCGCGGATGGCATCGAGGATCGCGGTCTTCCCGTGGTCCACATGTCCCATCACGACGACGATGGGCGGGCGCGGAACCAAGTTTTCCGGCTCGTCTTTCAAGAGTTCCTTCAAGTTTTTCGAGAGAAGATCTTCGGCCTTCGCGGAACGGAGTTCACGCTGCACCTCTATGCCCAGCTCCGTTGCGACGATTGCCGCCGTGTCGTAATCAATGGATTGCGTGATGGTGGCCATGACACCGTTCTTCATGAGCGTCTGAATGATCATGGGCACTTGAATGCCTGTCTTCTCCGCAAGTTCTTTCACGGAGATTTGATCCGGCAACATGACGAGTCCTTCCTTCTTTTTGATTTGTTCCTGCACTGTTTGCGATGTCTGTTTTTTCTTCTGCACGGCTGCCAATGCCTTCTGTTCTCGCAAGCGATCCTCGCGATCCACTTTCGTCCCCTTCAATGCCTGCGTCTGCTTTTGGATCGCTTCCTTGGAGACGTCTTCCAAAGAGAGTTTTCGAAGAACATTCAATCCTTCCGTGGACACGGGAGCTTTGGCGGGTGCTGCAGCTTGCTGGGGTGCTCCCGCTCCATCCGCTGATTCCACCGTCGTGGTCGCGCTCTCCTGCGCAAACTCTTCACTTTCTTCTTCTCCCATATCCAATCCCAAATTATCGACGTCGATGGTGATGCCCTTCTTCTGCGCAACGAAACGAAGAACACCCTTCGCAAGCGCATCCGGGATCTCGCGGTCCGTCGGCTTGACCCCAAAGTTGACCTGCGACAGCTCGTGTCGCAGTTCTTGTCCTGTCATGCCCAATGCCTTTGCCACCTGAACAAGGCGCATAGAAATAAGGAAAAAGCCGCTCGTAGCGTAACAGAAGCCATCAAGAAATAGAAGAGCGGCCATTCCTGGCCGCGGTTGAATAGAAACGAAAAAACCGCGCCCACGAATGGGCGCTCTGCGTTATGCCATTAATCCCCCGGTGTCAGATCCTTCACAATATCCCTCTCTCTAATCGTTTTCTTCTCGGGTACGGACTCCTTCCTGCTTTTCTTAGGAGCGGCTTCTTCTTTCTTCTGAACCGGCTTGGGCGACGCATCCGTCGCTTGCGGAAGGAACTCCTGTTCGCGTGGGAACTCGGCGTCCGCTTCCGCGCTTTGGCGCTTCATCCCCTCCTTCAATTTTTGCACGCTCTCTAGCACCTGCAGTTGGAAGTTGGAAAAGTTTTTTACGCGGAAACCGGAGGCGCGTGCATGACCGCCGCCACCATACGTTTCGCCTGCGAGACGGCTGACGTCGATGGCGGGTGACGAGCGCATGCTTGCTTTCAGTCCTCCTTCCTCCAGCTCCGTAAAGAGCACGTGCACATCGGCATTCGGAATCGTGGAGATGAGTTCATCCAAAATGCCCGACGTCTCCTTGGCCGTTGCACCCATTTCATCGAGATCTTCCTTGCTGATGGCAGACCACACAATGCCTGCATCCGGATCCATTTGGATACGATTGAGTGCGCGTCCCCAGATCTTGAGTGTGCTCAAAGGCTTCGTCTTGTAAATATGCTGGATGATCTCCTGCTGGCGTGCACCTTTCTCCAAGAGTTCCGCTGCGATTTCGAGCGAGCGTGGCGTGGTGTTCGGGTTCTGGAAACTCCGCGTATCGGTGATCAAACCCGTGAGAAGCAGTGTCGCCATATCGGGCGTGATGTTCCTGCGCCACTCTGCGTTCTGCATGAACCACGTGTAGAGCACTTCGGTGGCGCTGGCGGCAGTCGGATCGATAAGTTGCAGCTGTCCGAACTTCACATTGGAAATGTGATGGTCGACATTGAGAATGGGAACACCTGCGAAGAAATCCGTGTGCTCGGTGTAGATGGATCCGAGGAGCGCGAGATCCGCGCTGTCCACGACGACGATGAGATCATATTTCTTCTCTCCTTCTCCAAAGGAAATATTCCCGGGGAGAATGCGCCCAGACTTCGGCACGACGATGATGTTCACCTTTCGGTCTTCGACCGTGTAGCGCAATTTGTCGACTTCCACGCCGTCATCCAAGTTGATGGTGAGGACAAAGTTCTGGCTCTCTGCTATCTCCTGTTCTATCTTCTCAAAGCCCGGCAAAAATTCCAATGATTCCGGCGGCGTATCCGGACAGATGACCGTCACGTCCTTGCCAATGGCCCTAAACATCTCGTAGCAGGCCAAAGCGCTGCTGAGACCATCCGGATCCACATTGGCATGCGGTATCACAAGGATCTTCCGGTGATCTTCTATCACCTTGGTTGCAGCCGAGAATTCAGTGAGAGATAAGCTCATATGCTTAACATATTATTATAACATATTTGTCTATTTTAAGCAATTCTTCCCCTGTGCCCGTGTTGGCGAAACCGCATGGCATAAAAGGGGTTATCTAAGCACAAACCAAAGCCGTGTGGAAGAGGTTCTGGGCATGACAAATGACCAATGACCAAATCCCAATGACCAAGGTTATTTTTGGTCATTGGTCATTGCCTGTCATTGGTCATTCGTTTAGCCGAGAATCGTATCACTCGCCTTCCTAGCCACATACCATGATATACTTCCGATACCCCACTCTTCAGAGTGAAAATCATCACCGGTTCGGGACGTAGTTCAGTTGGCTAGAACGCATGCATGGGGTGCATGAGGTCGCAGGTTCGAGTCCTGTCGTCCCGACCATTACTATGGGAAATCTTGAATCAAACATCGAAGCAATACTGCAACGCAATAAACGCGTGGAAGCGGATAAGGCTTGGGAAACGAGCATGTTTCGGCGCATGACAATTGGAATTTTGACGTATCTCACAGCATCAATTCTTCTCTGGATGTTGGATGCTCCGAATCCTTTTTTGAATGCATTGATTCCCAGTGTCGCGTACCTGCTTTCCACCGTCACGCTGCCACCGTTGAAACAATGGTGGATAAATCGTTACGCACCAAAAGGCGATCGATAAGAAGCCTTCTTCCCTGCTTCCTCCTCAATCCTCAGGAGTTCATTGTATTTGCAGATGCGATCCGTTCTCGAAAGTGATCCAGTTTTAATCTGCCCTGTGCCAAGACCGACTGCCAAGTGTGCAATGAACGTATCTTCCGTCTCCCCACTGCGGTGGCTCACGACGGCATTCCAACCATTCTTTTGCGTACGCTGAATCGCATCCACAGTTTCGCTCACCGTGCCGATTTGGTTTAACTTGATGAGCACTGCATTCACAGCTTTTTTCTGAATGGCTTCGTCGATCCGCTTTGTACTCGTCACAAGAAGATCATCACCGACAAGCTGCACGTGATCTCCCAGTGCCTTTTGCATGGCAGTGAATCCTTCCCAGTCATCTTCACTGTGACTGTCTTCTATGCTGATGATGGGGTACTTCTTGCATAGTTCTTCGTAATACTGCACGAGTTCATTGGAGGAACGTTTCTTGCCATCGACCGTGTAGACGCCTTTCTGATGAAACTCGGATGCAGCGGCGTCGATCGCAAGTTTTACTTTGCCTTTGTATCCTGCTGCGTCGATAGCAGACATCAGCATGGAGAACACGTGATCCGCATCGGCGAGCATGGGTGCAAAGCCTCCTTCATCCCCCACTGCCGTAACGTACTGGAATTTTTTGAGCATATCTTTAAGTGCATAAAAGACTTCGGCACCTGCGCGGAGCGCTTCGGCAAATGTTTTGAATTCCGTCGGGACGATCATGAACTCTTGAAAGCTGAGTCCGTTATCCGCATGCACGCCGCCATTTAAAACATTCATCAGCGGAACCGGCAGGCGCACTTCTTTGGATTCCTCGCCAAATTGCACTTGAAGGGAGCGCCAGAGACTTTGCTTCTCGCCAAGGGCGCGTGCACGGCAGATTGCCATGGAAACGCCGAGAATGGCATTGGCACCCAGTTTGGATTTGTTCGGCGTGCCATCCAGATCAATGAGTTTCAGATCGATGGTGCGCTGATCCGAAACAGAGGATCCTTTCAACGCTTTTGCGATGGCTCCATCGACATTGCCGACGGCCTTCTCCACCGATTTTCCGTTGTAGATCTTCTTGTCATCGTCACGCAGTTCCAAAGCTTCGTGCGAGCCCGTGGATGCCCCGGAAGGAACGGCTGCACGTCCAAGACTGCCGTCCTCCAACATGCAATCCACTTCCACCGTGGGGGTTCCACGGGAATCGAGGATTTGGCGTGCATGCAATGTGGCAATCTTTATCATGCACCCATGCTAGACAAAAGATCCACGAAAAACAAAGATCGCTTGCTCCACGCGAATGTACAGACTTATGCTGCAGTTGCACCGACTATCTTTTCGAGATGCTGAATGCGCTGTTCATGATTAATGTTTTTATCTTTCTGAACCGAAGCAAAGTCGCGAAATCCGCCGAGCACATCGTGCTTGAATTGTTCAAACATGATCATCAAAGAATGATGTTGTTGATCAAAACGATCCATCATCTCGGATCGTAAGTCATTCAGATCTGATTGAACGATTTTGAGGTCGCCTTTGGTTGCAGGATCAGTATCAGCCATGAGAAACAAGGATATACCTTGCATTGTAAACCGGTCAAATTGCTTCAACCACGGCGTTTGACTGCTCTGCGGTGCAAGACTGACATGTAGCCTGCCAGCATTGCAAATACCAAGCCGCTCATTTCCCCACCCGATGTTGGGAGGCGCGGAGGAGGAGTTTTGACTTGGGCAATCTCGCGACCACTGCTCTTTTGACCGGTGCTTGAGCGAGCCGAAGATGCAACGCGGCTGGAGGAAGAAGCAACCAATGCTTTGGAAGAAGCCTTCGAGGCAATTTTGGAGCTGCTGCTCTTGCCATCTTTCTCATCTGCAATGCTCTTCCTGCGTTCATCCAACGCACGAAGACGGCGTCTCCATGCTTCCTCTTGCGGATTATCCGAAGGATCCAAATTGGCGTTGTCGCCATTCTGGGTGCCGGCAATGATCGTGCCCGTCCCGACGAGATCCCACCAGTTCCCTTGCCACACGATGGACGAAACTTGCTGATCCCAGTGGTAGTACTGCTCGCTTGCGAATGCGAGTCCCGTGAAAGGAACAAGGAGCAGAAGGAGCAACGCAATGCGCGGCACACGGCGGCGAATGACGTTCAGACAGAATGCGATGAAGAAGAGGAAGCAGAGAACAACGACCACCACCGACCATCCCCAGGTGTACCAATGATGCAATGCAAGAGCTTGCGGAAACTTGAGCGTGAGCAATTCGATCGCAAGCCAGAGAACGAGCATGGCCGCCGGAAGAAAATGAAGAATGCGGAACGAATTATCGGCTCGGTTCTTCTTGAGCAGTGGATAGAGCGAGAGTCCGTACAGAAGCGCAACCGCAAACGCAATCGCCCATGGTAATGCACCTTCCGGAAGAAGAGGCAGTGTGTCCATGACTACACCCGTCAGAAGCGTGACGAGACCCAAAAGAACGATGAGGAGAGTCTCCGTAAAGTGTTTCAGTGGCATAGGAACGGAGATTCTCCTTTAGTTGCAGCCAACTGTCAATTCTACTATTTTTGAGCTTGTGGAAGCGGTTCCATTCCCTTTCAGTCCTTCTATTCTTTAGATGAATGCGAATTATCGAAAATCTGCACAAAAGGCTCCAAGTATCACCAAACACCAAGAAAGAACCAAGTACCCAGGGAAAAAAGTCCTTGAGAATTTTGGAACTTACTCCCTTCCCTTGGTGTTTGGTGTTACTTCGATTCTTGAAATCCCACCACGTACCACTCGATCAAAATCGAGCGTCCATTGCACCTGGTTCAAAATCAATCTTCTATTCACAACATCAAAACCAATTCTTCTTCAAGAAGTACCAAATGGTCCAAACGAATACTGCAATCATCACCAATGTGATGGAAATGAAAGCATACGGACTCTCTGCATACGGAAGATGCACGTTCATTCCATAGAGTCCCGTCACGAAGATGGGAAAGAGAGAAAGAACATTGATGACGGTGAGGACGCGCACGACGGCGTTCGTTTTGTGGCTCAGCAACGACTCATGCGTTTCGTGCAATGCATCACTCACTTCCTTGGCGGTTTCCAGCAGCGCCCACTGGCGCTCGATGGCATCCAAAATGTTATCGAAGTAGATGCCGAGGTCGGGAGAAATGAATTTCTTGTTCTTGTGCTCCAGCACGGCAATGAGCGTGCGCTGCGGCTGGATGATGCTGCGCATGGTGATGATGTTGCGCTTCACGCCGAGAATGTCGCGGTGCACGCCGGTTTCGGCTTCACGTTCGAAGAGCTCCTCCTCCACGGTGCGAAGTCTCTTCTTGATGGCATCCACCAACGGAAACCCCTGGTCGAAGAGCTGGCGCATGAATTCGTAGAGGAAATAGCCCGTTCCTTCCTGCAAGTATTCCAGCTTCTTCTCCTGAAAATCCGTGATCTCCTGCATCATCGTGGAAATGAGCGGAATCTTGCCGCCGTGGATGGTGATGATGAAATCCGCACCCAAAAAGATGTTCACTTCTTCCTTCACGATGCGGTCGTTCTTGCCCATGTACGGAATGTGAAACACCAGGAAAATGTACTGTTCATATTCCTCGATCTTCGGTCGCTCGTTCTCGCTGAGGCAGTCCTCTATGTCAAGATCGTGGAAATGGTAGCGCTGCTGCAGCTCGCGGAGTTCCTCCTCGGAAGGATTTGCGTAATCGCGCCAACTGATTCCTTGATGGATGACTTCCGTCATAAGAGTGGAGAATTACCGTTTTTTCTTGCCCGGAAGATATTTGCTTCGAGGATCGGTGGAGACGACTTTCGGCAACACTTCGTAATTGCGCATGCGGTACCGCTTCGCCTGGAAGAAAACAAAGAGGAAAAAGGAGGCGCCCCACAGCACCCAGAGAAAACGCATGGCGAGGAACTGGATGTTTTCCACGCGGGAAACGACGAGGACAAGACCGACGATGCCGAACCAGAGGAATGATGCCGGCCACGTGCCGCTGAGTTTTTTCGTTACGGGATTTTTCAGTTTCATGCGCCAGACTTTGATGCTTGCTGCGATCAAAAGAAGTCCTGCGCAGACCGCCAACAGCAGCAACGCTTTGGGGCTTGTATAGGCCGCGTTTCCGGGATTTGGATAAAAGAGGTAGGAGAGGATCTGCATAGCGGCGAAGGAAACATTAGGAAGAGACATCGTTGGATGCATCTGCCGGGGGGAACCCTAGCCCCATTTGCCCCTCCGGGACAACCTCTTTTTTCGATTTCATCAGTTCCCGAAGCATGGTATCCGTCTCCCGTTGGCGGATGGTCTGAGACGGACGAATGAGCACGTACAGAAAAAATCCAAAGAACGGCAGCACGGCGGTGATCAAAATGGCAAACGCTTGGAAAAAGAAAGAATGGCTGCGAAGGATGACATCACGTGTGGCGAAGAGAATGAGGAACATGTCGAGAATACCCAACGCGAGCACCGCAAGTTGCGCCGTGCGAAATACGGGATCCGAAGAAAGAATGAAAAAAGCGGAAGGTATGGAGAACGACATGATTAAAGATGGGGATAACGCCGACGATGCACTACCACGTAGACGATGGTTGCAAGCAGCGCGAGAATGGAGAGGAATTGACTGAACCGGAGTTCAAACGTGGCAAAGTGAAGCCACGGACGGATGAAGAGGTAACCGCCGTAAAAGAGACCGAGAAGCGCTTCGCAGAGTATGAGCATGCGATTGCTGAGTTTGAGTTCAATGACGGCAAAGATGCCGAGACTGATGAAGAGCATGAGGAGGATGACAAAGTCGATCTTCATGGCGAACACAGGAATGCCAAAGTCTCCGCGGAAGTTTTCCAGGAAGAACGTTCCCACCGTTGCAAGGAAAATTCCGAACAGCGTCTCCGCCCCCACGCGCCTTGCGCGCTTGCGAATGACGAGGAGCAGGAACGTGAGGAGAAAGTAGAAGATGGCATAATACAGCTGCACGGGGTGGATGGGCACTGCGTAGCGCACGTTCATGGCGTCGTACGTCACACCCAGGAAGGAATCCGTCGGCTCGCCGTAATGGGAGCCGGATGCAAATGATCCCAGCCAATAGAAAACGAGTCCCAGGCAGGCGGCAGGCAAGAGTGCATCCAGCCACTGCAGAAATGTGGATCGTTGATTCTTCGTGGAAAAGTACAACAGAAATCCGATGCCAATGACGCCGCCCAAATAACTGAATCCTCCATCCCACAGAATGAAGATGCGCAAGATATCTTTCATGTACACGCGATACTCGGAAACGACGGCAATGATCCTTCCTCCCAGCACGAAAGCAGCTGCATAGTGCAGCGCATGCTCACGGAAATGCTGGAGCGAAAGATTGGCACTCTGCGCCAATCGGAAGAAAAACTCCGCCGAGAGCCAAATGCCAATGAGCAGGAACACCAGCCGCGTCCAAATAATGAACGGTCCGATCTGGAAGGCTTCGAACATGGGGGAAGGATAGCAGGATTTTTATCGGTTTGCCCTCTTCTTTCCGTTCGTCCGTAGAGACGCGCGATTCGCGCGTCTCTACAAGCGGATCAATGGCAATTTCTTCCATCCTAAGAATTAGGGAGAGGTGATCGAAAAATTATCCAATCGATGCTTCCAGCTTGCGTTCAGCAATATCCTGCACTGTCGTCTTCACAAATTCGTCTTTCGAAACCGTCACTTGTTTCTTCGTCTTCACATTGCGGACAGTCACGCTCTTCGCTTCCACCTCTTTGTCACCAACGACGATGAGGTACGGAATCTTCTGTTGTTCTCCTTGGCGGATGCGTTTGCCGAGTGATTCTTCGTGTCCATAGAACACCGTGCGAACATGATGTTCTTTTAATTCTTTTGCGATCTGCAAAGCGTAGTCTTCGTGCGTGCCTGCAACCGGAACCAATGCCACCTGGATGGGAGCGAGCCACAGCGGGAATAATCCTGCGAAGTGTTCGATCAAAAAGCCGATAAAGCGCTCGTGCGTGCCCAGCGGCGCGCGGTGGATGCAGAGCGGCACATGTGCTTTGCCGTCTTCGCCAATATACGAGAGCCCCACCTTTCCGGGCACATCGAAGTCCACTTGGTTTGTCGCCAGCGTGAATTCACGCCCGATGGCGCTCCAGACTTCGACATCGATCTTCGGTCCGTAGAAGGCTGCTTCGTTCGGCACTTCGATGAAGTCGATGCTCGACTTCTTCATCACTTTCCGCACCATGTCTTCGGTCTTCTTCCACAGCGCCGGAGCATCCACGTATTTCTTGCCCAGGCCTTTGGGATCGTGCAATGACAATCGCATGACATATTTCTTGATGTCGAAGAGCTTAAAATATTCCATGTACAGGTTGCAGACAGCAAGGAATTCTTCCTCAAACTGGTCTTCGCGCAGATAAATGTGCGCATCGTTCATCGTAAGCGAACGCACGCGCATCAGCCCAAAAAGCGCGCCGCTTCCTTCATAGCGGTAGCAATGCCCGTATTCCGCAAGGCGAAGCGGCATATCGCGGTAGCTGCGCGGCTGGGATGCGAAGATTTGGTGGTGGTGCGGACAGTTCATCGGCTTCAAGTAATACTCTTCTTCTCCGTCCAATTTCATGGGCGGAAACATCGTTTCTTTGTAGTGCGCCAAGTGTCCCGTCTGCTCGTAGAGTTTTCCTTTCGCGATGTGCGGCGTGCGCACGCGCAGGTAGCCGCCCTGTTCCTCTTTTTCTTTGGCAAGTTCTTCGATGGCATCGGCAATGACCGTTCCCTTGGGTGTCCAGAGCGGCAGTCCGGGACCCACCATGTCGCTGAACGTGAAGAGATCCAATTCTTTGCCAAGCTTGCGATGGTCGCGTCTCTTTGCCTCTTCCATCATCTGCAGATAGGCATCCAGTTCCGCTTTCGTTGCGAACGCCGCGATGTAAATGCGCGTCATCTGTTCGCGTTTTTCATCTCCTCTCCAGTATGCACCGGCAAGTGTCATGATCTTGAAGCAATCCGGAGCGATCTCCTTCGTATTTTCGACATGGCCGCCACGACAGAGATCCACGAATGTTTCTTCGCCCTTCGGCCCGATATTCGCGTAGTTCGTCACGGTCTTCGCCCCTTCGTTCTTTTCCAAGTCTTCGATCATCTCGACTTTGAACGGCTGCTTGCGCTCTTTCCAGTATTTCTTCGCCTCGGCCGTCGAAAGTTCATCGCGACGAAACGTCTGTCCTTGATGGATGATCTTCTTCATCTCCTTTTCAATCTTCGGAAAATCATCCTCGGAAATGGGAGTGCTGAACAAAAAATCATGGTAACACCCGTTCTCAATGGGCGGACCGATGCTGTACTTGGTGTCCGGCCAGAGCTTGAGGACTGCTTGCTCCAGAATGTGCGCCAGCGAGTGGCGCATGTTGTGCAAGGCATCCGGTTGATCCTTTTTTGCTGACATGCGGAAAGACTATCAGGAAATCTCTTCACCCCCAAACTCTCTCGTAGGGAGCCCGATCAATCTTCTTGCCGTTGAAGGAAGATTTGCCGTCAGTCCGCAAACGACTGTTTCCGCTTGCTTTGCCTTCTTCTCTCGAACATCCGGCAAGCCGTGATCGCCCGTTTCTTCGATTTTTTGATACACGAGCATCGCAATGTCGGTCGCAAGAGAATCGAAGAATAACAAATGATCGTCGGGCGGAACCATGCGGTGCAACTTGGAATCTCCTTCGTACTGTTCCTTCTTGGCTTCTCGTGCCGCAGTACGAATAATTCCCCGCAGTTTGCTACTGCGAATTCCTTGCAAGCGCAACTCTTGCACACGCACCAAAACTTTGTCCAAATTCAAAGGGGTTCCTGATCCTTCCGCCCTGAAACACGCAAGCATTTCTGTCTCAAGCGGACGGTCAAATGCGGCGTCTACCTTCAAAATCATGGAAGAAACGTATTCTCTTTATAATGCATGTCAAGAAAAAGAATGAGCAGCGCTTAAAAACCTTCCACTCATTCCATTTTCAATGTTTCGAGCGGCATCGAGGTCTCTCTTCTCTGCTCAACTTCATCGATTATCTCTTTCAAACGCGCTTCAACAGCCGCTCGCTCCGCTTCGGAATGTCCCGTGGGTGCCACCTGGAAACTGTGACGCGTTTCAATGGGATGTCCACTCATAGAAAACGGGGGAAGGATGACCTAGGAATACACTCTCTGCATGGAATTTTCAATCAAAATACTTTTCTCTACGCCATCTTCAATTCCTGCTCAATCGCCCGCATTTCACGCAGCAGCAACGCATCATTCTGCAAATTTGTATCGATTTTTTTGCAGGCGTTCATCACGGTTGTGTGGTCGCGATTACTGAAGAGTTCACCCAGACGCACGTAACTGAGTCGCAGATGTTTCTTGCCGAGATACATGACGATCTGCCGTGGGATGAGGATTTCACGCACGCGCGAAGCACCGATCATGTCCTGCACCGAGACCGAGTAGTAGCGGCTCACTGCTTCCAAGACTTCCTGAAAGGTGGGCTGACGCTTGGCGTCCATTGCGAACCCGATCACTTCTTCCTCTTCGTGCGGATCTTTATTCAATTTTCGCATGATGTCCGCGATGCTTTTGACAGTCGGCATGCGCTGTTCGAGTTCAAATTGCGCCACGGCCTGCATGAGTGTTCCTTCCAGTTCGCGGACGTTCTTCGTCACGTGCTCGGCGATGAATTGGAGGACATTCTTGTCCATGAAGATCTCGTATTCCTGCGCTTTCTCCGTGAGGATGGCAAGACGCGTTTCGTAATCCGGGGAACTGACATCCGCGATCATGCCGCGCTCAAAACGGGAGATCAGACGGTCTTCCAGCTGAAGCTCCTTCGGCGGCCGATCGGCGGAGATGATGATCTGCTTGCGCTCTTCGTAGAGCGCATTGAACGTGTGGAAGAACTCTTCCTGCGTGCGTTCTTTGTTCGCCAGGAACTGCACATCGTCGATGATGAGCACGTCCACGCGACGGTAGCGGTTGCGGAGTTGATCCATCTTCTGGTGGAGCATCGCCTCGATGACTTGGTTCGTGAAATCTTCCGTCGTCGTGTAGACCACCGTGGCTTTCGGCGATTGCTTGAGGATGGCGTTGCCCGTCGCTTGGAGCAGGTGAGTTTTGCCAAGTCCCACGCCGCCGTAGAGGAACAAGGGATTGTATTTGCCACCCGGTTGCATGGCGACGGCGCTGCAGGCCGCGTGCGCCAGGCGATTGTTCGAACCCACCACAAAATTTTCCAGCATGTAGCGGGGCGTGAGAATTTTGCTGATGAGTCCTTCCGCCAGTTTCACTTCCTGCTTGCCCGGGAGTTTGCGGCGTCGCTGCTCGGGGAAACATTCCAAAAGGTCGAATGTGCGATCGGGGTTGTCCTTGAGACCGACATCCACTTTGTAGATGATGTGACGAACGCGCTCATCCACGGCGCGCGCGCTTTCCACCGTCATCGTGCGGTAGTGCTCCATGTGCCAGTTCAAGTACATGGGCAGCGGCAAGCCAATGACGAGCGTCCCTTCCTCCAAGCCCAGCGCCATCGTGTCCTTGAACCACGTGATGAACTGACTGCGCTGGAGTTTGGGTTCGATATTCTTGAGAATGTCGAGCCAGAGACTCTTGAGCCCGGGAGTCGCGGTGGCGGGAGCCGGCGGAGCAGCGAGGACGGACGTCGTCACAGAAAAATGGGGTTACAGGAAGAGACGCAAAATATCGTGGTACGTGATGAGCAGAATCAGGAGCAGGAGAAATGTGAACCCGACAGCATTCGTGGTGAGTTCAAAACGTCTGTTCGCCGGTCTTCGTAGGACGACTTCCACCAGTACGAACAAAAGACGGCCGCCGTCCAAGGCAGGCAACGGTAAGATATTCAAGATAGCAAGGCTCAAGCTGAGAAGCGCAACCAGACGCAGGTACGTCATGAACCCCACTTGCACCGATTCATGCGTGAGTTGTGCGATGCCGACGATGCCCGTGATGCCCTCGGGGACGGTGCCCGTGGTCGCAAGAGACTTGAACAGTGTGATCATGCCGATGACGGTCTGCACAGTCATGACTTTGGCTTCACGGAGCGAAAGGATAAGCGCATCCACCGGTGAGCGATCGGGGGAAGAGACATTGCGCGGGAAAGGTTGGAGCGAGATGCCGCTCTTGCCGTCTATCAGCGAAATGGTGAATGTCTTCTCTTCTTGGAAATCTTCT
>MFXP01000010.1 GCA_001787535.1 Candidatus Peribacteria bacterium RIFCSPHIGHO2_01_FULL_51_35
GGTTGGGACGACCGGACCGACGGGTCCTGGGCCGATTACGACTTTACCGACCGGCTGTCAAGCTGGTTGGTTGGTTAACCCAATGACTGGCGCTTCTTGCACTCCCGCTCCTTTGCCGACTGGTTGCCAAGCTGGTGATTTGTTTAGCCGCACGGTTGTCGGGTTGTCTTGCACGACTCCGACAACTCTTCCCGCTGGTTGTCAGGCTGGTGATTTAGCCAGCCGCACGACCGGTCTCTCTTGCGCGGGCGGCACGACTCCGACCACTCCGACGGGTTTGACCGGTGGCGCGGGTTCGGTTTCGGAATATTCTCTAGTGAGTGGTATCACTACTGAAAAGGTCGGCGAAGATGAGAACGACCAAGAAGTTCTCGGCTTAGACATTGAGGCTGACGAAGGTTCCGATCTCCAGTTCACAGCTGTTAAACTGGTCTTCGATGAAGGATCAGCGGCCAGCGATTTTGACCAATTTGCCGATGATGTCTCTGTTTGGTTTAATGGCGCAGAAGTCGGCCGTGTTGCCGCCAGCGGTTTTACTGACGACAATTTGTGGACTAAAACGATTTCTTTGTCTGACGGTGCAGTTATTAAGGCTGGTAAAGTCGGTCAGTTATTGGTGAAAGTTTCCGGTATCAGCAATTTGGATACCGGTGACGCGACAAAAACTTGGACGGTTGATGTCCGTCAGATCCGATTCGTGGATGCACGAGGTGATTCCACTTCGGAAGATCCGACTACTAACACCCGCACTTTCTCTTTTGAGACTTACGCAACCGCAGTTAACGCCGAGTTGAAAATCGCTGAGGACAGTTCGATGATCAATACCGCGCACACCATCGATGTTCACGCGTCAGACGATACCGCTGATGTGTCGATGCTTTCCTTTACAATGGAAGCTAAAGGTACTTCAGACTTGAAAATCAAGAAGATGGCCGCTAGCACCACAGTAACTGGTGCTTCGAATGTTGATGATTTGGCCAAAGAGATTACTCTTTGGATTGGTGGTGAGGAAATTGCCACCGGTGAGGCAATTGAAGACTCTGACGGAGTATCTGTCGGTTCGGTTGAAGATTATCTCTTCGATGATGTTGATTATACTATTCCTGCCGGGACTAAGGTTAAGGCAGAAATCAAAGTTACCTTTAATTCAGTGGCTGATGCCCTGGATGAAGGTGACACGATGAAAGTAGAGATCACTGAAGCTGAAACTGACACGGCCAGTATGTGGGATGTCCGTGATGAGTCTAACACCAGATTGGTTGATGCCGATTTGGCTGGTTCCGCTACCGGCGAGGCTCATGCAGTGTATGATGTGGCGATTCAAGTAGCTTTTGTTACTTCCGATTCGTCTGAAGACGAACTGGCAGGCCAATTGGCTGGCAATGACGACACTGGTACTTACACGATTACTTTCAATGTCACCGCTTTTGGTGATGATGTGTATGTTGACGGTGATGTTGATACGGCCACCACCACCGCTTCCTCATTTGGAGGTGGAGATGGTATTACTTGGGCTACGACCACGAATTCATCTAGTGTTGTTAACCATGATTTGAGTCTAGCTTCTAGCACGCCTCGGGAAATTCTTGAAGCGGTTGCTGGCGGCAGTACTACTGATGACGCAAGTGACGTTACTACTGCTGGCGCGCTTTCCTTCTTTATTCAAGAAGGTGAGACTCGTCGCTTTAAGTTGACGGTGGATGCCACACCGCAGATTCCCGCTGGCGTAACCGTTGGCGTTCGCATCCTGGGTATTAACTGGGATACGGACAGTGGTGATATCCACGACACGCTCTATAACTTCAACTTGGATTCATTTAAGACATCAACTGAAGTCTTGAATGCTTCCTAGTTTTAGCTAGCTTACACCGATGTCAGGGTTGACCCTGATCGGATAGCTAGTAAAAATCCCCCGATGTTGCATCGGGGGATTTTTGTGTGCTTGAGTTATGCACAGTAGTTTGATTATTTAAATTTGGGGTATAATGGTTCAGAGGTTGAAGTTTATTATTAGTCCTTTTGATTTATTGTTTACCATTATGATATGTTAAAAATAATTGGGAAAAGTTTTCTTTTGTTTTCGGTTCTGACGATCGCTCTGTTTCTCTCATCCACTACTAATGCTGCCACTACTGATTTCGTTGCCGATGGTAATGTGACAGTGAGTAGTGTGGTTTATAATTCCCTGACTGCTGATTTGTTGATTATGGATGGTTCTAAGGCCGAGAGTTGGAACTTTAACAGCGATAATTTTACAGTAACTAATCCCGATACTTCCGGCTTCACTGTTGGTTCCAACAACTCTGCGGTCAAGTCAATTCGAGTGAAGAGTCATAATGAAAATCGCGAGACCACTTGTGCCGACAATACTACGGCTGGCACTAGTTATGTGACTTTGCCGATTACCGCCGACACATACTCCGTTTATCCATCTTCATCAACTTGTGAAGTGGCTGCTTCCGGTGGTGGCAGTAGCGGTGGAGGTGGTGGTTCTAGGACAAGGACTCCTCCGGTAGCGCCTGTTACTCCGGCAACGCCAGCCGCCACCCCGGCCGTGCCGGGAGTGGTTCCAGCCATTCCCGCTTCGCTCGCCTTGGCCAGGGCGTCGGTTAACGCTTCGTTCAATCGGCTCCTGAATGTTGGTCTTGTTGATGAGGATGTTCGTAATCTGCAGAGATTCTTAAATAGTAACGGATTTGTTGTTGCTCCGGCCGGCCCCGGCGCGCCGGGGGAGGAAACGAATTATTTTGGCGCGCTGACGCGCGCGGCGGTGGTTAAATTTCAGTTGGCTAACGAAGTAATTCAAACAACCACTGATGAGGGGGCTGGGCAAGTCGGTCCGCGGACTCGGACTAAGCTCAATGAATTATCAAATATCAGTGTCATACAGTTACAGCCCGTTAGCGATGTGGGTAAGCAGGAATTGATCAGGTCGTTAACTCAACAATTGCAGGTCCTGCAGGCCCAGTTGCAAGCATTATTAGAAGTTAATAATTAATTATTATTTATGATTGATCTAAAAAAAATTGCTAAAAGTTTAACCCTTTCCGTTTTAACACTCCTTTTATCGGTAACGGTGTTATATGCCGCTTCCACCATTGGCGCCAATATTGTGACCACTGGCACATTGGCAGTGACTGACATCTCTACTTTATCTGGCGCCGTAACCACGGGCGCTGGTCTGACTGTCGGCACTTCACTTACTGTTGGCACTACTCTGGATGTTACCGGTGCTACCACCTTGGACGACAGCACTTTAACTCTCGGTACTAATGGCACTGCTCACAGTAAGTTTATTTCTGGTAATTGCGCCGGCAGTCGACCATCAGCCACTTTCGCCGCTTCTTCAACTGAAGAATGGATTTGCACGGTTACCGGCGCGGCTAATGACGATAAGGTCTTTGCGTCTCTGGATGCTCCGTCGTCCGGAACCATAGACACCGCTGGTTTCGCTGGCATCATCGTTACCGGTGCCAGAGCAACCACTTCCGGCGCGATTGGCGTGCGGGTCTACAATGGCACCGGCGCGGCTTCCACCACCTTTAGCACCAACTACACCAACGTCAACTATTGGATTGCTGATTAAATTTGATTTATTCGCATTCGTAGCAAAAACCCGCCGACGAGGCGGGTTTTTGCATGCTTGCCTTTCTTGGCAACTGTGATACTATCCACGGTTGGCGTCGGTCTTTTTTTGATGATCATTTAGGTAGGTTGAATTTGGAAGGAGCCGAAAATGGGGACGCGGACGAAAATAAAAAGGGAAGAATTTGTTGTGTATGTGCCAGCTGGAATGGACGTTTCGGAGGAGGAAATTATTGAACGCGCCCGAGACCAAGTCAGCAAAGACCAAAGTGTTCCAGTCAAACACTGTCTCGTTTATGGTCATCCGCTATGGGATGGTTCCGGCTATAAGGTGACAATAGTGATCCTGGATCTTTGATCAAGAAAGTTATTAACCACAACCCGCCTCTCCGGCGGGTTTTGTTTTCCTAACCGCGATGCGTTATAATTTCAGGCAATGACGGAAATTGAAATTCGCGATCGGCAGGAACAATTAAATGCGATTCTCTCGTCTATGGCCGAGGGACTGATTGCTATTGATAATGAACGCCGGATTATTCTGATGAATCAGGCGGCCGGCATCTTACTGCGGACCGCGCCGCCGGAGGCCGCCGGTCAGGAGATTAAACAAATTCTCGCCATTTACCGCGACAATCAACCGTTGGTCTATCAGGATTTGCCGATTGAAAAAGCCATCGCCGAGCGCGACATCATCTCCATCGGTTTGCTGGATAATTTGTCGGTTAAAGCAAAAAACGGCCGGCTCTTTCCGATCGCAATGACCATCGCCCCGTTACTCGCCAAGGGCGAAATCTCCGGCGCGATTATTTTGTTCCGCGACATCACCAAGGATCGGGAAATTGATCAGGCCAAGACCGAGTTCGTGTCGCTGGCTTCGCACCAGCTTAAAACGCCACTCTCGGCGATCAACTGGTATTCCGAAATGGTGCTGGAAGAAGAAGTCGGACCGCTCAACGAGAAACAGAAAGAATATCTCAAAAATCTCTACGACGCCAACCGGCGGATGGTGGAACTCGTCAACTCGCTGCTCAATGTGTCGCGGATTGATCTCGGCGCGTTCGCGGTGGAACCGTCGCCGACGGATTTTTCCGCCGTCGCCGATGAAGTGTTGACCGAATTAAAACCCCAAATTGATCTAAAAAAATTGCGGCTGGACAAGGAATACGATAAACAAGTGCCGTCGATCAACGCCGATCCCAAATTGCTGCGGATCATCTTTCAAAATCTTTTGTCCAACGCGGTTAAGTACACCGCCCCGAACGGCGTCATCGGTTTGGCACTGAAAAAAGAGGGCGATAATATTTTAATCCGCGTCACCGACACCGGCTACGGCATTCCCGCCGCCGACCAAGGGAAAATCTTCACCAAACTTTTTCGGGCCGACAATGTTAGGGACAAGGAAGCCGAAGGCACCGGCCTCGGTCTGTATATCGTCAAGGCGGTCGTGGAAGCCGGCGGCGGTCGGATTTGGTTTGATTCGCTGGAGGGGCGGGGGACGTCTTTTTTCATTACCTTGCCGCTGGCCGGAATGAAAAAGAAAGCCGGGACCCGCGGTTTAACTTAAAATTATGGCCGACGTAAACACTTTGGGCAAAATCCTGTTGGTGGAAGATGATAAATTTTTATCAGTGGCCTTGGGCGACAAATTAACGCGCGAGGGGTTTACGATGATTAAGGCCGTCAATGGCCAGGAGGCGCTGGCCAAAGTCCAGAGCCAGCGGCCGGATTTGATTCTTTTGGATTTAATGATGCCGCAAAAAAACGGCTTTGAAGTGCTGGCGGAACTGAAATTGGACGAGACGACCAAAAATATCCCGATTATCATTTTGTCCAACTTAGGTCAGGAGGCGGACATCAAAAAAGCCAAAGAGCTCGGCGTCCGCGAATATTTAGTGAAATCGGATGTGGAAATGAAGACGGTGGTGGAAAAAATTAAGGCCGAGCTGGCCAAATCTGCCAATGGAAATTTCGCCGGATAAATTGAGAGAATTACTGATCGCACCGGGGCTGGTGACCAGCGCCGATTTTGAGACTGCCGCGGCCGAGGCGGCCGCGGTCCAGCGCTCGCTTTGGGAGGTATTGGTGGATAAGGATCTGATCCGCGACGGGGATCTCGGCAAACTGGTCGCCGAGGCCTTTGGCTGGCGCTGGCTTGATTTGCGCCGCGAAAAAGTTGAACCGGGAATTTTGCAGCAAGTGCCGGAACTGGTCGCGCGACACCGCGGCGTCGTGGCTCTCGCGCGCGGTCCGGACGGCATCCGCGTTGGCCTGACCGACCCGAGCGATCTGGCGACCGTTCACTTTTTGGAAAAACGATTGGGCGACCGAATTTTGCCTTTTTTCATCACCCAGCGGGATTTGGCCGAGGCCCTGACTAATTACAAAGGCAGTTTGAAGGCGGAATTTGAAACGACACTGAAACAGGTGCTGGATGAACATTTGCGCCGCGAAGAGCGGGATGAAAAGACGATTAAATTGGTTGACTTGCTGTTGCGCTATGGCCACCAAAACAAATCCTCGGACATCCATCTAGAACCGTACGCCAACAAGGTGCTGGTCCGGTTCCGGATTGACGGCGTGATGCACGATATTTGGTCGGTGCCGAAAAGTTTGTCCGACATTATTTTGACGCGTTTGAAAATTTTGGCGCGAATGCGAACGGACGAACACCGTTCGGCCCAAGACGGCAAACTTCAGTTCCAGGCACGCGAGGAAACGGTGGACGTCCGGGTCTCCATCGTGCCGGTGACGGAAGGGGAGAACGCGGTATTGCGCCTCCTGTCCGAACAGAGCCGGAAATTCAGCTTGACCGATCTGGGTCTGGCCGAGGCGGATTTGGCCAAAGTCAAACGGGCGCTGGAGAACCCGCACGGCATGATTCTGGTAACCGGCCCGACCGGCTCGGGCAAAACCACTACCGTTTATGCCGTCGTGAAAATCTTGAACACCCGCGATGTCCATATTTC
>MFXP01000011.1 GCA_001787535.1 Candidatus Peribacteria bacterium RIFCSPHIGHO2_01_FULL_51_35
GTCCCAAGGGTTTGGCTGTTCGCCAATTAAAGCGGTACGCGAGCTGGGTTCAGAACGTCGTGAGACAGTTTGGCCTCTATCCTCCGTGGTCAATTAGAAACGTGAAGGAAGTTGCTCCTAGTACGAGAGGACCGGAGCGAACGAACCTCTGGTGTACCTGTTGTCGCGTCAGCGGCATCGCAGGGTAGCTAAGTTCGGCGAAGATAACCGCTGAAAGCATCTAAGTGGGAAGCTTCTCCTAAGATTGCGTTTCTCCATCAGCCCGGAGCAAGAACAGCTCCTAGATCGGCCACAGGTGTGCGCACGGCAACGTGCTTAGCCGAGTGGTACGAACGGGCAATTGAACATTTTTCTTTCTCTGTCTTTGACGGCCTTTTAAAGCTGTCATCAGAGTACTGTTCGTGTGTTACAACATGAATATTCTTGAGAATACAATAATCTCATTTTTCTATCGATTTGAATTCAGAGTCCTGGTGGTTCTAGCGGCGGGGTCACACCCGATCCCATTCCGAACTCGGAAGTTAAGCCCGCCCGCGCCGATGGTAGCTGTCCTTGTGACCGCAAGAGTAGGTCGCTGCCGGGACCTTGAATTCATACAGAGGAGCCGCCGGCTTTTTGTCGTATGCGAGTACAATTATTGCATGTTAGAGCGTTTGCAGAAAATTTTATCGGCTCAGGGAATCGCTTCCAGGCGTAAGGCGGAGGAATACATCCAAGCCGGTCTTGTGAAAGTGAATGGTGCAGTTGCGAAGATCGGGGACAAGGCGGATCCAGAAAAAGATCGCATTGAAGTCGACGGCAAAGTTCTGAAAGAACGGCAGGAGATGCTCTATTACTTACTTCATAAACCCGTGAATGTGGTGACGAGCAATATTGAACGTTGGACGAAAGACACGCCACGCATCCTTACAGAAGGTCAAAAAAGAGCGCAAAAAAGAAAAGGTGCTTCCGGAAAAACGCCCCAGCCGCTCAAAGATGTCACCGTGCGAGATATCCTTCCGAAGCATCTCCAAGGAAAGATTTTTCCCGTTGGAAGATTGGATAAAGATTCCAGCGGTCTCCTCTTGATGACGAATGACGGCGTGCTTGCGCATCGACTCACGCACCCGAAATTCGATCATGAAAAAGAATATGAAGTGGAAGTCATCAATGTGTTTCAAAAAGGAGCCATCGAAAAACTGGAGCAGGGGATGCTGCTGGACGGGCGACTTACCAAACCCGCACGCGTCAAAAAAATGAGTCCTTCGAAAATCAGAATAGCGCTGACAGAAGGGCGAAACAGGCAGGTGCGGCGCATGTGTGAACAAGTGGGTTCTCCTGTAAAAACTCTGCAGCGTGTGCGCATTATGACATTGGAGGATCCTGCCTTAAAAGTCGGTCAGTTAAGGAAATTGACGCAATCTGAGGGCTTGCTAATTCTGCAATCTGTTGGTATAAATTATCCTTCCTAAAAAGTTATGAATTTCCCTGTCCCCGAAGGCTATTACGACGGTGTCAACGAAGAGGATAAGCCACATTATCAAGCTATCATTGATGCGCTTGATACGGCAGAGGTCACAGATCCCGTTGAGGCGGCCACTCAAATAAATGCGATGCTTTCGGGTACCGGCATTGCCCCAGGAGCTTCCGAATCAGCACTTATACGCCATGTGTGGGCTCCTTCGAAACTTGTTAAATTACTTGTTGCAGGAATTAAGGCGAATCCCGATCAGGCGTTTGTAGATCAGGCTTTGGCAAAAATAAATGAGGCACGGCAAGAAGCGCTGCGAGAATTGCGAATGGGGGTATTTAAGAAAATCGGAGGATAGCAATGATTTTCGGACAATTCACAAACATACAAAATCAAAGTGTTTTGTGCTATAATGATTTGAGCGGCATACTTCGAACACACATATGAAAATTATCCCCCACGGCGCGGCTCAACCCCACTTCGCTCCGCTAGCGCGGAGCTACGAGGGGCTTCGTTCTCTATTATAATTCTCTAAACCGTTATGCGAATAATTCCACATGGTGCCGCCCAGGAAGTAACTGGCACGTGCCATGAAATTCAGGTCGGCGATAAGCGCATACTGCTTGATTGCGGGTTATTCCAGGGGCACCGCGAAGAAGCTGCGGCCAAGAATGCGACATTTGATTTCAATTCACTGGGAAACATCAACGCGTTGGTGCTCTCGCACGCGCATATGGACCACGTGGGACGCATTCCACTGCTCTACAAGAAAGGATATCGAAAGCCGGTCTTCTGCACCTATGCCACAAAAGATTTGGCCGAAGTGATGCTGATGGACAGCGGATACATCCAGGAAAAAGACGAAGAATATTTCTGCAAGCACTTGGCTGCTTCCAAAATGAAATGCGATGGTCCGCTCTACAGGCAGCAGGATGCGAAAGATTGCATGCAAATCTTCCACGGTAAGAATTACGGCGAATGGTTTACGGTCTGCGACGGCATCAAGGCGCAATTTTTGGATGCAGGACATATCATTGGTGCCGCGATGATCGTTTTCGAGATTATCGAAAACGGCAAAGCCAGGCGCATCGGCTTCAGCGGAGACCTGGGTAGAGCAATGCTACCCATCATCCGTGATCCCAGTGCCATGCCGCCCGTGGAAGCGCTGATCTGTGAATCGACGTACGGCAACAAAAAGCACCAGGACATCGGCACGGCAAAGCATGCGCTGCAAGACGTCATCATCCGCACGGCGAAGCGCGGCGGCAAAGTTCTCATTCCCGCCTTTTCCCTGGAACGCACCCAGGAAATCGTCTTCGATCTCCATGTGCTCTGGGATGCAAAAGAGATTCCCGCACTCCCCATCGTCATCGATTCCCCCCTTGCTTCCAAAGTCACCAGTGTGTTCATGAAACATCCAGAATGCTATGACAAAGAAATGTACGATCGCTTCCTGGGCAAACAGCACAATCCGTTTCAATTTTCTCTGGTGCGTTACACGGAGACCGTGGAGGAGAGCAAAGCGCTCAACGGAACGCCGGGCCCCATGATCATCATGGCGGGTTCCGGCATGTGCGAAGCGGGACGCATTCGCCATCATCTGCGCAACGAGATCGAGGATGCGCGGAACAGCATCGTCGCGGTCGGGTTCATGGCAGAACATACGCTTGGCAGGAAGATCGTGGATCCGACGATCAAGGACGTGAAAATTTTCGATGAAGTGTTCCAGAAGAAGGCAGAAGTGACGTACATCGATGCGTACTCGGGACATGCCGACATGGCGGATCTCGACCACTACGTGTTCGACATCAAAGGACTCGAAAAAGTCATCCTCGTACACGGGGAAATGCACCAGATGCAGCCCTTTGCAGAGCGCATCAAGCATGTGAAAAATATCGATGTGGTGATGCCGAAGAGGGGGGAGATCATCGAGCTCTGATGAATGACCAATGACCAAAACTCAATGACCAAGTTGGTCATTGGTCATTGCGTCATTGGTCATTTAAGCTGGTTCCATGTCCCGTCCATTCACGATCGCACACTCGCTCCGCGTTATCCTCGCCATGGGCTGGTCTGATTTTGTGCTGAAATATCGCGGATCTTTTTTTGGATACTTGTGGTCGCTGGCGGCGCCGCTCGTGAAATTTCTGGTCATCCTCTATGTCTTCGGTCCCTTCATGCGCGATGCCATTCCGGATTATCCGCTCTACCTCTTCCTCGGCATCATTCTGTGGGAACATTTTACGCATACCACGATGGGCTGCATGACGATGCTGCATGATAAGAAATCCATCATTCAAAAACTGCGGTTTCCGCGGATCCTCCTCATTTTTTCCGTTGGCTGGACAAACTTCATCATCTTCCTGACGCACTTCTGCATTTTCCTGTTCTTCGCGCTGGTGCTCGACATCACTTTTACTTGGACGCGGTTCTCCATGCTGCTCATTTTCGTCCAGATGACACTGCTTGCACTGGGAGTCGGGATGATGCTTTCTTCGTTCTCGCTGCGCTTCAAAGACATTCCGCATCTCTGGAGCGTCATGACGCAGATTCTCTTCTGGCTCACGCCGATCATGTATCCGTACTCCGCAGATCGTCCTTTTTTTGAGGCACTGCTGCAGGTGCCGGGGCTCATGCGCGACATCTCGTGGGTTAGATTTCTGGATATCTTCGTACGGTTCCAGCCACTCTCCGTCCTCATCCACGACGCCCGTCGCGCAATGATCTTCTCTCCATCTCAGGCACCGAGTGCGCTGCATGCGCTGGGGTTCACCATCCTCTGTCTCCTACTCTTTTCCATTGGGGTGCTCATCTTCATTCGTCGGAGCCAGTCTTTCCTGCAAGAATACTAAGGATGGAACCTGTCATCTCTTGTACTGGCATCTCCAAAAGCTTCCAGCGGACACTTGTGCCCATTTCCTTCCTGCAGGATCGCTTCCTTCACCCCTTGCGGGGAGCGTGGCGCGTACAGGCGCTCAAGGACATCACTTTCGCAGTCGAAAAAGGGGAATGGGTGGGACTCTATGGCCCAAACGGATGCGGCAAAACAACTCTTCTTCGCATTCTTGCAGGACTCATGCAGCCCGACAGCGGATCGGTCGATGTGCGAGGAACCATCTCTTCTTACTTCGATTTTTCCGCAGGTTTTCACGACGAGCGCAGCGCCGTTGAAAATTTGTATTTCCACGGACTCTTTCGCGGCATGTCTTCTCAAGAAATTCGCTCCATCATCGATGACATCATTGCCTTTGCAGGCGTGGAATCGCACCAAGACCTTCCCGTGAAATGTTTTTCGACTGGCATGAAGCTCCGCCTGGGCTTTGCCGCCGCCACGCACATGAAGGCGGATGTGTATTTGATGGATGAAGTCTTGGCCGTGGGAGACAGAGCATTCCAAATACAGTGCTTGGAAAAACTCACAGCCATGAAGGCGACGGGAGCCTCGGCATTGCTCGTGAGCCATAATTTGCAGCATCTGAAGCGTGTGTGTGATCGGGTTTTGTATCTGGAGGAAGGAGCTCTCACGCACGAAGAGTGCGTGCATGCAGTCGCTCATTGAATCTCCATAGAGACGCGCGAATCGCGCGTCTCTGCGAGTTCAGGATTCTGATCGGTTGGTCATTTTCCTTAATCTCTCTACAATCATCCCATGGATATCCAGAAGAGTTCTGCGGCAATCCTCAGCCGTCCGGGGACTGCTTTTGCAGGGCTGCCGCAGATGAACATTCCGTGGTTTGAGTCGCCTTTTTTTGAGGAATTGCTGCAAGAACAGCGTCTTCCAACGCAGGATGAGGCACTCGTGCGATCCTATGCTGAAAATGGATATGTGGTGCTTGATCCTCTTATGGATGATCTTGGTGATGTTTCTGAGCGCATTATCAAGGACCTCGCAAAACCGCTCCAAGGAAAATTGCGGCTGCAGGATGCGTGGAAATTTTCCGAGAATGTGAAAGCCGTTGCCGTGCATCCGAGCATTTTGAAAATCCTCCAGCTTTTTTACCAGCGCGATCCCATTCCGTTCCAGACGCTTAATTTTCCCGTGGGAACCGAGCAGCACACGCACAGCGACACCGTGCACTTCCACTGCGTGCCGCATCGTTTTATGTGCGGCGTGTGGATGGCGCTGGAGGACATCGATGATGCATCCGGACCGCTTCACATCTACCCCGGCAGCCACAAACTGCCTGTGTGGAATTTCCATGATCTGGGGCTTCCGTCCGGGTACGAACACTACGAGCAGTACGAAGAAGGAATTGCGCAGTATGTGCGTGCTTTGGGGCTGACGAAGAAAAAAGTGCTCCTGAAAAAAGGTCAGATTCTCGTATGGGCTGCCAACCTGCTGCATGGCGGCGAGCCGATCTTGGAGCCCGGGCGCACGCGCCACAGCCAAGTGACGCATTATTACTTCAGTGATTGCCTCTATTACACGCCCATGCACTCCGATCCCTACATCGGAAAAATGCAGTTGCGCACGATTACCGATATCCGAACGGGCGCTGTTGTACCGAACATGTACAACGGAAAAGTGATTGAGAGTGAGCAGGCATCTTCCCTGCGGCCTTCGCGAGCAGGCATTGCCCGCCGCGTGCTACGGCGTTTGCGCCGGACGATTGCGTGATGCAATCACACGCGCATTTTTGTGGAGTTTCCGCAGTGGCAATGTCCATCGCCAACTTTTGGAGCGCCGCATGCGCTGCAGGATCATTTCTTTTTCCGCGCACTCGCGCTGCAATCTGCGAACGATGTGTTCATGCTCGCCAAGCTTCCCGAGCATTTTATTCCGTTCCTCCTCCATTTTTTCCACATGCCCTTTCAAGGGAGTTTTTCTTTCCAGATCTTGGATCAAAGCCCGGAATGGTGGTTGTTTTTCAGCAAGGGAAAGCGGAAAAAGAATCCCCAAGCCTTGGAATCCGGGAACCGTGATGAATCGAAGCTGAGCCGCTCTCTCCTTCAAAAAATCTTCGATTGCCGTGAGCACGCCATTGCGCGGCGTTCCTTCTTCCGTTGCATGAAACGAATGTGCGTTGAACCCTTTTGTGAGTGAAAGATTTTTATCTCCGGGGACGATGGCTGCGCGCAGGTGGGGATGCAAAAACTCTTTCGGGATTTCTTCCGGTGAATAATACAAATCGCGCCGATCGTACGGCCAAGCCACATCATGGAGCAGCACAAGAGGAAATTTTCCGGAACGCTTCGCCATTGCTTCTATCAACTTCAGTTCCTGCGTTACGGTGTACCAGTTGTGGTCGCCATCAATGAGGACTGCGTCGCACGCATCAATTTCTTGCAGTGCTTCGATGCTCCGTTTTTTGTGGAAGCGCACGCGCGGATATTTTCCGAGCAGAGTAGCGGCATCAAACCACGGGCGGGGATCGATGCACTGCAATTCGTCTCCGTGCTCTTCGCAATATGCAGCAAGTAGGTGCGAATGCTTGCCTTCGCCCATGCCGATTTCAATCAATGATCGAGCATTAATAGATCGCAGCAGCGGCTCGATAATGCTTGGGAAGAAGCGGTGCATTGCCGTTAGCATAGCGGATGCGTTGGCTTTGCGATGAGAGTTTTGAGCATCAAGATTCCAACTATTTGCAATTCCATAAAAATAGAGCAGTATTTTCCAATGTTGGATGAATTTCCCACAGCAGCTTCGGTGATTGATAAATCACAAGTAATTGAGGAGTGCACTCTTATTACCGGAGAAACGTTGGAGCAGTACAGGCAGAATGTGCTCAGCTATCTCTGCAAGAGAACCGGCAACTTTCATATTGCTGAGGAATTAACACAAGAGGTCCTGTTTGCAGTTTGGGAGCTGAGATATACATATGATGGAAGCTACCCATTAATTAAGCTGCTTCTTGGTGTGGCTAGCAATGTATATTTGGGCTTTCGCGAGGGAGATACATGTCAAAAACGATGTCATCCTGTTTTTGGGAAACCGATTTCAATGCATCATAATCTAGACAACAAATCAGAAGGCCACGATCCAATTGACCCCATTGATCATCGTGTGATTTTGCCCGAAAAAATAGCAATGCTACGAGAGAAAGTGGGGGACTGTTCTTTCCTATGTTGAAACAAAGGAAAAAAGTGGAACTCGCGCAGAAAAACGGCGCTTCATGTATTTAAAGTTACGATATTTTCAAAATCTAAGCTGTGATGCGATAGCGGAGCAATGCCGCGCTAAAACTGCTGCCGCTGTGGACAGGGCGGTGAGACGGGCAAAAAAGACATTACTTGAACATGATTTCTCTTTTGATGATGAGCGAAATCAGAAAAAAGCAGTTACAAATTCAAATCATTAGCAACTGCCTTCATTGCCTGTATCGTAACATCGATGAACTCATCCAGTGGAATATTCAGCAGCGTCTCGCATTGTTTGATCTGTTCACGATCCACTTGCGCTGCGAATCCTTTGTCTTTCATTTTCTTTTTCACGCTGCTCACTTCCACATCTGCGATTTTTTTGCTGGGGCGCACCAGCGTCACAGCGATGATGAAACCCGTGAGTTCATCCACGCAGTACAGGCATTTTCGAAGCATGCTGTCCAGTGGATAGGCTGCACCGTACTTGGATGCATAGTGCGCGCGAATATCACCGAGTAATTCCTGCGGCGCTTGGATTGTCGCGAGTAGTTTTTCCAGCGGCTCGCCGCAGTGTTTCTCGTAATCTTTTTCCAGCATGTCCCAATCCAAATCATGCAGCATGCCGGCAACGCGCCAGGTTTGCGCGTCTCCGCCAAACTTCTTCGCCAGAGCCTCCATGGCTGAGCCCGTGGCTAATAGATGCGCTTTTGTCTGCTTGGCATGTTCCGCGATAAGACCGTGAGCAGCAGGCAGGAGATGGCCGTATTGAACGTGCTCGAGGAGGTTTGTCATGCGATGAGAGTAGCACATGGCTCGATTTTGTGTGTTTCCATTCGTCAGTAGAGACGTGCCGGTTTACCCGTCCGAAGCCTTGGTGAAGGAGGGCGGCACGTCTCTACAAACACAATGAACATATTGCAAAAACGAAAGAGCATCCGTAGAGACGCGCGATTCGCGCGTCTCTACAAAAGAACGATATTTTCCAATCGCTGTACGACTTCTTTGCGATCGAAAGTAGAGAGGAACCACCCCATCTGCGGTCCGCTCTCGCGCCCGATAAAACTGAGGTACAGCGGCGCGAAGATTTTTTTCGCTTCGATACCGGTTTCTGTTTTTACGGCGTGAATCACTGCGTGAATATCTTCGCCTTTCCATGATTCCAATTTTTCCAAACGTTCGCGGAGAATCGATAACGCTTTTTTCTGCTCATCATCGAGAACGAGATCTTCCGGAGGATCTTTCAAAATTCTGTAGTGATACTGTTCCGGTGCGTGTTCATCCAACCACAACTTCACGTACGCGGCGCGCTCTTCCAAAGCACTCAATTCTTCCTTGGAAAGAGGGGATCCCTTCAGGTTTGCCGCTTCCTCCTCGATCTTCAAATGTGGCATCTGGATGACGAAACTGAGGATCGTGAACCGCATCTGCCACAGAGGTTTTTCGGATTTTGGAAACGCAAGCTGTGCCAGTTGGAACAGCCGCGCGAAATCCAACTGTTCCGGTTTCGGATTCGCTGCGAGTTCGGACAGGCGATCATATTCATCGAACAGCAACGGCAGCGTGGTTCCTTGCGGATCAAAATCGAACGGCTGATTCGGTTGCTTGCGGATCATCAGCAATTTCAAAAGATACGGCGGCATCAGATCTGCAATTTCTTTCGCCGATACTCCTATGCCTTTGCTTGCGCTCATTTTTTTGCCACCAACGTTTAAGAATTCGTACGGAATATCAAACGGATTCGGATACTTGAAAATTTCTTCGGAAATGCGTTCACCAATTTGTCGCGAACCTCCGGCCGCAGAGTGATCTTTTCCCGCACCTTCTATATTCACGTTCATCACCTTCCATTTGGCCGGCCACTCCACTTTCCACGGCAGTTTGGCGCGCCCATCAAACGGGCTCACCTGTCCTTGATTTCCGCATCCCTTAGCCCATTTTACGAGGTTCGGTTTGCAATCGTATGTCACTGTTTTTCCATCCCAACCCGTCACCTGCGTTGTTCCCACTTTGCCGCATTTCTCGCAGATCACTTGGAGCGGATACCAATCATCGGGTTTGTTGCTGCCGCTCACAACTTTATAAATCTCACGGATTTCTTTCGCATGATCCAATGCAAGTTGAATGACTTCATTAAATTTTCCTGCTTCGTAGAGTGGCTTCAGCGTGTAGTACTCAATGGGTAATTTCAAACGATCAACGACCTCTTTCAGTTCATTGCCAAACACCATGGGAAAATTTTCTGCGGAAGCATCATGCGAGGGAACAGTGAAGAGCGGTTGTCCCAAATATTTTTCAAATGCTGCTCGATCTAAAAATGGCGGAAGCTCATCGCACGGATCATAATCATTCAACTCGAAGAGGAATTTGTGTGCGATCTTCTTCTCTTCCAGCGCTTGCGCAATCAGTCCATGCAGCACGATGCCTCGCAGTGATCCGACATGCACGCGCCCGGAGAGTGTCTTTTCATCGCGGATGATCAGCGGCTCGCCTGCGGCGATCTGCTTAGCAAAGCGCGTTTCTATATCTTTGATGATGTAATCCAGCCACACCATATAGAAGGAGTATGAAGGAAGAAGAGGAAATTATGAATGGATGATCGGTTGTGTGCTGTTTAAGGTATTGCAAGCGAGGATGATCGATGTACGATGATTATATGGAATCAAACGAATCAAGCGTTACAGATCCGTTGCGTGCCATAACCCGTATTCTTGCTTGGGACATGGAACGGCGAGAGAGCATTACCGGTAAGCCATATCAGCCGTATCGGAAACCAGACGACGGACCGGTTTTAATAACCCCTCCATTAACTGCTGTCTATCGCATTCTTGAGTGGGACGAGGAAAAACGAAAGCAGTAGAAAAATCTGTAAATAAGGAGGCAAGGATGCCCTTGACGCCCTTTTCCGCTTCCCATAAAGTCTCCCGGCTTACGTTCTAGTGCGCCTTTCGCATTCGCGAAATAAGCGTGCCAGATGAACCTCTAAGGTATGTCAGGACTCATTGCCCGCAAAGTCGGCATGTCTCGCATGTTTCTCCCAACCGGGGAAGCTGTTGCAGTGACGTACCTGGAGTGCGAACCGAATGTCATCGTTCGTTTGAAAACAAAGGAAAAGGACGGTTATAACGCCGTAGTGCTCGGAATCGGTGCAAAGCCGTGGAAGTCGCGCAAAGGTAAGGAGAATGTCCGTTACAGGCTTCAAAAGGAATGGCAGCTGGATAGTTTGGATGGCATGGAGCCAGGAAAGAAGGTAACAGCCGAACTGCTGCCTGTCGATACGATGGTCTCCATCATTGCTGTTAGCAAAGGAAAAGGATTCCAAGGCGTCATGCGTCGCCACCACTTCTCCGGCGGTCCTGCCACGCACGGAAGCCACTTCAAGCGTGAACCGGGTTCCGTGGGAATGCGTGCCCAACCGGGCAGAATCCTGAAAGGACACAAAATGGCAGGACGCATGGGAGGAGACCAAATCACGTTGCAACATCGCCCTGTTGTAGTGGTGGATGCCGCAAAAGGAATCATCGGCATCAAAGGTCCGGTTCCCGGTCCGAACGGTGCGCATGTGTTCTTGACGGTGGAAGCTGCAACGCCTGAAAAAGATTCTTCCGGTAAAAAATAGTTCGTACCTCACTACAAGTAATTTATGAACATCGACCTCTACACAGCATCGGGCACCAAGAAGGGGACACTGTCCCTTCCCGCGAGCTTGTTCGAAGCGCCCATTAAAAAAGCGTTGATGCACCAGGCGCTCATTCGCCAGCAGAGCAATCGTCGCTCTGCCATCGCCCATGCAAAGACACGCGGAGAAGTGGTAGGTTCCACGAAAAAAGTCTACGCACAGAAGCACACGGGACGCGCTCGTCGCGGTCCCATCCGCAGCCCGCTCCTCCGTGGAGGTGGCAAAGCATTCGGTCCCCGCAACAATGCGAATTTCATCAAGGACATGCCAAAATCCATGCGTCGTGCCGCACTGCTTTCTTGCTTCTCTGCAAAGGCAAAAGAAGGAGCCATCATCGGACTCGAAAGCTATCCGGACACGATGAAAACCAAAGATGCCATGGGACTTCTGAAAAAATTGCCGGTGCAGATCGGACGCAGGATTCTTGTGGTTTGTGCGGAGCCGGAGAAAACTCTTCACCTCTCCACGCGCAACATCCCGAACGTGACAGTCGTGTATGCGGCGTACTTGAATCCGGAGGATGTCCTCGTCTCGCGTCACATCATCTTCTTGGAAGCTGCCGTGAAGAAGGCAGAGGAACTCTGGGGCGCGGTGAAAGAGAGAGCGCCGAAGGTTTCCGTTCAAAAAGAAGTCATCGAGAGGAAACCAATGAAACCAAAGAGTCCAATGAAGCCTGCTGCCAAGAAATCTTCCCCTAAAGCTAAACCCCAACCCTAACCCTCAATCATGGATCTCACTCGCGTCATCCTCGGCCCCGTCGTCACGGAGAAATCCGAACGTTTGAAGACAGGCGACAAACGCATGTACACGTTCCGTGTGGCCAATGGCGCAACGAAGATCGATGTGAAGAAAGCACTCCATCAATTCTACGATTTCGAAGCGGTCTCCGTGCGCATGATCCGCGTGCAGTCCAAAGAGCGCGCATTCGGCAAAGGCGCAAAGATGGAGAAGCGACAGAGTTTTAAGAAAGCAGTCGTCACCGCATCCCCCAAAAGCAAACCCCTTGATCTCGCTCACTTCAAAACAGCATGAATACTCCCACTGCGTCACAACAGGCTTTAGCCATTACGGATCGCTCGCTCGCGGCAGTCGCTACGTTTTCTGATAAGCATCGCAATGGCAAAATCCCTTTAATCGGACGGGATTATATGGTGGCGCCGTCTGCTGTCGTTGCTGTCTTTGATCATGATTGGAACAGTCGATGCAGGGTAATAGATGGTGTTCCCGTCCCCACAATCCAAGTCTGTACAGAAGGTGTTTTTACTCTCGTGGATACCAATCAAGCAGATTTTGTTGCCCATTATAATGCGGTGCTTGCAGATCCCGAAAAAATTTCATTGTATCGTTCCGCTATTTGTTCCTGATTCTCATGCCACTCAAGAAGCCCAAACCAACGACACCTGCACGACGTCAAATGACGATCGCGGACTTCTCTGGCCTCACAAAAAAGGAGCCGGAAAAGACGCTCGTGTACGGCAAGCAACGCACCAGTGGTCGCAACAATGCAGGTCGCGTCTCTATCCGCCACAGAGGCGGGGGACACAAGCGGCTCATGCGTATGGTGGATCTCCGCCAGACGACAAAACTCGGCATTCCCGGAAAAGTCGTTGCGATCGAGTACGATCCCAACCGCACGGCGCGCATTGCTCTGGTTCATTACATCGATGGCGAGAAGAAATATTTGCTGGCACCGGAAGGACTGAAGGTCGACGACCAAGTCGTCACCGGCAAACGCACGAAAGTGAAATTGGGAAACCGCATGGAACTTCAGCACATCCCCGTGGGGTACAAAATCCACAATGTGGAACTGCAGTTGGGACGCGGCGGGCAGATTGTCCGTTCCGCAGGAACCTCCGCCGTCCTCGTCGGCTTCGACGGTGACTACGCCATCATCCAGCTCCCGAGCACGGAAATCCGCAAAGTTCGCAAAGAATGTGCAGCGAGCATCGGCACCGTCAGCAATCCGGAACACAACCTTATCACCATTGGTAAAGCGGGACGCATGCGCTGGATGGGCAGAAAGCCGCAAGTCCTTGGTAAATCCATGAACGCCGTGGATCATCCGCACGGAGGAGGCGAAGGACACAGCCCCATCGGTTTGACGGGACCCAAAACACCATGGGGAAAGAAGGCATTGGGCGTGAAAACACGACGCAAAAAGAAATCCATGGATCTCTTCGTCCGACGCAGACTCCGCAAGAAAAAGAAGAAATAGAGCTTCCTCATGCCACTTATGTCATATCTCTCTGCTATCATTGGCTCCCAAACGAAAAGTGCAAAATGCAAAGTGCAAAGTGCCAAACACGCACTTCGAACTTGGCACATGGCACTTTGCACTTCCTCTCTGGGTCTCTAAGTCCCTCACCCCTATGTCTCGCTCCCTCAAAAAAGGCCCCCACATCGATGCCAAACTTCTTCGCAAGGTGATGATGGCAATTGAAAAGCAGGAGAAGAAGATCATCAAGACGTGGGCACGCGATTGCGACATTCCGCCCGAGTTCGTGGGATTCACCTTCGCGGTTCATAACGGCAAAGAGTTCACGCCCGTGTATGTCACGGAGCAGATGGTGGGACACAAGCTGGGTGAATTCTCCTGGACGACGAAATTCAAAGGTCACGGCGGCAAAGCGGCAACCACTGTCGCTCCCGTAACAGGCGCTCCCGCCGCTCCGACACCCGCTCCCAAATAAGCCATGAAAGCCTATCTCTCTTCCGTCCGCATCGCGCCCAAGAAAGCAAACCTCATCGCCAAGATGGTGAGAGGCATGTCGGTGCCCGTTGCCGTGGAAGCGCTCCGCAGGACGAACAAGAAAGCGGCGCGCATCGTGGAGACCTTGCTCCGCTCCGCCATCGCGAACACGTCCCATAACGACAAGCAAGATCCGCAAATGCTCATCATCAAAACCATCGTCGTGAACCAAGCGCAGGCGTACCACCGAGGCATCCCCAAGGCGCGCGGACAGGTACGGCCGATCCGCAAATACTTATCGCACATCTCCCTTGTATTGGGTTTCCCGGAGATAGAAGAAAGCGGCGAAAAGATTCAGAAGAATCAGAGGAATCAGAAGAAATCTTCTTCTATCAAAAATAAGAAATCCTCTGAATCTTCTGCATCTTCTGATTCCTCTGCTTCCTCATAATTATGGGTCAAAAAGTTAACCCCAACGGCTTCCGCCTCGGCATCACGCACATGTGGCCCTCCACATGGTTTGCGCGCGGCAAGAAATACCGCGATCTCTTCCTGCAAGATGTGGAGATAAAGCGTCACATTCGTACCAAGCTCAAGGATGCCGGTCTCAGCGATCTTTTCATTGAGCGTGCGAAGAAAACGACCGTCACCATCCACACCAGCAAGCCGGGTGTCATCATCGGCAAGCAAGGTGCGGCAATCGAAGATCTGCGCAAGGAACTGGAGCGCATGTTCGGAGGTTCCTTCGAAGTGGTGATCAAGGAAATCCGCACGCCGGATGCCGACGCAGAAATCATCGCAGAGACCATCCAAGGACAAATCCAGCGCCGCATGCCGTATCGCCGCGCAGTGAAAATGTCGATCGAAAAAGCCATGCAAGCCGGAGCCATCGGCATCAAAGTGACGGTGTCTGGACGCTTGAATGGCGCGGAAATCGCCCGCGATGACCTTTTCAAGGACGGCAACGTTCCGCTTCAGACATTGCGCGCAAATATTCAGCACGCCAAGCGCCACGCCATCACCAAGTTCGGAACCATCGGCATCCAGGTGTGGGTCTATAAAGGAATGGTCTTTAAGAAAGTCGCACAAGTGCAATCGTCCGCTCTCACATCACTCCCTTCTTAAATGTTAGAACCCAAGAAACTCAAACGGCGCAAGCAACACCGCTACCGGGGATCCTTCTCCGGCACGGCGCAACGCGGAGCCACCTTGGCATTCGGTTCCGTGGGACTCAAATCCCAAGAAATCTGCGAACTCACGGCGCGCCAAATAGAAGCAGCGCGTCGCGCGATGACGCACAGCGTGCAACGCGGCGGCAAGATTTGGATCCGCGTGTTCCCCCACACCCCCGTCACGCGCAAAGCGGCCGAGGTGCCGATGGGAGCAGGCAAGGGATCGGTGGAGTACTACTCGCTTGTCGTGAAACCGGGCACCATGATCTTCGAGATCGACGGACTCCCGGAGAAAGACGCGCGCGAAGCACTCCGGCTTGCCGGCCACAAACTGCCTTTTAAAACGAAAGTCGTTACCCGCATCGCCGCCTAACTCATGGCAACCATCCTCACCACCAAGGAGCTCCGCAATATGACTCGTGAAGATCTTCTCAAAGATGTCACGGCGCAGCGCGGCCTGGTCGCAAGACTCAACATGGGTATTCGTTTGCAGAAAGAGAAGGACACGGCGAAGTACCGCAGGGAGAAGCGTGCGCTGGCGCGGATGATGACGATCCTTACGGAGAAGAATCAGATGATTCAGACGAATCAGAAGAAACAGAAGAATGGATCCTCTGAATCATCTGATTCTTCTGATTCCTCCGTATCCGCTTCGACGAAGAAACCATTGAAGAAAACAACCAAGAAATCTACACTATCCGCCCTATGAGAACCAAGAAAGGTGTCATCACTTCGGCAAAAATGACAGGCACGGTCACCGTGATCGTCCATCGCGCGGTTGTGCATCCGCTCTACCAAAAGCGCTACCGCATGAGCAAAAAGTTCCTGGCTGATACCAACAGCCACGATCTGTGGGTGGGAGATGAAGTTGTCATTACGGAGTGCCGCCCACTCAGCAAACGAAAGTGTTTCAAGGTGACGGAAATCCTCAAGAAAGCGGCGCGTGTCAGCGAGCTGAAGGAAGAGAGTTCCTTGGAAGGATTGATTACGAAAAAGAAAGAGGAAAAAGAATCGAAAGAAGTTTCCCCTGCAAAATCATGATCCAAGTGCAAACCATGTTGAATGTGGCGGATAACACGGGCGCAAAGAGCGTCATGTGTATCAAAGTGCTTGGAGGCAGCCGTCGCAGGTACGCCGGCATTGGTGATGTCATTGTCGTCGCCGTGAAAGAAGCATCTCCTCGGGGTACCGTGAAGAGAAAAACCGTGGAGCGTGCAGTGGTTGTCCGCGTTCGCGCGGTGACACGCCGCAAAGACGGCAGCGCCATCCGTTTCGATGACGACGCCTGCGTCATCATCCAGAAAGATGGTCTGCCAAAAGGAACACGCGTCTTCGGACCCGTGGCACGTGAACTGCGCGTAAAGGGTTACCAGAAGATTATTTCCCAAGCCCCCGACGTTCTATGAAACTGCATACGGGCGACACCGTCCTCGTCATCAGCGGCAAAGATAAGGGCAAAACGGGGGCAATCCTCCGCGTGCTGCCGGATCAAAACAAGATCGTTGTGACGGGTATAAACATGCGCACGCGCCACTTTAAAAAGACCCCCCAGCAGCCGGGCAGAAAAATCCGCTACGAGGCATCGCTCTCCGCCAGCAATGTCATGGCCATCGATCCGAAAACCAAAAAGCCGACACGCATCGGTTTCAAAGTCGATGAAAAAGGAAACAAGAAGCGCATTGCAAAAATCAGTGGAGAAGCAATTGCACACGTCAACGTTCCAAAACAGGCGAAAAAGAAAGCGGAGGCGGGCGCCGCAGTGAAAGAGATCGAAAAAGAGATCAAAGAGGAACAGAAGGCAAAGGGTTCCCCGTTCTGGAAGAAGATGGGCTTCGGATCCGCCATGGAAGGAGCCCAGCTCGCAGAGACGCCACGCAGTAAAGAAGATCAATCCATTCCCGCACAGGAAATGCACGTCCGTAAAGGTGCAAGAGGTTCCTAAATCCCATGACCATCACTCTCTCTATTACCGGCTCAGTAAAAGGTTTGCTTGTTAACTCGTTTGCTTGTTTGCTGGATAATCGAGCAAACCAGCAAACCAGCAAACAGTTTTCATTTCCATCGATTGCTTAATATGGCGTACGCCACTTTACACGAAAGGCTTAGGGGACCCATCCAGAAATCTCTTCAGGAGAAATTGGGTATCAAGAATCCGCATGCTCTTCCGATGATCGAAAAGATCATCGTGAACGTCGGGATCAATAAATCGAAAATGGACAGCAAGGAAATGCTGGAATACATCAACGAGACGCTCAAGTTGATCACTGGACAGAAACCCGTGCAGCGCAAAACAAACAAAGCCATCTCCAACTTCAAAACCCGCGTGGGTCTTGTCGTCGGCACCATGGTCACGCTCCGCGGCAAGCACATGGAAGAATTTTTGGACAGACTCGTCAGCTATGTGCTGCCACGCATCCGCGACTTTCGCGGACTCCCAACCAAACTCGATGGTCGCGGTAACTATGCCATCGGCCTGAAAGACCACACGATCTTCCCGGAAGTGCCTGCCGTGGAAGCGGGAAAAATCTTCGGCATGCAGATCCAGCTGACAACCACCGCCAAGGATGATGCCGCAGCGCGCGCACTGCTCAAGGAAATCGGCATGCCCTTCGCCCCGGAGCGCGCAAAGAAACCCGGTTCTTCCGTTGAATCCAAAGCCAAAGCAAGCGATACTGATTCGTCTTCCGCACCCACCAAGTAACCATGGCACGCCTTGCACTCAAATTGAAGCAGAAACGGCAGAAGGAGGAATACCTTCATGCGATAGCGTCGGGCAAGAAACCGAAGTTCCCCACACGCGTCTACAACCGCTGCAAACTCTGCGGTCGTCAGCACGGCTACATGCGTTTCTTCGGCATCTGCCGCATTTGCTTCCGTGAACTTGCCTGCAATGGCGAGGTTCCGGGTGTCACCAAATCTTCCTGGTAAATTTATGAATCATCTCTCTCCTTCATTGGCAGAAGCAGCAGAAGCACGACGTAGCAGTCCTGCTTTTACGCCAGCAGATTCAGAGTTACCAATCGATCAATCTGTCTCTGAAAAATTAAATGAAGTTCTGAACGGAATGCGTCTCAGGAAAATAAATAAATTGCGCAAGCACCAACTGACCGTTGCAGCAACAGATCAGCAAGTACTAAATTCCATCATTCAAGAGCACATTCAATAACCATGTCCACTGTCGTCAACGACCCCATCGGCGATTTCCTCACTCGCATCCGCAATGCGCAGAAAGCAAACAGAGCTTCCTGCCGCGCCCCGTGGTCGCGTATCAAAGAAGATCTTATGAAACTCCTGAAGAAGGAAGGTTGGATCGCGAACTATGAAGTAACGGGGGAGAAGCCCATGCAGGAGATAGAAGTCACATTCGCAACCGACAAGCCTGCGCTCACGCTCAAGCGCGTGAGCACGCCCGGACGCCGCTCCTACATGGGATTTGCGGATCTTAAACCCGTCATGCGTGGATTCGGTGTCGCAGTGCTTACGACAAGCCATGGCCTCATGACCGACAAAGAAGCCAAGAAAAAGAAAGTCGGCGGAGAGGTGTTATGTACTATCTATTAATGATTATGAATACCATTTTCCAATTCATTGGCAGCTGTAAGACTCAAGCTATAAGCTTAAAGCTTATGTCTTACATCTTGTCTGTTAATCAATCATTTCCATCCGCTTTTTCATGTCAAGAATAGGAAGAAAACCAGTGGCTCTCCCCGGCGGCGTTGAAGCAACGCTCAAGGGCACCGTTGTGACTGTCAAAGGTCCGAAGGGCGAACTGACCTACTCCACTCTGCCAGAGGTCACCGTTGCCATCGACGGTCAAACCGTCACCGTGACGCGCAAGGATGACAGCGACAAGTCGCGCGCACGACACGGTCTCACACGCATGCTCATCCACAACATGGCGATTGGCGTGAGTGCCGGGTACGAAAAGAAACTGGAGATCATCGGGGTAGGTTACAAAGCGCAATTGAAAGGAAAAGTGCTTGTGCTCAACCTTGGTCATTCCCATCCCATCAACTTTGATATTCCCGCGGGAATCGAGATCGCTCAAGATGAGAAGAACAAGAATATCATTGCGATCAAAGGCATCTCCAAAGAACTGGTCGGCCAAGTGGCCGCCGACATCCGCACGCTGCGTCCGCCGGAGCCGTACAAGGGCAAAGGTGTCCGCTACGTGGGTGAACATGTCCGCCGCAAAGCAGGTAAAGCAGCAGTCGCCAAAGCTGCATAATCCCTATGTCCAAACTTAAATCTTATCTCCGGCAAGCTCGCAAGCGCAGAATCCGCGCGAAGGTTCGCGGGACGAAAGATCGTCCGCGTCTCTCCGTGTATCGTTCCCTGCGACAACTCACCGTGCAACTCATTGATGATGACGCAGGCAAGACGATCCTCGCTGCCAGCACGAAAGAAGCCAAAGCCAAGCTTACGAAGGACGGTGCCAAGAAATTGGGCGCACTGGTGGCGAAGAAAGCAAAAGACGCAAAGATCACCGCTGTTATTTTTGATCGAAATGCATACAAGTACCATGGCCGCGTTCAGGCCTTGGCCGATGCCGCCCGGGAAGGCGGATTACAATTCTAATTCTTTCCGTTGTTATATTGTTATATGGCTATATTGTTCGCAAGCGAGGCTCGACATCATCAACAATATGACAATATAACCTTTCGTACTTCTATTCATCTCCCTCATGTCTGCAAAAACCTCCCGACCGGATCGAAAGCGCGGTGACCGTGGTCGCCGTGAACCCAGTGAGTTCGCAGAAGCGACGCTCAGCGTAGACCGTGTCACGCGTGTGGTGAAAGGCGGACGACGCATGCGTTTCCGCGCCATTGTCGTCATCGGCAACCGCAAAGGAAAAGTGGGACTGGGAACAGGCAAGGCTGCGGAAGTGCAAGCTGCTGTGAAGAAGGCTGCATCCGCTGCGAAGCGCGCGATGATCCGTATTCCGCTGGTGAAAGGAAGCATCCCGCACCCCGTCGACCTCAAATTCAAGGCCGCACGAATCCGCTTGATTCCGGCCGTGGACGGCACGGGAATCATCGCCGGTGGCGCACTGCGTGTGATCTTGGATCACGCAGGCGTGAAGAATGTGCTGAGCAAACGCTACGGAACACGCAACAAACTCGTGAACGCTCAGGCCACCATGCTTGCGTTGGGGAAGCTGCGCTTCACAGGCAAAGAAACACCCGAGGAAGCACCAAAAGCCCCCGAGGCTCCACCCGTGGATCCCGGCAGTGCACAAGTGCGTGTCGTGAAGAAAGGGGATGTATCGCATGAGGGAACGCTGAAATCCAAGTAGGCTGATTGTCTCTTGCTAAGAATTATTGACTTTCCTCTTTCAAGATTCGACAATGCTTCTTGATGGAAAGCAGACAAGTTCTTCCCGCAATTATATTGGCAATTGGGTGGAATAATGCAGAAGAATTATTTTTTGATGTGCGTGAAGGCAATCTTTCAGGAAGTATTTTTCAAATACTGGAGGAGATCCGTACAGTGATCAACGAAACCAGCTTTGTCACAGGTTGTGGTCAGGAAGCTCTGTATATCAATAGAGAGTCAACGCAAGAAACTTTGAATAAATTGGGAGCATACATTGCTACAAGAGTGAACATGCTTGTCTGGATTGAATCCGAAGATTCGCTATGAAAAAATCTCTTATTATCATTGCGCAGGAAGGATTTCAAGATAAAGAACTTGAGGGAACCAGAAATGGATTGGAAGCCGCAGGATTTTCGATCATTCTCGCGAGCACGAAGAAAGGAGAGTGCCGAGGAAAATTCGGAAGTGTGGAACAAGCAGAGATCGCTCTGAAAGATGTGAATGTTTCCGATTACGATCGCATTGCATTCATAGGCGGACCCGGCGCGGCTGTTCTTAAAGATGATCTGCAGGCTCTCCGCATTGCTCAAGAAACGGTAAAGGCAAAGAAGCCGCTGGGTGCCATTTGCATCGCCCCGACGATCTTGGCTGCTGCGGGTGTTCTCAAAGGAAAACAAGCGACGGGATGGGATGATGGAGAGGGAACGCAGATTCGGTTCCTCGAGGCATCGGGTGCAATCTTCACCGGTGAATCCGTCACGAAGGATGGATTGATTGTGACGGGAAATGGACCGGAGGCGGCGGAGGAATTTGGAAGAGTGTTTGCGGGTTTGTAGAGCCGCGACATGTCGCGGCTCTACAAACAACGAATGAAAATATGATCGTCGTCGTAGAGACGCGCGATTCGCGCGTCTCTACGGATGCTCTCTTAGCGTTAATTTTTGGTTCCTCCAAAATGCTGCACCCAATACCCACTGGAAATACCAATACCAATGTCCGTGAAGAATGGATGCAGAATGGCTTTGCGGTGCTCCGTGGAAGCCATCCAAGCAGCGACCACATCAGCGGCTTTCTTTTGACCACGCGCCAAGTTTTCCGCCAGTGCATAGGTGCGGCGACAATCTTTTGCAGTGGTGCAGGTGGCACGAAGGAACCGGTCGTAGTAGCCGGACGCTTCAATGCGTTTACGGAATGTTTCGCCGGCAAGCCCCACGTGACTGAAGAAATTTTTCTGTGCCATATCTTCGGCGTAGTGCTGAGCGGAGTTCTGCAAATTGATGTTTGCCTGCAACGGAAGCAGTCCCGCTTTCGCACGCTGCTCATTTACGAGTGTGAGAACTTCCGTGCGAAGATCGCTGATGCGCAGTCCCGTAAAGAGATCCAAAATGCGGAACTCAGAAACAGGAGCGCGCGCAGGGGCAGTTCCCGTGCCATGAATGATCGTCACTTCATCCTGCAGGTTGGAGATGGTGAGGTACGGTTTGGGCACGGCGGCGGCATGGCGCGCATCGGAAAGAACGGTGAGAGGCGGGAAATTGGTTCCGCGCGCATTCAGTAATTTTTGAATCGCATTCGATACTTCCTTGTGCGTCAGGAATTTCCCCGGCTCGAACTTTGGCGACGGCTCACTCCGTGGAAACAGTTGATAGGCGTAGGCAATGCCCGCGAACGATGCATACCACGAATCGGACGGAATATCGGTGTAGCGATGGACGACGTACTGCGGCAAGCCGAAGGTGTAGGTCATCATTTTCACAAATTCCGCGCGATTGATGGTCTGATTTGGACGGAGCCGACGCAGCGGATCCGCCTGCACGATGCGGAACCTTTCGGCTGCCAGCATGTAGGGTTCGTACCAGGCGCCGCTCTGGATATCCGCAAAGCGTCCGTTGTTTTTGAGTGCGGGAACGGCGGGCAAGCGGGTGAGCAGGAGCACCATGGTGGCTTCTGCACGGGTGACGTACGGGGTTTCAAACTCCGACGCGCGACTCTGCGAGAAGGCCAGCGCCAAGAGGAGAAGCAGCGCCAGAACGCAGGGAACTGCCGTGATGAATCTGAAGGTGGGTGTGTTTCGAGCCAACGTCTTATTATAGCTTAAAACGGCGTTTTTATCAATTGCAGAGCCATTTGCGCCGCTCTCCATCAACCGCCGAACTGCCGAAAAGGTCTTTACGGGAAGCCCTGTTCTCTTTAAGATACAGCTCTCTCGCTCGCGTTTTTCTCATGCTTCACACGCTCAAACCCAACCCCGGCAGCACGCACCGTCGCAGACGGGTCGCCCGTGGCAACAGTGCCGGCGGCGGCACCACGGCAGGTCGCGGCACCAAAGGCCAACATGCGCGCACGGGCAAAGGATATCGTTTCGGGTTCGAAGGAGGACAAGTTCCTCTCATTCGTCGTCAGCCGAAGCTCGGTGGATTCACGAATCCCAACCGTGTGGATTACGAAGTCTTGAACGTGGATACGTTGGAGGAAAAACTCAGTCCTGGCACCTATGATGCCGACGCCCTTCGCGGCATCGGACTGTTGTCCTCAAACAAGCCTGTTAAACTTTTGGGACGCGGAGCGCTCACGAAGAAATTTGAACTGAAGATCGATGCAATCTCCGGAACTGCGAAACAGGCGGTGGAGAAGGCCGGAGGCACGGTAAAATTGCTATAGTGTTTTATTGTTATATTGTTCGCAAGCGTGTTTATGAGTTCCTCCTCCTCTCACCTAGCAATATAACAATATAACATTCCGAATTCTCTTCTTACTCTCCCACTCCATTCGTGTTTACATATCTACTTCAACTCTGGCGGTCTGAAGATTTGCGCAAACGCATCCTCATCACGCTCGGTCTGCTGCTCATCTATCGCATTGTCGCACACATTGCCATTCCGGGTGCGGACCCGTTCGCTCTTCGCCAATTTTTGGACTCGCGCAGCGCCACGGGCGCCATCGGTATCTTCGCTGCACTTACGGGAGGCGCGCTCGATAATTTTTCGATCGTGCTGTTGGGTCTTTCACCCTATATCAATGCGTCCATCATCATCCAGCTCTGTACGGTGATCTTCCCGAAACTGGAAGCGATTTCCAAGGAAGGAGCACAGGGACAGCAACAGCTCAACCGCTACACGCGTTTTCTCACACTGCCGCTCGCATTCCTCCAGAGTTACGGGTTCCTCATCCTCCTCAGTCAAGGCGGCGTGAACTTGGTCGACCTCAGTTTTCCGAACGTCCTTGCTCCCATGCTCTTCGTCACGACAGGTTCGCTGTTCATCATGTGGCTGGGAGAATTGATGACGGAAAAAGGCATCGGGAATGGCATTTCCATGATCATCTTCGCCGGCATCGTTTCGGGCATTCCTTCGACCGTGAGCGCGCTGCTCATCGCGGGGCAAGGCAAGATGGGTGCCTTTTACCTGTTCGCCATCGTCTCCGTCGCACTGCTCGTCATGGTGGTGCTGTTCACAGATGCACATCGTCTCATCCCCATCACCTACGCGAACCAAGGGGCGGGACGCGGCGTGCAAGGAAATATTCCCATTCGTTTGAACCAAGCGGGCATGATCCCGATCATCTTTGCGATTTCATTGATCACGTTCCCGGCCATCATTGCGCAGTTCCTGCAGACGGCTCCGCGCTTCGCGCCGGTCGTGCGCTTCATCAATGAGTACATGAACTCGCAGAACCCCAGCATGCTCTACATCATCCTCTACTTCCTGCTCGTCCTTGGCTTCACATTCTTCTACGTGTCCGTCACGTTCAAGCCGGAGGAAGTGGCAGAGACCATCCAGAAGAGGGGAGGCTTCATCCCCGGCGTTCGCCCCGGCGCCCAAACTGCAGCTCTCCTCGCAAAAACCAGCAATCGCATGAACCTCTGGGGAGGCACCTTCCTCGGCATCGTTGCGATCATTCCTCTGCTCTTCACGAAGTACTCCACGCTCAGCGCGTCCGACCTCATCATCTCCGGTTCGGGTCTTATCATCATCGTGGGTGTCGTGATGGAATTGATCCGCCAGATCAATGCGCAGCTTTTGGCTCACGACTACGAAAAACTCGTGTAGTGATGGCATCTTCTTGTGTGGATAATACGCAGGCGCTACGGTAGCTCCCAATGCCTTTCACGGAATCCGTCGGCAAACCCTTAGATATCCAATTTGATGAACTCGGGAAGTTTTTGGAAGGGCGTTCTCCCTATACAACGGCGAATGCTATTGTTTCACAGATCCGCTATCAAATTGACTCCTCAGAGGCTTTCCATAGGCACCCGCATCTTTTTTATACAAAAACAGGAGAGAAGGGTGTGCCATCCCATGCGGTTTCCAAAGCAGGCAGGCACGATTACTTTCAAATCTTGCCTTCCGATGCCATTCATCCTACCCGGCAGCGTTTAGAAGGGGTTGAACTAACAGTGTTGCTGCGTTCTGCGGAGATGTCATTGAACCGCTTTGCGCTCTTTCTTCAGACCGGCACATGTTTTCAAAATAGGCAGTCGGCAGAAGAACATGTGGAAACAGTTCTCAAAAGCCTTCCTGAAAAAGAAGGTGCAACTCTGCGCGCACGTTTTGAAGATTTGAGAAATGCATGATTACGAAAAATTAATGTAGAACCGGGGAAGGTACGGTAGGTCTGGTAGGTACGGTAAGTAAGGTAGGGGAAGTGCTTTTGATAGATCGTAAGGGTTTCAAAGAGGCGGACAATCGGTAGATTAAATAGGAAACCTTATTCACCATTTCCAGAGCTGCCGAATATTCTTTGTCTGTGAGATACTTCAAATCATGTGCGAGTTCTAAAAAATTATCCACTTCTGCAGCAGAAGCGTACGCACGATCGTAATACAATTTTTTGTGCGGCTTCGTTGGCATGCGCGATCCTTCTGCCAATTGAGCGCCCACAGAGCTTGCTGCGTCACGAAGTTGGCTGATAACACCATACCGTTCCTCTCGTGGAAAATGATTGGTGATTTGATACACAAAAATTGTTAATCGATGTGCTTCTTGCCAAGCGCGTAACGCTCTAAATCCACTTTTATACGTGAGAGGTTGCATGTGTACGAATGTACACCTTCTCTTTTCAACAAGCAAGAGCAATTCCTTTTCCCTACCAGACCTACCTTACTTACCTTACCTACCTTACTATTCCCCCATGGATCTCGTCTTTTTTGGTATCCAAGGATCGGGAAAAGGAACACAAGCGAAACGTCTTGCGACTGAGTTTGGCTATGACATTTTTGAAGCAGGTGGTGAGCTCCGAAAAATTGCAGCATCCGGATCGGAGCTTGGGATGAAGGTGAAGTCGTATATCGATCAAGGTCATCTCGTGCCACATGAAATTATCATGCAGGTGGTGAAAGAAGCGATAGCTGCCAGACCTGCATCGCAGCAGATTTTGTTCGATGGCATTCCACGCGATGCGGATCAGAAAAAAGATTTCGATGCGATCATGAAAGAAGTCGGCCGTGATTTTCGATGCATTCATCTTCTGCTGGATCCGGAAGAAGGACTGCAGCGCATCTTCGGGCGTGCGAAGGCGGAAGGACGTGCGGATGACAGCAATGAAGAAATTATCCGCAGGCGCATGAAAACATTTACCGAAAAGACCATGCCGGTGATTGAAGAATATAAGAGGGCAGGGAAGGTGATAGAGGTGGATGGACAAGGAACGGTGGAAGAGATCTATGGGGAACTGAAGAAAACCATCGCGTGAGGAATGACCAATGACCATAGACCATAGACCAACTGTGAATTTTTCTTGGTCATTGGTCATTGCGTCATTGGTCATTTAATATGTCCCTGTGTCACAATTTCAGATTTTTTCACAGGCAGAAATAGAATCCCTGCGCAAAGCAGGAAAGATCCTCGCGGCGTGTTTGAAACATTGCGCCGCCGCCGTGAAGCCGGGCATGACGACAAAGGAATTGGATAAGATCGCGGAGGAATTTATTGTGTCGCACAACGGTGCGCGTCCTGCGTTCAAAGGTTATCGCAATTACAGGTACACACTCTGCACATCCGTGAATGATGAATGTGTGCACGGTCTTCCCTCTATTCGCGCCCTGAAAGACGGCGACATCATCGCCATAGACAGCGGCGTTATTGTGGATGATCTCTACACCGATGCCTGCGTGAGTGTGGGAGTCGGGAAGATTGATGCAAAGACGCAGCAATTTTTGGATGTGACGAAGCAAACACTGGAGATGGCATGCGATCTTGTCGCTCCCGGTGTTCACATTGGCGATCTGTCCGCTTGCATCCAAAAGAACGTGGAAATGCATGGGTACAGTTGCGTGCGATCCCTTACGGGTCATGGTCTTGGCAAAACGTTGCATCAATTCCCGGATATCCCAAATACGGGCGAAAAGGGGACGGGACCGGTGCTTCCGGTGGGAACGCTGATCGCCATCGAACCCATTACAGCCATGGGCAAAGGAGGTATACGCGATGGAAACGATGGTTGGACAATCTTAACGGCGGATGGCTCTTTTTCAGCCCATTTTGAGCATACGGTTCTTGTAACGAGCGAGGGTCGGGAGATAATTGCCTAAAAGTGGTCAGGATGGCATAGGAATGTGTATTAATGATATTTATAAAACATTATTAAAAATATTCAACACAATTTATCTTCCCTCCAAGTTATTCGCACCTGGCAGGCTTGCTGATGCGAAGTTCGCTCTGTAGGATGCCACGGCTCACTTCCTTGTGTCCAAAGACGTCATTGAACTCATCGGCGTCGTGGAAGAAACATTTCCGAACGCAACCTTCCGCGTTCGCGTGACCAGTGAACAAGCGAAAGATCATGAATTACATTGTCACTTGGCCGGGCGCATGCGGGTTCACAGAGTCCGCATTCTCCCCGGAGATCGTGTGAAGATTGAAATGACACCGTACGACCTCAAGAAAGGACGCATCGTCTACCGTTTCCTTCCGGGCGCGATCATCCCAAATCCCAATGCTCCTCCTGCACCTCCGCAGGAAGAGACCCCTTCCCTCGGCACTGCCGCTTAATTCCCATGAAAGTCCGCGCTTCCTGCAAACGTATCTGCACCGAGTGTCGCTTGATTATCCGCAAGCGCACGCGCCGTATCGTATGCCCAAAAAATCCCAAGCATAAGCAACGCCAGGGGTAACGAACAATGGACAACTGACAATGGACAATTAATTCTTTCTTCCTCATGACTCTTCCGATCACATCTTCCTCTCAGCCTCACCATGGCACGCCTTCCGCATTGTCCATTGTCCCTGCCTGTCCGGCAGGCAGGCATTGTCCATTTTCAATTCGCTAATCATGCTTCGTATCTCTGGAGTCGTTCTACCGGGTAACAAGCGCATTGAGATCGCCCTCACGGCCATTAAAGGCATCGGGCGACCTCTGTCCAAGAGGATCCTCACGGAACTCAGTTTAAATTTAGATACGAAGGCAGATGCACTCACGGAACCGGAACAGGCACGGCTTCGCTCCCGCGTCGAAAAAGAACTGACGGAAGGCGAGCTCGTCCGCAAGGTGTCCATGGACATCAAGCGACTCCAAGACATTGGCACCTGGCGCGGTTACAGACATCGCAGGAAACTCCCCGTTCGTGGCCAAACGTCCCGCCGCAATGCACGCACCAAGCGTGGCAAGAAGAAGACAGGCGGATCCGGACGCACCGTTCTCACCAAGACTTAACCCCTCATCGCGGGTCGAAGACCCGCTCTACAAATTATTATGGCTGATTCACCTCTCGATCTACTGGCAGGACCCGACGCAGCTGAAACTCCCGAAGCAGGAGGGAAGAAGCCTGCGCGAAAAAAGAAAGTGAAGCGCACGGTTCCCATTGCACGCGTCTGCATCCATGCCGGTGAAAACAACACCATCGTCACCTTTACAGATCCGCAAGGAAACGTGCTGGCGGGAGCCAGCTGCGGCAGCGCAGGGTTCAAAGGAACCAGGAAATCGACGCCGTACGCAGCCAAAGTCGCAGCCGAGACCGCCGCCCTCAAAGCCAAGATCTACGGCGTCGAAACCATCAATGTAGAAGTGAGGGGCCTCGGACCCGGACGCGAACAGGCCATCCGCGGTCTGCAAGGAGCAGGACTCAACTTGGACGCGATTATCGATGTCACTCCCATCGCGCATGGTGGATGTAGGCCTGCAGGACGACGACGTGTGTAATGGACAACTGACAATGAACAATTGACAATTTTTTCTCTCATGAATATCTCTCTTCTCACCTCGGGCAACTCTCAGCACTCACACAAGTGCGCGCAAAGCGCGTTGTCAGTTGTCCATTGTCCATTTTCAATTCTATGAAGTATACCGGTCCCAAAGCACGGAAAGTTCGTCGTCACGGCGTGAACATCTACTACGCCGACAAGTACGACAAGGTCTTGCAGCGAAAACCCTACGGTCCCGGCAAAGGGCCGAAATCGCAACAGAGCAGGCTTTCGGAATACGGTCAGCAGCTCAAGGAGAAACAGAAAGCGCGCGACATGTTCGGCCTTTCCGAGAAACAATTCAGCAACCTCTACGCCGTCGCTTCCCGCATGACGGGACAAACGGGTGATATCCTCAAGCGTTTCCTGGAGGAACGTTTGGACAATGTCATCTTCCGTGCAGGTCTTTCCATGACGCGCATGCAGTCCCGCCAAATGGTGGGACATGGACTCTTTACGGTGGATGGCGTGCGCGTCACACGTCCTTCGTACAGGGTTCGCGTCGGCCAAGTCATCACCGTGCGCGCACAGAGCAGGAGTTCCCCCGTCTTCCCGCCCATCGTCACTGCGCATGACAAATACATGCCGCCATCCTGGCTGAAAGTGGATACTGCGAACTTGAAGATAGAAGTCTCGGGAGAGCCCGACCAAAAAGACATGGACCAGTCCATCGACATGCGACAGATCATTGAGTTCTACTCACGTAATTAATCTTTAAAAAGATCGACCGTCCGCCTAGGCGGACGGATCGATCTCTACGAACAATTTCAATCATTCTTTTCTCTCCTCTTGTATGCACATCATTCAGGAAGAAATCGGACTCCCGCAGTTCTCGGTCACTCCCGTGAAAAAAGGGGATACCTCGCACGTGATCTTCACAATTGCGCCGCTTCCACCGGGATATGCAACGACGCTGGGCAACGGGTTGCGCCGCGTTTTGCTCAGCAGCTTGCCGGGTGCAGCGGTCACTTCCATCCGCATCCACGGTGTGCAGCACGAGTACACCACCATCAAAGGCGTGCGCGAATCGGTGATGGACGTCTCACTCAACTTGAAGTTGCTGCGGATCCGCAAGCACGGCAAAGAACCCGAAGTGATCACGTTGGAAGCGAAGGGCCCCAAGAAAGTGACGGCCGCGGACTTAAAAATTTCTTCGGACATGGAGGTCATGAATCCGGATCTGGAGATCCTTAATTTGGAGAAAGGCGCGTCCATCGACATGCAGATCACCATCGAAAAAGGCGTGGGCTACGTATCCGCATCCGAACGTAACAAGAAGCAGAACGAACCGGGACTCATCTATGTCGACGCCATCTACGGTCCCGTCATCCGCGTCCGCTACGATGTGGAGGCTGCCCGCGTGGGTCAGCGAACGGACCTGGAAAAGCTCACCATGGATGTGCAGACGAACGGATCGCTCTCCGCAGAGGAAGCCATGCAGTTCGCATCGCAATTGCTCCAGAGCTACTTCGGCTACTTCGGCAGCGACAAGAAAGCCGTGGAGCCGGAATTCGTGGCGGATTTCTCCCGCGCCGTTCCCGAACAAGTGGATGACGCCGCGCATGCGCCGGTAAAGGAGAGCTACACCCCCATCGAGATCCTCAACTTTTCGCCTCGTACGCTCAATGCCCTCATCAATGCGGGCGTGGGCAGCATCGAACAGCTGACGAAATGCAGCGAAGCCACCCTCAGCAACTTCCGCGGCTTTGGCGCCAAAGCGTTGGATGAAGTGAAGAAAACGCTTGGGGACCGAGGACTGAAATTGGCAGACGATAACCTCGAAAGTTAGCCTGCGGGCAAGTTTGCTGGTTTGCTCGTTTGCTGGATTTTCGCCCCCAAAGGATTGTAATTTCCTCTTAATCGCTGCACACTCTTACCTCCCAAAACGAGCAAACCAAGTAACAAGCAAACTAGCAAACGAATCTCTGACCGCCATCTGAATTAGATCATCATGCGCCACCGTCACTCGAAATTACGGCTCCGCCAAAAACCCGCTCACGCGAGGCTCCTCAAGCGGAACTTGGTGACGTCACTCCTGCTCTACGAAACCATTCGCACGACGAAGAAACGCGCCGAAGTGATGCAGCCGATTGTCGACCGCATCATCAATCGCGCGAAGAAGAACGAACCGCGCGAGGCCATCCGCTACGTGAACTTGTACGTTGCGGACAAGAACGCCTGCAAAAAAGTGATGGAAGTGTTCATCAAGCGCTACGCAAATCGCACATCGGGGCTCACGCGCATGGTGCCTGCGGGCGCTCGTAAAGGAGATGGTGCAAAATTAGTTGATCTGATGTTTGTGGAGGGAGCTGAAGTCACCGTTGCACCAAAAACTCCGAAGAAGCCTGCTGCTCCCAAGAAAAAATAATGAAGACCTCACACGTTCCCGCACCGGCACCTCTCTGGCATCTCGTGGATGCCGAAGGACAGACGCTGGGTCGTCTTGCCGCCCGCGTGGCAACGGTGCTGCGTGGCAAACACCGCGCAAGTTTCTCTCCGCATCTGCTCTGTGGCGATCATGTCGTCATCGTGAATGCTTCCAAGCTTGCGTTCCAACCCAGTAAGTTCCGCCGGAAGACGTACATCGACCATACCGGCTACCCCGGAGGACTCTCCCGCACACCGCTCAAAAAAATGATGGAAGAAAAGCCGGAGCAAGTGATCATCCGCGCCGTGCGCGGCATGCTCCCGTACAATCGTCTCAAGCCTCTCATGCTCAAACGCTTGCACGTCTATAAAGATGATAAGCATGCGTATGCCGCACAGAAGCCTGTTTCCCTTACCCTGCCTTAATTGTGACTCCCCAGTACCACTACAGTGCCGGCAAACGAAAAACCTCCATCGCCCGCGTCAAACTCACGCCCGGCGGTTCCGGAGAAGTGCTTGTGAATGGCAAGAAGATCAAAGACTACTTCCATGGCATCCAGATAGAGAATGCGGTGGCACCGCTGGTGCTGACAGGTCAGAAAAGTTCTTACACGGTCGAAGCGATGATCCAAGGTGGCGGCAAATCCTCCCAAAGTGATGCGCTGCGCCATGGTATCAGTCGATGCTTGCTGCTCATCAACCCCGACCATCGCCATGACTTAAAACGCGCAGGGTTCCTCCGCCGCGACGCGCGCATCAAGGAACGAAAGAAGCCGGGTCTCAAGCGCGCGAGACGTGCGCCGCAATTCTCGAAACGTTAAAAAGGTCAGGTAAGTCCGGTAGGTATGGTAGGTCAGGTAGGTTTTTCGGCTGCATCAAAATTGCCCCTACCTTACATACCTTACTTACCATACCTACCTTACAATCCGATCAAGCTTGTTACGCCTCGACCGTGATGGCCATTTTGACGTAGTACAAACTCTTCCCATCCTCGGTGTCGAGAATGAATTTGGCGTCGAGTTCACTGAGTTGCATGATGGTCTGGCACATTTTCAAGAGCATCTGCGGAGGCAAACTGATGCCCGATTCCAGACACGTGGCACAGAGTCCTGCGGCATCCTTGGAGCGAAGGTACGGTTCGCCGTAATCCACAATGACGGAGTACAGACTCTCCTGCACGTTCACGACGAAGCGCTCAATGTATGGCTCCAAGTCATCGACGGGGATCTCGTGCACTTCCGGAAGAGCCTCCAAGATGTCCAGGTCACTGTGGATGGCATGAGCGATACAAGCGTCGATTGTCATAGTGTGTTTGGGTGTGTTTGAGAAATCCTATTATGATAGCAAAAATAGCCGAATTATTCAAGTGTTTTAATGTGAATCCTACTTCACCTGTGTTTGCTATTTCGACAAGTTCTTCAGCATTGCCACAACGGTCTTTTCGAGTACAGGAAGCCCTTTTTCTATTGTGTCCCAGATTGTTGTGAGGTCGATTTCAGAGTAATCATGAACGATAATATTGCGCATGCCAATGATTTGCTTCCATGGGATTTCTGCGTATTGCCCCTTCATGGATGAAGGGAGCTTTGCTGCCGCTTCCCCTACAATGGAAAACTGGCGAATAACGGCATCTTGCGTCTTTTCATCTTTAAAAAACAGATCCCTGCTTTCTTTGGTATAGGCTCTGATCTTTCCAATTGCAGAGACAATGTCGTGGAGATAGACGCCATAATCTTTCTTTGCCGCCTTCATAAAGAACGGGCTTCGGCAAAAATGCGATCTCGCAGCATCGGTTTGATGGAACGTGCCGGAACCACATCAACCTTTCGCTTGAGAGCATCCTCCAGATCAATCTTCAGTCCGGAGAGATCAAAAAGACTCATCCCTTCCGGCAGATCAATAAGAAGATCGACGTCACTTGTTTTGCGCTGCTCACCACGCGCGAAAGATCCGAAAATGCGCACATTGCTCACGCCATATTCTTGTGTGATTTTAAGAACGATGGGGCGCAGCTTCGCTATCGTGGACGGGCTCATCCTTTTTGCCTTTGTTGATCGTTTCGTGCGCATGAGATGAGATCTCATTTTACCATATTGAGATCAAGGGCGCATCAAAGGGCTTCCTGGGGACTAGACCAGAAGTGAGTTGATTTTTCTTGTGAGAAGGGCGGAAAGAACAGAAACTCTGGTCTGGTATTCTCGAATATTGTAGCGAAACATCACTTCGGAAAGGAATTGTGGAAGAGAATTTCGGGGAATACCTCGGTAGATGTGCCATGACAGAGGCTTCAGGTGCCCCCAAATGCCTTCCTGCGTATTCGTGTGCACGAAGGTTGCTTGGCTGTTTGTGAACTCTCGCGCATGGCAGACAGTCATGTGATTGGAGAGCCCGAGATATCCAAGCCATTCATCGGTGAAGACAAGTCCGTTGGGATCGCTGTGGCGCTCCACGAGAGGAATGAGTGTGTCTCCTCTACGATCCGGAACAACTTGCAGCAAGCATTGCTTGAGCTGCCTGGAAACACCGCCGAGAACCCACTGCGTTGTGGAAATCGTTTCATCCCACTCTGATGCCCCGGCAAATACGTGGGTTCCAAGCTCTTTACGAGCAGACGGAATGTTCTGTTCAATTTTTGCGCCGTCTTTCGATTCACCTCCATCGTACGGGCAAGATCTGCTGCAGATTCTCCTGCACGCTTGCAGAAGCACCGAGTTGCATGATCCCACTGTGCATCGCTTAGGTGGCTGCCGCTTTTGAATGTCCGTGTTCGCTGCGTGAAAATCTTCCTGCAGAGCAGGCACTGATATCGCTGTCTTCGACGAGCATCATTGCCAAACTTTCGAACATCGCTGATACCGCAGAAGCGGCAAAAAATAGTTGGTGCAGGCATTTTGGAGAGAAGAAGGCTTGTACAAGCCCATTCTCACATATTCATCAACTCATTTCTGGTCTGCTCCCGCTTCCTGTTTTCTTAAAAGCTCTTCACATTCAACACCGGTTCCGCGAAGACATCCGGATCGCCTACGAATCCGCCGGAACCGCTTTGAACTGATCCTGCTGCAATAAGGGCATTGCGCACGGCGGCAACTCCTGCCGCATCCGTCGGCTTGCCGCTCACTGCGATGTACAGAGCGGCAGCGCCTGCTGCATGCGGACTGGCCATACTGGTGCCGCTAATGGTGGCGTAGGAGGAGCCTTTCCATGTCGAGCGGATACAGACGCCGGGAGCGGCAATGTCCACGACGGCGCCGAAGTTGCTGAAGTTCGCAAACGAATCATCGACATCCGATCGGCACGTTGCCGGCGCTCCGCCACCCGGCAGACCGTTGAAATCCGCGATGGCGGACACGGCGAGAACATCCGGGTGATTGGCAGGGGAGAAAGTGGCCGCATCTTTGGCGGAATTTCCCGCAGCCACCACAACGGTGACGCCGGCTGCAACGGCGCGGCTGATGGCCAAGTCCATGGCTGCGCTCACGCACTCGCAACCCAAGCTCATGTTTGCGACTTCGATGCTCGCGGCATTGGCAGTGACGTAGTCGATGCCGGCAACGACATCGGACAGCAACCCCGATCCGTTTCTGTCCAACACTTTCACGGACCAAATGCGCGCCCCCGGGGCTACGCCCACGACGCCGACGGTGTTGTCTTTTGCGGCAGCCGTTCCTGCGACATGCGTGCCGTGCCCGTTGCGGTCATCCGAACTCAGTTCACGCGTGAATCGCACTTGTTTGAACACATTCAAATCCGGGTGGCTCTTCTGCACGCCCGTATCAATGATGGCGATATCGGCGTTCACGCGCTCATCCACACCATTGATCATTGCCGTGGGGCTCACATCTGCGTCGATGCGATCAATGCCCGTCGGAAGTGTTTGTGGAGGAGAGGTATGTGAAAATGCGTAGACCACTCTGTCCGGTTCCACCAGTGCAACATCGGGATCATTCCTCAGCGCCAACACCGTTGCATCACTCAGCTTGCCTGCAAATCCTTTGATGGAAGTGAACTGCAGCTGCGTATTTCTGACACCGAATTTTTTCATGGTTGCCTCCATGCCACCTGCGCTCATTTCCTTATTTTTGAAGAGCACGATGAATCGTCCCGCTGCGGATTCCTCCGCGACGGGCAAGGTATCGACATAGTCCATCGGCAGTTCATCCGCGTGCACGACACTCAGCACCGTGCAGAGCGAAGAGAGGGCGGCAATGGTCCGGACAAAATATGAGGAGCGCATACAAAGGTGAAGAAAAATAGTGAAGACGTTTAGTGTAGCGGAAGATTGTGCGCAAAGGAATTGTTCGCAAGGCAAGAGGTACCATGGGATAATAGCGCAGTACGAAGCGATAAATATTTCCTCTGAACAACAAAAGTGTGCGACAGCCAAATGCTTGTAACATTCGTCGAAGCATTGATACCATTCCCCCCTTTTTCTGTGTGGTTATTGCATCATGGAAGCATCACTTCATCTCCGGGAACGGTTCACTCGCGCCTACGAGGAGTATGCCGGAGGCATCAGAAGATTTTGCATGCAGCAGGGGGCGGAGCCCGCGGATGCCGAAGAATTTGTGCAGGAAGCGTTTCTCCGCACATGGGAGTACCTCTCGTCCGGCAAAGAAGTGATCCACTTAAAAACATTTTTGTTCCAAGTGGCGCAGCACGTCATGTTCGACGAAGCGCGACGCAGGCAGCGGAAGAAAGAACTGTCCTTGGATGCATTGCAAGAAGCGGGGTTTGACCCCGGTCACGATGACACGGCGACGATGCAGAAACGCTTGGAAGCAAAGACCATCCTGACGAAAACGGATGTGGAAAAAGAGTACAAAATACTCGTCATGCGCTACCTCCACGGATTTCCCGTGCATCACATCGCATCCATCGTCGGGCAAACCCCCAATACTGTTGCAGTCCGATTGCATCGAGCTGTCAAACGGCTGTCACGCGTGTCAATACCCGGTTTGCATTTACTTGCCGTTAAATCGTCAGCAGAAGCTCCGAAAAAAACGATCAACTGAATAAACATCAGATATTCTCAAGAAGGCAAGTGATGTTTTGTAATGCTTTTCCTGTAGGGGGCGTCTAAGGGGAACTTATTTTTTCTCCAGCACTTCTTATGCCTACTGTGCATCGGTCCTCACGGGCCAGGACACACAAGAAAAAGAAACAGCAGAAGTTTCTATCCCTCTCCCTTCGGAGCGTCCTCTCGGCAAGCGTTATCGCTGTGATGATTCTGTGGGTGAATGGCACGGCTTCCGCAAACCAGTTCAGCGCTATTACAACGGTCGCGAACACCATTGTTTCGGCCATTTTGAGCCCGAGCTCTCTCTTCACGACGACTGTGAGTCAAACCTCCGTCGGTCCCGTGAACCAGAGTGCCACGTACAACGGCTCTGCCGGAACAACCTCTGGCGTTTCCGGAACTCTCGATGCAAGCAACACAGCAGCGGTGAATCAATTGGAGACGGCCGTCGGTTCCACGAACCAGGACGGTTCCATTGATGGCACGGCTCTGTCCGATGTCCTTGTGGATGTCGCTGCGGATTCCACCGTCACGGCCACGGTCGGTCAGACGGCCACAGGTCCCGCGAACCAAGATGCCACGGGCACGAGCGACGGTTCCACGGATGTCGCAAGCACCCTGGGTGTCGATTCGACGAATGACCTTGTCGTCGACCAGGAGGCGGACACGGGGCTCATCAATCAAGCCGGTAACATCGCAGCCCTCGCGGGTTCGGATGTCGACCAGGTGCTTGATGCAGGTTCCACGGGAACGTCCACGGTCGCCCAGGCTTCCACGGGCGGTCCGGCAAACCAGGATGTCACGAACGTGACGGTTCTGGAGACGGTTCTCAACGCAGTGCAAAACATTCTCACATTCAACATCGTCACGATCGATCAGGATTGCGTCGGCACCTGCAACCAGACAGCCGATGTGGACGTGGATGCACTCACGCTCGCGGAACAAACCCTCACGGGTGACGCCACGGCGGTGAACACGCTCACGCAGAGCAATACGGGCGGATCCACGAATCAAGGCATGGGCAACGACTCCTCGGTGAGCTCTCTACTCTCCGCACTGCAAGACATCCTGACGGGCAATACCGTCGGTGTGACGCAGACGGGCACGGGCGGACCTGCAAACCAGGATATGGCTTTGGACGGAACGGCTGCCGCAGCGATGGGTCAAACCGTCGACGGCAATGCCGTGACGGTGGATGAGCTCACGCAGTCCACTGTGGGCGGTGCTTCGAACCAAGATCTCGCCAATGCCGGTTCGGCAGTCGATGTGATCCTCGCCGGGCAGGCGGGTTCCGCACTGAACACGGTGCTTGCCAGCCAGGACAATGGCGACGGCAGCACGAACCAGAACATGGATCTCGGCTTTGACGCCGCCATCGGAGGACTCCAGGTGATCGATGGTGACGCAGTGGCCGTAAGCGACCTCACGCAAGCCAATGTCGGCGGCGCGGGAAACCAGAACGGCGCAAATGATCTTCTCGCCAGCGACACCATCGTCGCAGGCCAGGAACTGCTCGCCGGCAACACTATCGATGCAAGCCAAGACAACGGTGCAGGAGACTCGAACATGGACATCGCTTCGGATGTTTCTTCCCTCACGGAAGGCACCCAGGTTGTTTCCGGTCCGGCTCTTGCTGTCACGACGGCCGTCCAGGCCAATGTCGGCGGCAATGCGAACCAAGATTTTGCAAATGCAGGCATTGCGTCGGATGTGATCGTTGCGAGCCAAGCGCTCGGATCCGCCAATGACGTGGATGTCGACCAAGACAACGGCGATGGCAACGGCAACTTTACAGCGGGTGTCGCCGCTCTTGCGGGCGTCGCGGGTGTGCAGGCGGTGGAAGGAACAGCTGCCTCCGTGAACCTCATCGGTCAGGCTGTCGTTGGTGGCGATGGCAACCAAACACTCGACAACGCTTCCCTCGCTGCGGACGTCATCGTCGCGGGCCAGGGAATGGATGCCACGAACAGCGTGGACGTCGACCAGGACAACGGCACGGGTAACGGCAACTTCGAAGCCGGCGTGGACGTGGTGGCGGATGCAGACGGTGTGCAGGCGATCGAAGGCACAGCGGTCTCGGTGAATGCACTGGGACAGGCAGTTGTCGGCGGTGCAGGCAACCAGGGTCTCGCAAATGATTCCACAGCAGCGAACGTCATCGTTGGCGCGCAAGACTTGCTTGCGGGCAGCGATGTCGACGTTTCACAAAGCAATGATTCCGGCAACGGCAACTTCGATGCGGGAGTCGGCGCAGTGGCCGATGCGGACGGCGTGCAAGCCATCGGCGGCACGGCTGTCTCCACAACCCTCGCGGGTCAGGCGGTCGTCGGCGGTTCTGCAAATCAAGACATGGATCTGTCCTCTGTCGCTGCCGACACGATCGTCGGCGGACAGGGTGTGACGGCAGGACATGCGATCGATATTGATCAGAATAACGCTTCCGGCAATGCGAACTTCGGCTCGGACATCCTCGCGGATGCGGATGCCGATGGTACGCAGGTCATCACGGGTCCGGCAGTCGCTTCCACGACGGCCGTCCAGGCCGGTATCGGCGGTGACGTGAACCAAGATATGGATAACTCGACCACAGCGGCCGATGTCATCGTCGCGGGCCAGGAAATCCTCGCCGGCAGCGAAGTGGACTCAGACCAGACGAATGGGAGCGGCAATGCAAACATGGATGCCGGCGTCACGATCCTTTCCGATGCAGATGGCGAACAGGTGGTTGTCGGTTCGGCGATTGCGGCTAACGATCTCTCCCAAGTGGGAGTCGGTGGCAGCGCCAACCAGACCATGGCAAACGATTCCACGGCTGCGGATGTCATCCTTGCGGGACAAGCGGTCTTCGGCGGCAGTGCCGTCGAGATGGACCAAGTGAACGCGGATGGCAACGCAAACATGGACATGGATCTTCTCGCCGACGCAGACGCGGACGGCGTGCAGGTTGCGGTGGGTACGGCCGTCTCCGCCAGCGAGCTCGACCAGACGAATGTCGGTGGAGACGCGAACCAAACCATGGATCATGACAGCGACGTCGCGTCCGTCACGGCTCTGGACCAAGCGGCTGTTGCTGTGAACGAAGCGAGCCTCTCGGAAGATAACGGTGCAGGCAGCGCAAACATGGACATGGTTGCGGCCATGGATAGCGACGCAAACGCCACGCAAGTGGGCACGTCCGTCGCCTTGGACAGCGCCACGTTGGAGCAGGCGAACGTCGGAGGCCAGGCAAACCAGAACCTCACCAGCAACACGCCTTCCACGGCGGTCACGACCGGTGAGCAGGCAGTTGTCGCTGCGAACGGTGCGGAGATGAATCAAGACAACGACGGCGGTTCCGCAAACATGCTCGCAGACGCGGACTTGGACAGCGGGGCAACCGGTGCACAAGTGTTGACTTCCGTTGCCGCAGATGTGGTGACGGCGGATCAATCCAACGTCGGAGGCCAGGCAAACCAAACCGCGGACTTGGACAGCGCATCCACGGCGGTCACGTTGGGTGACCAGACAATCGTGGGCGCGAACGGCGCACTCGTGAACCAGGACAATGATGACGGCAACGGCAACCTCACGGCACTCCTGGACATGGATGCGGACGCCGCGGGTGAGCAAGTCGTCACGTCGGTTGCCACCGGCACGACGGATGTCGACCAGACGAATGCAAGCGGCAATGCCAACCAGGGCGCCGCCAGCGACGGCACGTCCACGGCGGTGGGTGCCGGAAACCAGGAAATCACAGCTCTCAATGACGCCGATATCGACCAGGACACGGACACGACGCTGGGTGCAGGGGCACAAGCTGCGGATATCACGACCGAAGCGGACGCCACGGGTGGTCAGACAGTCGTCTCCGCTTCAGGCAACGACCAGGATCTCGATCAGACGAACGGCAGTGGCCAAGCGAACCAGGACGGCAGCAACACGGCTGACGCTCTCTCGCTTGCAGAAGCCAACCAAGAGATTGCGGCTGTGAATGACATCGACCTCGATCAAGACATCGATCTCACCGCAGGTGCCGGTGCACAATCCACGACGATCATCGCCGATGCAGATGCATCCGGCACACAGACAACGGTCGCTGCCTCCGACAACGAGCAGGATCTGGATCAAGTGAACGCGGGAGGCTCTGCAAACCAGACGGGCAGCAATGACGGCTCCGCCGTTGCAGTTGCCGATGCGGGCTCGTCACAGACCATCACAGCTTTGAACGACATCGACGTCGATCAAGATTTGGATGCCACGAGCGCCGCAGGCGCACAGTCCGCTCTCATCACGCCGACGGCCACGGCCACGGGTGATCAGACGACGGTGGCGGCTTCCGGTAACGATCAGGGTCTCACGCAAGCAAACGACGGTGGTGCTGCGAACCAGGACGGTAGCAACACAGGGGCTGCCACGACGGTTGCGGATGCAGACCAGGACATCTCCGCTACGAACACGGTGAACCTCATCCAAGATGCGGATGCCACGAACGCCGCAGTCGCACAAGCTGCCATCGTCTCGCCGACTTCGACTGCAGGCGGCAGCCAGACGGTGGGTGGAACATCCGGCAACACGCAAGATGTGAACCAAGCAGTGGATGACGGCTCCGGCAACCAGACCGGTTCGAACGATGGCGAAGCGACAACGGTCGCCTCGGGCGAACAGGATGTCGACGCTTCCACGACCACGAACATTCTTCAAGACTGTGACGTGAGCTTCGGCGCTTGCGCACAGTTCGTCGACCTCGCTCCGGGATCGGACGCATCTGCGACGCAAACACTGGAGGCAGGTTCCACGAACGATCAGACGGTGAACCAGGCAGTGGAAGATGGAACGGGTAACCAGGATGCTTCCAACACCGGTTCCGCCACCACGATCGCAGATGCGGATCAAGATACTTCCTCTTCCACAGACACGACGGTCGTCCAGACCTGCACGCTGACGGGTGGTGCATGCGCCCAGTACACGGGCGGCACGCCAACGTCGTCCACCACGGCTGAACAGGAGATCACGGCAACGTCTGCCAATGACTCCGAGATCAACCAAGATCTGGACAGCGATGCTTCCGGAAACCAAGATGCGGATTCCGACACCAGCGCCCTCACGGACATCTCCGCTGTGCAGAACGCTCTCTCGGACACGAACACGAGCGTGACGCAGACTTCGGGTGCCGGCGGCAACCAGGCAGCCACGGTCAATGGTTCTTCGAACACGACCTCCACCATGACACTCACCGGAGGTTCCTCGAACACAACCACGATCAATCAGAACCAGTAGGCACGGACAGAAGTCCGAATAAAGGGAGGAGCGCACAGCTCCTCCTTTTTGTATGGATCCTTTCGTCGGTGGAAATAAAGAGTACGCTCCCCGCATGACCGGACGTACAAGTCATCACGTTCGAAGGTATACGGCACGAACAAAAGCTCTCGGACTGTCTCCAGCCCAGACGCTTCCCCGCGCTTGTCGCGGGGTTGCGCGTGGGCTTCCCACAATCTTTCCCCATTTCTCCCTATGAAGCGCTCCATCGCTTCTCTTGCGGCACTCGGGATGCTTCTCCCGACGCTCGCCGTGGCCGCGGCTCCGATTCTCTTCCACGTCGATCTCTGCGATCGCACGGTGAAGATAAACGGCCGCGCCTTCCTGCCATTCGTGCAGGATTCGGTCTTGTGCGACGGCGAAGATGACAGCTTCACGCTGCCATTTTCCGTGCGCCGGCTCTGTGCGGACAAGATCACCGTCTTTGACGGCGACGACGACGTGACGAGCCAGTACACGGATCTATATTGCGCTCCTGTTGAGTGAGGACGCACGCTCGCCCCGCTCTCGCGGGGTTTGCATCCACCCATCGGCATCATTCCATAAAGAGAGAGGCCGCAAAACCTCTCTTTTTTTGAACATTTTCTTTTTAATTGAATTCTGATTACATTGGTCGACGAGTTTTTTCTTTTCTTGTGGTAAGTCTTTCCTTACGAGCTCCTTTGGGAAAGAACCGAAGCAACACCAAACACCAAGAGACCGTCCAAGGGATCAAGTTTCTAATTTCGTGCTTGGTACCTTGGTTCTTTCATTGATGTTTGGTGCTGCTTTCGTTCTTATCAACAGGTTGCCGAACGAAGCTCCTCGATCAAAATCACGCATACAGACTGCGATCTTTAGGAAGCAAAACTCAAAGGATCAAAAAAAGCCGCCCTCGTGGGCGGCTGGAAGGATCAATCTTAATTCTGTTCTTCTTCCGCAGGAACATTTTTGCCAACTTCCAATGCATCTTCTGGGAGTCCGTAATGGAGGAGGCATTTCTTCAGGAAGGATTCGTAATCACTGCGAAGATACATATTTTTCTCCGCCATTTGTGCATACGTTTTCTCCTCCTTCGTTCCCTTGGCAAGTTCCGCTTTGGATTTCAGAAGTGTGCGTGCATCCACGGATGCCTGCACGGCGCAACTGCGATACATCACCGCCGGACGGATCTGGAACCAGTAGAAGAAAAATATGACCAGCAGGAGAACGATCAATCCTTTGCGGGTGCGGAGGGTGCGACCAATGCGTGCGAGCATAGTGAAGAGGGGTAAAGAAGGACCCGCTTGGAAACTGCGCGGGTGACAGACGGTACCGTGTGCAACTATGATATGTCAATAACACTGGACATTTGTCTACTGATCAAAAAACGGCATTTCGACAGATATAGGCTTTTAGCCCTGATTTAAGCCATTTATCGTTTTTGACATGAACATGATTTTGTATTTATAATGCCGTCATGGTTCGCTGGAGTTTCATCATTCTCTCAGCTGTTTTTTCCCTATCGTGGGTGCAGCCGGCATTCGCACAGTACGTTTCCCTTCAGGAATTTGCACTACATGATTTTGATAAGGATATTTTGAAAAAATTGGGATTCGAAATCGGCGTTGTGGTGTATTACAGCGAAATGGCGTCCATCAATTCCGAACAAATCACGGAACGCAAGCACCACGAACGCATCGGCTGCAATCCTTTTCTCGTGATGAAGGAAGGGCAAGTGCTAGAAAAGGGATACAACTGCCGATCCTTTTTTTGCGCTGGATATTTGAAAGGGCCCAAGCAATGCATAAATGAAGCCGGTGAACCCATGGGCGGCGTTGTGGAAATCAATCGACGCTTGAGCTTGATGGAGATACCGATTGTCGATACTTTTTTTGAGACGTTCGTCGAGGAAGAGAAAACCGATGCCATGCGGTTGCGCATGAAGGAACTTGATTCCGTGCGTTGCAGACCATTCTACCTTCGCATGTTCGATATCCTCGTGGGGGAAGGCTACGCCTGCGATGAAGTGGGAGCATTTCCGTATTTTTCACCTGCAAATGTCTGTACAGATGATTGGCGAGATGCCAAGGATACATTTACTTGTCGCATTCCAGAACGCACCGATGAATTCGGTATTCGTTTGACTGCCATTGAACTGCGCGGCGAAGGAACCGCAAGCAGCGCACTGTCGGAATGGGCTTCCGTTTCATCGGAATCGAGTTCTTCTTCCGGCATGGGTGTCATCACCTTCTTTCCCGATGTCATCGCAGGACAATATGGTTTCACCGCCATCATGGATCTCCTGCGTCGCGGCGTCATTCAAGGGTACGACGACGGACTCTTTCGTCCCAAGGCGACGGTGAACCGGGCGGAATTCGTGAAGATGCTGATGGCGGGTTTGCACCCGGAGGAAGCGCAAAGGGAAACCGATTGTTTTCCGGATGTGACGGATCAATGGTTCAGCGGATACGTCTGCGCCGCGAAACGTTTGGGGTGGGTGTCCGGGTACCGGGACGGCATGTACCGTCCGGAACAAACCATCCGTCGTGACGAGGGTCTCAAGATCGTTGTTGCTTCACTGGGACATGCGCTCGATAGCGCCGCTCCGCTGCCGCCGGATGTGGCGGATGAAACATGGTTCACGCCGTATGCGCGGAAAGCGATGGAACTCCGTTTGATTTTGGAACCCACATTCCGTCCCATGCTCCTGGCCACACGCGCCGACGCAGCGGTCTGGATGTACCGAGCACTCCAGGCGCTGGGGGCAGCGCAGAGTTCCCTTTCAACGACTTCCGAAAACTCTTCTATAAATCCGTAAGGATTACATACAAGTGTCAATGTCAGATCCCCGGGAAGCGACTGCGTCAAGATAAGAGATTTTGGCTTATGATTGCCAAAAATTGAAAATGCCGACGAAGAGAATTGATCATACTCCGTGATTGACACAATCTTCCAAACACGAGATCCTCACCCCCTTCATTCCGTTTTTTTCTTGCTCGCTTCCCCTCGTTCGTATGACTGCTCGCTTCTTCTCCCGTTTTGACGTCATCATCGCATTCGTATTTTTCCTTCTTACAACGTGGATTCTCGGCGGCGCAACTCTTTCCGCGTTTGCAGCCGGGGAAACATGCAACGGACTCGCAGCGACCATCGTGGGAACCGCAGGCAACGATAACTTGAACGGCACTTCGGGCGATGACGTCATCGTTGGCCTGGGCGGCAATGACGGCATCAACGGCAACGGCGGCAACGACACGATCTGCGGCAATGAAGGCAACGATGACATCAACGGCGACAATGGTGACGACTACATCGAAGGCGGCGACGGTGAAGATGATATCAAAGGCGACAACGACGAAGACACGATCTTTGGCGGTGCGGGCAATGATGAGCTCGACGGCGGCAATGAAGATGACACGCTCTGCGGCGACGCAGGCAATGACAAGCTCGAAGGCAAAAATCACAACGATATCCTCTGTGGCGGCGACGGCGATGACACGCTGGAGGGTGGTACCGGCGATGACAAACTGGATGGCGGAGCAGGGACGGACACTCTAAAAGGAGAAATCGGTTCTGCCGATGCTTGCCATCAAGGTGAAACCAATTCCGGCTGTGAATCAACCAGCGGCTCTCCGTTGGCCGACTGCCCCGCGAGCGGCGGCGGAAGCAGCACATCCAGCGTGAGTTCCTCTTCTTCCTCAGATTCCTCCAGCAGCGAAGGCGGCAGTTCCGCATCATCCGAATCTTCCAGCAGTTCCTCCAGCGTCGTGTCCTCCTCTTCCTCCTCCGACGGGACGCCCACATGCAGAGGACAGGTGGCAACGATCTACGTTCAGGAAGGCGTGATCGTTGGCGGCGACGATAATGGTGATGCGTATGAAGGAGCGTTGGAAGGCAGTTCAGGAAATGATGTCATTGTTGGAACTTCCGGTGTGGACAACATCGATGGGGAAGTGGGAGACGATGTTATTTGCGGCCTGGGAGGCAATGATGATGTGGAAGGCGGATTGGGCGATGATGAAATCGATGGCGGTGAAGGCGATGACACACTCAACGGTGAATTGGACAATGACACGGTCTGCGGCGGAGCCGGCGATGACACGCTGCTCGGCAGCTTGGGCGATGACACGCTCTGTGGCGATGCCGGCAATGATGTCCTGGATGGCGACATTGGCGATGACAAGCTGGATGGCGGAGCGGACACGGATGAATTGGACGGCGGGCTCGGCACCGATGCGTGCCACCAGGGCGAATCAAACTCGGGATGCGAATCCACCAGCGCCTCTCCGCTCGCGGAGTGCCCCGCTACCGGCAGCAGCTCCTCCTCCACGGCAGGCTCAGATGGCTCTTCCAGCACCGGCGGTTCCGATGGTTCCGCCTCCAGCAGTTCTTCCGAGAATGGCGGAGGAGGTTCCGAGGGTTCCAGTGTTTCTTCCTCGGGAGATTCCAGTTCCACGGGTGATAACGGAGGGGGCGGTGAAGACGGTGGAGGGGGCGGCAGCCTTGATTTGACGGGAACCAATGGCGAAGGAGGACACCGAGGACACCGGTTGAACGTCGTCCTGGGCGTCGTCAACGCACTGGTGGCATGGAACTTGCAAGATCAGGTCAATCGTTTCAATGGAATTCCCACGGGAGGGTTCGGCGGCGTGGCTCCGGGAGCCTTTGGCGGTCGACCGGGTTCGGCTCTGACGGATGAAGAACAGAATGTCATCTGCAGTCTTAAAAAGGCGCTTCCAAGCGTCATATCGAGCATCATGATGGATTGGATCGTGGCATATCTGTCGAATCTGGTGAACGGCAATGTTGCGCTGATCATCGACGAACTCTCGGACCCCGATGCATGTAAGAATGACCCGGTGACGCCCCTTGCTCAGAAATCCACCCCCAAGCCTTTTGCCATTTCCGGAGACGGATACCCCGTTTCTTCCAACGAGATTTTCAACACGTGCCTGCGCGGCGAGCGTCTGACGGTGGCGGAGGTGCGCTACAATCCGGAAAATCCGGATCATCTCTCCTGCGGTGACTTTACGCACGAGAAAGGTGTGTGGTACCACCCGGACTATCACGTGTATTTCACCTGGGACAAGACCACGAAAAAGCTTGGGGTTCCGGACGGATTCTACGCGTACGCGTTGCCGTATAACGTCGTTCAAAAATAACCCAATATTGTCGTAGGGGCTTGGCGTGGTTCGATATCGCTCACCACAAGCGCCAAGCCCCTACGACGTAATCGTCTTACCGTGCGCTCACAGCCGTGCCGGCGTGGTTTTGAATGAATCGAATGGGGTGCACGGTGAATCGTTCTACATTCTTACCGGAGGGAATTGCAGATGGCCAGTAGGGAGTGTGCACGGTCTTTCCTTCTTGTTTGCGGTCTATCTGCAGGTGCAGGTGCGGGGCAGTCGTGTTCCCTGTCATGCCGACATATCCTACGATTTGTCCCGGTTTCACCGTGTCTCCTTCTTTCACGTTCAGGCGGCTGAAATGTCCATAGATGGAGTAGAACGTTTCTCCATTCGTGCGGTGCTCCACGACAACAAACAGCCCCAAGCCTTTGCCGGTATCGATGCGATGCACTTTCCCTCCCGCAACGCTCCCGACGGGCGTACCCAATGCCAGCTTGATGTCCACGCCCGGGTGCACGGCGCTGAATTCCGATGCGTCCAGATCATATTTCCCAAAATAACGCGTGGAATACACAAGTTTTGCAGTGATGTCCGGCACGTGCTCTGCGCGCGCAAGCAGAAGCGTCTGCATGGGCTGTGTCAGAACATCCAAATCGTAGGCAGGCACGTTCACAAAATCCGCGCGATTCATTTCCTGAAATGTTCTGCCCCATTCTGCCGGCGTTTCCATGATGCCCCAGTTTGGGACTTTGGTGACAGGGAATACCGCATGCTCAAACGATGGAAACGCATCACTCTTCGGCATGATCGCTTCCGCAGGGAGACTCACGACTGCCCGTGGAACGATGATTGTTTCCGCGGGTGCCGCGGATTTCATTTGCTCCGTTTGATTTGTAAGCCGAGGGGATCCTGCAAGCGGTTGCGACGGGTCCGCGGACTCGATCTTTTTTGAGAGCAGAACAGGCTCCTTTTTCCGCACAGTCGAAACAAGAGGCTTCTGCTGCATCCTTATTTTTCGTTCCATGCTGTTTCGCGGCCGCATGTGCGAGAGGATCATGGCGGTCTTCGGTTCGGCATCACTCAGGCCAATGCTGACACCAAAAATGATGCCAAACGATCCTGCAATGAGGATCCTGCCATGCGATTCCCACACGCGATGCAGGAGCCAGGTCAGGCGCTGGAGGTATGTGTGTATGTGTTGGAACATTTCATATTATTATACAATAAAATAGATTTATTGTAAATAACACTCTCAGCTCACGGAAGCGCTAGAATTGGCATTGAGCCCTTACCCAAGCCATTCCTATGAAGCATATCCTCCTCACGTTCAGTAGCCTCGCTTTTCTCATCGGTGTATCTCCTTTTGGACCTCTTCCTCGGCTCTGCGGCGAACCTTTCACATCGCATGGTGTCGGATTCATTTGGGATGATATTCCGCTGCGTGTCTGTATTTTATAAGGATTCCGCGCTCACGGAAAATCCTTGAAAATTCTGTCACAATTTTCTTTGTGACACGTCATTGATGGTGACTATCCTCTTAAAGACCTCTGAACATTATCGAAAGATATCGTTCATGCCTTGAGAGGGTAGCCGTATCCGAGCACGAAAGGAAAACCTACGGTTTTCCTCTCGTGGACTCTCCTTTCCCTCAAATGTATCGCTCCAGCGCGGCAGAGCCGCGCTTCGCGATTATTTTTTAATATAAGTGGAGCCGACGACCGGAATTGAACCGGTGACCCACGGTTTACGATACCGTTGCTCTACCAGCTGAGCTACGTCGGCATACCTAAGAAAAAATGATCGATCCAGCCAGCTGCCTGCCCGTCCGAAGTTCCGCAGGAGCGGAACGAAGGCGGGAGCTACGTCGGCTTGAGAGCGTCAGTTTAAGGCTTTCCTTTGCCAGGGACAAGGCTCTTCTGGGCTGATATAATCGTCCTCTCATGCACGAAGCAGCTCTCACTTGGTCCTGGCTTAATGTTCTTACAAAAGAGCGCCAAGATGCCATCTTGGGAGTTTTTGGATCCCTGGAAGAAGGGCTCAAGCACCTCAATGCGGAATTGTTAAAAGGCTTGGGTTGCCGCCAGGAAACAATCGAAAAAACATTGGTGCGCTTCGAGGAATTTGATGTCCAGGCATATGCCGCACAATTGGAAAAAGCGGGCATCCGTTTCCTCTCGCTTGCGGATGCATCCTATCCGGAGAAGCTCCGGGAGATAGGGGATCCGCCTCCGTTCCTGTATTTCAAAGGTGATCTCACGATTTTGAACCAGCCGTGCATCGCCATGGTCGGCACGCGGGCTATGAGTGCAATGGGGCAGCGTGTGACGGAACTATTTGTGCCGGCATTGGTGCGCGCAGGACTCACGACCGTGAGCGGCTTGGCACTCGGGGTCGACGCAATGGTTGCAAAGGAAACACTGGATGCCGGAGGTCGAACCGTGGCAGCGCTTGGGCATGGACTCTCCAGCATCTATCCGCAGAGCAATGCGCGCTTGGCGGAAGAAATTCTTCAGAAAGGTGGCTTGCTGGTCTCTGAATTCCCTTTGGATGCAACGCCGGATAAGTATACGTTCCCGTCTCGCAATCGCATTATTGCAGGATTATCCTTGGGAACCATCGTCTTGGAAGCCCCGCGCGAGAGCGGATCCATCATCACTGCGGAACTTGCCTTGGATTACGGCCGCGATGTGTTCGCTGTTCCCGGTCCGGTCTTTGATGCGAATTACGAAGGCTGCAATGAACTCATTGCAAAAGGACATGCCAAGCTCGTGTCTTCTGCCGATGATGTCCTGCGTGAACTCGGTGTGATTGCTCCCAAAGCAGAAGCTTCGAAAAGTCTGTACGCACCGCAAAATAAAGACGAAGAAGCGCTGCTCACTGTCCTTACAACCATGCCGCAAAAAGTGGATGATCTCATTGCGCGTGCCAAATTGCAGCCCGGCACCGTCACTGCAACGCTCACGATGTTGGAGCTTGCCGGAGCAGCAAGGAATGTGGGGCAGGGACAGTGGATACGGATATAATCCTTGATGAATGACCAAATCCCAATGACCAATGTCATTCCGGTCATTGGTCATTGCGTCATTGGTCATTTTCTTATGTAGATCTCTATTCTCCGCTTTTCATAAGGCTACAATCACCCAAACCCTTCCCCCTTCTCCTATGGTCGCCCCTCTCGGGAAACTTCTGTCAGAAACATGGTCTTTTGTTCAGGCACATGCCAAAACCATCCTCATTGGAGCCGTTGTCTTCGGGCTCGTGCTCGGTGGCATTCAGTTCGCCTTTGCCGGCGTGCTCGGTTACCAAGCCGAAGGGGTGATGCAAAATATGGGGATCAATACCGAACGCATGGAAGATCTGGCGGAACGCATGGAAGCGGGGGATGAAGCTGCACTGGGAGAGATGATGGGTGAGTTGGAAGGCCTGCAGACAATGACAAAAGGGCAAGCAGCAGGATTTTTCTTTGGATTCTTGAAGAACATGGGTCCCGGCATTTTGCTTCTGTGGATCATCAGTCTTGCCGTGTATGTTCTCTCATCAACATTCTATTTCCTCATTGCCTTGAAAAAAGGAAAAGACATAGGAGCCCTGTTCCAAAACAGCGTCCAACTTTTTCTGCCCATGCTTGGGCTGCACTTGTGGGTCTTCCTGCGCACGTTCGCGTGGATTCCCGTCATCGGTGTGATCACGTTAATCATTTTGGGTCCGCGATTCGTTCTCAGCCCCGTCCTGCTGGTGCAAGAGGAAAAAGGCGTGTTTGAGAGTGCACGGATCAGCTACAAAAAGACGTCCGGGTACTGGGGAAAGATTTTTGGCAACATGTTCGTTGCCGGCTTGTTCATAGGTCTCATTTCGATGGCGCTCTCCATGGCTCTGTTTATAACGGGTCCTCTGGCTTTGCTCCTCATACCTATCCTTTCGCAAGTCATGTGCGCATTCCTCATCGTCTTCATGACAAAGCTCTCTTTGGGAATCTTGCAGAGTGGAAAGTAATGCAGGTCACATGATATGAATGACCATAGACCAATGACCAATGTGAATCCATTCTGGTCATTGGTCGTTGCGTCATTGGTCATTTTTCAGATGCAATCTTTACTATCTCCCGGAACTCCTCCGGTTTCAGCGAGGCTCCTCCAACCAGTCCTCCGTCGATGTTCGGCTGTGCCAAGAGTTCTTTGACATTCGATGCCTTCATGGATCCGCCGTAGAGGAGTCGGATGTGATCGCGAAGATCTTTGGGCAGCAACGATCGGATGAATGCATGCATTTCCTCCGCATCCGCACTTGTGGCTGCGGGCCTGTTCGGATCGCCTCGGGAGATTGCCCACACGGGTTCATACGCAATGATGCAGTCGTTCGTGAGCTTGAGTGGTTTCACCTGTCTCTCAATCACTGCTTTGCTTTTGCCTGCATCACGCTCGGTTTCCGTCTCGCCGATGCAGATGATGGGAATCAGTGCATGTGTGATTGCAGCCGCCGCTTGTTCCGCGACAAAAGCATCCGATTCCAGATGGAATGCGCGTCGATCGGAATGACCGCAGAGGACATATCGGCATCCCAGCGCCTGTACCATCTGCATGCTCACATCACCCGTGAATGCGCCTGTCTGCTCCGGCCGGCCGGATTGTGCACCTGTTGTCAGTCCTGCTTTTGCGCAGGCTTGAAGATCCAGATGTGTGGGGAAAACAACGACTTCGATCTTTTCTTGTGGTCGGTACGGCGAATCCTTTGCATCCCAACCTTTGGGTGGGGGATTCATCTTCCAGTTCGCTGCGATCAAATATTTTCTCATAGGTTGATGAGCAGAGTGAATATCCGGAAGGTTATATTGCTAAATTGTCATATTGTTCGCAAGCGAGACTTTATCATTCTGTCATAAACAATATAGCAATTTAACAATATAACAATTTATCGGTACTCTATTTCCATGAAACAGCTAAAAAGAGTCGTTCTGGCCACCGATCATGCTGGTTTCATGCTGAAAGAAGCGGTGAAAAAGCATTTGATTGCAAAGGGTATCGACGTGATTGATGAAGGAGCGTTCTCGGAAGAACCCGTGGATTATCCGGAGATTATTCGACGCGGTTGTGCCGTCGTCCTGGAGCAAAACATCCCCGGCATTGTGTTTGGCGGCAGCGGCATCGGCGAGAGCATTGCTGCGAACAAAGTGCATGGCATACGCGCGGCGCGTTGCTGTTCACAGGAAGACGCCAAACTCTGTCGCGCACATAATGATGCGAATGTTATGAGCTTGGGTGGGCGTGTGCTCAAGGAAAAGGAAGCACTCGCGATGGTGGATGTGTTTCTCACAACGGAGTTTGAAGGCGGACGGCACTTGAAACGCATTCAAGATTTGGAACCATGAAGATACTTATCACTGCATCCATCTTGGCGGCAGACTTGGGACATCTCCAAGAGGAGATCGAATCCGTGGAAAAAGCGGGAGCGGATTGGATTCAAGTGGATGTGATGGACGGGCATTTTGTGCCGAACGTCAGTTTTGATGCATCGGATCTCAAAGGCATCCGGACAAAACTTCCCTTGGATATTCATCTGATGGTGACGAACCCTGCAGAACGCATTGATGCATTTGTGAACCTGGGTGCAAAGCACATCACGTTCCATGCGGAGGCTGTCCCGAAGGAAAAAGATCAGATCGCTCTTGTGAAAATGATCCGTGATAAAGGCTGCACCGCAGGCATCGCCATCAACCCCGAGACGCATCAGGATGCCATCCACACGATGGATCTCGACATGGTCCTGTGTATGACGGTGCATCCCGGGTTCAGCGGCCAAAAATTTATTGCCGATGTTCTTCCAAAGATGAAAGAAATCCGGCAGCAGCACCCCGATGTCATGATACAAGTGGACGGCGGCATTGACGAAAAAACTGCTCCGCTCTGCATAGCCGCCGGTGCGACCAATCTTGTATCAGCCAGTGCAATCTTCCAGGCGAAGGACAGAGCGAAGATGATTGCAAAGCTTCGAGAGACTTAAAAAATTGTTATATTGTTACATTGTTATATTGCTCGCAAGCGATGCTGGATCAGTTTGTCATTTTTCTATTAACAATAGAACAATATAACAATATAACACTCAGCATGAGAAAGATTGCACTTCTCTTCACAGTATTTTTATTTTTCTCAGCCTGCACATCTGAGTCCGTATCGGGAACTCCCATCAAGTTGATTTCTCCCGAGGGAACCGTGCACACCTTCTCCGTGGAAATAGCCGACGATGCTGAAGAGCGGGCGCAGGGGCTTATGCACCGGGAATCGATTGCTGAGGATGCAGGTATGCTTTTCCTTTTTGAAGAGCCGCAAGTGCTCTCCTTCTGGATGAAAAATACGTTGATCCCGCTCGATATTCTCTTCTTCGATGAAAATGGTTCTTTCGTCTCCTCTGCAACCATGGTTCCCTGCGAAAAGGATCCTTGTCCGCTTACATCATCAAAAATACCTGCCAGTGCGGCGCTGGAAGTTCGTGCGGGAACGGCGAAAAAACTCGGCGTGACGAAAGGCTGGCAGTACGCGGACCCCAGGATGAAGCGGTGATTATCTGCGCCCTTTTTTTGCAGTTTGCTGCGGTTGTTTGTTTTGATAAACGCTCTTTAAAAATTTAAATGCGGCAGGATCTCTTTGTGTAACAAGTGCTGGCGGATATTTGTCATTCTTTCCGAAAGAAAACTGCGAAAGCATTGCCCAGTATTCATTAATGTCGTGCATTTGGCGTGACAAATCGCGATCAGCATCCCATGCCATTCGGCCATTCTGATGGCAGCGCTTCCATTCTTCGTGCTGTTCTGGGCTGAAGCCTAAGTTCATTATGGCATGGGCAAATTCATGGTAACAAACATTCTGCCCATAAAAGCGATTACCGGGGAGATTCAGCAAATTTGCTTCACATACTGCAGTAACGACTTGCCCTTTTACGGCACCTAGCCCTCGAACTCTGTCATATGGTTCTCCGCTGAGAGAAATTTTCCCTTGCCACTGTCTGAATTCGGGGAGTGTTGTAATGGAATCTGTCTTCGGAACAATAGCAATTTGAGCGACGTTTCCAGCTTCTTCAGAGCCTTCTGGAGAAAGGCGTGCAATAATTTCTGGATCCGCTTCCTTTAGCATCATTTCAACTGCATTTACTGCGTTTTTTATCGCTTGCTTGTGAACAGTCTGCGGTGCTTTAACGAGTATGCCTTGTGAGGTTATCTCACTTTGAGTGTAGTAATTTTTTTGCCAATCTACAGCTTCAACTGGCCATTCTTTTTTTTCTTTGGAAGCGCCTTTTGCTGGAGCCTTCCTTTCTGCTGCTCTACTGGCATTTGCTGCACCTACTCCAAAAGCCAATAATCCTGCCGCTCCCACCCGAATCATTTGGCGGCGGCTCATTTCAACATTATCCAAAAAAGGAGGTGCCTGCTTATCTGCAGCATTCTCTTGGAGTTCTCCTTCCATGGGATGGGATTCTTCATCCATAGAACAAAATGTTACATTACATTCAAAGGGCTGTCAATTATTCTGTACACATTACCTATTTCTTGCGGCGTCTTCGCATCCAACCCAGACCCGCCGCCGCACCGGCCGCCATCGCGACGACGGCTGCGGGACCGGTGTCATCCAATGGTCGATCCAAGGGAATGGGAATGACGGAAGCAACGGGGGGTTCTCTGTAGAGGGGAGGACCTTGCGGAGTCGGCAATGGGAACTCGGGCATGCCGGGCAGGAGCGGCAGCGGAATAATGTCCGAAGGCGGCTCGGCGGCAAAACTTTCCCTGCGGCACATACTGTTGCAGCCATCACCGTTTTGGCGGTTGGCGTCATCGCACTGTTCGGAAGAATCCAGCACGTTGTCGCCGCAGCGCGCGTTGGAACAATTGGTGCGACAGCGGTTGGGCAATTGATCACTGTTTGCATCGCCGTTGTCACACTCTTCTCCCGAGTCGACGGTTCCATTGCCGCAGAAGAGCGAGAAGAAGCGGCAGTCCTCTCCACAGCGGTACGGAAGATTCCTGTCGTGGAGCGAGGGTTCGCACTGCTCACCTTGCATCTTCTGGAGGACGCCGTCGCCGCAGCGGCCAAGTTCCAGCAAGCATTTGGAGGAGCAGCCATCGAAGTCGCGGCTGTTGCCGTCGTCACATTCTTCACCTCTGGTCATTGCGCCGTCACCGCAACGCGGTTGTACGCCGGGTTCCAACGCGCACCGTCCGGAGCAGCCGTCGCCGTCGCGCAGGTTGCCATCATCACAGCTTTCCCCGGCGGTCTTCACGCCATCGCCGCAGAGGTTATTCACGAACTGACAACTTGGGGAGCAGCCGTCGGCGGCGCTCGCGTTGCCATCATCACACTGCTCTCCTGCCTGCACTCTGCCGTCGCCACAACCCGGCCGCTCGTTCTGGCATCCCGCCGCGCATCCATCGCCGTCGAAGTTGTTGCCATCGTCGCAATCTTCTCCCGCGGTCACCACAAAGTCACCGCAGCGCGGCGTTGTCGTGACGGTACAGAAGTTGCACCCGTCGCCTGTAAACACGTTGCCGTCATCGCACTGTTCACCTGCCTGCAGAATGGCATCGCCACAGCGGCCGGTTTCCCTCTGACACGTGAAGGAGCAGCCATCCAGATCGCGCACATTGCCATCATCACACGCTTCCCCGGCAGTCACGATGTTGTCACCGCAGCGCGGGTTTGTCGTAATCAGTCTGCAACGGTTATCGCAACCGTCACGGTCGAACAAGTTTCCATCGTCGCACTGTTCGCCGGCATCCAACCGACCGTCTCCGCAGCGCGGTGTTGTCACCGTGCGGCAACCGGAAGAACAGCTGTCATTATCGCGTATGTTGCCATCGTCGCACTGTTCACCCGCGTCGATCCTGCCGTCGCCACAGACGGGACGGGAGCTGACACTGGAGGATCGGCTCGATGAGAGCGGAGTGGATGACTGGAATATTTGTACGCTGGATCCTCCCGAAGATGCTTTGCTAGAACTCTTGCTGGAACCGGTGGAACTTGCGGAAGAGCCCGGAGGCGGGGGCGGAGTAGTACCGCCGGAACTGCCTCCCGAGCTGCGCGATGAGCTGAGGCTGGAACTCTGGGAACTTTCGCTGGAACCAACAGAGGATCGTGAAGAAGAACTCACAGAAGAACCCACGGAACCCGGAGTGGATGACACGCCGGAGCTCTTCGAAGAAGCAATACAAGCGGATGGGAAACAAGCGATGAGTCCCGGTTCACACACGTTATTGATACATTCGACATCACGACATTTTTTTGCACAAGAACCATCCCCTTGGAGTTCGCAGGGTCCCGGACACACGGGTTTGCAATCTCTATCCGTCACGCATCGTGGTGCAGAGGAGGACGAGAACGAACTGCTTCTACTACTGCTGCTGGAACTACTCGTGGACGAACGGCTGTTGGAGAGTGAGGACGATGATCTGCTGCTGAACGAACTGAGAGAACTCGACCGCACGGAACCAATGGAACTGCCCGAAGGTGTGGGAGGAGGTGGCGGTTGAGGATTCGGTGGTGGCGGCGTTGGTGCGGGTGGGGGAGTGATGCCACCGTCGCCGCCTTGGGCTCCTCCCTGTGCGCCGCCAAGAGCACCGCCCAAACCTCCACCACCACCTCCCGGAGGACCTCCGCCGCCACCCGGGCCGGGGCCACCGCCTCCACCCGGACCGGGGCCACCGTCCGGCGCAGGACAATGTGCAACAATTGCTTTTGCACGACAGCACTCAACATTTTTTCCGCATTCCGCTGCGACGAGCCCCCCCCTACAATCATCAAAAAAATCAGCAGCTCTTATTCCGGCGGCTTCATCCACCAAACAGCCACAGATGCCTTCCACAACACAAGCTTGGTTGGCTCCGCATTTTCCTGCAAAATGCAGAAAAAGTGCGGGACGATCTCTGGCGGCGGGGCATTTAAGTTCACATACTTCCGTTACTCTTCCTTTAAGATCCGGATCACCCGCAAACAACTCTCTGACTTCCTGAGGTGCTGCACAGATCTCACACTTTGCTACTTCTCCTACCATTTTCAAAACAAGTCTTTTTCCATCTGCATCTTTTTGTGGGCAAAGGCATGCCTTACCTGCATTGAGTCCAGCATCAGGATGTGCCGGAGGCCCCACAGGAAGGGGCAGTTCTTTCAATGGTAGCTCGCATTCCAGAACTTGGCAGCCATCTCGGGAATCCACCGGATCTTTTATGAGGTAGCCCAGCTTGTCCTTTAGTGCTTTTTCGTCGAGCACCGGACAGCACGCATCTTCGACTTTGCCGGCCATGCGTTCCAGATGACCCGCAACAAGAGGCCGAACCTTTTTGGGTTTTTCTTTTGTGCTTATACATACGGGAGCGCTGCAAGTGTCAGGTATCTTTGGAGGAACAACCTTACTTGGGATTTTGTCCGGGGGGAAAGGCGGTGTTTCCATCGTAAAGCCCAGTCGCCCATAAATTACTTTTAAGTCATTAAAGAAAGCAGGACAAGCAATGGCGACGCACATGGTGGTCTTAGATGGATCCGCTTTTCCAGCCATCATTGCATCTAAAACTTTTTCAAACACACCCTTTATTTTTTCAGTATCAGTGCCCTTGGCGGCCTCCGATGCAACTGCTTTATCCAAAGCATCTTTTTTGGCAGCCGCTGCAGCCACACTTTTTTCAGCGGCCGCTGCCGCTTCCTCTGCAGCCTTTTTAGCCGCAGCAAAAGCATCCTCTGCTGCTTTTGCCGCAGCAGTTTTTTTGACAACATCTTCTTCTGCAGTTGCCAAAGCTTTCTTGGAAGCCTCATGAGCAGCTGTCGCCTTCGTAACTGCAAATTTGGACGGACCAAGGATTATATTTAAGGCATCCTCCGCAGTGCGCAGAGCCAGTTGCGCATTCGCGACAGCTGTTTGAGCGGCAAATTGCAAAGCAGGAGGTGCATTTTTTAAAGCCGCTTCCGCTGCAGCAAGAGCTTGCTTCGCAAGATCCACAGCCCTTGCTGCGGGGGTTAATGCGAGAAGATTGGCGAGGTCACGCTCTGCAGCAGCTTTTGCCGCAGCAGCCTTTGTTACCTCTGCCCGCAAAGGAGCAACTTTCGCAATTGCAGTATCTCTAGCCTTCGCCAGTTTCTCTGCATTCTCTTTAGCAATTTCCGCAGCTTTATTTTTTTCTTCCACCTCTTTTGCGGTTACGGTTTTCCCTGCTGCTTTTGCAGCATCTGCTGCTTTTTGTATCGCTGCGGGAACGCCAGGTGATTCTGCAACGCTTTTTCCCACACCGGGAGGTAAGCCGGCATCTTTTGCAGCTGCTTCCACCATATCTGCAAAGTTCCCTTCCTTAAATTCCCCGCCCGGACATTCACATGTGCACATTTCGCCCGCAGCCATTGCCTTCTTTGGCGTACCGCCCATTGCTATACAAGCTTCTTTTGTCACCTCTTTTACAGGAGTTACTACCGGACCCCCTTGTGCTCTCAACGTAGATTTATTAATAGCAGCAGTTGTTCCTGATGCCTCCGTCACACGTAATACGTCGCACACTTCCGAATCTTTCCACGGTTGATAGTCATTCGGATCCAAAGGTGAACCGAGAGGCAGTACATCTGAGCAGTCTTTGCAATAACAAACCGGATCGGTTTTATCTGCAAATCCATCCGGAGGAACGTTGTCATCTTTGTCATTATTGCTGCACTGAGGGAATTTGCATTTTGTTGTGCAGCAGCGATCCGATCCTTCTGCAGAGCATGTTTCTGAACCGTTATCTGCGCCTTCATCGCATTCTTCGGGACTTTCTATTGTGCCATTGCCGCAGGTGTCAGAGCATTGCAGCGGGCCGTCAGTCAAACTTCCCTGACTGTTATCGAAAGGAGAATCAAGATCGCCAAGATCTACACATGTATCTTCGGTAGAGAGGCTACTCGTGAGACAACAAAAACCAATTTTTTCTTGGAACCCGAGAACGAACGTAAAGCCACTAGGTTTGCAGAATTCCTCGCAAGCATTGGTGCTTGTTTTTCCGCCCCTGCTTTCACATGTCTCACCTTGTCCCAGCTGCGCTGGCTCACAGAAAGGATTTTGGCTCTGGCGGTTGCAGACGAAGCAGTCACTTCCTCCGCCAGGAGGTGGAGGTGGGGGTTCGGGTGGTGGTTGAGGAGGCGGTTGTGGGTTAGGTTGGGGAGGAGGTTGGGGAGGCGGCTGCGGGGGTGGCTGAGGATTTGGTTGAGGCGGAGGCTGAGGATTTGGCTGCGGGGGTGGCTGAGGATTTGGTTGAGGTGGTGGAGTGCCACCTCCTCCTATCGGAATAACTACATTCTGTACGAAAGCATTGCACGATCCGCATGACTCTTGCGCGCCGCAGACGTTTGCCAAAGCAGCGGTAATAGCCTCTTCGCTTCCCGCTCCTAGCGCTCCCTGGACTGAGTTTCTCCAATTGTCCAGATTCGTTTTTGCCGCGTTATATTCCTCTATCGTTCCATTATCGGCAATGATAACAGCCATGATATCTATCAATTCTTTTTCCTTTTTTATACAGCAGAAAGTAGGCGTAGATGCACTGACAGGATTATTGTTGCAGTCCTGCTTTGAGAAATCGCACTGGCAGGCCTGAAGGGTTTCTCCTGTGTCCGGATCTGTAATCTCCTCGCACTTGGTAATATTGTGGCAATCACCAGCCTGTCCTGACTGTGCAAGGGGCGCTTGTATTGGTTGCTTAGGAAAATATTTTTCTCCCAAAAAGAAGGCCGCTACAAAGACAGCAAGAGCCGCAATGGCCAGCTGTGTGATGTAGTTGCGGGATCCCATAAGGATAATCTTCGCAACACTACCAAATTGACTTCCAAAGAGACATGACTCTCTGCTTGCTACAGAGGATGTTCTCTTGTCTTCTAGTAAATGAAGGATGCTGTGCGTCAAGTGTCTCGCTTTGCGGGTATCGGCGGGTTCCCGTACGCTACGCGTGCATGTCGCGTGGACATAAAGTTTGGCTCGTTATTTTTCTTCTTCTCCTGGTGGCTGCCGGCGTGGGATTGTACCTCTACCGTTCCGGATATTTTGTGCCAGCACCTGTTCCGCCGGAAGAGCAGGTCATTGCGCCGGAGATTACGAGCACGGCGGAGATCGAACAGTACACCGGAGGGAAGGCAATTCCTGTCGCCGACCCTTCACGAACAGTGCCGCCCATTGATCCCGATGATCATATCCGCGGCTCTGCAAATGCGGAGATCAGCATGGTGGAATACACGAACGTGAACAATCCCTATGCCTCACTCATCCATGCGGATCTCATTAAAATTCTTGCAGCGAACGATGACGTGAACTGGGTGTTTCGACAGTATCCGCGGACATCGAATGCAGCGGATTTGCTTGCGGCAGAAGCCACAGAATGCGTTGCTTCCGTCTCGGGCAATGATGTCTTTTGGCGTTACTTGGACGCACTGCTCGTGCGCAAGAATTTTTCCAGAGAAACATTGCTCAGTACGGGCATTGGTGTGGGTGTAAGCCGCACAGAATTTGAATCATGCTTGAATGACGGCACCAAGAGAGATTATGTGATCTTGGATAAGCGCGATGCTCAGGTGAAGGGGAAGATTTTTGTCACGCCGACGTTCGTCTTCATCGACAATCGGACAGGAGAGACGCGCATCGCAGAGGGGTTGAACACCTCTGCGTATTTCCAGGAGATCATCCGTGTGATGCGATAGCGAGACGTAAGACTCAAGATGTAAGACATAAGACGAATATATTTTTCTTGTGTCTTGCGTCTTATGTCTTTTTTCAATCACCCAGGCAGCGCATGCAGGGAAATCCTGCAGGGACGCAGTGCAGTTTTCGTGCTTCGCAATAGGCATTGCCTCCCAAGAGGCACGCAAATTTGTCACAGGTTCCTCCCGCGGCAGCAGGAGACCATGTCTGCCTACTACCGGGCGAGAAGTTTGCAACGAGCCCGATGACATAGTGGAAGAAGTTTCGAACGGGAGAAGGGTTTGGCTGGGGAACTGGCACCGGCGGCGGTTGTGGCGGCGTTTCCGACACACAGCAATCCGCATTACATGCATCCGATCCGCAGGCGGGATCCTGAAAACAGCATTCCGCAGGAAATTCACAGACGTCGTTGCCGCAGGTTGGCCCCGAAAGAGGTGGCGGGAGAAAGATAGGAGGTGGAACGCTCGAAGTTTCCGGTGGCACGGGCGGAGGAGGCGGATTATCTTGAGGAATGTCTTCTCCGATGGGAGGCTCCTCGGAAGTTTCATCCGGAGGAGGCACAGTCTCCGTCGCATTGCAGAAGAAAAAACAACTGATGGGATCACCAAACGTTGCCGCCGGGAAGTCCCCGCAAGTCATGCCTTCCTGATAGTTTTCCCAGAGCGTGATATCAATCGGCGTGCCGCACGTGGTTCCGAAGTTGCATCCATGACAGTAGATGGGATCCAAACTCTGGCAGGCGTCGCCCGTGCCGTTTTGATCAGTGTCTTCTTGATCGGGATTCGGCGACCAGGGACAGTTGTCTTCCGTATCACACATGTTGTCGGCATCTGTATCCTCTCCGTTCTCGCAGACGGGAGGAGGTTCTTCCTCATGAGGGGGAACGGGTGCGGGCACCGGGACGGGAGTTGGAACGGGAATAGGTGTTGGGATTGGAATGCTGCAATCAGCGGGACAGGTGAATGGCGTCTCGATAATGTGACAAATTCCATCGCCACAGGTGCGTCCCTGGCAATCCATGAAGCACGGCAGCGCGCATCCCAGGCATTCCATTTCTTCGCAAATGTTGTCGCCGCAGAAAGGGGGTCTGGTGCAATCTTCCGGGCAGTTGCCTTCCGTTTCCTCCATTTGGCAAATGCCGTTGCCGCAGAACATGGGAGGAAAGGGAAAGTTCATGGCAGGATCGACTACTCCACCCGCGGTATTGATACTTTGCGTCATGTTTTCCACGGCAACCGCATGCATGTATTCATTCGATGCGGGTTGTTGCACCGTGAGAATGACAAAACTCAGCACGAGACCCAACCCAATGCCAACGACGGTTTTTCCGAAGAAATTTCCCAGAGTCATTGGGGGAGATACTACTCTGCGGCAGGGGTGTTTGCGAGAACGCCCCTTCGTGGGCGCGGTTGTTTGGTTTTATGTGCGATTGCCGCAGCCGCGAAGCCTGCCTGCCGGTAGGCAGGGGCTGCGGCTAGGCATGAATTATGTATTCTGCGAGGTTCTTTTCGATCCGCGCCGGCACATCCGGATCCGTGGGCAACGTGAACGGTTCTCCCGTCACGCGTTCGGCAAGATCGATGTATTTTTGCGCGAGCATCAGACGAATGTCATCGGTGATTGCGGGCTTAGGTTTGCCGTAATCAAACCCTTGCTCGCGCAGCCACAGGCGGAAAAATTCTTTGTCCAAACTTTCGGGTTCCTCCCCGCGCGCGTGGCGTTCCTCATAGGTGTCTGCTTTCCAGTAGCGTGAGGAATCGGGCGTGTGGACTTCATCCGCAATCGTGAGGACACCGTCCGCGTCGTAGCCCATTTCGTACTTGGTATCGACGAGGATCAACCCGCGTTTGGCGGCGATTTCCTGTCCTCTCTTGAAGAGTGCGAATGCCTTCTTTTCAATCTCTGCCCATTGCTGCTTTGTCGCGAGTCCGCGTTCCATAATCCCTGCCGGATCGATCAATTCGTCTTCCTCCGCCTTCGTCGTGGGTGTGATGATGACTTCTTTGAATTTCTGGTTCTTCACCATGCCTTCGGGGAGCAGATTCCCGCAGAAGTTCCGTATTCCTTTGTTGTAGTTCACCCAGGCCGAAGTGCCGGTGGATCCTGTAAGGTATCCGCGCACGACGATCTCCACTTTCAGCATGTCAAGGTTCTTTACGACCATAACATTCGGGTCCGGCACGGACAGCACATGGGTCGGCATCACATCCTCTATTTGGCCGAACCACCAGGCGCTGATGTGCGTAAGAACCTGCCCTTTCAAGGGAATAGTGCACCATAGAATATCAAAAGCGGACTGCCTGTCGGTTGTGATGAGGATGCGCTCCCTTTTGTTTGGCATGTAGACATCACGCACTTTGCCTGTGTATTTCTTCCCCAAGCCGGCAAAATCCGTCTTTTCGAGGGTGGTGTTGAGGAACGGCCGGAGCGCGTCTGCGGAAATCATGCGTGCCCGGAGAATACTCATTTTTCAGGCGGTTTCCCATGCCTTTTTCGAGATCGGAAAGACAATAAAATTTGACAAAAAACCGCTCTTCACAGAAATCCTCATTTCCGCTATACTAATAAGAAATCTCACACAAACATCCACATGAGCCTGAGGCTCCCTCCTCCGTCGCCGTCACATGAGCCTGAACCGCAGGGGCCGGGCATGGAGACGATTCGCACTTTCCTGGCGAAAGGGGAGAAACCCGCCGTGGATTTTGCCACGAGCGAAGACCGAAGGGCATGGATCCATGCCACGTTGGAACGTTTGGGATATGAGTACCTGTCCCGGGAGGAAAAAGGCTTGGTTCGACAGTACCTCATAACCGTCACCGGATACTCGCGTGCACAGGTGGAACGGTTGATCCGAACGCATCGCAACCAGGGAAGTGAAATCACTGTCCAAAAAACTCGCTCCAGCCGGATCTTTGCGAATGCCATCTCCATCAGCCGGTCCCCGGCCGCGCTCGTCACCGCGATGTTCCTGTTGCTCGTCCTCACGCAATCGCGTTCGGAATCCAGATTGCCCGCGTCACTCGTTTTTTTGAACGAAGATGCGACGGACGTTTCGGATGATGGATCGAACGGCCAGAAAAAACCTCCATCCGGAGATGCACTTGTTGCGAGCGTCCTTCCCACAGGGCAAGGATCCGCTTCTGTTGCTCCGCTCTACACGCAAACGAATGAAATCGTCACGCTGCCTTCCGGCGCCAGAGTGGTGCGACGCCGGCTCATTGCTCCTGCGGAACCGAGGAAGGCGGTGCAGAAGACTTCTGTTCTGAAACGATCACCACTGACGGCGGCCGCCCAACGCATCATCGACATCTTCGGTCCCGGACGGGACGGACAAGTGCTGATGTACGAGAACGGTGTCGCCGTATGGAAGAATGTTCCGAAGACGACGATCCTGCGCGGCAGCGCGCCCACGGATAACGACAGCAATGGCCGCCGTCCTACGGAAGCGCGCGGCGATGAAGGACGAAGATTCGGCGGCGGCGGAACCAATCCGAACAGTGACGGACGAATCGAAACGCACGACCATGAAACGGACCCGACGGGTGGCATCTTGAACATCAATGCCGCTATGAGAGGCGTGCTTGCTGCGTCCCGCGGCGGGACGGGATTTGGCAGTTACTCCACGGGCGATCTGCTCGTTGGCAATGCGGGAGGAGGGCTGAATGCATTGGGCGTGGGTGCGAATGGACAAGTGCTCAG
>MFXP01000012.1 GCA_001787535.1 Candidatus Peribacteria bacterium RIFCSPHIGHO2_01_FULL_51_35
CCTTCGCTATGGCAGACGCAAAGAAATTCGTACGCAACAAGACTCACGTCAACGTGGGTACCATCGGTCACGTCGACCATGGAAAGACGACGCTCACAGCAGCGCTGTCCATGAACTTCTCACCGGAAGGAGAGAAGAAGGCATACGCCGATATCGATAACGCGCCCGAAGAGAAGGAACGCGGCATCACCATCAATACTGCGCACGTGGAGTACGAATCCCCCAAGCGCCACTACGCACACGTGGACTGTCCCGGACACGCCGACTACGTGAAGAACATGATCACGGGTGCCGCTCAAATGGACGGTGCCATCCTCGTGGTATCTGCTGCGGACGGCCCAATGCCGCAAACCCGTGAGCACATCCTGCTCGCTCGCCAGGTGAACGTTCCGTACATCGTTGTGTTCTTGAATAAAATCGACATGGTGAAGGACCCGGAACTCATCGAACTTGTGGAGACGGAAGTCCGCGAACTTCTCACGAAGTACGAATTCCCGGGAGACAAGACTCCCATCATCAAAGGTTCCGCTTTGAAGGCAGTGGAAGGTGATGCGACGGAAATCCAGCATTTGAAGGATCTTCTCGAGGCGTTGGACACATTTATTCCGGAACCGAAGCGCGAATTGGACAAGCCGTTCCTCATGTCTGTGGAAGACGTCTTCTCCATCAAAGGTCGTGGCACGGTGGCCACGGGTCGTATCGAACAGGGCAAAGTGAACATCAACGATGAAATCGAGATCGTCGGTATCCGCGCCACCAAGAAAGTGGTGGTGACGGGCGTGGAAATGTTTCACAAGCTCCTGGACTCGGGCTTGGCAGGCGACAACGTAGGACTTCTGCTCCGAGGCATTGAGCGCGAAGACATCGAACGCGGACAAGTGCTAGCAAAGCCGGGCAGCATCACGCCACACACCAATTTCGAAGCGGAAGTATACGTCCTCACGAAGGAAGAAGGAGGCCGCCACACTCCCTTCTTCAAGGGATACAAGCCTCAGTTCTACATCCGCACGACGGACGTGACGGGTGCAGTGACGCTCCCTGCGAACGTGGAAATGGTCATGCCGGGCGACAACATCAAGGTGGAAGTGGAACTCGGTTCGCCGATCGCCTTGGACGTTGGCACGCGCTTCGCCATCCGCGAAGGCGGCCGCACCGTGGGTGCAGGCGTCGTGACGAAGATCATCAAGTAAGCGATTGAGAGGCAGTGTCCTCTCGCATTCCTCTGTTCTTTCTCCTCACTATGGTTACGAAGAAAAAAGCATCTCCGAAAAAGCCTCCCACCTTCGCCAAGGCTACGGGGGGCAAGGCTGCTCCTAAAAAAGCGGCATCCACCTCCGCCAAGGCTTCGGTGGACAAGCCGAAGGCCAAGAAAGCACCGAAAGTTGCCGTGGAGAAACCAAAGAAAGATCTGGAGGCCAAAGTGAAGAAAGAACTCGCGAAGAAAGTTGCAGCGAAACCGGAGACATCCAAGAGAGAGACAAAGAAGGAACTTCCAAAGGTTTCCGTCATCCGCATTCGCTTGAGTGCGTTCGATCACACTGTCTTGGACGAAGCCGCTGCAAAGATCCTGGAATCCGCACAGCGAACCGGTGCTTTGGTGCACGGTCCCATCCCCTTGCCCACGCAAATCCGAAAATTCACCGTCAATCGATCGACATTTGTGCACAAGAATGCACGCGACCAGTTTGAAATGCGCACACACAGACGCTTGATCGATCTTTCGGAAACGACATTTAAAACAATGGAGAGCCTTCAATCATTGAGCCTTCCGAGCGGCGTGGATATTGAGATTAAGATGGGTTAGGCAATTGACAACTCATCAATGGACAATTGACAACGAGCAATGCATGTTAAATACTCTTTGCATGGATAAACCAAATGCCATCTTGGATAAAAGCTATGCTTTCGCTCTTAAAATAGTTCCTTTTTGCCTGAAAATTCAATCAGAACGAAAAGAATACGTTTTAACAAAACAGCTTCTGAAGTCCGGTACAAGTGTTGGCGCAAATGTGGAAGAAGCGGAACAGGCGCAGAGCAAAAAGGATTTTATCAGTAAATTATCAATCTCATTGAAAGAAGCACATGAGACTCGTTTCTGGTTAAGACTTATGCGAGATACAAAGATCGCACCAGAAAAAGAATCAAACGAACTCATCGAAGAAATCCATCAAATTATCAAATTACTCGTTGCCATCATAAAAAGTTCCAAAATTGATTAGTTCGTTGTCCATTGTCAATTGTCCGTTGTACATTGTTTAGCTCCACTTCTTCGCTTTCAGTCCTGCTTTCGCAGCCGCCTGCTCCGCGCGCTGTTTGCTGTTCCCTTTGCCCAGAGCAATTTTTTCCTCGCCGATGAAGACTGCACACGTGAATTTTTTGTCATGGTCGGGACCCACTTCTTCCATGACTTCGTAATGCGGCGTGATGCCGAATTTCTCCTGCGCCTGTTCTTGGAAGACGCTCTTCTCATCACGGTGTTTTCCTTTCGCGAGAAGATCCTGGAGATTGCGGAGGATGAACTTCTCGCAGAATTCTTTGGCGACTTCGAATCCTTGGTCCAAATAGATGGCTCCGATGAGAGCTTCCACGGCATTTGCGAGCGTGGATGTCTTGTGGCGGCCATCACTGGCTTCTTCGCCACGGCTCATGAAGAGATATTCACCAAGCTTCAATTCCTTCGCCACTTCCGCCAAGTGCTGGCCTTGCACCAGTGCAGACCGCCAATTCGTGAGTTCACCTTCGGATTTTTGTGAAAGTTGGTACAGGTATTCCGTCGTCGCCAGTTCCAGCACGGCATCGCCCAAGAACTCAAGACGTTCATTGTTGCCGTGCGCCGAACTCTCACGCACCGCGGAACGGTGAATGAGCGACTGGAGCAGCAGATCTTTATCCTTGAATCGAACGCCGATTGTTTTTTCCAGATGGATAAAGGGAGACGGGTTGACCATGTGGTTCTATTGTAAGGTAGGTGAGGTAAGTAAGGTAGGTGCAGTAAAAGAATTAAACCTGCCTTACCTACCGGACATACCAGACCTACCTTACTTTCTGTGTGCTATCGCATTCAGCACACCATTTACGAATTTGGAGCTCTCTTTGGTGCCGTATTCTTTGGCTATCTCGATCGCTTCGTTCATGACCACAGCCTCCGGCGCATCCTTGGCATAGAGCAATTCATACGCACCGATGAACAGAATGGATCGCGATATGGGATCCATGCGATCCAGTGGCCACTCCGGTGCATGCTCCGCCACGGCATGTTTCAGGTCTTCTTGCTTTGCGAGAACTCCCTGCAAAAGTTCTGTGGCAAAAATCTCGTCCATTTCTCCGAATTCCTTTCCATTCATTTTAAGAGAAGCAAACAGATCGGTATCCGGACGTTTCTCCTTCTCGAACAGAGATTGCATGACTGCAATGCGCGAAAGATGACGACGGCGTGCCATAGCTAAAGAGTAGCAATCACAAAGGCATTCAGGAAGCGCATCTTGCAGCTAATTAGTTGAATTTCAGATCGCTATCAGATCGTTCTTTTTCCGCCAGGCAAGCTTGATAGAACGATGTATGCACACTCTCGCCCATGTTTCGAGTCATGACTTTAAACGTTTCCCATCTGCTGAAATGTGTACGTACAAAATCCGCTTGCTCGGGCAGTGGCAACTGATCAAATACTTTAAGTTTTTCAAGAACAGAACTCATAGCAAATTAAGCTTTGATGCGTGTAATTCCTTCGAGCGCTTTGTCCGCCTTATTCTTCGGCTCCGCAGGGGTTCCATAGGGAGAATTCTGCAACTTCACCAAACGCTTGATTTCCCATGCCATAAAGACGGAATGCTGACGTCGTCCGTCGCTTTTGGGTTTCCGCCGTTTAGGGGTGGGGCGCTTTGCCATAAGGAGCTATAGGGTAATGGGTAGATTTGTGTCTGTAAAGCCTCTTTTGAGCAATTCCTCAGGGGGATTGATCGGATTTCTGCCTTCTATCAAGCACACGATCGGCTTCATCAAAAGTGTCCGAAAGAGACCGGCGATATTCATCCGATGTGACCGAAAGATCAGCAACGTCACTTGTCCGCATAGGAACTATTCGATGCAATAGTTGAAGAGTTTCATCGGTGGAATCGCTGACGGGCTGAGGATTTTCTTTACCTCCGATCATGGGCACATGTTGATGGATTTCTTCATTGATATCATCAATGGAAAGAAGTATCTCACGCAGCTGTTGTGAATCCACTGTTCCGACAATTTCGGGCAAACCGTCTTTTCCTTTGTACACATTAAAAAGATGAAGATTAATTGTTGCAATGGGGACGTCGTCTCGTAGAGCATCGCTCATAAATACAAAAAGAAAGTTTTATCTCCTATTTCCCGAAATTGCCAACATAAAGCGGACGACGTACAGGAACAGGTTGAAGATGTCCAAATACAAGCTGAGTGCCAGCTGGAAGGGATTCGCTCCCGCGCGTCCAAGATGCTGGATGCGTTGAAGGTCGAAGGCGAGGAAGAGAGCAAACAAGACCACGCCGCCGCCGGAGAGAATCAGTTCAAATTGCGGAGCGCGCAGCGCCGGAATAAAGAGCTGAAGCAATGCCATCACAATCAAACCGATGAGCCCAAGGAAGAGCGCATTACCCATGCCGGAGAGATTCCACCGCGTGGTGCGAGCAAAAACCGCCGCACCCGCTGCCATAAAGGTAGTGGATGCGAGAGCATTGAGCAGAATCGATGCGCCGTTTACATAGCCTGCGAGCACCATCAGAAGAAACGGCGTAATGGTGATGCCGGAGAAAAGCGGAAACAGCCCGAACATCAGATAATTCAATGGTGACTGCTTGCTCCACCAGCCGGATGTGAACACGATGCCAAGTTCCGCGAACAGAAGAATCATGTACGCACCGGAATTCAGAAGGGTGGGAGCGAACCGAAGACCGACGAACACGCCGAGCACCGTCAGCCCCATGGCTACGGCAAATAGCAGGTATGTTTGCGCTTCGGTGGAAGCGGATAGTACTACAGGCCGATTATGTGCAATGGAATGAGGCATGTCTCAATCATACTAAAAAAGCGACGGCGCATCCATCGAATACTCCCTTCATTTTTTACATGAGGATTTCACCATTTGTCTTATACCCCACTTGCCATCCAAAATCAGAAACAAAATCATAAAGATCGTTCATTTGTGTGTTTGTGCCAGCAACACTAATCAAAATTTCATGCAGTGCCCTTGCGCCATCATCTTTTACGAGATCAAGAAGTGACTCAGTAAGTCCATCAGATTTGTTTTCCGCACCAACGAGAACTGCAAGCCTCTCTCGATCAGATTGGCTCAACTCAGCAATGCGGTCTTCGAGAAAATTCTGGACTCGCTCTGCAGGAGAAATACCCGGCATCACCTCAAGCGTGTTGAGATCGTTGTATGGCTCGCTAAGGTCAATGACTTCCGGTGGGAGAGAATAGTATTCTCCGGACATAAAAGTATATTAAGAACCAAATTTTATTTTGTCAACAAACGGCAGAGGGCAGCCAAGAAGCACTCTGAGGACAATGGCAAAAATCCCCTATTTCTGCTATAATAATTGGATTTCTATGCGTCTTCTTTTTCCTCTTATAGCAGGGCTTATGGGCATACTGATGCCTTTGGATGCGCACGCGTTCGAGATCCCTATAAACTTTTGCGGATTCGGAGGAGCGATAGGGCTCTCCACACAATGCGCAGGGGGAGGCGCAACCGGACTCAGCCTGTATGCCGCGGAATACTTGGTGGTGGGCGTGGGTGTGGGATTCCTGGCCGTGGCCATTGCCATGTACTTTCAATACGCCGTCATGCTCATTGTCGGCAGCAACGATGAAAATGTCGTCAAAGAATCCAAGATTGCGTACCTCCACGCCATCACGGGAGGAGCGCTCGTCAGTATGGCGGTCTTCTTCGTGTTTGCGTTCTCTCCGAACAATGCCGTGGGACCGGGCTCGGATCTCGTCTTCCGCAATCCCATCGAACAGGGATTCTTGAATGTGATCTTCTACATCAAATTGATTCTGGGCGGAGCAATGCTCATCAACATTGTTGTGCAGGGCGTTCGCTTGATCGTGGCGCAATCCGAAGAGGATGCGGGAAAGGCAAAGAAGCGTTTGCTCTACGGATTCGTCGGCATCGCGATCGTCTTGCTGGCGCACTTGATGGTGGCCGCCGCCTTCCCGGACACCGTTGCCGTCGCAGGACTCCCCGCACAAGGCGGAGATTCCAGCATCGTTTCCATTGAACTCGTAGGCATTGCAAACTTCATGCTTGCTTTCTTCGCTCTCATAGCCGTCATCGCCATCATCGTGGCGGGTGCAATGCTGGTTGTCTCGGTGAACGAATCGTTGAAGGACAAAGCGAAGAACATCGTGAAAACCACGGTCATCGCCTTGGCGGTGATTCTCGCCGCCTTTGCCATCGTGAATGCCTTCCTCTTCATTTAAGTGATGCACCGCAAACTTCTCCTCATCGTGCGTTGTCTGCTCGGCCTTGGCGCCCTTGTACCCGCTGTCGCGTCCGCACAGAGCATCTTTGAAACAGTATCCAGCGTCGGCGGATTCCTGCCCGCCTTTACGACGGGTGCAAATGTCTGCCAGGGCGGCGTGGGCTGCGGATTCGTGAATATCATTGCTTCCTTCGTTGCGAATGCGCGCCCGCTTGTGTTCATCGGGGCGTTTTTCTTGATCGTCGTTTCCGGCATCCGCATGATTATCACGGAGGAAGAGGAATCGTTCGGTAAAGCAAAGCGTATCATCAGCGCATCCCTCACGGGTGTGATTCTTTCGTACCTGGTCGAACCGATCGTCAATGCCTTCTATGGAGGACTGGGTTCCGGCACCATCACGGCAGGAATCTTCGGCGGCATCGGCATCGGATCCGTTCCAACCTCCAATGTGCCGCTGGGTGCCAGCATTCTGTACATTCAAGTGATGGGTCTGATCAATTGGGCACTGGTCATTGTGGGAACGCTCACGGTTTTCATGATTATCGTCAGCGGATTCAAGGCAATGACGAAAGCCGGCAGTGAGGAAGGAGTGTCCGAATTGCGACGCACCGTCTTCTACGTGATCGGCGGCGTCATCCTGATCGTCTTTGCAGAAACATTGAATCTCACCTTCGGACTTTTCTCCGAAGCACCCTCATTGCCGGGGGTGCCATCCGTTGCTCCCGTGGCGCAAGCAATCGTGCTGATCGTGAACTTTGTCCTGAGCTTTGCGGCGCTCGTGGCCGTGGCCATCATCATCTACTGCGGATTCCAAATGGTGCTCAACTTCGGTAACGAAGAAATGTTCACGAAAGCAAAATCACTCCTCATTCGAGTGGCAATTGGACTTGTGCTGATTGGAATGAGCTTCGCAATCGTGAATTTCGTGATTGCTGCAGCTATTCTGTAAAGAGTGGGAGTTTTGATTAAGCCGTGATCCTTGGAGATCCGGCTTTGTGAAAGCTTTACAGTGTCCGCTGTAAAGAACCAAAGTAGCACCCCCGCAGCACTTTGTCCTTGAGTGATATTCTATTTTTTCTCGCCCAAAGTGTGCGGGGCAGGGCAAACACCAAGAAAGATTCAAGGGATCAAGCTCTCATTGATGCCGCAATTTCACACGCTCCTCGAACTTCCAGAACGTCATGAGTTCTGATGTAGTAAGCACCATTCGCCACAGCGAGTGCAGAAGCTGCAATGGTGCCAGGCAAGCGATCAGCCGTTGCCAGATTTTCTGAACCTGCCAAGAAAGATTTGCGCGAAGGACTGATAAAGATCGGACAGCCAAGATCTGCAAATTCTTTCAAGCGAGCCAAAATTTCAAAAGAATATTTTGCGTCGCCGGAAACAAAATGCCCAAGTCCCGGATCGAGGATGATCTTTTTGGAATCGATACCAGATGCAATCGCAATCTTCTTTCGATCTTCCAAAAAACTTTTGATGGTTGCAACAACATCATCGTATTGTTTTGGATCGATCGTTGTACGCGGTGTTGCATCTTTGGAATACATCAATACAAGTGAGGCATCGGCATTTTTTACAACATCAAAGATCGCGCCATTACTCCCCCGCCCTGCCGTCACATCATTGACCATCGAAACACCTTCGAGGATTGCAGCTGCAGCAACTTCTGCTTTCCACGTATCGATGGAAACATGAGCAGTAGGAAATTCTTTTTTGATCATCCGGATGATTGGAAGCACACGATTCGTTTCTTCTTCCGTAGAAACATCTTTTGATTTCGGGCCCGTGGATTCACCACCTATTTCTATCCAATCTGCACCATCCTGTTGCATGGCTGCCACACGCGCCCGAGCAGCTTCCAGACCCACAAATTTGCCTCCATCGAAGTAGGAATCCGGCGTGGCATTGAAGATGCCGACAATGGCAAAAGATTGCTGCACAAAGGCAGTATAAAGGTTTGGCAGCCCCGTCCGATACTGTAAAATCATAGTATGAGTAAATTTTTGTGGAATGCAGCAGCTCAAGAGTATTACGAATTGGACAAACTAGAGTTCCAATTTGAAACGAAGCGGATGGGTCAAGTTGGACTCAATTTGGAAGATCTGGATGTTGTTGAGTCATTGACGGAGGATATGAAAGCCCAACTTTTTATCGCCTCCATTCTGCAGGACGATAATAATGACACCGATGCGTTTGATTGATCCACACATCTTTCGGGCATACGACATTCGCGGAAAAGCGGGAACGCAGATTTCCGAGCATGCGTGTGAAATGATCGGTCGTGCATTCGGCTCGGTTCTCCGAGAGAAATACAAGAAGGATCACCCGACCGTTGCCGTGGGTCGGGATGCACGTACGCATGGTCCAAGTTTGGAAAAGGCACTGCGCAAAGGGCTGATGGATGCCGGCTGTGAAATCTTCTTGATTGGGCAAACACCGAGCCCCGTGAATTACTTTACGATTTGTGATCGCAAACTTGATGGCGGAATCCATGTGACCGCGAGTCATAACCCTGCGGGAGACAATGGACTCAAGTTACAGATTCGCGATGCAGAAGCCTACGCAGGAGATGATCTGCAGACGCTCCGCATGTGCATCGAGAAAAAAGATTTCCTGAGCGGTGAAGGAAGCGAAAAAGAAATCGATGCCGAGGCTCCGTACCTTGCACGTTTATCAGCGATGTTCCCCGATGCCGGAAAAGGATTAAAGACCGCTGTGGATAGCGGAAATGGAGTGGCAGGACCGCTCTATGTGAAAGTTCTGCGAGCCATTGGATGCGATGTCACGGAACTCTACACAGAACCGGATGGAATGTTTCCGAATCACGCAGCGGATCCCAGCAAGTGGGATACTTTGAAAGATCTTCAATCGATTGTCGTACAAAAAAAATTGCACGCAGGACTTGCATTCGATGGTGACGGAGACCGATTGGGATTAGTCGATGAAGCAGGAAAGATCAGAAAGGCTGACGAAATCCTTTTGCTCCTCGCAGAAGAACATCTCAAAAATAATCCCGGCAAGCCAGTTGTCTTCACCGTGAGCAATTCGAGTATTTTGGAAACGGAGATTGCAAAATGGGGCGGCAAGCCCGTCATGTGTAAAGTGGGACATTCGTTTGTCGAACATGAAATGAGACATGTTGGATCGCTCCTCGGAGGCGAACAATCCGGACATTTCTTCTGCTTTGAGAATTATTTTGGCTTTGATGATGCTTTGGTTGCAGCTCTGCATGTGCTGAAAGCTCTGCAGAAAAAGGCGAGTCCCCTCTCGGCAATCTTTGCAAACTATCCTGCCATTTTCCAAACTCCTGAACTGCGTCCACACTGTCCGGATGCGAAGAAATCAGAAGTTATCAAACGCATCACAGAGCATTTTTCCAAAGAATACCCTGTGAATACCCTCGATGGTGCTCGCATCGACTTCGGCGACGGCGCTTGGGCAGGAATTCGCCAAAGCAACACCAGTCCATGTATAAGCATCTGCATGGAAGCGAGAAGTGAGAACAAACTACGGGAAGTGGAAAAGATTGTTTTAGGACACGTGAGGGAATATCACGAGATCGCGTTTGAATGACCAATGACCATAGACCAATGACCAAGATGACCTTGCCATGTTTTTTGATTTTCGTTGGTCATTGGTCGTTGTGTCATTGGTCATTTTTCAAGTCAATCTTCATGAAGCACCCCATGAAATGTTGTGTTATGATGTCCCCATGTGGTTTTTTCGCCGTGAACGACCGAAACCAAGGAAGATCATGAAACGAGTGATCGTGGGTCTGATCATCGGCGGAGCTATTGGTTCTATTATTGGAAAGAAAATGATGGAGAATCAGGAAGAAGAACAGGAGAGAGAAGACAACGATTAGGGTGGCATCGGCTTCCAGCCGATGGGGTGGGCAGGGTAATTACAAACAGGAGATCGACCAGCGGTCGATCTCTACAACGGTTTTTGATAAATATTCTTGTGTGCCCACCCCATCGCCAAGATGGCGATGCCACCTCTCCCCAAAAATTTAATCATCCAATTCCCCCACCAAGTTCCTCTCCATCAATTCCCTAAGGCGCAGTGGAGTGCTTGCTTGCGTCAGTGCCCACATCAATTTCACCAAAGCACACTCATAACTCATATTTTTTGCCGAGATGACACCCAGTTCTTCCAACGTTAATTGTTTGCGGAAACGGTGAAGATCCACCGTGCCGCGCAGGGATTGCGATGTAATGACGATGGGAATACCTGCTTTGGTGACACGCTGCAGCCACGGAAACAAATGCGCAGAGAGCATGCCCGGACCATACGCACGAATGACAATGCCATGCGGCTTTGCAGCGAGCACAGCATCCAAATAAGCATCCGGCATGCCGGGATGCAGCGTCACAAGCATCACATTGGGATCAAACATGGGTTTGCACACGAGCGTGCGCTTGCGCCGCACGATTCTCCACGGATGCATGTGCACGCCAATGCTGAAATCCGCGAGTGCCGGGAAGCGCGGACTATCGAATGTTTGCAGAAGCGATTCATCGATCTTCTTCGTTCGAGATCCTCGAAGAACTTTTGGCCCGAGCACGACGCAGACTTCTGCAATATCGAGCTGGGCTGCGCGGATTGCGAAAATCAAATTCATGCGACCATCGCCTGCAAGATCGTTGATGGGAAGCAATGCTCCCGTGAGAATGATGGGTTTGCGCAGATTCTGCAGTGCAAAGCTGAGAGCAGAAGCCGTGTAGCTCATGGTGTTTGTTCCATGAATCACCACGAATCCTTCGAACGCGTCGTACATGCTTTCGATTTTCCGGGAAATCTCCACCCAGTGGTCGGGCGTGACTTCGGAAGAACCAACATTGGAGACCGAGAAAAATTCGAGTGACACTTCGCGCTGCAATTCCGGAATTGCACGATGAATAACACTCAATGATTCCAATGGTTCAATGCGTCCGGTCTTTTGATTCATCACCATTCCGATGCTTCCACCCATGTATAAGATTGCGATTTTGGTACGAGCCATGAGCAAAGTATAAAACTAAAAAGGCGAAAGAGACAATTCACAAAAAACATAACGAACGATAGCAATAGCGTTCTCTCTCCCTGTAGGGAGAGAGACAGAGTGAGGGTTATCCAAGAATTTTTTCCAAACCCTCACCCTGTCCCTCCCCCTTGAGGGGGAGGGAACGTCATTGCACTTCTTTTGAATTCTCTGACATGTAAAAAACCCCGCTCCTCTCTGAGCTGACATCAGCACAGGGTGGAACGGGGTTTAGTGCGCACTTCTAGTCCCGAGGGACCAAAAGGTGAGCAGTGTGCAGAGCGACCTCTCTGCATACTCCCTACCCTTCATGGCACTTTTGGAAAGTGTGCCAACTCTTGTGTGTTTGTGTACGAGACGAAAGAACAAGTTTGTGTTTGTCTGGGGGAAGTCCCTCGCAAGGAGGGAACCTCTGTTGGGTGCGGGCACATTACGTCGGCTTTATGCCGAGCAGAATGGTCGGTTGACCGCGGAGGCAGGGAGGGGCGAGAAGTGACCACAGAAACTGCGATCACCGCTCGCCTCTTACTGCCTCGTGAATGAAGGGCAAAGTTGTTAAAGAGCGAACCCTCCATTGTATCACATTTGAAGCCTTCTTTCAATGACCCCCAAGATGAGAAATCCGGTTCAAACAAAGCAATGGGCTACAATAATCCTCTTTGCCGGCACACAAAAAGTCTTTAGACTTCCTTCTTATGGTGGAACGTAGAAAATCAAAAGAAGCGGCAAACATCCCAAGGAAACGCGGTGAATATCGGAAAACACCAACACCGATGGAAATCCGTGCGGATTTGGAAGCGAGAATGCAGGAAATTCGTGACAAAGAGAAAGAAAGCGAATCCATCTCGGAAAGAGAATGCAAAAGAATCCGACAGTTGGCAGTGGATGCTTTTGTGGCTGGCGCAGAAAAAAACGACAATGAGATGATTGTTAATGCGAAAGATCTTCTCGTAAACATAGTACAACTGGAACAAGTTCGACTTGTTTACGATGCTGCAAACAGAGGCATTCTCAAAGGGCATGAAGAAATCGCAGAGGCTCTTGGTTATAACACGAGACAAGGAGTCTACTTCCTTCTGAAAACCGTAGGTTTGAAATCGAAGGACTTTAAGAAACGAAAGACTCTCTGGGAACTCATTCAAAACAGTCCCGCTCTCTCAGCATTGATAAAGAAATTGGAAGCCTACTGCAAAAAATAAAGTTTTGCGCTAGGATGCCTTGCATGGCTGCTCCAAAAGAAAACCACGGCAAGCTTGTCCTACTCATTGGTCCCAGTGGTGTTGGCAAAAGCGTGATTTTGAAGAGACTCCGTGAGCGGCACACGGAACTGCACTTTCCAAAGTCTGCGACGACGCGTCCACAGCGCACCAAAGAAGGAGCAGATTTGTATCATTTTTTGAACGACAAAGAATTTGATGCTCTCTTGGAGCAGGAAAAGATCTTGGAACATGCCGTTGTGCACGGTGGTGCACGGTACGGAACATTGGTTGATGAAATCATTCCGTACATTGAAAAAGGCAAGACGGTGATCCGCGAAGTGGATGTGCAAGGATTCGAGAGCATAAAGCACCACACCCTCTTTTCCGGTGATGAGCCACAGTATCACTTGGAATCCATCTTCATTCTTCCGGAGAGCAAAGAGCAGCTTATTGCCCACATTACGAAGCGTGCACCTATATCCAAAGATGAGCTGGATAGGCGTATAAAAAGCATGGAACATGAGCTGAATTTCGCTCCATTATGCGATGCGCAGGTGAAAAATGAGGAAGGAAAAATGGAAGAGACTATCCGAGCCGTAGAAAGCCTTATTGGAAGCCAAAATAAACCGAAGAAAGCGAAGGGGAAATAGGACATAATTTGACATAAAAGAACATGGGAAGTGAGCGAAAGAAGCCCTACACTCTTTGTGAATTAACCTCATTTATTCTATGCAGAAATCTCAGCATTCTTCGCGTTGGCATCCTTTGGCTATCGGGCTGCTCATCGTCCTAAGTTCGTTCGCGTACGTCGTACCGTACTAATTCATCCGTAACAAAATGAATAGATCGTCGTTTCAGTACGATGATCTTTTTTCTTGTACTGAGAACTAATATTCCTTCTTTATACTCTCAATTCGCTGCAGAAGCTTTTTCTTCAGCGACGCATCACTCTGCGCGAAGATCCGGAGTGCCGCCAAGGCGGCATTTTTGTAATTGAGAACCGTCATGACGGGAACATCCGAAGGCATTTGAAGATTGCTGTGCACATTCACCAAATAATCTTCGTGATCTTTGAACGGCGGACAAGAAATAACAGGATGTACGCAGCTACCTGCAACTACTCCGCCCAAACCATTGCTCATGCCAACAACAGTGATGACCACGGTTGGCTCGGTATTCTCATTGAGCTTTTTGACGATTTCGACGACTTTCTCCGGGACTTTATGTGCGGATGCAACAATGATGTCACTTTTAACGGAGAATTCGCTCAAAACGTCAGCAATCTTTTGAGCATGGTCTTTGTCTGTCTTGGAGCCGAGGATAATGGGAACGATCATATGAGCACATCTTAGGCATTGTGACGAAGAAATGCCAATGGTACCCTGCTTCGGCTCTTTCTTATCTTATACTTGCGCCCACCTTCGCTCTGCGGAGCTTCCACCCTTCGCCTCTTGGCTCCGGGGGACAGGTCGGTGGGCAGGTCCGTAAGCCGATCATTACTCATCATTGTGCGCCCGTAGTTCAGCCTGGATAGAACGCCAGATTGCGGATCTGGAAGTCGTAGGTTCAAATCCTGCCGGGCGCACCACTATTGCGTGGAAGAGAAACCTACGGTTTCTCTCCCACGAACCCTCTCTTCCCTTAGAGGTGTGACTCCAGGCAGGCAAAGCCTGCCTTCGTCACAAAATATTTGGGGCTTTATCCGCCCAGGCGGATGGCAAGTGTGCCATTCGTCTTGATATCCTTACAATCGTGGGGCTTTAGCTCAGCTGGCTAGAGCGCTTCCATGGCATGGAAGAGGTCAGGGGTTCGAATCCCCTAAGCTCCACCACATGGTATGATCAAAAAGATGACTACAATGACTCTCGATTCATTGAAGGAGAAATTAAAGGAATGGAAAGGCTGTGAACTCAGCAAAACGGCGAATCCTGTGCTTGGTGAAGGCAATCCCCAAGCGGAGATCGTGTTCATAGGCGAAGCACCGGGACAGAAAGAAGATGAACTCGGACGGCCGTTTGTGGGAGCTGCGGGAAAGTTTTTGGATGAACTGCTTCTTTCCATAGGGCTCAAGCGCGAAGATGTCTACATTTCCAATGTCGTGAAGTACCGTCCGCCGGGAAACAGAGATCCGACGCCCGAGGAGAAAGAAGTCTGCATGCCATGGCTGAAGATGGAGATTGCATTGATCAAGCCGAAAATCATTGTGCCACTGGGACGCCACGCACTGGGGCATTTCTTTACGAAGCTTTCCATAACCAATGCACACGGCAAACCGCAGAAGCTGACGGACGACATAACAGTGTTTCCCATTTATCATCCGGCTGCTGCATTGCACAACGGTGGGCTTCGCCAAACATTATTGGATGACTTCAAAGCATTGAAGAATTTCTTAGATAGTAGAAAGTAATCTCGATAACCCTCACTCTGTCTCTCTCCCTACAGGGAGAGAGGACTTCATTGTGATTCTTTCGAGAACATATGAAAGCAAAGCAATGAAGTCCCCTCCCCCTCCAGGGGGAGGGACAGGGTGGGGGTTGAAAATAAGAGAAGGAGAACAGCATCTGGTATTCTAGTTACGAAATGACATCCCTCCTCTTCGGCATCATCCTCTCGGCATTGCTTTCCACCACGTCACTCTTGATCGTGGTGTTTCGCGTGAGTCCGCTGAGTTCGCCCGGACAAGCGCTGCCCGCCTTCTTTGGAAGTGTGTTTTTGAGTGTCAGTTCCATTGCAGCATTGATCCTCTTCGCCATCTGGCGATCGGTACCCGTGCACACCTGGGACGCAGGGAGAATCTTGAGTATTTCGCTGCGGCAAGGCATTTTCCTTGGTCTTGGAACCATCGTGCTGATCCTGTTTCATTTGCTGGGACTCCTGAACTGGTGGATTGCGCTGCTTATTTATGCTGTGTTCGTGCTGATTGAATTAGCGATGAATCACTAAAACAGCAGAGAGCGTAAAGCAAAGAGCAGAAAGCAAAAAGAGTGAAACTTTGCTCTGCGCTTTCTGCTCTGCGCTTTCTGCTCTGCGCTCTCTGCTGTTTCCTATTCATTGACATGGTATGCTCCCTCATATGGCAATGGACGACACTCTTTGGCAGGACTACGAGAAACAAATTCTTGATGCAGGGGATATTGCTCTGCTCGCAGAGATCGAACAGAAATTGTTCGGCCGCAAGAGTGGTGCGCTGACGCTGGAACTGAAAAAACTGGGAGAGGCATCATCCGAAACGCGCAAATCCGAAGGACAAGCGCTGAACACCTGGAAGAAGAAACTGGATGATGCATTTGTGCAGCGCCGCCAAGAACTGACGGAGAAGTCTGCGGGATCTTTGGCAGAGACCGATGCACTGGATGTGACGCTGGAATTGCCGAAACGCGAACGCGGACATCTGCACTTGATTCCGGAATTCATCCGCAACGTGGAAGAAGTTTTCGGCCGCATGGGGTTCGATGTCGCGACGGGACCGGAAATAGAAACGGAAGATTTTAACTTCAACTTCTTAAATATTCCGGACACGCACCCTGCCCGTGATTCGCAGGATACGTTTCACATCAAGATGGATGCGGCTCCCAAAAATCCAGGGGATCGCTTGGTGCTGCGCACACAAACCTCTCCCGGACAGATCCACTACATGCAGAACCACAAGCCGCCGTTTCGGGTTATCTGCCCCGGCAAGGTCTACCGCAAAGACACCGATGCCACGCACTCCCCCATGTTTCACCAGTTCGAAGGGCTGATGATAGGCGAGGACATTTCCCTCGCGAACATGAAAGCCGTGATGATCACCGCTATTCGAGAATTGATATCACCCACAGCAGATTTTCGTTTCCGCACGGGATTCTTCCCCTTTGTGGAACCCGGCTTGGAAGTGGATATGAAATGGATGGGAGATGAAAAAGAAAGCCGTGAGGGTAAATGGCTGGAGATAGTCGGCTGCGGCATGGTGCACCCGAATGTCTTAAAAACCGTCGGTATCGATTCCACCAAATACCAAGGCTTTGCGTTCGGCTTCGGCGTGGAACGCATGATCATGCTGAAACACCAAATACCGGACCTTCGCAGTTTTTATGAAGGTGATTTGAGGTTTTTGAAACAGTTCTAAAGATCTTGCCGTTCACCCAATTGTCTCACTTTGGGATGAACAAAATTCGGATGATCTGTGCTCAATAACTCGGACATACCGGATTGCACATCTGCGGTTCCCCTTTTCACTTCATCCACAACAGCTTGAAGATCGACCTTTGCGTCGCCGATTTGCGCAAACAATGCTTCTGTCTTAGCGCGGTCTTGGTCTGGAGTATCCATAGGTATTTGGAATGGAAACTATTGTTTCAGAAACCGATGCTGGACAGCAACTTCCTGGAGAACGAACTCTGCTTTTGCTCTGTCTGATGCCGAGAAGCAGCCTTATTGTGCCGCTGAAAACGGGCAGCCAGATCGCGGTGTTCGCCACTGTGGAAATTGTTGTGAGTGTCTGTTTGTAACATGTAACTATTATAGCATTTTTGATTGAAAAGTCAATACATATCAAAATTCCCCCCTTCCTAAGCCCGATAACGGAAGGGGGGTATCTGAGAAGCTAAAACCGAAAGGTTACTACCACGACCAATCCGCAACATGCGGCTTGGCGCGGAACCACGACACTGCCCAACTGAAAAGACTCACCTTTCCCTTGCACCGCTTTGTAAATACCGCGGATTGGGGGTCGGCAAACTGAGATTGTGACATACGTCACTCCTTTCCTTGTGCAACTTTAAACAGTGCACAATGGTAAGAATTGGGGCTTTGCTTCAAAGGAACGCTTCTCAGATATTTTCCACTACAAGTGGAAGACTTGGAATTTAATGATGTTAATATTTCTTGTCAAGATAGCCCCCCTGTTAAAACAGAGGGGCTATCAAGAGATGCAATAAGTCGAATCAGACACAAAACCACAAACATAGAAGAAGAATCAAAATGAACACAATCACGCACCCTCCAATCTTCAGCAAAGACTGGATCCTTCTTTTGCGTTTGTAATATTGATGCATACGAGTAGCTTCCAACACCTGCGCTTGGGCAAGAGGACTTTTTTGATCTTTAAAAGCATTTGCAAAAGCTTCTAAAAATTTTAATCTTTGTAAAATGTTATATCGCCTCGGATCCAAGAAAACCAAGTCGCTGACAACCATATCTCGGATCACTAGGACCGGTGTTGGTGTTCGAAGGGGAAAGTAATCCCTACTGTGAAGACTTGAAGCTGGATTTGTATCGTATAGCGCACCAAGCATCAGAGATTCCAGTACGCATTCTTCCTTGTTTTGAAAATGCAACTCCAGCAAGCGATCGGTGTCATATTCTTTTGGAAAAAGAATGATGAGAGCACCGAATCCTTTTTGTTCATTCTTGCTTGCAAGATAAAAATTGACGCAGTGTCGAATACGGGTTGCGTGCTCATGAAATGAGTCATTTTCAGCGCAAGTTGTGAAGAAAATTCGATTGTGTTTCAAAGCAGACGGAACAAACGGACATACAACACCTTCTCTGAAAGGGTGTGGCGCGCAGAGAAATTTTTCTACATACGGGCGCACTTCTTCAAATGCAGTGACTGCAAAAGCAGGCAGATCCTTAGGGTTAAAGGTTGAGATTGTCCAAAATTTTTGACCATTTACTACGTTCATCGGATTTCCCTTTTATTAAAGTGTCTGAATCGGTGTTTTAAATGAGCATCTCTTAAGCTTCTCATATCCACGATATGAGGAGGATAATTATCCGATAATATTTGAATTTGTCAAAAAAATGTCACTTTTTCCACCCTTCCGGATCCTTGGTGAAGTACCGAACCAGATCCGCTTCCTGTTTGGTGATCCTGTCTTGTCCCACCGCCACATCCGTAAGCGTCGTAATTCCCGTGAGCGGATGCAGTTTCACGCGTGCGCCGGAAGCGGCCTCCTGCGAAGCACTCATTTCGTAGCTGAAGATGGCGACGACATCGGTAACAAACCCCTGTCCTTCCTCACGCAATGCTTCGACCGTCGATATGGAACTTCCACCTGTGGAAATAAGATCTTCCACGACGACAATGTGCTTCCCGGGATTCATATCTCCTTCTATGCGTTTTTTTGCACCGTGCTCTTTCGCTTTTGCACGCACATAGATGAACGGCAGATCCAATCGATCGGCTACCAGAGCAGCCCAGCCAATGGCAGCTGTTGCCGTGCCTGCAATGACATCGGGTGTGACGTGCAATGTTTTTACGCGCGCCACCAGTGCATCCACAATGAAAGAACGTGCGTCGGGATGGCTGTAGAGCATGCGATTGTCGCAATAGATAGGCGACTTGATGCCACTGGTCCAGGTGAACGGTTCCGACGGTGAAAGACGCACTGCTCCAAGATTCAGGAGAAACTCTGCGATGCGTTCGGCGTTGGGCATGATGAGAGTATAGGGTGAAGAGATGGGGGGTGCCAGTTTGACGTTGTTTGTTTTCAACCCTCTCTCTGTCTCTCTCCCTACAGGGAGAGAGAACGACATTTTTCTTGAATAGAGATATCAATCATTTTTCACAAAACATTGAGAAATGAACAAAGACGTTCCCTCCCCCTCAAGGGGGAGGGACAGGGAGAGGGTTGAAAATAAAACAGAAACAATCACATTACTGCCGGTTCGGAGGCATCATTTCTTAACGCAGGCAAAGCCAAAAACCGTTAAGATATCAACATGGACGCTGCAATCGAAAAATCACTGAAAGAACTCTGCACGGTGTTTCTGAAGGAAAATGCAATGATTAATTTATCTGCATTTCGTACGGAAGAAGCGTGTTGGGTGGGGAATATTTTGGATTCGTTGGCGTTCCAAGATCTCGAACTTTCGCCCTCACCCCCCACCTCCGCCCTCGCTTCGCTCGGGTCTACGGTGGGCAAGCCTGCCCCTTCCCTCAAAATTCTCGATCTTGGTACCGGTGGAGGCTTTCCACTGCTGCCGCTCGCGATTGTGAATCCGGAGTACAAATTTACGGGCATGGATGCGACGACGAAAAAAATAGAAGCAGTGAAACGCATTGCCGATGCCATGCACCTTACCAATATAGAGCTGATTGTGGGACGAGCGGAAGATGCAGGACATGATCCGAAACTGCGTGAACAATTTGATGTCGTGCTCTCACGCGGAGTGGCGGAGATCGCGACGCTCTTGGAATACTGTGCACCGTTTGTAAAACCGAAGGGACACATCGTTCTCTGGAAAAGTTTGCACATTGCAGAAGAACTTAAAAATTCCATGCTGGCGCGCGCGGAACTTTCTTCTCATCTCATCAAAGAACATGCGTACGAACTCCCGGGTAATTTTGGAAAGAGACAATTGTTGGTCTTTGAAAAAGCATCGAAGCTTTCCGGGAAATACCCGCGCGGAAACGGCGAACCGAAGAAGAATCCACTGCATTGATCAACCGCAAAGGTTACGAACCTCTGCTACGGTATTATTCCACTATGCCAAAGCCATACACCCCAAACGATAAGTGGAGCCAGCGAGCAGCAGCAGAAGGATTCCGTGCACGGTCTGTCTATAAATTGATAGAACTGGATGAACGGTTTCATCTGCTGCGACCGGGAATGACGGTTGTGGATTTGGGTTCGGCTCCGGGAAGTTGGCTGCAATATGCCGCAATGCAAACGGAACCCGGTGGAAAAATTATCGGACTGGATCTGACCCCGATAGAACCGGTTGCTGATTCCGTGCATATCTTTCAACAAGACATCACGAAGATCGACGAAGTGAAGAAGTTACTGAAAGAACAAGGCATCGAAACAGTGGATCTGCTGCTGTCTGATCTGGCTTCCTCCACAAGCGGCATAAAAGATGTGGATCAGTGGCGATCCATCGAACTGAACCAAGCAGCAACGGCTCTCGCAAGCGATATTTTGAGACCGGGCGGCAAGTGCGTATTGAAGGTTTTCCGAGGAGCGGATTTTGATGAATTCTTGGCGGGCTTAAAGCTGATTTGGGACGATGTGCGCATCGTAAGCGTGGAAGCAAGCCGCGATAGGAGCCGAGAAGTGTATCTCGTCATGAAAAAGAAAAAAGTGTAGGGAAAATCCATTTTGATGACCCATCTTGGCCTACAATTTTTTCATGCTCGCTTTGAAGAACGTTTCAAAGACGTATGGAAAAACCAAAGTCTTGGATGACATTTCTCTAAGCGTGCACCCCGGCGAATTCATGTGCATTGCAGGACGCAGCAGTGCGGGAAAATCATTGCTTCTTTCCCTCCTCGTGGGAGCCGAACAGCCGACGAGCGGAACCGTGGAAGTGGATGGCGTGGATGTGAAGATCGTGCCGCCGCCCGTGCTGCAACTTTTTCGCAGACGCGTTGGGATCGTGTTCCAGGATTATAAACTGCTCTTGGACAGAACAGTGCGACAAAATGTTTCATTTCCGCTGGAAGTCTGCGGCGTGCCGGACGGGATCATAGCGAGACGCGTTCCGGAATTGCTGAAACAGATGAATCTAACGCAGTGTGCGGATACATTGCCGCGAGAACTGAGTGCCGGAGAAAAAATGCGCACAGCCATTGCACGGGCAATCGCATTGAAGCCTTTGATTGTATTGGCCGATGATCCGACTGCGAATTTGGACAGGAGCGAAACGGAAACAGTCATCGCTCTTTTGAACAAGATTCACAGCGGCGGCGCAACCATCATCTTTGCAACGCGCGATACTGCGCTCGCGGCATCGCTCGGCAAACGCGTCATCACACTGGAAGCGGGAAGAATCATCACGAACACGCAGAGTGCGGGCGGCCGCGAAAGGAGAGCGGATCCCGCAGGACGACCGCAAGAAAAGCATGAAGTCTTTAAAGATGCACCGACTGTGAGAACAGAATCGACGCAGAAGAAGATCAAGGTGACCCCGATCGGATCCTAAGTGCCATGTGCCAAGAAAAACGTGTTTGGCACTTCGCCCTTGGCACTTGGCACTTTTTCTCTGATACAATCAGAGTATGACGACTTATAAAGACTCGGGTGTCGACATCTCCGCTGCAGAGGCTGCAAAGAAGGAAATGGCCAAGAGCATCGATACGGGTGACAAGCGTGTCTTAAACAAACACGGAGCATTTGCATCGCTGGTGCAAGGATCTTTTCCGGGATTCAAACATCCTGTGCTCGTCCTGAAGACCGAAGAACCGGGCAGCAAGCAGAAGCTTGCGTTCGAGAACAAGAAAGTTCGATCCATTTGCTTCGACACGATCAATCATCTCATCAATGACATCGTCGTGATGGGAGCCACTCCCCTCTTTGTTCAGGACGCCGTGATCTGCGGAAAATTGGAAAAAGAAGTGGTGACGGCAATCGTGAAAGGATTTGCAGATGCGTGCCGCGCGCAAGGATGCGTGCTCACCGGAGGCGAGACATCGGAGCAACCGGGTGTGCTTTCTCCCGGAACGTACATCCTCACTGCAAGCATTGTCGGTGTTGTCGAAGAAGAAAAGATCATTGATGGACAGCAGATCAAAATCGGCGACACGGTTCTTGCTGTTGCCTCGAACGGACTCCACACGAACGGCTACACGCTGGTGCGAAAAATCATGGCGGAGCACCCGGACATCCTCAAAGAAAAACTCGGGAAGAAATCATTCATGGATGCGATCCTGGAGCCGCATCAGTGCTACTACCAAAGTCTTAAAGTGCTCTTTGGGAAGCCAAGTGTCCACGGTCTCGCACACATCACCGGCGGAGGCATCGCGGGAAATTTGAACCGCATTCTCCCGAAAGAAATGAATGCCGAGATCAATCTTTCCAAATTAAAAGTGCTCCCGATTTTCTCACTTCTCCAAAAATTCGGATCCGTTCCGGATGCCGACATGCTCCGCACCTACAATATGGGTGTCGGCCTTACTGTCGTCTGCGATCCTTCGGCCGCTGCGGACATCAAAAAACATTTTTCCAAAGAGAAGATGGATTGCTACGAAATCGGTTCCATCGCAAAAGGAAAGCAAGAAGTGGTTTATACGGAAAGTGTTAGATGGCAATAAGAAAAAGATTGTGTTCCGTCTCAGAACAGATCTAGAGTGCGCATGTGACCCTTAGATCTCCCGGATCTGCTTATGGGGCTTCTGAAACAAACTCTCGTCTTGCCGTCTCCACTTCACTCACTCTTCCTGCAACCTTGCTTTCCATTGCAGAAATTATTGCCAGTGTCACGGGAGCAGCAACACTCACGAGAAATCTTGTGAAGGCAGCGGATACAAGGTCGGCAGCCGTACAGCCGGAAACCAAAGAGGAAGGCTTGAAATATGAAATCCACGGCAATGCCGTGCATTTTGTGTATCGTGGAATTCCGTATCAGATTACACAACCTATTCCTGAACAGTGCGCACTGGGCAAAATTGAATATTCAGAATCGAACGGACTGAACATCCCCGTGACCTTTCGGGCAATGATGGTGGAAAAAAAAGGAACCGTGAAGATAGACGCTGCATTCATTGAGAATGCTCTCAAAGATTTACATGAAGACAACAGTGAAAGCCGAATGGTTTTTGTTCCGTATGAACTTGTTCCGGAGGATGAAAATGACACAGCACTGGTGGAATTTCTCTTTCAAACGGGCGTTCTAAGCAAACCCATGCTGATCACTCTTAAACGCACACCGAGAGCAGATCCCTCCTCATTAGCATACGCAACCAAGACGGACGGGCACCACAGGAGCCCCTAGCGCTCGGATGAAGATCGTACTAGACTGGGGCACCTGCTTTTTCATGAAAACCGACGTCCAAGTGAACATAACCGTGCCCAATGCTCCCAGCTCGCTTGCAAAAGTATGCGACGCACTGCGCTCCGCGAATGTGAACATCCTTGCCATCGCATGCACGGAAGGAGCTCCTTCCACGATCATTCATTTGATTGTGAATGATTTCGAAACGGCAAAAATCGTCTTAAAGCCGCTCGGCAAAGTGTCCACGACGGAAGTGGTTTCCTTCGTCGTCCAGAACAAACCGGGTGCCATCGCAAGCATCGGACGTGCATTCGCAGGCGCAGGCATCAACATCAAGAATATCTACTCCAGTGCTATCGGACGCGAAGGAAAAGTGTATGTGATTGTGGAAGATTGCAAGAAAGCAATGGAAGCGCTCAAACCGTGGAAAAATGCAATCATGGAGGCATCGCAATAATTGATGACTCGTTGATTTTTCTAACGAGAGAAATTAAAAGACAATGAAAGTTTTGGCCATGGATACACTTCCGTTGGAAAGGACAAAAGTAACACCCCCGCAGCACTTTGTCCGTCAGTGATATTCTATTTTTCTCGCCCAAAGTGTGCGGGGCAGGCAAACACCAATGAAAGGGATCAAGTGACCAAGGTAGAAGGAACGGCTTTATCAAATGTAGAGTAGAATGTACGCATGCACCTCATTCCTCTTCTTCTTTTCAGCATTGTGTTCTTGCCGACAATAGCATTGGCTAGTTTTCCCGATGTGCCGACAAATCATCCGAATCGCGAAGCTATAGAATATGTGCAAGCACAGAAAATCGTGGGCGGATATCCGGATGGAACATACCAACCGAATAAAACGATCAATCGGGCGGAGTTTGCAAAAATTCTCGAAGAATCCATTCCTGATGCGGAATTGGGCATTGGAGTGTGCCCCATGGAGCCGGAGGATTTCACAACCTTCTCCGACGTGCGGGGCGAGTGGTTCTGGATTTATGTTTGCATGCAGCAAGGACGATCCATCGTGCAGGGATACTCCGACGGAACATTTCGCCCCGCCTCGAACATCAATTTCGCCGAAGCCGCGAAGATGATCTACAGATCGCTGCACCTCGATAGGCGCGGTTTATGGGTTTCCGAGGATCCCGCATCGGATCCATGGTTCCGTTTCTACGTCGAAGCACTGGCTTCCGCCAATGCCATTCCCGTGAGCATTGCGTCATTCGACAAACACATCACTCGCGGCGAGATGGCGGAAATAATCTATCGCTTGAAGACGGGCAACAACGACAAACCATCGCGGACGTATAAGGAATTGGCGTTGTCCGGCGGCACGATGCCGGTGACGTTGTATTTCACGAATCGAGCCGTTCTGGAAGTGAGCGACTGCAGCGCAGTGCTTCCCACGACAAGAGTGATTCCGAAGACCTCCGCCGTGGCGGATGCCGCTCTGAGAGAACTTTTTGGCGGAGTCACCGAGAGAGAAAGAGCACAAGGACTTACTTCTTCATTTGATGTTTTTGAAAGGACATTGCTCAGCTCATACAAGGGAATAAGCATTGCATATGGCGTTGCAACGGTAAAATTCGATGCTGCCGCCATGGCGTATCTGAACGGAGCGGCATGCATGCAAATGTCCGTGAAAGCACCCATGGAACGAACGTTGTTGCAATTCCCTTCCATCAAAAAAGTGCAATATTCCGTTGATGGCGAGATCGTGACGGAATGGGATGCATAGGCATCTCTGCGGCAATGAAACCCGTGCTACACTGTTGCATCCATGCAGAAAGTCGAATCCCACGTTCTCGCAAGCGAAAAACTCTGGCACACGCTCTCGACGGACCGCACTCTCGCATTCCTGGACGTGCAGCAAAAACTTGGACTCTCCGAAGAAGAAGCGAAGAAAAGATTGGAGCAATACGGACCAAACCAGCTGACGGCTGCCCACCGCACGCAGTGGTGGGAACTGCTCCTGGAACAATTTAAAAATGTCCTCGTCGTGATTCTTCTGATTGCCGTGGGACTCTCTGCTGTGCTGGGACACGAGATCGAAGCGATAGCGATTGCTGTGATCGTGCTCTTTGCCGTGCTTCTTGGATTCATCCAAGAGTTCCGTGCAGAGCGCGCAATCGAGGCACTCAAGAAAATGGCTGCGCCCCTCTGCACCGTGCTGCGTGGCGGAAAAGAATGGGAAATAGATGCTGCAAACGTCGTGCCGGGCGACATCGTGCTGCTGACAGCCGGTGACAAAGTGCCTGCGGACATTCGCGTGATCGAAAGTATGAGTCTGCATGCCGATGAAGCCGCGCTGACGGGGGAATCCGTGCCCGTCCAAAAACACGTGGATGCGATTGAGAATCCAAAAATTCCGCTCGGCGACCGCAAAAATATGGCCTATGCAGGAACGATCATCACCTACGGTCGCGGACGCGGCGTGATGACGGCAACGGGCATGCAAACGGAATTTGGAAAGATCGCAGGGATGCTCCAGACAGTGGAAAGCGAGGAAACGCCGCTCCAGAAAAATTTGGACAAGCTCGGCCATTCCCTCGCAAAAGCAGCGCTCGTGATCGTCCTTATTATTGTGGGACTGGGCTATTCACGCGGCCAGCCACTCCTCGACATGATTATCTTTGGCGTTGCGCTTGCTGTGGCTGTGGTGCCGGAGGCACTCCCTGCCGTCGTCACAATCTCGCTTGCCATCGGCGTGCAACGCATGGTGAAACGCCATGCACTCGTGCGCAAACTGCCTGCGGTAGAAACACTCGGTTCCACGTCGATCATTTGTTCGGACAAAACCGGCACGCTGACGAAAGATGAAATGACGACCCGACAGATCTACGCGGCAGGAGAAACATTTCATGTGTCCGGTTCCGGTTACGCGCCGGAAGGTTCCTTCACACTCGGAAAAACTCATGCGGAGCCGAGCACTGCGCTCTTGGAACTTTTGACGAGCGCCGTCCTCTCTTCCGATGCGACACTGCTGAAAACATCGGAGGGATGGGACATCAAAGGAGACCCGACTGAAGGAGCATTGATTGTCGCCGCAGCGAAAGCAGGACTCGAAAAAGAAATGCTGATGGAAGAACAGCCGCGCATTGCGGAGATTCCCTTCACATCGGAAACCAAACGCATGACGACGCTGCATACTTCGAAGGAAGGAGAGAAAGCGTACGCGAAAGGCGCACCGGAAGTTATTTTGAGCTCGTGTACCAAGCAACGGACGAAGGATGGAGTCACAAACATCAGCGAGCATGATCGAACTGCAATCCTGGCGGCTGCGAAGGCCATGGCGGATGCTTCCCTGCGTGTACTGGGAGTGTCCATGAAAGCGAGTGCTAATCTTGGCGACGCAGAAGAAGAGATGACCTTCCTGGGACTGGTGGGCATGATCGATCCACCGCGTCCGGAAGCCAAAGAAGCAGTGGCCACCTGCGCGCTTGCAGGCATCAAAGTCGTGATGATCACAGGAGATCATCCGGCGACGGCTCAAGCTATTGCACGCGAACTCGGTATTCTTACAGACGGGCGCGCCGTGACGGGTGCGGAGCTGGATGCCATGTCCGATGAAGAATTTGAGCGATCTGTCGAAGAGATAGAAGTGTACGCACGCGTGTCGCCTGCACATAAACTCAAAGTGATCACTGCCCTCCAGAAAAAAGGCCACATCGTTGCGATGACGGGTGACGGCGTGAATGATGCACCTGCCTTGAAGAAAGCAGACATCGGCATCGCCATGGGAATCACCGGAACAGATGTGTCCAAAGAAGCTGCGGCGATGACACTGACAGACGATAACTTCGCTTCCATTGTCGCGGCGGTGGAAGAAGGACGCGGCATTTTTGGAAACATCAAAAAATATTTGATGTATCTGCTTTCCTCGAACATCGGCGAGATTGGCTTGATGACTGCTGCCACACTGATGGGCGTTCCCCTTCCCTTAACCGCCGTGCAGATTTTGTACGTGAACTTGGCGACCGACGGTCTGCCTGCACTTGCGTTGGCCGTGGATCCTCCCGAACGTGATTTGATGCTGCGTGCACCCAGGAATCCTCGCAGGAGTATTTTTACGCGCCCTGTCCTCGCGCTGATGCTCTCCGGAGGGATCTG
>MFXP01000013.1:0-5225 GCA_001787535.1 Candidatus Peribacteria bacterium RIFCSPHIGHO2_01_FULL_51_35
TGATGAGTGGAGCGCACGACGCGCCCGCGCAACTGATGGAGCTGTGAGAGTCCAAACCTCTCCGCGCCCTCTATCATAATCATCGTCGCGTTGGGAACATTGACCCCGACCTCAACTACCGATGTGGCAACCAAAATATCGCTCTCGTTCTTCGAGAACCTCAGCATCACCGCGTCTTTTTCTTTCGGTGTCATTTTGGAGTGCAAAATATCGAGAGCATACTCAGGGAAGATGTCTTTTTTGAGCCGCTTGGCCTCTGCTTTGACCGATTTGGCCTGCAATGCAAAGGCCTTGTCCGGGTCGGGCTCGTCAATCCGCGGGCAGATTACATACGCTTGGCGCCCGGTCTGCAGTTGTGTGCGAATTTTTTCATACGCCGCTTTGCGCTCAGCGGGCTTTACTATCTCGGTGATAATCTTCTTGCGCCCCGGCGGCATCTCGTCGAGCAGTGTTAGGTCGAGGTCTCCGTATATAGTGAGCGCGAGCGTGCGCGGGATAGGGGTCGCGGTCATCGAGAGCAGGTGTGGCACCTGTTCGTGCTTTTTGGCAAGTGAGCGACGCTGGGAGGTGCCGAAGCGATGCTGCTCGTCTATCACCACAAGCGCCAGGTGTTTAAACTGCACGGTTTTTTGGATGAGCGCGTGCGTACCTATCACTATCGGTATCTCGCCGTTTTCCACCCACTTTAAAAGTTGCGCACGGGATATGCTGGTGATCTTGTTCTTGTCTGTTTTTGAGGGGAACTTGTAGCAGCCCGAGCCAGTGATGAGTCCTATGTTTATTGGTTCGCGCTCAAAAAATTTTATAAACGAATCAAAATGTTGCTTGGCCAAAATTTCTGTCGGTGCCATATAGGCCACTTGCAGGGTACCAAATGACTGATTCGTGGGCCGCGTTGCTACTGTAGCGTACGCGGCCACAGCAGCCACGGCTGTCTTGCCCGAGCCCACATCGCCTTCCAAGAGCCGGCTCATCGGGCGGCCGAGCCGCAGGTCGCCGAGGATCGCCTCTATCGCTTTTTTTTGTGCCCCCGTCGCCTCAAAAGGGAACGCGTGCATAAACGCGGCGATGTCGTTCTGTGGCGCTTCAATAATAAATCCTTTTTCTCTCCCCAACAGCATACGCTCGCGCCCGAGCGCAAGCTGGATAAAAAATACTTCCTCAAAAGCAAAGCGCTTGCGCGCGGCCTCGGCATTTTTTAATTCTTTCGGCTGATGCGCCCACACGATCGCGCTTGATAATGAGGGGAGGTTGTATTTTTTTAAGATTTCTTTTGGAATGGGGTCCTCAAGTTTAAGCTCGGGAGTGAGAATCTTTTTTATTGCACTCCTAACCCACAAAGAGGTTATACCGCGACTTTCGGGATAAATAGCAAAGAGGTCGGGCTTAGCAGAAACAGCTTCTGAAAAAGTCCTCGGGTCTCCTGTCTCGGCCAAGCCCCCAGAGGCCGGCAGGCCAGACTTTTTCAGAAGCTGTTTCTGCTCCGCAAAGAGTCCGGCTTCGGTCGCGGAAATTTTTTGTAAAGCCGGGTTGGCCAGATAGAGCTTGCCCTCGCTCCCCGATACTTTACCTACCGCTTTAACCAAGGTGCCTTCGGCGTACATCTTGGCGATATAGGGCTGATTAAACCAGCGCAGTTTAATGCGCCCGCTGCTGTCGCGCAGAAACCCTTCAGTCATCGGGATGCGCGACTTCCACCCCTTTTTTGTCTCTAGTTTCTCTAACGTGCCGATGATGCTCGCTTCCTGGCCGCTTGCAAGTCCCGCTATCTGCGCCTCCTCACCCCCCCTCTCGTACCGCGTGGGGAAGTGGTACAGCAAGTTGCGCACGGTTTTTATACCCAGCTTCGAGAGCGCTGATTTTTGAGTATCCGCGAGCCGGAAATGCTGGCCGATAAGGTCGCGCAGGTTCATTGGATGCATTATACTTGCCGTTATGAAGAAAAACGACATCGGTGCAGATGCCATCATATTGCACAAAAAGCTCGGGGGCAAAATTCGTATAGAGAGTGCGATGAAGGTTATGTCGCGTGCGGAGCTCTCTCTTATATATACGCCCGGCGTTGCGGCGGTTTCCTCTCTGCTTGCACACCCTTCGACAAGCTCAGGGCAGGCAAAACTCGCGCGTGACTATACCATCAAAGGCAAGATGATCGCGGTCGTCTCCGACGGCTCGGCGGTACTCGGGCTCGGCAACATCGGCCCTTATGGGGCACTGCCGGTGATGGAGGGGAAGTGCGCGCTGTTTAAAACATTTGCCGGCGTGGATGCATTCCCCATCGTACTCGACACTACTTCGCCAAGGCTTCGAAGTGCAAGCACGCAAGAACGGATGGATTTTATTGTTGAGACCATTTGTGCGATTGCGCCGGCGTTCGGCGGCATCAACCTTGAGGATATTGCCGCACCACACTGTTTTTATATAGAAGAGGAGTTGAAGAGGCGGCTTGATATCCCCGTGATGCACGACGACCAGCATGGCACGGCGGTGGTTATACTCGCGGCGCTCATCAACGCGGCGCGCGTGGTCAAAAAAGACATCAAAAAACTGCGGGTGGTTGTCTCTGGCGCTGGCGCGGCGGGGAGCGCCTCCACCTCTCTCCTCCTTAAGGCGGGTATAAAAGACATTGTGGTGCTCGACCGCAAAGGCGTGCTCGACCGCTCGCGTACGGAGCCGCACAAAAAAGCGCTTGCGGCAAAAACGAACCCACGGCGTGTACACGGAGGCCTGCGCGAGGCACTGGCTGGAGCCGATGTTCTGCTTGGGGTCTCCGGCCCCGGACTTGCCACAGCGGCGGACATTGCGCTGATGGCGCCGCGCTCAATCGTGTTTGCTATGGCCAACCCCACGCCGGAAATAATGCCGCAGGAGGCAAAACGGGGCGGAGCAGTGGTGGTGGGGACAGGGCGCAGCGATTATCCCAATCAGATCAATAACTCGCTCGCGTTTCCCGGGATCTTTCGCGGGGCGCTCGAAACCCAAGTGCGCCAGATTACCGATGCGATGAAGATACAGGCGGCAAAAAATCTCGCCGCGCTGGTTAAGCGCCCTAATGCAGAAAGAGTAGTTCCTGGACCCTTTGATCCTGGAGTATCTGCCGCGGTCGCCAAAGCGATACAGTAAGATGAAAGAGTATGGTCCCACGGTCGTCTTATGGTATGGAAGACCTTGAGCGCATATTTACTGACGCCTTTGAGCGTTACAGCGACGAGTTGTTTCGTCACTGTGCGATGCGCCTGTCCAATCGCGACAGGGCGCTCGAGTTGACCCAAGAGTGCTTTATGCGGACCTGGCAGTATGCGCAAAAGGGGCAGGAAATACGCGAACTGCGGCCATTCCTCTACCGGACCCTCCGGAACCTCGTCATCGACGAGTATCGCCGGCACAAACCGCAATCACTCGAAGCGATGGTCACGGAGGAAAAACCGGATGTAGAAGCCCTTTTGCCCGCAGACGAGTCGAACACGCTCACGGCCGCAATGGAGCGCCACGAGGGCGCGCGTGCGCTTGAGATGCTCAAACAACTACCTGATCTATACCGCGAGGTGCTCGCCTTGCGCTATGTCGAGGGACTCTCACTCACGGAAATAGCAGATATTATTGACGAAACAGAAAACGCGGTATCGGTGCGCATCCATCGCGGTCTCAAGAAACTAAAAGAACTACTCGAGCCCACACACACCTCTCCCGATATACAAAAATGACTCTACATAACCTTAAAAACGAAGCATACAAAACCCGTCTGACGGCGGAGGAAAAAGCGACCATGCGCGGTCGTCTATTTTACGTGCCCGCAGTACCCTCGCCATTTTTTGCGTTTTCTTTTTCTCGCTTCGTGTTCGCACCGCTCGTACTCCTGCTCGTGATGGGCATCGGCACTGTGTCGGCCGCGCAAGGGGCGCTCCCAGGCGATCTTCTTTACGGTGTTAAGATAAGCGTCAACGAGCAGGTTGAGGTAGCGCTGGCGCGCACCCCCACGGCAAAAGCGCAGACTGAAGCGCGCCTGGCAGTGAGGCGCGTTGCCGAGGCCGAGGCACTTGCCGGGCAGGGGAGACTCGATGATACAACGACACAAAAAATAGAAGACGACTTTAACAGGCATGCTTCGCGCGCTCGCGCGCTTGCCAGCATAGAGGTGCCAGAGGCCCCCGCCGCCTTGACTGCAACCATAAAGCCGAAACAACAACACGAGCGGGATGATGACACTATCGAGTATGGAACGACCATCCGCACGATGGGGGCACCACAACCGGAGGCATCGAGTACGGCAGAGCAAAGCACGAAGCGCACTATCTCCGCGTCGCTCGAGGAGCAAAAGACTATTTTGCACAATATAAAACTACGGGTAGGGCGCGACATCCACAGTACGAGGGAGAGGGACTAATACAGACAAAACCGCCAGCACCTGCTGGCGGTTTTGTCTTATGCACTACAGAGAGTTTACTCTTTGTTCCAGAAGCGGTTAAAGAGTCCTAGGTGCAGACCGTTGTCACTGTGCACCTTTAGATGTACACCACCCTTTTTACCCCTATCACCGCTCTTATCTTCATCGTCACCTTTATCTTTGCGGTGGAGGAATCCTTTGGTTGAGGTTGCAAACTCGCGTACCTTTTGCACCCCAACCTCAATACCAGCCGCAGTGTTCGCGGTTATGCTCCCGACAAATCCAATACGGTCGCCTGCGGCGAGCGCGGCTGTCGAGGTGGCTGTAGCGCCACTCGGTGTTACTGCATGCACTTTAGTATCGGCCGACACATTTAGTATCCAGTTGAGCATTGTGCCGCCCACACTGGTAACGGCTTTGATAATGTCGCCAGATACAGAGACTACTTGTGCGCCCCACACGCCGATACGGCTATCGCCTTGCCCCACTATGGCCGTGGTGCTGTTGGCATTAAGAGCGTGGGCAGATGCGGCTACCGGAGAGAGTGTAAGCGCCGAGGCCAAGAGGCCCGACGCCAAAACAAGGTTAAGTTTCTTCATATATATTTTGTAATGAGCTAGTAAAGGCGGGATACACCCGCTTTAATGTAGACGAGTAGGAAACACTGCTCTTACCGGCTCCCTTTATTGTGGAGCGTAAAAATGATAGGGTAGTTGGACTGGAGGCGTGGCTGAGCGGTCTAAAGCAACACACTGCTAATGTGTTGGCCGGGAAACCGGCCCGAAGGTTCGAATCCTTCCGCCTCCGCATTGACAACTTTGTATCGGCGTGTTCCCATAAA
>MFXP01000013.1:5246-10780 GCA_001787535.1 Candidatus Peribacteria bacterium RIFCSPHIGHO2_01_FULL_51_35
GGGTGCCATTTTTGTTGGTGGAGGCGAGCAAGAAAACTGCTTTGCTTGCGGGAAGGATTTGAAGAGCTTTTCGTTAAAGGATTCGAACTTTCTATTCGCACTTTATTTTTATTTCTAAATAACGTAGGATTGCAACGGACGATATTTGGACCACATCCAGAAGAAAGGAAGCACATGGCCAACCTCGCCATGCCGGGCAATCCCCGGTATCAACCGAAAGACCTTGTTGGTTTCTTCGGTCATGACAACCTCGCCAGAGGGCTGGTCGAGGTTGAGCTTGCCGCTCTAGACACGCTTGTGGAAGCGGGCGTGATCAAAGATGGGGAGCGCAGACTCTTAACCCCTGAAATCGAGCAGAAACTGCTCGCCATCACCACGACCGAAATGGACAAGATGGAGCGGGAAGTTACCAGGCATGACATTCGCGCACTCGTTCGGCTTATGCAAGAAATCCTACCGGAGCCGCTACGGCGATGGGTGCACGTGCCGCTCACAAGCTACGACGTCATCGACACTGCGCGGGCATTACAATTTGCCCGCGCTCACAAATACGTCGTGCGCGGCAAGATCGCGCAGGTCATCCGGAGTCTCCAAGAACAGGCCTTGCAGCATATAAACCAGGTGCAGATCGGCAGGACACACGGTCAGCATGCGCTGCCGATCACGGTGGGCTTCTGGTTTGCCACTATCCTCAGCCGAGTGCTGTTTAACGCGGCGGAGATGGAGCGATACGCAAATGGGCTTGTCGGCAAAATATCGGGTGCCGTCGGCGCGTACAACGCGCAGGTGGGGCTTGGCATCAACGGCCGCAACGGCATCGTGTTTGAGGACAGAGTGCTGGAGCGTCTCGGTCTTAAAGCCGCTCCGGTCAGTACCCAGATCTTGCCGCCCGAGCCGCTGGCTTACTATCTGTTCTCGGCACTTTGCCTGTCTGCCTCACTCGGACAGCTAGGCAGGGACGCGCGGCACCTGATGCGCAGCGAGATTGCTGAGCTTGCCGAGCCCTTCGCGAAGGGCCAGGTTGGCTCCTCCACGATGGCGCACAAACGCAATCCGCTGAACTTCGAGAATGTGGAAGGGACCTGGCTTAAAAACAAGAACGAGTTTGGGAAGGTGCTCGATACCATGATCAGCGAGCATCAGCGTGACCTCGTCGGGAGTTCGGTCAGCCGTGACTTCCCGACGCTCGTCGTCAATCTGACCGCACAGCTCGATGTCCTGCTCCGGCAAGACAAAGAGGATCCGCGGCCTTTCTTGACCCGTCTGCGTGTGAGCGAGGAAGCGTGTAAGCGCAACCTCTCAATGCAAGGTGACGTAATCCTTGCAGAGCCGCTCTACTTAGCTCTGCAAACGCATGGCTACGCGGGCGATGCCCACGAAGTCATAAATCACCGGGCGATGCCACTGGTCAGTCCCGACCGAACTCTGGTCCAAGCGGTCGAGTTTCTCGCGAAGGAGGATGCGGAACTGCGTACTGCGTGGGAGAATATCCCCCGGGTTCTGCACCATCTCTTCCGGGAGCCGTCGAGTTATACCGGCAATGCCCAAAATAAAGCTCGTGAGATTTGCGAGTGGGCGGACGCCTATCTTGCCGGTCAATAGTTACGTTGGTCAAAAAATGCCGCTCCGGTTCGCCGGGGCGGTTTTCTTTTTTGACGGCACAAAGATTCGAACTAAAATCACAACAAAAACAAGCTCATCATATGTTGAGCCACCGATGCGTTCTAGCTCACAATAAAGGTTACCGAGAGAGGAGTTTAAAGTTGAGCCCGACCTCCTGCCATCAAAACGCGAGGTGGTGAAGTCGCCAAAGAACCCTTACAATGACATGGACATCGGGCCATTCCTTCTGTTGATGGCTGGAGGAGAACTTAACTTTTTCATTATATCAAAAATCATAAAATTTGCAAGTTTTTGATTTTCATGCTATAATCGCCAACATACATGGATATTACTTATGTGACTACCAACACCAACCCATAGCAGCTCTCGAGTTTGCCGAGTGGTTCGCTAGTAAAAACAAATGATACAATTTTTCTATGCTTAAAGAATTGCAGGACATAGGGCTTTCAGAGAAAGAGGCAAAGGTGTACGCTGCTGCCCTCGAGCTGGGGCCGGCCACTGCCGATCAGCTTGCCAAGCAGTCAAAAATCGTCCGCTCGACTACCTATGTGCAGCTTGAGTCCCTTATGAAAAAAGGGCTTATGAGCACCTATGAGGAGGGCAAAAAAACCTATTTTGCCCCTGAGTCGCCAGAACTCCTCAAGCGATTTCTTTCTAAACAAAAAGAGGATATAGGATCAAAAGAAAAAGACCTTGTGAGTTTTCTACCGGAGATGCTCCGTCAATTTGAGAGCGCAGGCGAACGCCCGGTTGTACGGTTCTTCCCTGGCAAGGAAGGCGTTGCTACTGCCAGAGAAGAAGTTTTGAGTACAAAAGAAAAGAAGATTTACGTTGTATTCTCTCCAGAAAAACTTTCGCAGGTCTTCTCTCAAAAATATCTGGATGAATACTCAGATCGTCGCCGCGACCTCGGCGTTCACTCGAAAGCCATATATACCTATAAAGAATTTTACTCTCACGCCGGCAAAGATACTTTGACTGAGAGAAAATATTTACCACCTTCAGTATTGCCGTTAACTATCGATATGTTCATTTTTGATAACAAAACTGCCATCTTTTCGCTTGAAGGTAATATGTTTGGACTGATTGTTGAAAGTAAACAGATTACCGAGAGCATGAAACTTATATTTAACTTTCTCTGGGAGCGTTCTGAGGAACCGGCTATAGAAAAATAGATAGGCCGGAAGCATTGTTGCTCCCGGCCCACGTCTTCGATAGATGACTGGTGATCCAGTAATGGATGACCCGTCTACGGTCTTGCCGAATATCCGAAGACTAACTCCGGTCCCTGCAGTCTACTCGTTGTGTCTCGAGTTCAGTCCGCGCTGGGATATCGGTCTTGCACTTGCGGTACGACCAGCGTCACGCGCCGTCGCCCATGCACTTGTGGAGTTTCCGCACAGCGGACTCCTTTCCTTGAGAACAAGCCCATTTTCTTCCTTATCGGGCGGGTGGCTGGGCTCTTACCCTTCCTACCCGAACACTGGTAAGCCTATCATGGTCAACAAAAAAAGTCAAGTAAAAATGTACTAAATAACTTTGTTTGTCATTTTTGACTGACTTCAAATATTAGGAAATATGGCTCTAAATATAGGGATATTTGACATATTTGTATTGAATGTGCCGATTTGACTTGACAAAATATTGGATCTGAGTATAATGACCCCTGTCAATCAAGTTTGACACGCGCTGGGGTGGACCGAAGAAAGCTCCAGAACGCCGAACTTTGACAATTTAATAGGTAGTTACAGCGAAGAACGTATGTGATTCCTTCGCCCTGCTCTAGATACGCCACAGGCTATTAAGCCCGCCCTGCAATACATATGGGGCGCCGGTCGTATTTGGGCAGGGCGGCAGGGATCGTATGCAATGCGTGCGATTCCTTGTGCGGGCCACCGGCAAACGGGTGGTTGGGTAGTAATGGCTATCCAGGGAACCTCTAGTATGAGGCTCTCCCAACCCTAAGGGGAACCATAATCCTACTCTGTAGACCGTCGGAGCCGACGCGAGGGGGAGGTATGCAACGGAGCGGCATGGGTTGTGCACAAGCCCTAAGTTTATCCTAGTACTTCTAGGGACAGCTCCCGCGATTCTTCCCGACCAGCTCTCTGCCAATGGCAGATCGAGCGGTCGGGATCTCTATTGAGCTCACAGCATGGTGTCTGCGAGCTCATCGAGAAGCGGGCTGATATCCCAGGCACAACTATCAACAGCCATATCTTGCGGCTGAGAGAGCAAGGTCCAGCGATGGGGGTCGCCATGACATATTACGTCGTGAACGGGGTGGTTTACTTCTGCCTCGTTTCTGCTCGCGCCGCGAAGTCCAAGTAATTGGACGAGCGCCGAGCGGGGGCAGGTAAAGAGCGCCTGCCCTGGCAACAGAAGTCCTCCGCCGCAAGGCCAGGGATACCGTGTGGATTCCAACCCACACGAGAAGCAACAAGAAAAGATCTTTAGTAGTTTGTTCGTGCCGAGATTTAGAGTTACTCGGCACTTCTATTGAATCCACAACGAAAGTTGCGGGTTCTGAGAAGTCGGACGGCTGGCGCCTTAAAGTCCAGATAGAGGTTTGCCGTGCGGCATCCACCTCGATAACCCAAAGGATGTACGCACCGCTTTTTCTGAAACCCTGATATAAGGCACCGGTTCCGGTAGCTGAAGTTCGGGTCATAGGGAAGAAGCGGCAGGGGGACACTACCATGAGCCAACTCAGGGTGTGCACCTTCTGCGGCAATACGGGCAAAAACGGAGCCAACTTCGTCCTGTGCGTGGGGACCGACGAAAGTCGCATCCACAAGTACTGTGGCGAAAAGCTCCGTGAACAAGCTCCACCAGAGGCGACCGTAAGGTTGCTGCACTGGGCGGAGCTTGCGCGCGAAAAGCGCGAGGCCAAGGCATTGCAGGAAAAGGAGCGCGTAAGCGACTTCTGGACCGGCAAGTTCGCCAAGGCTGCAGCCCGTAAGGCCGCGGCGCAGCAAGCAGCGTAATGCTTGCCTGTCGGTAACGCGCTTGCCAGCGCGGGAGACAGCTTAGCTCTGGCCCGGAGGATAAACGGGGACGCTCACTTTCGAGCGGATGGAGGTAGGCAACCTCGCAAAGGGGAAACCCCAGATGAGGCGAAGCCGCGCGGCCTTTCAATAGCGTGGTGTCCGTATGGGGAGGGAACCCATGAAGCAGCTGCTCAAGGCGCTGCGCGGCGCACGCATCATCGCGGAAGGGATGGAACACGGTCGCAAGATCACCCATTACCTCCTGGCGGATGGTCGTGTTGTCGAAATTATCGGGTAACACCGATGAGAGTAGGCGGAGGCAGGATGGTTCCTGTCTTGGCAACAGAATCCCTTCTCGATTGAGACGAGGGAAACGAACTGCGGTCCAAACGCAGGGAGATAACTGGCGCTCGGGAGTCGCTGCCCAGATGCCGAAGTTCATACGCGAGTCGCTCTCGCAAAAGTAGTTCTTTAGTTCAATTGCTTGTGCCGAGGATTTTTATTACTCGGCACCTCTATTTAGCTCGCGAATGGTCGTGAGCTGATTGAGGAGGTTGCCATGAGTGACAAGTACGAGAATTCCCTAGTGTATGCGGAGTGTGAGACTGCCGAAGCCGCGATAACGCGGTTGGTGCGCTCCCTCCGTGCCCGCGGTATTGAAGTGCGCCTCGAGGAAATCGAGGCTGCGCGGAGATCCGCCTCGCAGTTGGCTACCCATCGATATTTTGGGTAGGCGGCCGCAACTGTCCTGACTTCGGTCGGGACTCCTATTCAGACCACGACGAAACGCAGCGGCTGTCGCTGCGTGTAGTGTTCTGATCGGAGGTTCCATGGCTAGCACCGAAGAGGCGCGTGCGGTCAACCGCATGCGCATGCAGGAGGTCTTGAAAGACCCCGCAAGAAAGGAGCCGTGCGTCTGTT
>MFXP01000014.1:0-17067 GCA_001787535.1 Candidatus Peribacteria bacterium RIFCSPHIGHO2_01_FULL_51_35
AATTTCCGTCGCGCAACTTGGCGAGCGGAGCGCCCGAAAAGTGCATGTTTGAGGCCGAGCGGAGCGAGGCCGAGTTTTGCACTTTTCAGCGTAGCGAGCCATTGATGCGCAGGAAATTTTTCAGAGCGACTGTTTCTTTCTCCACTTTCTTTGCGCCAAAGAAAGTGGATACCCCTCGATTGCACCCGTACGATCCGGTCACAGACCGGACAAAGGTGGAAAACCCAAATATCAATACTTACACTTCATAATCGCGGGTCGAAGACCCGCTCTTGTATGTTGTGTTGTTATTACCGGGCAAGTCGGACAAAGGTGGATACCATAAGGTTCCTATTTCTCCGAAAAATGCTTTTTCTCTATGGCAGCCATCTTCTTGGAAAGAGAATCCTTCGTTCGCACTGATCCGTTTCCATTGCCACTGCCATTTGTATTGCCATTTTTCTTCTTCTTGCTGAGCGTCCCCCGCCAAATCTTGTCCACGTTCACACGATACAAGTTGTGATATTTTTCGAGCTCGTTCGGCCCTGCAACTTTCAAGACATCCAGTTCCGGTGCGAACATTTCACTGTAGCGATCACGACGGCGGATGAGCTTGGTTGTGCCATCCGGATAGATCATGATCATGGATGCGCGCTTGATGGTGTTGAAGTTGCTGGACATCACCTGGGCATACGCACCCACATCCATGACGGCGAGCAAGTCCCCTGCTCGCAATTTCGGCATCTCGATTCCCTGTGCGATCAAATCCCAGCAATCGCACGTATTGCCTGCAACGGTCACTGTGTGGATGCGGCGTGAGCTCATTTGGGACGCAGGCAGCACGTCGTAGCGGATGCCTCCTTGGATGATGGCATCGGGGATGAAGTTGTAACTAGAGCCATCTGCGATGACGACGCGGTGCTTCTTGCCCAAGCGTTTCTTTGCAATGACGCGCATGAGACCAATGCCCGCGTTGAGGGTGATGCTTTTGCCCGGCTCGAAGATGGGATTGATGTGCTGTTCGATGCCATGACGCTGCAGCAGGCCTTGGAAGTACCTGGGGAAGTCGCGCATCGCTTCTATGGGGAATGCTTCTTGATCGCCGATGGCGGCAGGGAATCCGCCTCCGAGGGAGAGCCGCTTCACGCGCACGCCCCTGTCCTGGCAACGCTTGATGAGCTTCACAAACGTGCGTGCAGCCGCCTTGTAGATCCTGGGGTGGTACACGTAGCCACCCATGAAGTGGAAGCCTTGGAAGTCCACGTACGGGCTCCTCCGCGCGATGTCGATGGCACGGTCTATGTAGCTGATGGGGATGCCGTACTTATTGCCCTTGGTGGACCAGGAGCCGATCTCCAGCATCGGGTTCACGCGGATCATGGTATCGATGTGCTTTTTCAGCTTTTTCGCCGTCTGCGCAATGTGTTCCAAGTCTTCGATGCTGTCTGCCGTGATGGCTTGGATGCCCATCTTCACCGCAAAGTGCAGGTCTTGCTCGTTCTTAAACAAGTTCGTGAGCATGAGCTGTTTCGGCTTGAAGTCGGCCAACAGTCCCAGGATCAGCTCTCCGACCGAGGAACAGTCCAGGTCAAACCCCTCCTCGCGGGCAATCCGGAGGATCTCCAAGTTACTGGCGCATTTCACCGCGTACTGCAGCGTGGAGTGCGGGAAGACTTTCTTAAACCTGCGCAGCCGCGAGCGGATCTCGCTCTCCACCATCACATAGAGCGGCGTGCCGTACTTCTCCACGATTCTGTCCACGGGAGCGCCTTCTATCATCATCATGCCGTTCTTGTCCTGCGACAAAAATCCCGCCCACCGTTCCCGCATATAACGACCGGAGACGTTTTTGGACGCGGAAGTTTTTGCCTTTTTTCCGGACCCCGAGGGGCTTGGATTCATCTCTCTTATTTACAGAAGAATATCAAAGGAGCCAATTATATGAGTGAGAGAGGTGATGTAAAGGAGATTTTTTGGTTCGAGAGGTAAGCAGGAATTTTTTTACATCAGTTGCTTGTGCCTGAGTACTTGAGAATTTTTAGTAAGCTTCTCTTCGAGAGGAAAGGAGAAATTTTGGTATTTAAGGCCTTGTTCTACAGGCACATAGAACCTATTTTTTGGCTTAAATAAGCCAAAATATTGACATCCATAAAAGATTGTCATGAAAGGACCCTCCCCTTCCAACTGCGTCTTGGGTTTACTGTAAGTACCTATGAAACGCGACTCCCGATCTGACGGCACCATCAATCCGCACGCCCTTATAGTAAAAAGGGCATTCCTAGCCATTTGCACGAAGCTTTCGAAGGCTAAGAAAGCACAGACCAAGAAAGCTGCCTCGGAGGAATAATTGTTTACTTTGGCAAGAATTTTGCTAGTATTAACGGCTGCATGGTTGCCACGACTTCCGACAAGGGCTTTGCACTGACGCATGAGCTCTTTCTTCTAGATGCCAACCTTAAAGTAAAACTGGATGTAGAACGAAAAGAAGAAATAACCAATACCCTTATTAACGATTTATTGCATGAATTGGACATGATGCCTTTGGGTCCTTTACAAATTTATCCTGCTTCTGATCCTCGAGCTCCCGGTTGGTCATTCATTCAGCTCATCACCACGAGTCATATTAACGGACATTACTTTGAAGCATCCAATACGTTCTCTCATATTCATTTGGATATTTATAGTTGCAAATCCTATGACTGGAAAAGGGCATTACGAATAATTGATAAGCACTTAGATTTGTTAGATTGGAAAGGGAATTTAATTATAAGAAGTGCGAACCTTCGTGGCAGGAAAACTCAAAAATTGTCCGGAAATGGAATAAAAATCTTCTCACATCCGGGTGAATCGAGGACATTGAATAAGGCATTTGCTGATATAATTCGCAATAAGAAAATAATAACTCAAAAAGCTTTAGTTTAAGGCTATTTGACAATTATATTAATTTAATGTAAAAAACTATTGATGTGGTTGCTTTTTGCCCTATTAACACCGCTGTTTTGGTCACTTGTGCACATAGCGGATTCTCACTGTGTTGAAGAAATATTTGAAAAACCTTGGATGGGGGTAATAACAAGTTCGCTTGCCTCAACCGTTGTTTTTTTAGTTATACCTTTCGCTGCACCTTTTATTCATTGGGAATTGCCGCCGCCATATATTATTTGTTTAGGTCTTTTTGCTGGAGTGCTGATTCAGTTGAGTCAGGCATTTTATTTTAAGGCTTTGTCGTACACAGAAACAGGAATTGTCGCAGCCTACTGGAATATGACTCCAGCCTTAATTCCCTTTTTAAGTTATTTAATATTCAGAGACATTCTCGGTTTTCCAGAATATCTAGGGATCTCCTTATTGATTGTTGCTTCAGTTCTTATGTGCATGCTTGATACAAATTTTCACGCAAGATGGAATTCATTTTTTTTAATGTTTTCAGCATCACTTTTTCAAGCCTTTGCACTGCTCATAGAAGATAAAGTATTCCAACATGCTTCGTATATTAATGGATTCCTTTTAATAACTTTAGGCTTAGTTTTAGCAGGGAGTGCACCATTGCTCTTCAAAAATGTTCGTAAAACCTTTAGCAGGAATGCTCACCTTCTTAAGCCTGCTATTAATATTTTTATAGCGATTGAAGTTTTAAATCTCTTTGCTCTAGCGACATCTCAAAGAGCAATCTATTTGGGCAATCCCTCTCTGGTTGCGGCAGTTGAAACCTCCGTTCCCGCATACACGTTTTTGCTATCTCTTATTTTGATATTCTTCTCTTCCAGATTTGGAGATATAGAGACTTTAAAACATTTGCCTGTTAAGTTTGGACTGGTGGGTTTAATGGTGTTAGGTGTTTTTCTTGTCGCTTAGAACTAAGGGAAGCTCCACAAAGAAAGTTGACCCTATGTTTTCCTTGCTCTCAAACCAAATTTTGCCACCCTGTCCTTCTATCGCTCCTTTAGCTACATATAAACCAAAACCATTTCCATCCACATTGTTTCTGACATTACTTGCCCTAAATAATTTTCCGAATATTTTGTCGTGCTCAGATTTTGGTATACCACAACCTGTATCTTTTACCTCACAACGAAGAATATTGTTGTTCATCATTTTCATCTTAAGGAGCACATTCCCTCCTTTTGAAGTATATTTAATTGCATTTGTTAGCAAATTTTCAATAGTCATTCTGGTCATACGTTTATCCAATTTTGCATCGGGCAAAGATTTTTCGATTTCCTTCACAAAAATAATTTCTTTTTCTTTTGCTTTAGGCTCTATAACATTTAAAATTTCATTAATAAATTCATTTATATTTAACGGTTGAGGATCAAGTTTTATTCTGCCCAGCTGAATACGAGATACGTCTAAGATCATGCTTATTAAATCATTAAGATCTGCTCCTACTTTCTGCATAGTTATAAGTTGTTCTTTTTGTTCTTTATTCAGATCACCTGTTTCATTATCCAGCAACATTTCGATATACCATTTGATCGCTGTCACCGGAGCGGCCAGTTGATGGCTTACCATGCTAATTAATTCATCTTTTTGCCTGTCTAATTCTTTAACTGCTTCCACTCTTTCATTCCAAAGCCTCATAAGCAAAAGAGTTAGAAGCGAAAGTGCTAATATTAAAAACAATATAAAAACAATAAAAGGCAAAAGCGCTTCTCGTGTTTTTTGGTAGAAATCATTCACCAAGATATCCAATCCAACAATTGCAACAGCATTTCCATTTTCATTTACGATCGGTGCATATGTCGCCATTATTAATCCCCACTGATCTGGTTGCAGTTCTCGATCTACTGAAGGGTGATCGAATGCTTCCTCTTTTAAAACCGGATATGGTTCAATATCATAAGGATCCCCGGGCAATGGGACTACTTCATCTTCTTCTATAATTCCATTTTCATTAACATCTAATTCGTCTTGTGGAGTTAGAGAGTCAGCATCAGCAATGAACTCTAATGTGGATGCGTCATTTGTCTTACGCATCAAATAAGCGAAACGAATGTTTTCATTTGCTGCCCTAATTTTTTGTAATTTATTTATAATGCTTGCAAAAGCAGGTTTTTTCATGTCATTAATATCCTTAATTTGATCTATCTCATTTACACTAAATTGTGTGGCAGCTGTTGAAGATATTGCTATTAAACGGTCTTGAAGTCTTTCCTTTAATAAATTAGAAGTATAACTATATAAAACATACGTAATAAAAACAGCTAGTATCGAAAAAAAGGTTAAAATTGCAATACTTTTAAAATCGATTTGTATTTTTTTATATGCACGCTTGTTTTTTTTATTTTCCAACATTTCTTTAATTATACCATATTTTTCCTCTTGGGGGTTATAGGTGAAATTGACATAGTTATGGTTTAATTTTGTAAATTCTAATTATAAGAAACAATGTAAACAAGCCTAGAAACCATAACCATTTAATGTATTTTTCTCTTATAATATTATATATCTCAGTTACCTCAACATCCACCCCAAGAACAGCAACCGTATTACCGTTAGAATCCTTGATGGGTGTTGTCGCACTGAAGAATTTTCCCCATTGATCTTCCATATTTGTGTCTATGACCGTTCTCTGCAATCCGTATTTTTGCTGCTTTGGAGATGCTTCAAAAATATTGTATGGAGTGCCAGGAGGTGCAGCCTCATCAGCAGCATCCAATTTACCATCACGGTTAAAATCCCACTCTAAAAAAGGCAGATAATAATTTGTATCCGCATCTGCAACAAAATTCCACATATTCGGGTCTTCAGTTGGACGGTGAATATACACATATCTGATCAAATCATTTTGGCCTCTTATGCTGTTTATTTGCTGAAAAATTTCTTGATATTCGGGCTTTTGCATATCTTCGGATTTTTGAATTTTATTGAGATGATTAATATTTATTTTTTTTACGTTTGTTTCAATGATCTGTTCCAGAGTCTTGCCTAGCTGATCTTGAAAAGAAAACAGGGTATAAAAATATAAACCATTCATAAAAAGAAAGGCTAGCGAGGCACAAATTGCAATCGTAATCAGGACACTTCTTTTTCTTAAATTGATTATCAATTGATGCAATAGGGATTTTTTGTATGCTGAAGCTCTGAAAATCAGAAAAACTATAAAGAAAATAAGGAACACATATATCGGCGAAAAAGTTCGATTTGTTAATTCGTAAACCTTATCTGCCCACATATCTACAGCAATTACTGCTTCTATATTTCCTCCGGCATCGCGAATAGGGGCATAACCGGTAATGAAAGAACCCCACTTGTCAGTATATGGCTTGCTGTTTGCCACAGGACGTGAATATTTTTCTCCTATCAGGGCATCCATATCTGTAGTTTCATATTCCAAACCCGGAAGCCCCAATGTATCTGCCTCTGTTATCTTGCCATCCTCATTTGTATCGATTTTAATGAATGGATCTATAGCATCTGCATCTGCTACAAAAGTAAACAATCCCTTTTGCCCTGTTGGCCGAATAATATACATGTAAATAATTTCGCTGTTTTGTTTTCGAATTGTGTCCAAACGAGTGGTCACGTTTTTGTATTCGGGTCGATGCACATCATCCATAGATCGCAACACCTTCAATTCATCGGCAGAAAATTGTAAGGCGGAAGTGGCGGCTATGGACGTCACTTTTTCGCGAACACGTTCCGTATTGATTTGGACACCATACCAATACAAACCCATCGTCATAATCACAGCAACTATTCCACCCGCTATAGTTATAGCCACAATTCTTTTCATTTGCAGTACCTCCCATAGTTCCTTAAAAAGCGAACGATTAAACGCAGCAAGACGAATGATAATAAAAAGCAAAAATAGCCCAAGGAAAGTAAGAAATGGATAAAAGGTATCATTCGTGAAATCATAAATTTTACTGGCAAAAATATCGACACCCAGTAACGCGGCCACATTGCCATTCGCATCTTTAATAGGAGCATGCCCAGAAATAAATGTCCCCCACTGATCCGTATATGGCGCTTCATCAACAGTTGGAATGCTCCCCGCCAAGCTTTCTCGGATGCTCTCCTGTCCAGTTACATCATAAAGTTCACCGGGCGGGCTTAACCAATCAGCATCGGTAATTTCTCCATCACTATTTAAATCCTTCTTCGTAAAGGGATCTATGGAATCCGCATCCGCAACAAACTCCAATGTATTCGGATCGTTCGTCGGACGCATGATATAAATGTATTTTACGTCTTCATTTTGCCTGCGGATTTCATTAAGCAGATATATGACTTTGGAGTATTCCGGTTTTTGGATGTCCTCCGTTGTTCGCAGTTTGTCTAAATCATTCGCATCAAATTGGAGCGCAGCCGTTGCAGCAATAGAAAGGGCTTTATCTTGAATGCGCACTGTACTGAGATACACATTATGCTGCCAAAGACCGTACGTAACAGCCGCAGCAACCACGCCGAATACCATAAATGTCGCTATGCTTTTCTTGGTGAGGAAGAATTCCCGAAGTCCGGATAGCGTCCTCGTACTTATTGTCACCCCCTCAACTTTCGGCGCCGCTACAGCAGCAACCTGAGCAGATGGAATGGATGATGCAACCGGTGCCGTCTTCTTCGCCCACAGTTTCTCGAACATATCCCGTTCGGTCTTCACCAATTCCGGATAATCGATGAAGCAGACTGTTTTTTCTTTGTGGTTGAAACACGCAATGGTATCCCCCGCTATCACACGTTCAAATTCGAACGGATACTGCTCCTCTTCCACAAGGATTGTTTTTCTATATTCAAATGGATCGCGGCTCTGGAAGCGGCGTCCCAGCGACGTATTGTGCGTCACCACACGGCTAAAAATGCCGCGCCGCCTGCGCTCGCGGAAGTACTCGACATTGAAATCACGCATGGGATCTTCCTCCGCCGTAAAGCGAACGGGCAAGTAATGCAACAACTCCCCGGATTTCCCTCCGATGGCGGCAGGCGTCTTCGGCACCAACTCCAGAAGTTTCCTGTATGCCTGCATGATGCCATCGTCGCCATTGTAGTAATGCATCTCCGGACGCTTTTTATCGATCGTGAGAGAATGCACGAATGTCTCGAAATCTTTATGTTTCCGAAGCTGCTCCTGGTGCTTTTTCTGCACATCCTGCTCCATCCACTTCAAAACGGCTTCCAGTGTCTTGATGGAATACTTGGTGGTGTCATTGATGCCTTCTTTGGATACGATATGCTTTGCACCTAATTTTTTGAGTGATTGATCAAGAACGCCCGCGCTCTTACCCGTCTTCATAGAAAGCTCCCGCAGCGTCAAAGCATCATCTTGCAGCAAGCGCTTAAGGACGAGAATCTCTGTTGAAGAGAAATTCGCTTCCTTTAAATAAGCCTCTATATGATGAGGAAGTCCATCTACCACAACCTTGCACTCTACCCTGAATCAGGTTGATGTAAATAGGATTTGCCGCATCCCAAAGCCAGTTATGGGTTATCTGAGGGGATTTGTTTGCCAAAGTAAAAAGAATCTCGGAGTTCAGGGTAATCCATCCATGCTTTCATTTTGATCTGACAAAACAAACGGATATCAGCATCGGGAATGTTTTTGCACTGTTCAAGACTTTTGTCTCTGCTTGCAGTATAGGAAATGCATGCAGAAAATTGTTTCACATTATCCGAGAAATCATTGCAAATCGCACTTTTTCGTAGTGGACCACCAATGTGTCTACATTGAAATATTTTTGGATTGCTAACATCCCATCCACAACCATCCTCCGGCAAAACCTCAGGCCAGAGGTCGGAAATACATGCTAAACCGTACTCACCAGGCAAAAGAAGTTCGCAAATTCGCGGGTCCTTCATCTTCTGTGCAATTAAAAAAACGCATAATTTCCGATTACTTTCTGTAGAAGGACCCATTTTTGAATACAGAGGAGCGGGAAAGGGGATACTTAGAGCGCCCATTTTAAAACATAAATCGGGGTGCTTGTTATTTTCCATGACCCAGGCAGCTGTATCTTCTGGACTCCCTGCGGGGGGATAGCCTAAAACAAGCCGTCGTACTCCTTCCCAAAAAATAATAATTGCAACAAAGAGAATCATGCCGATGATAATTGCCTCTAAAGGTTTTGGAAGTCGCATGATTCAGGGAAGAATAATTTAACCACCATATCCGCTACTACTTTGACCATCATCGGTTAAGAAAAAATCAACGAATTGTGGCTGCAGCCATTCATCTCCATTTTCATGTGTGGAGGACTGAAAGTCCACAGCAATGTTTGCTTCGGCCCCCGTCCGCTGCACAATTTCCTGATCAAAAACAATATCAAAAGATCCATCAGGTTTGTGAACAAGAATCCCACCTTGACTTAGAAGGATGTCATCATCTCCTCCTGCCCCATCCGTAGCCATATTTCCTCTTTCTGCCATGTTCGCAATGAGAGCACTGGCATAGCGATGAGCCGAAAGCATGCTGTGTACGTATGTTTCATGTCCGGATGCAACATTGATAAATGTAGTAGCTGTATCCGCAATTTGCTTCGAACCCAAAATACTGGAAATGAATGCCCAGCTTTTTTGCGATACCTCTTGTAATTTTATATCATTCTCAGAAATATTGTTATTGGCGAACCAAGGATTGTATGCAGGATCTAGGAGAACAAGAGAATTTATTTTTTCGCCGGTCTCGCTGAAAACTTTTTCTGCCATGAAATATGTTACATATGCTCCATGGCTTTCTCCAAAGCCATGCAATTTTGATGCTACGAACCCAGCGGCCAGAAGTTGGCGAGCGACCCATTGTCCAACTGCAGGCGTCCAAGAAGCATCTCGCAGGTCACCAAAATCACCTCCATCTGTCGGAAAATCGACCGGAAGTCGCACAAAATCCTTAGCAGCCTCGCTCCAGTCTATCGTTACAACTTGCATGTTTTTAGACAAACTTTTAGCCAGTAGCTTCATCTCATCACTTTCAGGGTTGTCGTTCCTGCCGTGAACCACAATCATGACAGGATTGTTTGGATTGAGCTTAAGTGGCTCACCTGTTACAGGATCGAAATTAACTCTTTGACCATCAGAGTCAAACATAGCCACACTCATACTCACACGCTTTGCTTCCGGTCGTCCATCAATACTTATCATTCCTTCAATTTTTGCTGAATTGTAGGGTTTGATATTGACTGCTATTGGTGCGGTAAAATTATTCGCTTCAATCAAATGACCGTTTCTCATGGTTCCATATTCCGTATCATCCGCCATTGTAAGCGTGTAGTTGCCGGGTGTTAGTTTGAGGCTGATTGATTTTCCGTTCACTCCGGAAGGTGTTGTATATCCTCCTCCAGGAATGCCGCCTCCTTGAATATTCAAAAGGACATTGCGGTCTCCCATGACGTCTGCGGAAAAATTGACCATGTATGTGCCATGTAATGTGAAGGTGCGAACAGCAACTCCATTGGGTGTGAAGTTAATAACTTCCAGTTCCTGTCTTCCCGTTGGTGCAATAGAAAGGGGATACGTCGTGGCAGCTGTTCCAATCCATTCACCGTTGTTACTCTCCCCTGCTACAAACACGGGCTGCTCCAACGCCACAACATTTCCGGATGCATCCAGTGAGTAGCCCGCACTTGCGATGGCCTCATAAAATTCCCTACGGACATCCTCTGAATACGAAGCGAGATTCACAGCCGTATTGACGAAGGCAATCCTCAGAGTCTCCGCATTCGCCGCCTGGATGCGGGCAGGATCGGCAATGTGATCTGCAGGATTTGGAGGATTTGACGCGGAAAGAGCTTGCCAGAACTCATCACTGTACATTTGATTCTGCGTCTGCACGATGCCGCTGTGCATGCCGTAATACATTTCGAAGTTGTTCTGCACGATGTCCAGAATCGCCTGAGCGGGATACATATGGGAACGAACGAATTGCCCGACGATTGCCTTCTTGTCATCGCGCATGCCTTGGCAAGCTGCTTCCACGTCCCTTGCAGTGAAATTTGCTCCTCCTTGATACCGCGCCCGTATCAGTTGAAACACTTTGATGGCCATCATCTGCACCATATCGTACGCATAGTAAATGCCTTCCTCCGCCCCACGAACCATATCCCCGGCCTGTGATGTCAGATCTTCGTCTACACCTACGTGCGCAGGGAAGGCTTCGTGGGCAAGCTGACGTGCTGATGGAAGAGGCGGCAATTCTTGCCGAACCGAAGAGAGAACACGATTTTCAAAGACTGCTCGCATTTCAGGACTGTCGAGTCCACCGCTTGCAAAACCTGCAGTCTGCACTGCATTCTCCGGTTTCGTGCTGAACGTCCCGTAGTAGACGACGAAGCGAGAGCGTGGACTCAGCTCCTGCCGCAGAGCGGCATCCCACAGAAGCAAATCCCATTCCTGATGCGTATTGTTCGGCAAAGCGGTGAGGACGCTTCCCTGTCCGGGCGGAAGAGTTCTTGTCAGGAAACCGCCGGCTCCGCCGGGCGCATTGCGTGCGACGGCGACCATTTGAATGTCGTGATTGTAGGGATTCTCATATGCAATCTGCATGGCGGTGTCGCCGAGAAGCGTGATGCTCATTACGGGAGCCGGCACTGCTGCGGCTGCCTCCGCCCCGTCTGAGAACACCACATCGGTTACATGATTCGGATATTCCACAAACGTATTGCGTTGGATGGCGATGGGAATGCGATTTGTGATTTGCCTTCCGGTTGTCGGATCCCAAATCACCAAATCCAGGGGCAGCATATCTTTGCTGCCCGGTGCGCTCATGTTCACAGTGCTCCGTCCGGATTGTATGGGCATTTCCACAAAATTAGCGCCGTCCAAGGCTCCACCCCGAGGAACAACAACCAAACGGAGGTCATGATCCAAGGGATTCTCCATCGTGACAGAAAGTTGTAAACCACCCTGATGCCCTATGCGAACGATGCCGGAAGGAATCACTGATTCGGGAGATGCCTGACGCAGAGCGGCAGCTTCCGCCAAAGTATTGACGCGCATAAGCTCCGCATGGATATTTTCCAACACGACATTTCTCGCGTTTAATTCATGCAGATAGTGGTCTGTGGCATCTATGACGACAAGATTATTCGTTTGTTCTTCCACGAACGCACCGCGTGCAGTTCGGACATCGGCAGAGCGTGTTTGGTTTGACGCCAGTGCCGTCTCCGTTTCCGTGACGAGCGCGAGAGCGGATTTTTTTGCAGTGAGAGCCGAAGCAAGTTCCTGCTCACCGAAGGTGACGGCGGTTGCCGCATCATTGGCACTCCCCGTCGCAGCAGCATATTGCTGACGCGCTTGATCGCGTTGTGTCGTTGGTTGCGTCATCAGAGAACTGTTATCAGAGATTTTTTTTAACTCCCTCTTCGCATTGTTGAGAACTTTCCCTGCCGCGTCGTAGACGGCTTTTGCATCCTTTCGCGCCCGCAAGAGCGTGAGATCTGTTCTGTGTGCGCGACTCGCAGCGTTCGCATCATCATACGCTTTCTTGGCGGCATTAAAATTTGCTTGCGCCGCATCGCGGGCGGCCAGAGCATCGCGATAGGGAGTAGTGACCTGCCACACGCGTGCATACTCTTGCTCGCAGACCGTCAGAGCTTGGTTCGCGGCATCTCGCGCAGTGATAAGAGTGTCACGGAGCGTAAGGGCATTCTGCAGATCCACTTGTTTCTGTCCGTACACAAGATCTGCCGATGCGCTCTGTCCCATCTTCACTGCAAGATCCGTTTCCAGATTCGCTCCTTGCTTTGTCAGTGAGGCGATCATGAACTCTGCCACCGCAAGACGAGACGTAAGCTCTGCTGAACGTTCACGGAGAAGATCCAGAGTGGTGGAAACTCCTTGGATCTCTGTTTGCAGAGCTGCGAATGTTTCCGAGATCAATGCAGGAGTGAATCGGCTCTGAAAAACTGCGTCCACCGATGCCGTATCAAGTACCGGCACTTGTTCACTTCCTGTAACAGCTGCCGGTTGCAACTCCGGCATCTTGGCGTTGAAAAGATATTTTGCAGGATTTTCATATGCAAAGGGATGCACTTGTACCTGGAATGTATGATTACGGGCTGTCAACCAAATACCTCCACCGGGACGGACATGGAAAAATACATCGTTTTTACTCAAGAGTGCTTTCTCTTGCTGACCGTGCGCATTCTCAAAAAATCCCAACTCGTGCATCCGGAACCCATATTCCTGCTGTACGTTATAGAGATGCACGAGCTCATCGTAGGTAGGCCCCTCAGCTTCTCCCTCTGCCATTGCAACACTACTACCGGAGTTATGTTCGCTTGCATCGCCGCCGGCAAGCACAGTATTCACCTGCCCTGCAGTGTCCTCCGCGACATCAAGGTACGGAGTGGCAAAAGATGCGTTTTCCACATCTCCTGCAAACATCGCTCGATCTTCCAGCCGCTCCACACCGAGCTGCCGCCGAGCCTCTTTGGCCTTGGGGCGAATGGGGGCACGAGAATGCCGCTTACGCTGGAGGGCGGTGAGATCGGAGGCTGCTGCAACATTTTTTTCGGGTGCCATACGGGAGTGGGGGAAGGACATTCCTATTTCACTCCTGCACACGCACTCGCGGCAGAGCATCCGGAGCAGTCAAAAACAGCGGGCACATATTTTTGGCTTTGGGAAGGGAGGAAAGAGGTTCTATGAGTAAAAAGAACGCTCGAAAGAACACTCAAAATCTTCCTGCTATCATCTCCTCCATGGATTCCGCATCCCTCCTTTCTAAAGCCAAGCAACTCGCAAAGGAACTCAAAATCCCACTGCACACACAAACGATGCCAACTGTCCCCGACTCCTGTGCATCACTTCATGGGAAAAAGATCCTCTTTGTAGATGACGACCCACACGTCATCAGCGTCTTCCTCCTTCCTCTGCTCGCAGCAACGGATGGCAACGCGGGCTTCGTCCTGCATCGAACGGAAACCATCGAGGAACTCGCGGAAAAAATTCTCGCACAGCAGCCCGAGATCGTGCTGATTGATGAGTATCTTGCAACATCTCTCCATGGTCATGATCTTTTGAAAGCAATCCTCACAAAAAATTCCACGATCCGCTGCATAGGTTTCTCCAGTGCGACAAGCCCCGAGCCGCTCTTCCGCGCGGCCGGCGCAGGGTTTGCGTTAAAGGATGTGGAGGATCCAATCGGCTCACTGGCGGCAGTGTCGGAGTTTTTACATTGATGGCAGGAACGTAAGGAAAGGCAGAAAAGGCAGGAACATTTCTTTCATTCCTGTCGTTCCTTACATTTCCCTCTTTCCTGTCCTCTGTAGTCAGGTAACAAAGTGACCATTGGTCTATTGCATCACACCCGCTCCCTTTCCATACTCCGAACAATTTCCCCTCTTTTTCCATGTCTACTTCTTCTGTTTGGATGCGCCGTCTCCTCTCGGTGCCTTTTGTCATCGGCCTAACGGTGGGTGCCGCAGGAACGGGTTTTTCCGCCGCGATGCTCGGTTCCGGCGTCTTCTCCGATGTGCAACAAGGAGCCTATTACGACGAAGCGATCGGTGAAATGTTCGACGCCGGCGTCATCAAAGGATATGAGGACGGCCGATTCGGCCCCAATGACTACGTGACGCGCGGGCAGATAGCCGTGATGTTCCAACGGTTCCAGGCTTTTCTGGAAAATGGAGGGGCACGCGTGATAGTAGATGAGGAAGAGGAGGAAGAAGAGGAAGAGGAAGAGGACGAAACGAGCTCCAGCAGCAAGAAAAGCAGCTCAAGTTCCAGCAGCGCCATGAGTTTTGCAAGCATTGGTCCCGAGGGCTCCGTGCACTTCACCATCAAGAGTTTCACGGTGAACGAGACCGTGGGCACCGCCACCATCAGCGTCGTGCGCACCGGCGGCAATGCGGGTTCGGTGACGGTGGAGTACGCAACGTCAAACGGAACGGCCACGGCCGGCAGCGACTACACGGAAACCAAAGGAACGCTCTCCTTCGGCAACAAAGAAACGAGCAAGACCTTCACCATTCCCATCGGAGATGACACGACAGCGGAAGGCAACGAGACGGTGAACATCGTCCTGAGCAACACGACGGGCGGCGCCGTGCTCAGCGCTCCCGTGGAAGCCGTCCTCACGATTGTCGATAACGAAACGACGACCGGCGGTTCCACCGCGTCCGCGGCAAGCGTCGCGCACGCCGTCATGTTCACAGCCAACACGTACGCCGTGCAGGAGAACGCCGGCAGCATCACGGTGACTGTGCAACGCGTAGGCGGAACATCGCCCGTGACCGTGAACTACTCCGCAACGAACGGCACCGCCATCGCGCAGGATTACACATCGCCCAGCGGCACGCTTTCCTTTGCGCAAGGCGAGGTGACGAAAACATTCTCCATCACGGTGGCGGACGAAGGAGTGGTCGATGGCAATAAGACCGTGACACTGCTCTTGAGCGGCGTCACAGGCGGAGCCGTGCTCGGAACACCCAGCAGCGTTCAACTCATCATCGTCGACAATGAAACAACCGCGTCCGGATCGGGCTCCTTCCGATTCAGCACGGGAACCTACACCGTGACCGAAGGAGAGGCCGGGGTCATCTCCGTGAACCGCGCGGGCGGCAACACCGGCACCGTTTCCGTGAACTATACGGTCACTAACGGCACCGCGCTCTCGGGCTCGGATTACACGGCCGTCTCCGGCACGCTCACATTCCTCCAGGGCGAGACGAGCAAGTCCTTCCTTGTGCAAACAACCAACGACGATCTTGGAAGCGAAGGAGAGGAAACGGCCAATCTCTCCTTGAGCGCCCCCACCGGCGGCGCGGCGCTGTTGAGTCCGAGTACGGCAACGCTGCGCATTGGAAGTTGATGCATCTTGTGATTGTACGAAATAGGGACGCCTCGGCGTCCCTTTTTTTTGCCGATTTTTCTTTTTTCAGAGTGCAAGAAAGGGGATACTGCAATCATGCCTCGCACAAAAACAGCTCGCGCCTATGTTGCATCCCCCGCAGGATGGATCGAAATCACAGCGGAAGAAGATGCCATCACGGGCATCCGCTTTGCGGATCATCCCAGGAAATCCGATGCATCACCGCTGCTTCGGGATGCGACGCGGCAACTGCAGGATTTTATGAAAGGCAAACGCCGCACGTTCACTCTCAATCTTATGAAGAGCGGATCCCCTTTCCAAAAATCCGTCTGGAAAGAGCTCACAAATGTTCGCTTCGGAGAGCGCATTTCCTACAGTGAACTCGCGCGCCGGCTGAAAAAGCCCACGGCCACGCGAGCGGTTGCGAGCGCTGTCGCAAAAAATCCTTTTGGCATCGTGGTGCCTTGCCATCGTGTGGTTCCTGCCCGCGGAAACGATGCAGGAAACTACGCGTGGGGAAAGAAACGAAAGGAGTGGCTGTTGATGCACGAAGATCTCCCAGAAAAATAACCTAAGCAGCGGAAACAAACGTTCCGCCGCCGCCATCGTCCTCCTCAATCTCATCTTCTGCCAACTCCAGAGGTTCGCCCTTTTCATCAAGAACAATCGCTTCCAGTGCATCGCCTGTCCAATCCGTGTGTGGAAGAAAGGACAATTCTTCGGCCGAATCCCCTTTGATTTCTTCATACTCATCCAATATCCCGTATCCGTCCTCGAGTTCGATATGGCCATACAGTGTAATATCCAATCTTTTGCACATCGCATAAATGTACTGGCAGATGGTCAGTATGTGATCATCAGGAATTTCATTGATTTCCACCAATACAACATTTCCATCCTCATCCAGATGAGGAGCGCAATGTGCAAGCGATTGGATCTCTCGTGCAAAATCTTCTCCGGAGAAATTATTTCCCAGAGCAATGGTGCAGTACAAATCTGTATGTTCTTCGGTAGCCATGAACGCCATGATGCAAGCAATGCATCTTCTCGTCAAAGGAGGCAGACACTGACACAAAGAAATGGCTTATCTAAGCCAAATTATGATCATCGCTTCATTCGGGAAGAAGTGTGGTCATTTTTGTAAACAACAAGGATGGCTCATTCTTGAAAAAGTGAAGTCTTAGACCATTGCTTTTTTCGATGCAATCTGTACAGATGGGAGAATGCATATTCTCGGTTTTGCCTTCTTCGGCTTGGTGATAGCGACCTTTGGTCTGGCGATGGTGGTTGCGATTGCGTTGGCGCTGACAATCAAACTCAAGCAAATGGAACGCAGC
>MFXP01000014.1:17075-39229 GCA_001787535.1 Candidatus Peribacteria bacterium RIFCSPHIGHO2_01_FULL_51_35
AATGGAACGCAGCGACCGTGAATGGGAAGAGCGTATGAAAAAGTAAGCGCATCGAAACCGCCTCAGCTCTCCCCCATCTTCTTGCAAAACGCCAAGATTGCTTTGCAAATCCTTTCCATTCCCATCTCATCCAATCCTCTGTGCTCCGCCTCGCTGCCCCAGAGCCCGACGATTTCCATCTCATGTTCTGCGCTGAGGGCTGCAGAATCTTCCTCCAACGCTTCCTGGCACAGGAGCGCCCGTTGCTCGATCAATGTGATGATCTGCTGGTCGATTTTTTCGATGCGCGCGCCGACGTTGTGCAAAACCGCCATAGTTGGGCGTATCTTTCATGAATTTAAAAGGATTTCAATCGTTTTTTATTGTTCTTTCGAGAAGATTGTTCACTCGTAGCATCTTTTCCCGAAAACCATCATCTTTTGAACCACTTTTCCACTCCTTCCGGCTCAAAAAAGAGAATATACGCAGGGATCAGAACCAAGAACCACCAGATGCCAAGGAGCAGCGCGATGCTGCTATGGAAGAGCGCACCACCGGCAAAAAACCACCAGCGGATGTGAAAACGCTTGATCCATAAGCCGAAGGGGATGAGTACTTCGAATGTTTTTGTCAGGAACACCATCGCATCGTAGAACTCGGGAGGCAGATTCAACCGCGCAACGGCAAAACCAAGCGGCGTCGCCCAGCGACCCATGAAACCGAGCAGGAGGATCCGTCCGCTCTGCCAACCCGGCAAGAAGAGTTTTTGCCAGCCGACGCCCAAGTACGTGAAGGTGATCTGCAACGCGAGCAACCGTTGCGGAAAGACCGTGATCGGCTCCGCTGCAAAAAGGGATCCTTGTTTTAGAAGCATCGCGAGCGACAGCGTGCGATCGGACGGACTGAAGGTGAGCACGAGCAAGATGAAAAGGAATAAGTGATCGAACGACGTGCCGAAGAGATGGAACGACAGAAGAAAATAATACAAAGAGAAAAGAAGTGCGACACCCGCAGCAATGCGAGGAAAAATTCCGATCGTCAGCAGCGCAAGCGATCCAAGAAAAATCAAAAAGAGAATCCACGCGACGGGAGTGGATGGCGGAGCGAGCAGCGGAAGATCAAACAGCGGCAACACAATCCCCTCCTCGGAAAAAAGCATGGGCACCGAGGGGAGCTTGATGCCCCAATGAAACAGGAGAAATCCGCCGAAAGCGATGCGAAAAAGTGCAAGCACATGCGGCGGACATTTCCGGAAAAAGAATCGGTTCCACCCGGTGATGAATGTCGATGCGGTCATCGGACGCGCGTGATGAATGTTGCTTTCAGGTGCGGCGGCTGCCGCAGCGCATCGAACCCGTGCGGAGATCTGGGCCATACATGCCAGTTCAACGTGATGGCACGGATGTGTGGATCTTTTTTCCGCTCGCGTTCCAAAAGCAATTGTGCGAATTCCGTGTACTTCCGCACCTGAAGATCATCTTCCGTGCGCCGAAAACTCCGCAAGTACTTGCGCACATTCCGCTCCCCTTTTCCGCCGGGAATGTAACGGTCGAGATCGATGATCGCCGTCGAGCCATCGGCATATTCCCCAAACGCAACCAGATCTTCATTGATTTCCGTGTCTCCTTGGTAGGGTGCCATCATCGTGTAACTGAAACGCGTGAGTGTCCACGGAACGGGAGTGCGGATATGAAACAATGTATAGAGCAATGCCGAACCAGTGATGGTGAGGTAGCAAAGGAGAATCGTCTGCAACAACCATTGTTTAAGAAAAAGAGTGATCACAGTCAAAGTGTAGCATTGCAAGTCGATTCCTCATCCGAGTACACTCACTTCCATCATGTGGAAATCTTTATTTTGTTTCCTGATTCTCATCGGCATGCTTTCGACCGTGCCCGCACATGCCGTGTGGATGGCTCTTGATGGTTTTCAAGATCAATCGACGTCCGTTCCGTCTGCTGTTTCCTCTTCTTCCACTGCGGCATCTGTAACAAGCACAGGATTCGCCGGTTCAGCTTCATCCCGGAAAACCGTGATCCCGGTCTTCACGGATATTCCCGGAGACGCATGGTTTGCGCACTATGTCGATTTCATGATCGAGTGGAAGATCGTCGAAGGATACAAGGAACCGGACGGCACGCCGAAGAATCTCTTCGGACCGGCCGATCCTGTGACGGTGGCGCAATTTTTGAAAATGGCGTTGCGAGCGGCGAAGAAAGATGAAAAAACCTGCCTGACGGAGATCGTGGATGAGGACATGCGGAGTCACTGGGCATCCGCGTTCGTGGCCTGTGCGTTGGACGGGCGGTTTCGTCTGTTTTCGGATGAGACATTGCCCGATCCGGACCGGCCGCTGCTCCGAGGCGAAACCCTCGGCATGCTTCACGATGTGTTTGAGGATCGGAGTTCCGAGTTTTTCTCTCCGTTCACAGACACGGAAGGACACGCGTACGAAAGCGACATCGCGTATGCGAATTTTCGCGGCATCATCTCTGGCGACGCCGATGCGAGGAGGGATCCCCTCTGGACATTCCGTCCGGATGACGGCTTGAATCGTGCGGAAGCGGCAAAAATCATCTACGAGCAAGTACGATCGCTGCTGCTTGCCTTGGAGAGCGGCGAAGCGGTCACCATCGATGTCTCCTCGAAAAATCACGCATTCGTGCCAAAAACCATCCGTGTGAAGAAAGGACAACTCGTGACATTGCGCTTTAAAAACACGGGTGTGCACACGTTTACGGTTCCTTCCCTCCTCATCAATAAACTCCTTCTGGAATCCAAAGAAGAAGTCTCCTTCGTTGCGGAAAAGATCGGAACCTATCCGTTCCAATGCGCCGTACAGGGGCATAAGGAAAAGGGCATGGAAGGGGTTATTGTAATTGGGGAATAAAACTGTTTCATTAATAGATTGTTGGAAAGTTATATTGCTATATTGTTATATTGTTATGCTAGTACGGTATTTAAAACTCAACGACGTGCGGGCATATAAAATTGCCTTCCAGCTTTCTAACTTTGTTTGGGATGTAATAATTTCATGGGACCAATTTTCAAAAGATACCGTTGGTAAACAATTTGTGAGATCGACGGATTCCATTGCCGCAAATCTTGCCGAGGGATTTGGACGATATTCAAAAAAGGATAAGATCAAATTTTATCGCTATAGTTTCGGCTCTATTAAAGAATCTTTAGATTGGAATGAAAAAAGTATGAAAAGAAAATTACTCAATAAGGAACAGTATGAACATATTTTGAAAGTTTTGCAGGAATTACCCCGTGAATTGAATCATTTGATTAAATTTACAAATGAGAAATTAGCAATATAACACTATAACCTTCCGCACATGAATCGTCAGCAAGCATCACAACGCATAGAAAAATTAAGAAAAGAGATTTGGCGGCTGAACCGCGCATATTTTATTGAGAATCGCACGGATGTTTCGGAAGATGTCCGTGATTCGCTCAAACAAGAATTGATTGCTCTCGAAAAAGAATTTCCGAATCTTGTGACGCCTGATTCCCCGACGCAACGCGTGGGAGCGCCACTGGATGGCAGGCTCCCGAAAGTGGCGCACCTGCGCCCGAAGGAATCACTCCAGGATGCTTTCTCAGAGGAGGAGATCTTGGATTGGTTCGACCAGATGCGCCGCGCGCTCGGAAAAGAATCTTTTAAACCCGAGTTGGAAGCGGAACTGAAGATCGATGGATTGAACATCTCGCTCGTCTATGAAAAAAAGGATGGTGGCATCTACCATTACAAGCGCGCCGTCACCCGCGGCAATGGGATCGAAGGAGAAGATGTCAGCCATACCATCAAAACCATCCAAGCTATTCCGCTCACGCTCCGGTTCCCGAAAAAGAAGGACCTTCCTTCTTTTCTGGAGATCTCCGGTGAAGTGTACATGCCGAAAGCGTCGCTCTTGAAAGTGAACCGAGCCCTGCCCGAAGAGGAAAAGTTCGCAAACCCGCGCAATGCCGCCGCCGGAACCGTGCGGCAGTTGGATCCAAAAGTGGCTGAAACTAGGGATCTCCGCATATTTTGCTACGGCACTGACCGAGAAACGGTCGATGCATTGGAGATCCGAACGCAGGCTGAACTCATGAAATTTTTGGACAGCGTTGATCTGCCAACGGAACGGAACTGGAAAATTGTGACATCCCTGGAGGGGATCCGATCATTGTATGAAGAAGTGAAGAAGAAGCGCGACAAGCTGCCCTTTGATATCGATGGTCTTGTCTTGAAAGTGAATGATCGCCGGCTCCAGCATGATTTGGGTTCGACAGCCAAAGCCCCCCGCTGGGCGCGCGCCTATAAATTCCCTGCGGAACAGAAGACTGCCGTGATCGAAGACATTCACCTGCAAGTGGGGCGGACGGGAGCAATCACCCCCGTGGCCATCCTCACGCCGACGCTCATCTCCGGTTCCACCGTAACGCGTGCGACACTCCACAATGAAGATGAGATCGAACGGTTGGACGTGCGCATCGGCGACACGGTGATTGTCCGCAAAGCCGGCGATGTGATTCCGGAAATTGTGGAAGTGATGGAAAATCTGCGCCCGAAGTCCGCGAAACCGTATCATTTCCCGAAGAACTGTCCGCACTGCGCAACGGTACTCGAACGCCCGGAGGGAGAAGCGGTGCACCGGTGCCCGAACCCGGACTGCGGCGCACAGGAACAACAGCGTGTCGAACATTTTGTGTCCCGCTACGCATTCAACATTGAAGGGTTAGGCAGCGAAACCATCGAAGAGTTGCTGAAGAATGGACTCATCACCAATCCTGCGGATATTTTCACATTGGCAGCGGGGGACTTGATGGAGTTGCCGCTGTTCAAGGAAAAGAAAACGGAAAATCTTCTCCGCAACATTGATCGCGCCAAGAGCGTCCCGCTGGATCGCCTGCTCTTTGCGCTCGGCATCCGCCATGTCGGCCGTGAAACGGCGGAACTCCTTGCGCGCCGCATTGCATGGCCGGTGAAAACCTTAACCGTGGAAGAGCAGGAATCTGTCAGCGCTCAGGCCTCACTTTTTGGCGGCTCGGAGCGGAAAACCGTGTCCGTGCGCGGCGTTGCCCCCTCGGATATCGGGAAGATGCTGTCGGCACTGAAGCCCGAGGAGTTGGACAAACTCACGGGTGTCGGCACATCGCATGTGGAATCGATCCTCTCCTGGATCGAAAATCCGGATCACCGAAAATTATTCGAAGCCTTGGAAGATGCCGGAGTGGTTGCCCTTCAGCCGGAAGGAAGCCAAACGCCGCAGATTTTTTCCGGAAAAACATTCGTGCTGACGGGAACATTGCCGATGCTGAGCCGTGACGAAGCCCGTGCGATGATAAAAGATCGCGGAGGAAAAGTGAGCGGCTCCGTCAGCAAAAAAACTGATTTTGTTTTGGCAGGGGGAGAAGCAGGAAGCAAATTGGATGATGCGAAGAAATTGGATGTGAAAATTATTGATGAAGCGGAATTTCGGAAGATGGTGGAAGGGAAATAGCCTCATAACATTTTTACATGAGCAATGACGTTCCCTCCCCCTCAAAGGGGGAGGGGTAGGGAGAGGGTTTAGATAAATTCATTGAAAACCCTCTCTCTGTCTCTCTCCCTACAGGGAGAGAGGACGTCATTAAAATTGCTCTTAGTGATATGTCGTCACCACCATCAAGCCTTTAAGATTCTCTAGAGATCTATGCCATGCTGATCCATACTTCCCTCAATGCTTCTCTCCCGCATCCGCCTTCAGCACGTTGCCATTGCGATTGTCCTGCTGTGCATCGCCATCTTCGGTCTGCACCTCGGCAATGATTTTGTGTTGTTAGATGATGGCATTTTGATTTTCCGCAATCCCTTCATTGCGCAGCTGACCCCATGGTCGCTGAAAATGATTTTCACGACGTATGATCCGGAACTCTACGTGCCGCTGACGCTCTTCACGTATCAGATCGAACATCTGCTGTTCGGTTTCAAACCGTTCTTCTTTCACCTGGACAATCTTCTCCTGCACATTGCAAACGCATTGCTCGTGCTCACCATCACGTACAAGATCTCTCGAAAGAATCTCGCACTCGCTGCATTTGTCGCGATACTGTTTGCCATCCATCCTCTGCATACGGAGGCGGTTCTTTGGGCTTCTGCTCGCAAAGATACGCTGTCCGCCTTGTTCTTCCTGCTCTCGATGGATGCGTTCCTGCGCTACCGCAGCAGAGAGAACAAAAAATGGTACATCGGCAGCATCGTTTTCTTCCTCCTGGCACTGCTCTCCAAAGTGTCCGTCATCATGCTGCCGTTTATTTTCCTGATGCTGGACGTGCGCGACAAGAGACCGCTCAAAAAATCTCTTCTTGAACAAATCCCCTACTTCGTCCTCGCTATGATCTTCGGCATCGTCGCGATCTTGGGGAAAACAAAAAATATCGCGGGATCGGATCCACTGACGACGTTGCTGCTCGCAATGAAAAGCACGGTATTCTATATCGCAAAACTTTTTGTTCCGCTGCAGCTCTCTGTTATCTATCCGCAAACGGATCCCGTATCACTCATGGCACCGGAATTCATCGCAATTATTCTTGGCTGCATCGCACTCGCGATCATTTTCTTCGTGAGCCTTCGCTACGCGAAAGATGTGGCATTCGGACTCGCGTTCTTCGGACTCATGCTGATTCCGAATTACTCCAACTTCCTGAAGAATAACTTCTTCTACTTCGCATCCGACCGCTATGCCTACCTCGCATCCGTCGGATTTTTTCTTGCTATCGGCGCAGTCTTGGTTCCATTTGTCCAAAAAAAATCCACCATTGCCGCATCTGCCTTCCTCACAGTGATCGTGATCTTCTCCGGTCTCACGTTCGTGCACGGAAAAACATGGAAAAATAGTGAAGCGCTGTATCGCAATGTGCTCGACAACTATCCACGTTCCGGCGTCGCACTGAATAACTTGGGTGATGTGCTGATGAAGCAGGACGATGCTGCAGCTGCGAAGGAGTATTTTGAGCAAGCGCTTGAGGTTTCACCAGGATTGCTGCAAGCGCATCTGAATCTTGGGAATGTGTACCGTGCAGAGAATGCATTGGACAAGGCCGTGGAGGAATACCGCATGTTTATCCGCATTGCAGAGCAAAAAGATGTGATGGGCCCCGAGGACATGGCGGGTTACTATTTCCTGGGCGAGACGCTGGAAAGCATGGGTAAGCATCAAGAATCGATTCGCCAGTTCGAGATCGCAACGGAAAAAGGACCGGAGTTTGCCGAGACATTTTTCAATTTGGGACTGCAGTACCAAAAACGCGACCGCACCAACGAAGCTGTGAAGATATTCGAACAAGCGGTGCGGGTGGACCCGCTGTATGCTCGCGCGCACTATCACTTGGCGGGCGTGTACGGGGAAACCGGAAATATTGCAGGCGCGATTCGTGAATTGGAAATAGTACTCCGGTTGGATCCCGCGAATGCTGCAGCACGAGCGCATCTGCAAAACCTGAAGCAGATACGGCGCTGATCCTACATGCCCAGGTACATTGCATCCACGGACATGCCGCCGCCGCCCATAAGGAGCAGTGCGACGCAGCCGGCAAGGAGCATGAGATCAAATTCCCAGCCCGTATTGGACTGCGTGGAGAATGGAATCTTCCATTCGTTGATCTTCTTGTAGATGGCGCCAATCATGATGATGCCGAGACCGACTGCTGCCAGCTGTGTCAAAAATCCGAGCGCAACCGCAGCGCCTCCGGCCAGTTCCGCAAGGCCGATGAAGCCCATGAACGACCCAAAATTTCTCAGTTTCGAGCGGCAGTGGTACAAAAAGATCGCACCGATTGCCAGACGCAGTGCCAGCAAACCGAAATCGGAATAACCGGTGAGTGAGTAGAAAAATTGTGTCATAAAAAGTGTGGAGAAGGTGATAACTCAGTATGCTACCACTACTCGATGGATTTTGCACTTTTCCAAATGATGATATGGAAATACATCAAAATCCGCAGAGAATTCCACGGATTTGATGTAGAGCAGTATTATTTTCAATCCATATTGATATTAGCAGGTGTCACAATTGGAATACGTTCATTGCAGAGTAGCCCCTGTCGCCCACCATAGTTTTCCCAAAGTGCTCGCTCGCAACTATCAAGATTAGATGTCTCGACGCCAGCAACTCGATAAAAATGGGGGTAGCGGCCAGTGATGCGCTTGCAACAATTGTTTTGCTCGTTGTCAGCAAGGTGATCCGTCATCCTGGCTGCAAGATCAACTGCCTGTCCGACATAGTAAACGGTGAAGTCGTTTCCATTTTGATAAACGAGACGATATACACCTGAGACGGTGTGTAGACGCGATACACCTTCAGTTGTGAGAGGGATACGCTCCGACCACTTGAGACGGAACGATGTTGGTAAGGAATACATAAATAATAGGAGAATAAAAAATAAAAAGTTTGGCGTAGAAATCTGATGGGGGAGCACGTGACCGGTTTTGTTGATTAAAAACTGCAACTCTCATGGCAAAAAAGGGTTAAATAAGGGAAAGTTGAACTCGCTCGATAGGATCACGGTGACTGAATACTTGTCGCCCATCTGCAGACACCTCGCAATAAACAATGTCGAGTTCTTTTAGTCGGAAACCCATTGCTTGGGACGATACCTCACAACGTTCAGCACATACGTGAACAAGTGAAGCCAAATCTTTCTCCGGCGCAGCGTGCAATCTCATCTCATCAACAAGCGCGTGTATGAGCTCAGCAGGCATTAGAACAGCTGCAGCAAATCCGTTTACGGCACGCTCGACAGCTTGCGTATCAAAATCTCGAAAAAATGCCGCCAGTTTTTGAATCTTGCTCTCGGATAATTCTCTTAGATTCGGCAAGGATGGAAGCGCCCATCCGTGACTTGTGCGATAGAATCCTACTTCCTCCGCCTCCGTATCTGTTATCGTGAATAAGGGGCACTGCATATTATTCACCTCTTTGCGCAGATAAAGCTGCCAATGTCCCAATTCATGTCCGATAGAGAAATGACCTCGACCTTGGTTTTCTTTGTAAACTTCATCGTCTATCACAATCAAACGATTCGCCGGAACAATCTTTGCCAATCGATGCATAAGTGGATTCTCATCATCGACTTTATCGAACAACACCTTCAAACCGCAGAACTCTGCTAAGGCTATAGGGTCGATGGGTAAGCGGAAACGATCGGGATACTCGACTCTATACGCCCGCAACAATTCAATTGCTCTCTGTTGCACTGTCTCGCGTCTATAGGGGTGGTAGGTCATGGATTTTTCTTCGGAAGTAAATCAAATAACTCCTCCCACTGTTTCTCGGTAAGCCCCTGTTTCGGAATGGCACGAAAGAATTCCATCGCTTTCTCTTTATTAGCAGCATCATCCATAACATGCTGCGGCATCTTCCTGGCAAGGATTTGCATAGTCGGCAAATCACCATCAAGTACTCGAGCGAGTTTCTCAAGATTATCTAGGGAGACGCTGTATTCTTTCCCATCGGGACTAAGCAATTTGTCATTCTCGATTTTACTTAGATAAGTGAAGTCCATATCAACTTTCTTGGCAACATCGCGAAGTGTTAGATCTTTTTTCTGACGCAGGCCGTTGATATATGAACCCAATGATTGTGGCACGTAGCCATTATACAGGAGTTGCAGTTAAAAATCAACACAAATTAACACTCTGCATTAGAAACCCATTTATGGTGCCGTGGAGAGGACTCGAACCTCCACATCCTTGCGGATTCACGCCCCTCAAGCGTGCGTGTCTACCATTCCACCACCACGGCACATAGCGTGAAAGGAAAACCTACGGTTTTCCCTGCCTGCCGGCAGGCAGGCTCTCTTGAGCTCTCCTTTTGAAGCTCATGAGATTTATTTCACATATAGAAAGAACAGCGAGGGACTTGGAGTCTAGCAATCCCGGGTAATTGCGCAACTTCGGCATGGTCATAGAAGCGCTCAAAGACCGCTGCCGGCAGCAAAAAAGATCGAAACTCCCCTATCTAATGGGTGACAAGAACGGTATCCTCTGCGCGATGAATCCCGAAGCAAAACCGCCTGTAACGAGTTTCAACGAACTTGGCATCAGCACCACGTTTTTAAACATCTTGGACAAGATGAAATTTACGGTACCCACGCCCATTCAACATCAAGCCATTCCCATCGCCATCCAAGGAAAAGACATCATTGGCATCGCGCAGACGGGCACGGGCAAAACATTGGCCTTTGGTATTCCGATGTTGCAGCAATTGGCGGCAGGTAAAGGACGAGGATTGGTGGTGGTGCCAACACGCGAACTGGCGGATCAAGTGGAAAAATCTCTGCACGCATTTGCAGCGGCCGTTGGTATTCACACGGCTGTATTCGTCGGAGGCGCTTCCTATAATTTGCAACGCGCGATGCTCCGACGCAATCCAAGGATTCTGATCGCGACACCGGGAAGACTGAATGACCACTTGGAGCAAGGAACGGTGACATTGAAAGAAGTGACTGTTCTTGTATTGGACGAAGCTGATCGCATGTTGGACATGGGTTTCAAACCGCAGATCGATAAAATTTTGCAGTATGTTCCGAAAGAACGACAGACGATGCTCTTTTCCGCAACGATGCCCGGTGACATCGTGAAGCTTGCGACACACCACATGAAATTGCCGCTGCGTATAGAGGTGGCACCTGCAGGAACGACCGCTGCCGATGTGGAGCAGGAACTCATCATCGTCAAAAAAGAAGAGAAGTTGCGACTCCTGGAAAAAGTTCTGACGGAATTTGCAGGAACTGCGCTTGTCTTTTCCAGAACGAAACACGGCGCGAAGAAGATCGCACGCTCCGTGCGCGCAATGGGACACACGGCCGCGGAAATTCATTCCAATAGATCCTTGGCGCAGCGACGCGAAGCATTGGAAGGTTTTAAAACCGGCAGATATCGTGTGCTCATCGCAACGGACATTGCCGCACGCGGCATCGATGTCACGGGCATTGCCGTCGTTGTTAATTTTGATCTGCCGCAGGCCGCAGAAGACTATGTGCACCGTATTGGACGAACGGCACGAGCGGGGCTTGCCGGTCATGCCATTTCGTTTGCATGCCCGGATCAATCATCGGAAATTCGCAGCATAGAGCGGCTCATCCGTGGAACGCTTAAGAAGCGTCCTCTGCCGCAATTGCCGCCTGCCCGCGCCGTTGCACATGAACCGGATGCGCGACCGGATCGTAACTATTCGCCAAACAGAGGTGCGCGACCTGCACGGGGAGGCCAACAGCAGCGACGCAGGTTTTCACGGTGACATCGTGAAACACTCATCTTTCATCCAAGGATTTTTTTCGCGGTGTCGTACACCACGGATCGATGTCCAAAAAGAAGTATGTCCACCATGCGACCGGAAATCTTAAAAATCACGCGGTACTCACCCACTCTCAGGCTCCTGCAGCCAAAGAGCGATTGGCGCAGAGGTTTGCCAAAAATCTCCGGACTCACCGTCAGTTTTTCCTCAATGGCATGCTTGATGCGTTTTTGATCCGCACGAGGAATACGCTGAAATCGCTTCCAGTCTATGAGTGTGCTGTACCGAATCGCATACTTCATAAAACTTTTGCCCAGAATTTGTCATGGGAAATAAATCGAGCTTTCTTCGACACTCGCATATCGGCAACTTTGGCAAAATAAGCATCTTCTTCTATTTCCAATGCCATCTGCAAAAGTTGCGCGGCTTTTGTGGCTTCCGGCATCTGATCGCGAACAGCCAACTTTTGAATGTACAGACGCACATCCTTTGGCAGAGTGATGTTCAGGCGTTTCTTCGAAGTAGACATAGGAGAAATTGGAATAATGATGAGACTATAAGTGTATCAAAAGTGTATCACTTTTGCAAGAGGACATTTGCACGAAACTGATGGTCTTATAACATCCCCTTCAACCTCGTTTTCTCCGCAGCAGACAGCGACAATTCTTCGATAAATTTTTTCAATTGTTCCTTCGTGATACGCTCCCCACGCGTCAGTTCCTTCAATTTTTCATACGCGCCATCCACGCCGTGTTTTCGCAGAACAGTTTGGATTGCTTCCGCAGCAACCTCCGGGTGAAGATCCAACTCGCGTTGGATTTGCGAAGGATCGAGGGATAATTTCGAGAGTCCTTTTCGCAGGGATTCGACCGCAAGGAAATGATGTCCGAATGCGACGCCGAGATTTCTTTGCACCGTGCTGTCACTCAGATCGCGCTGCAGGCGGCTGACGGTCAGCTTCTCCGCAAAATGCGTGAAGAGCGCATTCGCCAGACCGATGTTGCCTTCCGCATTTTCAAAGTCGATGGGGTTTACCTTGTGCGGCATGGTGGAGGAACCTACTTCTCCTTTGATGACCTTTTGGCGGAAGACGCCGCGAGAAATGTACATCCAGGAATCGCGGCAGAGGTTGAGCAAGATGGAATCGATGCGACAGAAGAGGTGCGAGAGCTCTGCCAAATCATCGTGCGGATTGATTTGCGTGGTGAAGAGAAGCGGCTCCAAATTCAAGGATTCGATGAAGTCCTGCGCAAATTCTTCCCATTCTATTTCCGGGTACGCTGCGCGATGTGCGGAGAAGTTTCCCACTGCTCCGCCCAGTTTTCCTTGCATGCGGAACGCCTCCAATTTTTTCATCTGCTTCTCCAAACGCGACACAAACACCATCAATTCCTTTCCGATGGTCGTGGGCGTTGCAGGTTGGCCATGCGTCAAACTGAGAATGCGCACTGCCTTCCACTGCGTGATCAGCCCGAGCAGATCCCCCATCACAGCTTCCAGCGCAGGAATCAAAAGAGCATCCAGGGCTTGATGAATCAAAATGCCATACGCCAGGTTATTCGTGTCTTCACTCGTGAGTCCGAAGTGGACGAATTCAGAAGCGGCTTTGAGTCCCGGAATCGCTTCGATCTTCTTCTTTAAATAATATTCCACGGCTTTCACGTCGTGCTTTGTCGTCGCTTCTGTTTTTTTGATGGCCTCCGCTTCCTTCTCCGTGAAATTATCGATGATGTTCTGCAGCGCCTTCTGCTGCTTTGGGTTCAAATTCTTCAGTTCCTTCACCTTCTTCTCTTTTGCGAGCGCCGCGAAGTAGCTCACTTCCACAAAGACGCGCGCGCGATGCAGGGCGAATTCGCTGAAAAAGGCTTGCAGAGGCTCAACAGTGGCTGCGTATCGACCGTCTAAAGGAGAGAGAGCAGTGAGCATTGGGTGGCATTCTACACTATTTTCCCCGGTGCATCTGGATGAAATGAAATATGGTAGAATCGAAGGGTATGCAGATTCCCGACGAAGAATTCGAAAATCCTCCTCAAACCAAAACTTCTGGAGAATTACGCGGCGGCACACCGCCCATTCCTCCGGAGAACGGACCGCCGAATGCCGTGGCAACAGGATCCGGTGAAGATGGAGATGACTCCGTCATTCGCGCAGAAACAGAAAAACAGGCACGGGAAATAATCCGGTAGCAGGGATATTTTGTGACGAAAATTTCCGTAGATAAGTGAATAAAACCAGAGCAGCCATTCTTGGCTGCGATTATTAGGTTTCATAACATCATTCTGTTCATCGCGGGCAGGAATGCCCGCTCTGGTTTATGACGTTACCTCTTCGCCCGATTGCTCAGATTCATCCCCTGTGGAAACCTCCGGCATCTCGCCGGCTTCTTCTGCTTTGCGCAACTCCTCCGCTTTCGCCTCTTCCACGTGCTGCTTTCCTTCGAAGACTTCCAAGAATTCCGTCACGCTCATGGTTTCATCTTGTAACAAAATCTTGGAGAGTTGTTCCAACTTATCGCGGTGTTGTCGCAGCATGCCGAGTGCGCGCTGGTATTGCTCCGCGATGGTCTTAAGGACGAAAGAGTCGATCTGCTCTGCAATGTTTTCCGAAAAGTTGCGGGACATGGAAGGATCCAATCCCAAATAACTGGTGCCTTGGCGTTCACCATAGGCGACAATACCAAGACTCAGATCGCCCATGCCGTACTTCATGGCCATGTTGCGTGCGATCTGCGATGCGCGCTCTATGTCATTGGATGCTCCGGTGGTGATCTCGTTGAAGACAATTTCTTCCGCAGCGCGTCCTCCCAGGAGTCCGCAGATTTCATCGATAAATTTGCTCTTGCTGGTCGTGTATTGATCCTCATTAGGCAAGAACCACGTCACACCCAGTGCGGATCCGCGCGAGACGATGGAGATCTTATGCAAGGGATCGGAGAACGTGCACAGGTGCCCCACGATGGCATGGCCGAGTTCGTGGTAGGCCGTGATTTCCTTTTCGTGCTGCGTTAATTTGCGGGATTTCTTCTCCGCACCGATGGTCACTTTTTCGACGGCATCCACCAGGTCACGCTGCACGACGACGGGGTGTTTTCTCTTGGCCGCAAAAATCGCAGCTTCGTTCATGATGTTTTCCAAATCCGCGCCCGTAAGGCCGACGGTTTGTTTGGCGATGTCTTTGATGCGAATGTTCTTCGCTATTTTTTTATTACGCGCGTGCACTTCCAAGATCAGCTGGCGCGCGTTTAAATCGGGCTTGTCGATGAACACACGACGGTCGAAACGGCCGGGGCGCAGCAGCGCGATATCCAAGACGTCGGGACGGTTGGTGGCCGCCATCACGATGACGTTGGTGCCTTGTTCGAAGCCGTCCATCTCCGTGAGGATTTGATTGAGCGTCTGCTCGCGTTCATCGTGTCCACCACCGAAACCGGCACCGCCGCGCTGGCGGCCGACGGCATCTATTTCATCGATGAAGATGATGCACGGTGCGTTTCTCTTTGCGCGGGTGAACAGATCGCGCACGCGCGATGCGCCGACACCCACGAACATTTCCACGAATTCCGAACCTGCGATACTGAAGAACGGAACGCCTGCTTCCCCTGCAACGGCGCGTGCGAGGAGCGTTTTACCCGTTCCCGGAGCGCCGACCAAGAGGACGCCGCGCGGGATTTTCGCGCCGATGTTCGTGTACTTCTTCGGATTTTTCAGGAAATCGACGACTTCCAGAAGATCTTCTTTCGCTTCCTCCGCGCCGGCGACATCCACGAAGCGCGTCTTCACTTGTTTTGCATCCGCGATGCGCGCGCGGGATTTGCCGAAACTGAGCGCGGTGGACTGGCTCCGCGCAATACCACGAAAGAGCCATATCACACCGCCGATGATGAGGATGAAGAAGAGGACATCCGGCAGCAGCGCCAGGAACATGTTCGTTGCTTCGCGATTTTCGATTTCCACGATGGTCTTGTTCTTGGGATCATTCCAACCGAGCTCCGAGACGGTGTCCTGGTTCTCTTTATACGACTGGAGTGATTCCGTATCGCTGATGATGGCAAACACTTTGTTGTCGCGAATGAGAATCTTTTGGAATCGTCCTTCCGCATACCCCTGCGTCACCTCACTGATGGGCACTTCTTTGGCGTTCGCGAACTGTTCATCCGCAAGGCGCTGCGGATTCGTCAAATAGTAGAGCGACAGGAGCACCAGCGAACTGAAGAGCAACAAGCTCAAAAGCCATTGTTGACGAGACCGAGGAGGACGCGGAGAGAGTGAAGACACAGGGAACAGAATACTCGATTTTCTTGGCAACGTCACGAACTCTTCGAATATTTCAGAATGACCAATGACCGAATCTCAATGACCAAGATCATTTTGGTCATTGGTCATTGCGTCATTGGTCATTTATAATGCCCTACAATGTCCCGTCCTCCACATCACCTCCCGCGACAAATGGTCTTCGACAGTCTGATCCTCAGCACCATTCTTATGGCGGGGTTGATTGTGAGACTTTTGATCGCGCCTGCGCCGGGGTATGAGTTCGATGTCGGCGTGAACCAAGGCTGGGCGAAAAGCGCCGTGGAATTGGGACTGGCACGCTCGTACAGCGAACAGGTGGACGGAAACATGTTGCCGAACTATCCGCCGTTTTCGCTGATGATTTTTGCAAATGTCGGGCATGTGTATAAAGCCTTCATCTCACCGGAGTTTGATAAGAGCCGCTTGGAGTACCGCATTCTGATCAAGTTGCCTGCGATGCTTGCGGACTTGGGAACGGCGTTGCTCTTCTTTTTTCTCCTCAAGCAATGGAAAAACAAGAAAGCGGGCTTCCTTGCCGCTGCGGCATACACGTTCCATCCGGCCGTGCTGTATGAATCCGCCTACTGGGGACAAACGGATTCCATTTTCACGTTTTTCCTGGTGCTGGCACTGAGCCTGTTTGCGAGTGGGAGGATGACGCTCGCGGGCGTTTTCATCGCCGTCGCGCTCTTCACCAAAGTGCAAACGGTGATGTTGGGTCCGCTGTTTCTGATGATCGCGCTGCTCGCAGGATGGAAATCATTTCTGAAAATTTCCGCCGGCGCTGCGGCCGGCGGCGCTCTGGTTCTGCTGCCATTCTTCCTGGGCGACACCTTGATGGCTGTCATCAAGGCAATGCTCGGCTCCGTTGGCTACTATTCCATCGTTTCGAGCGCCGCCTATAACTTCTGGTGGATGCTCTTCGCGGATGCCGCGGGTTCCATGCAAGATACTGATCTGCTCTTCGACCTGCTTTCCTACCGCAACATCGGCTTTGCCATCTTTGGGATCGCAAACCTGTGGATTCTTTTCTTGTTTCTCAAACGTTGGCGGCCGCACAAGCCGAGCCGCGCGCTCTTTTATTCGCTCTTCGCCGCCGCATCGTTTCTGGCATTCACTTTTTTCCTCTTCAGCACGCAGATGCATGAGCGCTACCTGTTTCCGTTTATCGCACTGGGGCTCCCCCTGGCATTCATCAATCGCAGAGGCGCGTTCCTCTATGCAGCCATCTCCCTCTTATTCCTCAGTAATTTAATGGGGTGGCTGCCGCTCAGTTTCGTTGATCGTGCGCTCTTTAGAACATTTCCAACGCTCGATGTGACGATTGCCGCATGTCAGTTCTTTGCATATATCGCCCTCCTTCGTTATGTCCATACTCTGGAGGTTCGCGTGCTGCCGGGACACAGGTCACTCGTGCCGGTTTTTGTGACCCGGTGGAAACGCGCATTCAAACATCACAAGCGAACCACATGACGCAAAAAAGACATGACCATGCGCGCATGCCGGCTGCGTTGGTCGGCATTCGGGTCGTGCATCGCAAACTCATATTCCTTGCACGTCGCCTGAAAAAACACCCCGCTTGGGGAATGATGCTCTCTGCGACTCCGTATGTTGCGGCATGCATCGCCATTGCCGTGGCATCTTCGCAGATCGTGCCGATCAACATGGATGAGTTTATTGCATACCATCCCATCGTCTGCATTTTCTATCCGCTGAATGCGCTCAACGTCTACCGTGAAGCATGCGGACTCTATGATCTCGACGTGCTTGGCACGGGCATGGTGCTGCCGTTGCGTGCGTTCGGGTACCTGGGCAGCTCCATGTCACTCCTCTATTTTCCGTTCTTTCTTCTGTGGCGCGACGTGGAATCCGCCCGATTGCTGGGTTGTCTGCTCCTGAGTCTCCAAGCGTTCTGCATCGCCAAATTATTCCGGTTCAAGATCTGGATGACATTCGCCGCCGTGTGGGCGTTCTTTCCGTATGCGTTCCAGCACGTCATCGATACGGGGCCCTTGGGTCTGCAGACAACATCCGTCTTCCTTTTGTATCTGCTGTTTCGGAATTGGACAAAGACCATACGCATGCACTTTCTTTTGTCCGTCGCCCTCATCCTCTTCTTCTGCCTCTGGACGAAGATGGTGTTCCTGTGGCTCCTCCCCGGGGTGGCGGTGCTGTTTCTTTTGGAAATGATTGAACAGAGAAACACCCTTTTCCGCAAAAAAAACGTGTGGAAAATCGCACGGCAAGCGAGCGTGGCGGCTGCGGCGCTGTTCCTGCCGCTCGGAACGCTCCTCTTTTCCACAACGCCGGGGAGCCCTTCGCATCGTCCATTGCTTGCAGTGCTTCTGAAAAGCGAGCAGTACGGATGGAAAGAGCTGTGGGAACGTTTCTGGGATTTACTGGTGACATTTCGCGCGTTGCATCCGCTGGAAGCGACGCACCGTGTGTTTGAGCCGGAACGGTTGATGACAGCATTTACATCCTTTACGACATTCTATGACGTGACGGTGTTCTTGGCGCCTGCGGCGTTTTGCGTTCTCTTGTTGATTGCCCTTCCTTTGCGCGTGTCTGGAAAAAAATTGCTGCGGGCGCTTCTCTTCCATGGGTTGTTCGTCATGACATTCATCATCATCGCCCGCACCAAAGCTGCCGGATCCATGCACCACGCGATTCTTGCGTTTCCCTTTCTCATCCTGGCATATGCGTCCACGGCGGAGGCCGTCCTGGCAACGGAATGCCGGACGCTGCTGCAGCGGCTTCTGCGTGCCGGGGTGATTCTGCTGGGAGTGGTCATCATTGCGGAAAATCTTTTCCTCTATGGAGTGATGTTCACGCTGCGTCCACGTACGCATGATGATCCTTCCAAGGTCGTCGTTCATCGCATCTTGTACGATCCCCTTCCGGCCTCGGAGTACATCTACGTCGTCACCGATTGGGGCATGTACTACTACCTGGGTCTTTTCGGCGAACGCGCACAGAGCGTTGTGTACTTTCAACCTGTGAATACGAAAGCCCACATCGCCGAATTGCAATCCGTTGCCGCCGCACACAGCCGCAAGCTTCTCTTCATTTATAACAGCAAGGAAACGGCGGACGATCTGCCTCTGATAACAGCAACTGTACCCGCGGCAGAATGCGGAGCGATTCCTCCGGGGGCGGTATGGAGAATTTTGGCGCAAGATGTGCACACTATTCCCGGCTGCGCCCAGGCAAAGCTCTAGCTCGCACTGTTCCATTCGCTTATACTGCCGCCCATGCCTCTCCCCTCGTGGAACAAATTGGTGCAACGCCCGAGCTCTTTGTTCTTCGTCCTCATTCTGGCTCTCTCCTATTTCACCTACTTTCACAATTACTGGAATCCTTCCGACGTGTTTTGGGATGAGAACTATCACATTGCGAGCGCGCAGAAATATTTGAACGGCGTGTTCTTCATGGAACAACACCCGCCTCTTGGAAAACTTCTGATTGCAGCGGGGGAGAAGATCGTCAATGCAAACCCCGTCGACAACGAATTCATCGGCACCGATTATGCAAAGGGATTCGAAGATGCATTCTCTTTCGCAGGATATCGCTTCTTCCCCGCGCTGCTCGCGTGGCTCACCGCGCCTCTGTTCTTCTTCATTTTTCTGGTGCTGACAAAACGTCCGGAGTGGGCGACGTTCCTGACGTTTCCGTATATTTTTGACAATGCTCTCGTTGTGCATTTGCGCGGAGCCATGTTGGAGGGACCGCTGCTCTTTTTCGTCGTGGCGACCATTCTGCTCTTTCTTCTGATTCTCCGGTCGAAGCACAAGAGACAGCAGTTGCTCACCGCATCACTCTGGTTCGGCATCGCGCTGGCGCTGGTTGCGACGACCAAACTCCTGGGGCTTGTACTGATACTGCTGATTCCGGCAATCCTCTATGCACTGTATCCGAACCGGAAAGCCATTGGATCGTTTTTATTGCTTGCCGGGTGCGGCTTCCTCTTGACGTACGTCGCGGTCTGGCACATCCACTTTGCCCTCGGCAGAACGGTAAACCCCGCGCTGCCGGATGCCGGATTGTATCAAGCATCCCCTGCGTATAAAGAGATCATCGCCAACGGACAAATGCGGTCGCTCGGCGCATTCCCCATCATGCTCATTGATTCGCTCAAGTTCGTGCGACACTACAATCGCGGCACGCCGCGGTTGGACATGTGCAAACCGGATGAGAACGGTAGTCCGTTCTTCTTCTGGCCGCTGGGTGCACGTTCCATCAATTACCGATGGGCATCCGTCAGCGCGCTCACGTACCGCTATCTCTATCTGCAAGCGAACCCCGTCGTCTGGTGGAGCGGCCTTCTGGCCGTCATCGTGACGATCGGTCTGCTTGTGAGTTCCGCGCTCGCACCCGTGCGCTGGTCGTTCAAAAATCCTTTTCTGCTCCTGACGTTCACGGGCTTGTATGTCTCGTACATGATCGCCATCAGCCGCATCGACCGCGTGCTGTATTTGTACCACTACTTCATTCCCCTTCTCTTCACATTCATTCTCACCGCACTCATTTTCCTGGAGATTGATCGCATTGGAAATTTCATTCTGAATGAGCAACGAAAAACCGTTCTGCTCCTTTGCTTCGGCGCGCTGATTTTCTTGGGATTCGAAACGTACCGCCCTCTCACGTACTACGAACCGATCACAAAAATGCAATTGGAGCGCCGCGCCTTCTTCCCGCTCTGGGAACTCTCGTGTGTGAACTGTCAGAAGAAGAGTCTGCTTGTGGTGCCGGATAAAGTAAGTCCTTAAGGAAAAGATACAAGACACAAAAACCAAGAGACAAGAAGCCGGTGACGCTTATATAGGCACTTTATCTTTCTTCTCCTGTTTCGTTTTGAAATTCCGAATCATAGCGCTGAAAATTCGCACAAATTCAGTTGCTTCCTGAGCGAGATTTTGTCGCTCCAACTGCAATTCTTTATCGTCAGGCACTGTTAAGAGTTTCAACCAATAGGAACTTTCTTTTGCTTCTCTTCGGCTCGTTTTTATTTTCACTAAAAAATCCCTATCACCCAAGGCGTCATTTCCTTCGATATAATTGGCTCCCACCGAACCCGAGGATCGCGCCAGCTGCTTTAAATATTCAATGTTTGTGATTGTTCGTGGGATTTTGGCAATAAAATCTCGCACTCGAGATGAGAATTTAAACGTTCGTTCCTCCAAATCGAATTTATGGCCACTGGTTTCAATATTTGACATAAAGATAGAAAGTTTATCTTGAAAAAGAGACAAGAAACAAGATGCAAGAAACGCGTTGTTTGTCTCTTGCGTCTTGTTTCTTGGTTTTTATCTCTGCGTTCTGAGGTCCCACAGCTCCTTAAACATGCGAACAATGACTCTTGGGGATCCTCCCGTTTGCGTCCCTAAAAGTCTGGGATAGTGCGGCACGTTCACTTGGTACCACGGAATCTTTTTTTGTTTGAGACGCAGGAACATTTCCGTGTTGAATAATTTTTCGACGCCGCGCGTGGGGCGAATGTCTTTCCAAATGTCGCGTCGAAAAACTTTGAGTCCGCAGTTCACATCCCGCACCCAAAGCTGCAGAACGAGGACGTTCATTGCGCCGAGCACTTTGCCGAACATGTTGCGCACGAAGGAATCCGCCCGGTGGGCGCGGCGCCCTGTCACAAATGGGAAGCGGTCGGTGTGCGCCAGAAGCAGCGAGAGATCCTTCGCGAGAAATTGTCCGTCACTGTCCATGAAGGCAATCCATTCCATCGTGGCTGCATCGCAACCGGATCGCACGGCAAGGCCGTATCCTTGATTCTTCGAGTGCCGCACAATGCGAAGACTCCCGATCTCTTCCTTCAAACGATCGAGCACGGCAGGCGAACCGTCTTTGGATCCGTCATCCACCACGATAATATCGCCGTCGATATTCGCGGACTGCATCCACACAGCGACATCGCGCACCGCATTGCGGATGTTCTGTTCTTCATTGAAGCATGGGAGAACGACGGAGAGGCGCATGGAAATTGAGTATCCCTCTTACAAAGGAGGGGGAGAGTATCGCGCAGTGTGATGCATCGTCAACGGGCTGTCAATGGAGCCCCTGCACGCATTTACGGGTGCTTGAACCCCGCCTTCTCCGCATCCGCCGCCGTCCGGAAATAGACTCTGTTTGCAGGGACAAGTTTTTCTCCGTTTGCAGAAAGGACGGGATAGTAATATTTCCCCTGCTTCGATGCGACGAACTGCATGCCCTCCGGGACACGGATCACCACTTCATTCGTGAAGAAAGACCCGACGGGGCTTGCGATAGTGCCGTCTTCTTTGGGGGAAATTTGTTCGTCTCCCAAAAAGAATCGAACGTCACCAATTATTGTTCCTTGCAAATTGCCATCTTGCACACCGGAAAGCTGCACGACAGGAACACCTGCACGCTCGTCCGGTAATTGTTTAATCGTCACCTCCGGTGCTGCAACATGCGTCAGGAGTCTGCCGAGCAAATAGCCGCAGAGGACAGCCAGACCCAGCAAACCCGCAAGCGTCAGTGCCGAAGAAAATTTGGAAGAAGCCAAAGGTTCAATGCTACAACAAAAAAATCCGAAGCGGAAGTTTGTTCTCCTGACATTTTTCATCCCCCCTCCCCCCCCCGG
>MFXP01000014.1:39237-46465 GCA_001787535.1 Candidatus Peribacteria bacterium RIFCSPHIGHO2_01_FULL_51_35
GGGGGGGGGTTAGGGGGTGAGGTTTATTGCGCGCCGGCTGTCGGCCTTGCCGGCCCCACTTGCACGGGAGCGACGTCCAGGATGATGTTCCGCTTGTCGCTATAGAGGATGGCACGCGTGGGCGTAACCAACAAATAATCTCCGTTCTCTGCGCTGTTGTAGAACGCATTGCGCGAGCGCAGCGCATCGATGTTCACAATGGTGGCAACGGTGGGTTCAATGTCCGCGGGAAGAACCATCAATCTTCCCACCCGCTGCGTGACGCGCCTGGCTGTTTCCTTGTTCTCCTCGCTGTTGGCATCCACTTGATCGGTGGACACGGAAAGCTTGGTCAATTGGTCCTCCACCCGGCGCCGGCGCATGTCCAAAACCAAAATCACAGCAAGAAGGGCAAGAACGATGACGAATGCCAGAATTTTCTTGCGGGAAGAAAGAGTTGTGTTCATAAAAAAATGGGGAAAGCACCGCGTGCTTCATCGTAGGAACTTTCCATGCTCCGCGCAAGAGATCCTTACGGTTGCACCGGTTCGGTAGACATCGGTGCCTCAGGCGGCGCTGCTTCTTCAACCGGAGAATTTTCTTCGGGAGCAGCGGGCTCTGCAGCCGGCTCTGCGGGAGGAGATTCTTCCGGTGTTTCCTCTGCACCTTCATCCGGTGTGCCCGCCGGTAATGGTTCCACCGGACTTATGGGCAACTCGGGAACTACAGCAGGATCCTCTTCCGGTTCTTCTGCAGGCGCATCTGACGGCGTGTCGACTTCCGGTTCTTCTGCAGGCGCATCTGACGGCGTGTCGAGTTCCGGAGATTCTGCCGGAGTGTCTTCTGGTGTTTCGGATGATTCTTCCATCGGGTCTTCCGGCAACACTTCTTCCGGAAGCGGCGTTTCCTCCGGAGTCGCTTCCACAGCAGGAGGCTCTTGCGTTACCGCGACGTATCCTTCCGGCAATTGCAGGAGCGGAGGTGTTACGCGCGTATTCCACGCGAAGGTGATGCCGAGGTCCGGGTGCGTCCAGAGCGTGTCTTCGTGGTAACGGTCGCAGCTGTACGGTTTGCCTTCGGCATCCAACACCGTGAGGTTGCGGATGCACGCGTTCCAAATGTCATTGGTGGAGAGAGGAACGCCAAGATGATCGACGGGGAACTCCTGGAGTGATTCTTCCATCGCCGATCCTTTCATCGTGGAAGGATCATCCGTGGCAAGCGCAAGCCAGGAGAACGTGATGTCCTCCAACGCAGGCGCCGCCAAGCGAATGGTAAAGCCAGACTGCGTTGCCTTGGAAACGGCATAGAGCACGGGAATATCCGGCGACGCAGTGACAATGGGCATGGCTGCAAAACCGGAACCGAAACGAACGTCCATGGATGTTTGTGACATCGGAATGATCGCGTAGCCCGCTTGATTCTTGGACACCTTGAGTTCACCGACAATGGAGACGTCGCCGAAGAATTCCGCAAGTCCTCGCACGGTGATGTTGCCGAGGATCTCGACGGCATCGCGAACGATGAGTTCCGGAATCGTGAGCCCGCCTTCCGTGAATTCAAGCGACTCGACTTTCAATGCGCCGTCGATGACGAGACCGCCGCCCAACCTGAGCGTGGCGCCGCTCGCAAGCTCAATGCCGGACGCATGGATGACGCCACCCAGGTTCAAGTCACCGTCCACGTAGAGTCCACCCTCGCTCAGAATGCTTTTCACCACGAGTTCGCCGTCGACATGCAAATCTTTTCCAACACGCGCCGATCCGCCGACCGTCAGGTTGCGATCGATTGAAATGTCCAAGAACGTTCCCATCATCGCCGTGAGCGCGCCGCTGAAACTTGCATCGCCCATCACGCGGAGTGACCGGCCGAGCGTGGTCGCGGCATCAATGGTGAGCACCGATGTTTCGGGATCGAGAGCAAACAAATTCTGTTGCTCCAGTTGAGACAGAGCGCCGGCGGTTCCCAGGCGCGTGTCGATGAGCGCATTCATCTCGGCCGTGAAATCGATGTCCTTCACCTGCGTGCGCACTTCTTCGTTGATCGTCGCATTGAAGTTCATATCTTTCAACGTGTCCGTGACGAGGAGCTGCACTTCATCTTCCAGTTCCATGGCGGCGACGGATTCGTAAATTTGTTGCTCCACGGCTTCCACGCTCATGGATTCATTGCGACGCGCAATGAGCACATTCACCATTCCTTCCGTGCCTTCCAAACCTTCCAGCGCCACACCCACCGTCGGTTCACCGGCATTTGCTTTGCGGGCAAAGCCCGGACGCGATGCGGGTGTCAGCGAATCACCGGGACGGATGGCACCGCTTTCCGTAAGGACATGCGCAGGCACCTGGCCGATGAGACCGACCAGCACATATCCCGGCACCGGGAGCCCTTCCGCGCCCCAGAAGTTGTTTCCGACGAACGCGGGTTTGGTGGAAATGATACCCATGACATTGGCGTCTCCCGAACGGGTACAGCGTTTCACGGCATTATCCCGTGTGATGTCGATACAGACGACTTCGCCGGATTTCAAGTTGCGGTCGACGGAGTAGAACCACTCCGCGTAGTCGGCGCCGGTGGTGTATGTGCCGTTGTCGTTAAGAACGGTTCCATCCGCTTGCACGCGGAAGACGATGTCTTCGTTGCCGGAAACATCGGACCGAATGACAAAAAGATTTTGTGTGGACGTCGTTTCTTCCGAATCGAGGCGCAGAAGTTCCCTGTTATTCGCATCTTCCGATGTGAGGAGCAGCTTGGCGCGCGTGCGCAGCGTGGCACCGGAGCTGCGATACAGATCGACATCAAACTTCCCTTTGTAACCGAACAGAATGTGCGGCGTTGTCATAACATCCCCCGCCAGGGATTCCGCATCCGCACTATCCAGCGCCAAAATTGCCGCACCGGACGTGGTGAAGTATGCACCGGTGCTGAACTCCACTCTCTGCTCCACCAGAAGCGCGCCGGATCCTCCGGACATCGCATTGCGGATGATGACAGTACCGGAGGTGGAAATATTGGTAGACGCGTAGAGGAACGAACCGGAAATGGTGCCGACGACCTCGAGCTTGGTGCTGGGGCTGGCCGTTGACGATCCAATGCCTACATTGCCGTCGGTGTTTATAAACATTGCTACAAGTGAATCCAACAAGCCGTCGACACGAAAACCGAGAGCTTTTGACCCCTTGAGGTAGGCGGCGGTGTTCGAGCCGTCCCACGAGAGACCAAATGCCTGATTTTCATCCGGAGAAATCACCAAGAGTGTCGGCTGATGAGCACTCAAGCGCGGATCTGCTAGTGACATGACACGCGAACTGTCCTGAGCTCCGGAACTCAAGCCCATTGCGATGATTTGCCCGAATGCACCGGGATCAAATATTGGCACGTTGATCTTGGTCGGGACAACATTGCCAACGGGAGTAAGAAACCCGTCCACGCTTGGCCCTGAGAGCCGCAAGGGACCGGCCACTTCCAGCTTTACCGCTGGATTGGCCGTGCCAATACCGAAACTACCTAAGACATACGATACGGCACCGGACATTATTTTCAGGCTCGCTCCGGAGAGCGTTCCGCGGGTTGTGAGGTTACCCTTGATAGTGCCCGCTCCTCCGATGATGAGTACGCCGGAAGCGTAGAGGCCGCCCGTCACATTGAGGTCGTCGCTGAATTCGAAACGATCTTCATTGTTGAGGAACTTGATGGTTTCGTTCGCCCCGTCGGAGCCGAAGGTGAGGATGGTGTCGACGGCGCCGGCGTCGGAGTTGATGGTAAGGTCGCCTTTGATGAGCCCCGCGCCGCCGATGATGAGCGCTCCGGAGGCGATGAGATCACTTGCGGACTTGATCTGTCCGGATGCGGTGAGGCCGAAGCCGTTGATGATGAGCGCTCCGGTCATGGTGTCGCCGCTGTCGTCGACGAAGTAGGAACGGGCGTCTGCGTAGGAGAGACCGGAGCCGCCGTCATTGCTGTCCGTCGACCAACTCAGTTGTCCTGCGGCATTGGTTTTGAGGACTTTGCCGGAAGCCGTGCCGTCGCCAAACGGGAACGTATACGTAACGCCGTTCAAGCGAACGGTGGATTTAAAGACAGCAGCAGTGTTCACTACAAGTCCGCCGGAAGCCGTAATGGTGCCTGTTGCGTTGAAGTCATCGCTGAATTCAAACCGATCTTCGGCATTGAGGAATTTCAGCGTTTCGTTTGTCGAGTCGGAACCAAAGGTGAGGATGGTGTCGGCTGCTCCTTGATCGCTGTTGATAGTGAGGTCGCCTTTGAATTTGGAATCGGAGAAGACTATGAGCACACCGGAGCTGTAGAGGCCGCCGGTAACGTTGAGGTCGTCAGAGAACTCGAAACGGTCTTCATTGTTCAAGAACTTGAGTGTTTCGTTAGTGGAATCGGAGCCGAACGTGAGGATGGCGTCGGCTGCTCCTTGATCGCTGTTGATGGTGAGGTCGCCTTTGAACTTGGAATCGCTCGTGACGATGAGGGCGCCGGATGCATAGATGTTTCCCGTGGCAGCAACATCATTACTGAATTCGAAACGATCGACTGCATTCAAGAATGTGAGAGTTTCATTTATGGAATCAGAACCGAACGTCAGGACAGTGTTTGCGGCACCGGCATCGGAATTGATGGTGAAGTCTCCTTTGATGAGTCCTGCTCCGCCGATGACGAGGGCGCCGGAACCGATGATGTCGCTTGCGGATTTGATTTGTCCGGAGGCGGTGAGTCCTGCCCCATTGATGATGAGCGCTCCGGTCATGGTGTCGCCTTTTTGATCCACAAACCAACTGGAACCTTCGGTGTAGGAGATGCCGGAACCGCCGGAGTTCAAATCCGTCGACCAGCTCAGCTGTCCTGCGGAGTTGGTTTTGAGGACTTTGCCGGAGGCTGTACCATCGGATGTCGGGAATGTGTAGGTGACGCCATTGAGGCGGATAGTGGATTTGAAGACCGTGGCACCGTCGACGATCAAGCTTCCGGAAGAATAGAGGTTACCCGTGGTGCGAAGATCATCGCTGAATTCAAAGCGATCGGTGGTATTCAGGAATTTAAGTGTTTCCGTTGATCCAAAGGTGAGTGCCGTATCGGCCGCAGTGGCATCGGAGTTAATCGCCAAATCCCCTTTCACTTTGGCATCGGAACCGAAGACGACGGTGCCAGACGCAGTGAGCGTGAGCGTTACATTAAGATCATCGCTCAATTCGAAACGATCTTCATTGTTGAGGAACTTGATGGTTTCGTTCGCCCCGTCGGAGCCGAACGTGAGGATGGTGTCCGCGGCGCCGGCATCGGAGTTGATGATGAGGTCACCTTTGAATTTGGAATCCGAGAGGACGATGAGGGCGCCGGAACTGTAGAGGGCGCCTGTCACATTGATGTCATTCGAAAATTCGAAACGGTCTTCATTGTTCATGAACTTGAGCGTTTCGTTCAATGTGTCGCTGCCGAAAGTGAGAAGAGCGTCTGCGGCACCGGCATCGGAGTTGATGGTGAAGTCACCCTTCACTTTGGCATCGGATCCGAACACAACTGCACCGGATGAAATAATAGTGCCGGTCACTTGGAGAGAATTACCGGAGATGGCACCTTTCACTTCCAATGCAGTAAGCGGAGAGGCAGTACCGATACCCACCCGCTTGTTTGTTGCATCGTAGACAAGGCCTTTGGTATCGACGATGAGCGTGTTGCCGGTGGAGGTTCCCGCAGCTTTCTTAATTGCCAGAGCACCCGTCATCGTATCGCCGGAAACATTTACGTAACGAACATCAGCATTCGTTTGGTTGATGGCTGTGGGATCGGCGGCATTCGTCCAGGAGAGCTGCCCCGCGGCATTCGTCGCAAGCACTTTTCCGGAAGCGGTGCCATCGGATGTCGGGAACGTGTAGGTGACGCCATTGAGCTTGATGGTGGATTTGAAAACTGTGGCTCCGTCAACGATCAACGTTCCGGAAGAGTAGAGGTTGCCCGTGGTACGGAGATCGTCACTGAACTCGAAACGGTCGGCTGCATCCAGGAATGTGAGTGTTTCACTCACATCATCGGAACCGAATGTGAAGGCGGTGTTTCCATCGGTGAGGTCGCTGTTGATGGTGAAGTCTCCCTTCACGGTTCCTGCTCCGCCGATGATGAGTACGCCGGAGGCGTAGAGCCCACCGGTCACATTGAGGTCGTCGGAAAACTCGAAGTGGTCTTCGGCGTTGAGGAACTTGAGGGTTTCATTCGCTCCGTCGGAGCCGAAGGTGAGGATGGTGTCGGCTGCACCGGCATCGGAGTTGATGGTGAAGTCGCCTTTGATGAGCCCCGCGCCGCCGATGACGAGTGCGCCGGAGGCGATAACATCACTGCCCGAGCGAATTTGGCCGGATGCAGTGAGGCCGGCTCCGTTGATGATGAGCGCACCGGTCATGGTGTCTCCACTGTCATCCACAAAGTAGGAACGCGCATCGGTGTAGGAAAGACCTGAGCCGCCGTCATTGCTGTCGGTGGACCAACTCAGTTGACCGGCGCTGTTTGTTTTCAGCACTTTGCCCGAGGCCGTGCCATCACCCAACGGGAACGTGTACGTGACGCCGTTCAACCGAATGGTGGATTTGAGGATGGTGGCGGCATCGACGATCAGCGTTCCCGATGAGTACAGATTCCCCGTCGTGCGCAGATCATCGCTGAATTCAAAGCGGTCTTCATTGTTGAGGAACTTGAGGGTTTCGTTGGTGGAATCGGAGCCGAAGGTGAGGATGGTGTCGGCTGCACCCGCATCGGAGTTGATGGTGAAATCTCCTTTCACTTTCGCATCGGAGCCGAAGACGACGGTGCCCGAGGCAGTGAGTGTGGCGGTGACGTGCACATCATCGCTGAACTCGAAACGATCTTCGTTGTTCAAGAATTTGAGTGTTTCGTTGACGCCGTCGGAAGCAAAGGTGAGCAGGATGTCCGCCGCGCCGGCATCGCTGTTGATGGTAAGATCGCCTTTGATGAGACCGGCACCTCCGATGATGAGTGCGCCCGATCCAATGAACGCTCCTCCCGCTTTCACCTGTCCGGATGCGGTGAGGCCGAATCCATTGATGATGAGAGCGCCCGTCATCGTGTCGCCGGAGACGTTTACGAAACGCGTGTCCGCATTCGCTTGTGTCAGGTCGCCCGCACCTGCGGAACCCCATGCCAGATTCCCATTGGAAACGCTGAGCACTTGTCCATTCGCACCCACGCCCAATGCATTCAGCCCTCCTCCCGCATTGCCAACGAGCAGATC
>MFXP01000015.1 GCA_001787535.1 Candidatus Peribacteria bacterium RIFCSPHIGHO2_01_FULL_51_35
CGGCCGACATATTCCATTGGGAATGATTGATTACCTGGAAGCAGTCTGATTATTGGGAAGAATAATTCTTGTAAAAGGAGCGGCCATACCTGGCCGCGTATTGCGGGCAAGTATGCCCGCTCCCTTCTACCTATATTCCTAAACAGGCGCTAATTTCCCTTCCATCATAAAGACTTCCGTTACATCCGAACCCAATGCCGCAGCGATTTTGTAAGCCAAGAGCACGGAGGGGTTTGTGCGGCCGCGTTCGATGCTCATAATGGTCTGTCTGCTCACACCCGTACGCAGCGCCAGTTCTTCCTGCGTCATATTGCGTTCAAAACGAAGGCGACGGATGGCGTTCTTGAGTTGAATGGAGGGCATAGGAATGAGAGAAAAGAAAGGGCTGTGTTACGCTGCGTTCGTTGAATCTTTTTTCCTGAGCTTGCGCATTGTACTGATGTTCACGACGGGAGCAAGTCTCATCGAGCAAGTTTTAGGAACGATTCTTCTTGATTTTCCGTTGCATGATCCAGATGACGAAAATCGCGATGACCACGAACGCGGTTCCTGCAATGCCTACAATGGAAAGAAGCAGCTGGATCTGCTGCCGCAGGACGTAGCCGCTCCCCAGAAGGAACACGATGAAGACGGCCGCCCCCAAGAGCATGCAGGTGTAATACCGCAGAGGCGACATGCGCACCGTGCCCGCAACAAATGATACAACGGGGCGCAGAGTGCCAACGCATTGGCCGAGCAGAACACTGATGACGCCGAAACGCCGCATGAAAAGTTCGGCGGAAGCCAATTGCTTCTCCGTCATGTGCACGTTCACCGCCCATCCTCGGCCGTAGCGACGACCTAGATAATAGAAGAGTAAATTCCCGAGGATCACGCCAAGCATGGCGGCTGCAAAGAAGAGAACGGCAATGAGGGGGGATTGGATGAGCGCTCCGCCGATGAGCAGAGCAAGGATGCCGGGCGAAAAAAAGCTGAGTGGCGGGACAGTTTCGACGAATGCGAACAGGAAGAGCACTGCGGCACCGTAGCGTTCCACAAAGAGCTGCACCGTCGCTGGGTTGCCCAGACGTTCCAGGTGCACGTAGTACCCCAGCACCCCAAGGCCAATCAGGAACAGGTACGCGGCAAACCATGTCATGCTGATGCGCGATGCAAAGCGCTTGAGGAGAATGATGGCGGCAAGGCTGGAAAGAAGTGATGCGACGAAGCCCACACTAAGAATCTCCATGGAAGGCAAGAGGACTGAGCCCTGCGCAATGCGCACGCCCGTGAGCAGCACCGCTCCGGCAATGATGGGGAATGCGGCAAGAAAGGAGAATTGAATGGCATCTTCGCGTGAGAGCCCCACGGCTCGCCCTGCGCTGATGGTAAGGCCGGAGCGCGAGAGCCCCGGCACCAATGCAAACGCTTGTGCAGCACCCACCAGCAGTGCCTGAAGGGGCTTGAGGGAAGAGAGTGCGCCGCTCGGTTGGAAGCGTTCCGCAAGGAACAGTATGCCGCCGGAGAGAATCAATTGGATGGCGAGCGACGGGAGTGAGCGGAAGTAATCTGCAAAAATATCTTCCAGGAAGAACCCCGCGAGTCCCGCCGGAATCGTTGCGAGAATGAGCAGCAAGAATAATCGTTGTGATGCTTTGTCCTTTGTGAACGGAGAGAGCAGCATCTTTTGCCAGACGGAGAAATACGCCAGGAAGAGCGCCAGCAAACTGCCACCGTGCAGCACGACATCGAAACTTTGGAGTTCACGCGGACCGAAGGGGAGATCCAAAAAAGCCTCTGCAATGGCTAGATGACCGGAGCTCGAGATCGGCAGAAATTCCGTAAGACCTTGGAGGAGGCCGAGGAAGAGAGAGTGAAGAAGTGTTATGAAAGAATGATAGCCCAGATGAAGTGCCATGTGCGAAGTGCCATGTGCCAAGTATTTTTTTGGCACTTCGAACCTGGCACTTGGCACTTTTATGAAGCTCCCTGCGCTTCCACAAACCCAGAATACCTCACAACTTCCATCTCTTGACTACTCTTCCTTTTTGCGAGGCAGCTGCAAGATTTGGTACGATCAGCTGAAATGACTCCGTCCCCATTCCACGGCATCTTCAGTGCACTCAACGAAGGCATGACAAAACAGGGCATGTCCGGAGACAAAATGCCGAAAGAAACTTCCCCGCTCCCCGGTGCGCAGAGCACCGCCGGCCGCGTGGCGGTGGATATTTTCGAACAGGATGATTACTACATCATCAAGGCTCCCATCGCGGGAATCAGACTGAGTGATATCGATATAGAAGTGAATGACAATGTCATCACCATCCGCGGCAAGCGCACGCAGGGGGACAATATTCCGCAAGACCAGTACTATCTGCAGGAATGTTTTTGGGGCGAGTTCAGCCGCAGCATCACGTTGCCGTGTGTTATTGATCCGAAACGCGTGAAAGCAACGCTCAACAAAGAATGCGTGTTGAAAGTGTTGATCCCGAAAGAAGAGCGCGTGAAGGTTGTGCGGATAAGCGAAGCGTAAAGAGCGCAGAGTAAAGAGCAAAAAGCAGAAAGCGTAAAGCGCAGAGCAAAAAGTGATTCTCATTTTTTTGCTCTCTACTCTCTGCTTTATGCTCTCTGCTTATGAGCGCGCGCCTTCGTCCTCTCGACGACCGGCGAATTTTTCAACTTCGCCTTCACTTCCACCGGCAACTTAGTCAGTTCTTCGTAGACATCTTCTCCACCCATGTAACGCCAGTCAGCTTCTTTCAACAGCGTTTCAAATTCTCTGGTTTGCTTCTTCGCTTCCTTCTGCAGATCGGGGTCACTGAGGTCCATATCCAGCACATTGAAGAGCTGCACCTGCAAAAGATAGAGCTGCTGCACCGTCGCAAGTCCGAGTTCTGCTTTGGTCATAGGATGTTTGTGTAAAGATTGATTTCGCCACCATTGTAGCGAATTTTGATAAAACTGTCAAAAAAAGGTAGGCTGTGGGCATTCGCGCTATTGCGAAAATTCCTCTCTATGAAGCTTTCCCAAGCGATTTTGCCCGTAGCGGGACTCGGCACCCGGTTCCTGCCCTGGACGAAGGTGGTTCCCAAGGAACTGCTGCCCATCGGCAATATTCCCATTATTGCTATGTTGGTGGATGAGGCGCTGTCCGTGGGCATCACAGAGATCTGTTTCGTCATCAGCAAAGGCAAGGAATCCATTCCGGAATACTTCCACGCTAGACCAGAGCTGGAGAAAGAATTGGAAAGCAGAGGCAAACTTCACATGTTGGAAGACCTCTCGCGCTATGCAAATGTGAAATTCCACGTCGTGTATCAGCATGAACAGAAAGGGGATGGTCATGCCATTTTGCAGGCGAAGGATTGGGTCACAAGCGACGCCGTAGGAATCCTCTTTGGCGATGATTTAATCCATGGAGCCAAAACCGGCCTGCAGCAGTTGAAAACCGCCTGCGAAGAAGTCATGCAAAAGCATCCCGAGGATCCGCTGCCCGCCATGCTGGCATTGGAGAATGTGAAGAGAGAACTCACGAAGAAATACGGCATCGCAGACATCGATGAAAGTAAAAGTGATGGCCGATTGAAACGCGTGAAGGGACTCGTGGAAAAACCCGAGCCTGCAGCAGCACCCTCCACGCTCGGCATCGTCGGCAAATATATTATTCCTCGATCAACATTTGATATCCTTCCAGCCGTCAGCTCGAGCCATGGCGGAGAAATTCGATTGATCGATGCGCTGATTGCGCAATTAAAAGACACGCCGATTTACGGATATGAATTCGAAGGGAAGCGCTACGACACGGGCACCCCGGATGGATATAAAGAGGCAGCTCAGGCTTTGGGATAGACAAGAAAGATTGACATAACAAATTCTTCATGTTACTGTGCTCTCATGTCGAACGAAGTATCTGATTCGGTCGTGAAACAGTATCTATTAGGACAACTGCCTCCAGGTAGAGTGCAGGCGTTTGAAACACAGCTTAAAACGAATGACTTGCTAAGGAAGCAATGCATTGAAGTGCACGAACGCTTATTGAGTGCAGGGGTACCGGAAGATGAACTGCATCCCACTGACGAATTCCTCGCAGGCATTAAAAACGATGATCCCACCCATCCTGAAGAAGGAGATGCCCCCTTGGGAGAAACTCTCGTCCAAATTTTTGGAGAAGATGTGGAGCCAAGGCAAGAGTCTACCGGCGAAGAAACCATCTTCTAAAATTATTTTTCTCTTCGTAGGAGTTCGATCTCATCTCTTAGATCTGCCGCTTTCTCGAATTCCATATTCTTTGCGGCAAGATCCATCTGCGCTTCCAGTTCTTCCATCAGGCGCTTTTTCTCGTCTTTTGGAATCTTCGTGTGGTCATACTTGGGGCGACGCAGTTCCAGCTTCCTGCCTTCCTCGGCAATGTCGTGCACGGCTTTCTCTATGGACTTGGGCGTGATGCCGTGTTTTTTATTGTGCGCATCTTGAATCGTGCGACGGCGTTCCGTCTCGCTGATGGCAGCCTTCATGGCATCCGTCATTTTGTCTGCGTAGAGCGTGACATGGCCGTTTAAGTTGCGGGCTGCGCGACCAATGGTTTGGATGAGCGCATCGCGTGAACGGAGGAAGCCCTGCTTATCGGCATCCAAAATTGCGATGAAGCTCACTTCGGGAAGGTCCAATCCTTCACGCAGCAGGTTGATACCAACGACGATGTCGATCTCCCCTGTGCGCAGCTGCCGCAGCACTTCGATGCGTTCCAGTGTTTCGACATCACTGTGGAGGTAGCGGACTTTCTCGCCTGCTTCGATCAAATACTTCGTGAGATCCTCCGCCATCTTTTTGGTAAGCGTCGTGATGAGCACGCGCTCGCCGCGCTTGAGCGTGGCTTTGATCTCCGCTGTGATGTCATCGATCTGGTGTTTCGTCGGCTTCACCGTGACAGGAGGATCCAAAAGTCCCGTGGGGCGAATGATTTGTTCCACGATGTTTGCTTTATCCGTGTGCGCATACTCGTACTTGGCGGGCGTCGCAGACACGTAGATGCGTTGGCCGACACGCTCTTCAAACTCCGAAAATTTGAGTGGCCGATTATCCGCGCTGCTCGGCAAACGGAAGCCATATTCTATGAGTGTCCGCTTGCGTGATTGGTTGCCTTCGTACATACCGCCGACCTGCGGAATGGTGATGTGCGATTCATCCACGATCAACAGGAAATCTTTTGGAAAGTAATCCAGCAACGTGGAGGGCGGCATGCCCGGGGCTTGGTTATTCAAGTAGCGCACGTAGTTTTCGATCCCCGTGCAGTAGCCCGTTTCTTTGAGCATCTCGATGTCGTATTCCGTACGTGTGCGGATGCGCTCTGCCTTCACAAGTTCGCCGGCATCGTGCAATTCGCGCTCACGCACTTCCAATTCGCCGCGAATGCCATCCACCGCTTGATCGATCTTTTCCTTGGTCGTGACGTTGTGCGCAGCCGGAAACACCGTGATTTCCTCCAGCTCGTGCAAGAGTTCGCCCGTGAAACAATCCACTTCTTGAATCACTTCGATCTCGTCGAAAGGCATCTCCATGCGAATGACAGTGTCACCTCCCGGCGGAAAAACTTCCACGGTGTCGCCCAGCACATGGTACATGCCTTGCTTGAACTCGATGCCGCTGCGGCGGTACTGGATGTCCGTGAGTTTGCGGAGGAGCTGGTCACGCTTGATTTTGTCCCCACGCTTCATCCGCAGCGCCAGCGCCTCGTAATCCGTTACGTTACCGAGGCCATAGATGCAGGAAACGGAGGCGACGATGAGCACATCGCGGCGCATGAGGAGATTGAATGTAGCGGCATGACGAAATTTTTCTATCTCCGCATTGATGGACGCATCTTTTTCGATGTACGTATCCGTGTGCGGGAGATATGCCTCCGGTTGGTAGTAGTCGTAATACGAAACAAAGTACGAGATGGCATTGTCCGGAAAGAAACCTTGAAATTCGCTGCAAAGCTGCGCCGCCAATGTTTTATTGTGCGCCAGCACCAGCGTGGGACGTTGGATCTTCTCCACGATGTTCGCCATGGTAAATGTCTTGCCCGTGCCCGTGGCTCCCAGCAGCGTCTGATGTTTCTCGCCTTTCTGCAGTCCTTTCATAAGCTGTGCAATGGCCTTCGGCTGATCGCCGGTGGGCTGGAAAGGGGAGACTAATCGGAATGGTTTACTTTGCATAAGACGAAGTATGGTACAGGGAAGGCGCTCGGAAACCAAAGGGTCACCTGCAGAACACGATGAATTCCTTTGCGTCCAAATGCCGTTTTTTGGCATCTGCTAGGTAAAAACTTGATGATGAAAGGCATCTGTGCTGAAATGACAGCCTTATGAAACCGGCTGCTCCTGAATCTGTTTGGCTGCCCTACGTACCAAAACGCGCCGCTCGAATAAATGCGAAGCAGGCTGCATGGAATCTCCTTCGAAAAGAAACCCTGCCTGATAAAGTTTGGAGAAAAAGACTGAAGCAATTAGAACGCAAACATTTACTTCTTGAAATACAAGGGTCTACAAAAGAGGGTATCGAACTTGGGGTGTACTTGGGAGTGAGAAATAAAAGTTGGACACAAGAAGGCAAGCCTTTATCGAATGACAAGCTTCCGGCGTTTTTTCGGAAAATTGACAGCCTGGATCGCATTGTTTTAGCCCAATACATGTTCTGGAAATTTATCCAGAACAGAATGGAAGAAGTATGCATAGAAGAGCAAGACCAATACAGGGATTACGATTGGGTGCCGGAAGATAATGACTGTACAGATAAAAGATTGGACCCAAATGTGAGGCAACTGGCGGAAGAGACAGATGGCCTGCGCGACCTCTATTTACAGATCTTGCAGGGGCAGCTGGAGAATAAGGCACAGATGTAACCTACGATATCTTTCGCTATGCTGATCCCATGATCGACCTACAGGATCTTCGTGAACGGCCGGATGCGTATGCGGATGCTGCGAAAAAAAAGCGCATCAACGTGGATGTGAAGAATTTTTTGAAAGTGGATCAAGGTAGGAGAGAGCTGACGCTCGCAGTGGATGACATGCGCGCGAAGCGCAACGCCGTGAGCAAACAGATCCCGACGATGAAGGGTGCGGAGAAAGAAGCGGCAGTGAAAGAAATGAAGGAACTCGGTGACACGCTTAAAAAGAAAGAGGAGGAGCTGGGCAAGATAGAAGAAGAATGGACGCAGACGCAGCTCCTGCTGCCGAGCATTCCGCTCGAAAGCGTTCCGGAGGGAAAAGATGATACGGAGAACGTGGAGCTGCGGACGTGGGGCAAGAAACCATCTTTTGATTTTGATGCCAAGGACCACATTGCCCTAGGGGAAGCACTCAACATCATCGATATCGCACGCGGTGTGAAGATCGCCGGTGCACGCAGTTATTTTTTGAAAGGCGACGGAGCACGACTGGAGCTGGCTGTCCTGATGTTCACGCTCGATCACCTCGCGAAGAAAGGCTACACGCCGTTCATTCCGCCATTGCTTGCAAACTACGACGCGATGATGGGCACGAGCTATTTCCCGGGCGGAGAAGAGCAGGCCTACGCCGTTGGCGTACAGAAAGAAAAAGACGGACAGATGGAGAGTGATGGTGTGTGGCTGATCGGAACTTCGGAAGTGTCCGTTGCGAGCTACCATCAGGGTGAGACATTGAAGATCACTGATCTTCCGAAGCGCTACTGCGGCATCTCCAATTGCTTCCGCCGCGAAGCGGGCACGTACGGCAAAGATGCCAAGGGTCTCTACCGCATCCATCAATTCCAAAAAGTGGAGCAAGTGGTGCTATGCGAGGCGGATGCGGACGTGAGCGCGAAGATGCATCAGGAACTTCTCACCAATGCGGAAGAAGTGCTGCAGGCGCTCAAGTTGCCATACCGCGTCGTTGCAGTGTGCACGGGCGATATGGGGCGCGGACAGGTCTACAAGAATGATATCGAAACCTGGATGCCAAGCAGGAAAGGCTACGGTGAGACGCACAGCTGCTCGACGTTTTATGATTTCCAAGCACGGAGATTGGGAATCAAATACGAGGACAAGGATGGCAAGAAGAAGTTCGTGCACACGCTCAATAACACCTGCATCGCGAGCCCCAGGATTTTGATTCCTCTCTTGGAGATCTACCAAAATGAAGATGGCAGCGTTAATATTCCCGATGTGCTGCAGCCGTACATAGGAGGAAAGAAAAAAATCACAAAATAGGTTTATTAGGTTTGTTAAGACTATTACGTTCATTAGGTTTTTAGTGATTTCGATCAACCTAATGAACGCAATAAACCTAATAAACCTTTCACAGTCTCTGTATACTTCCCCCATGATTCTCCTCTTAAGCGGAAGCACCGATATCGCGCGGAAAGTGCTCATAGAGCGATTGTTGAAAGAAAAACCATCCTGGCGACACATCGCGATGGAAGAGTTGCAAGAACTCCCGTTCTTCAAACAGGCCGCTCCGGACGAAGACGGCAAACTCTCCGCAAGCCTTGCCATGACCTGCGCGCAGGAAATGCAGGATGAGGGATTTCACATTCTTCTGACACATGCGAATGCCAAACCATTCCTGGAGGCGCTCCGGGAAGAAGCGGAGGATCAGCCATTCGTTTCCGTGTATTTGGGATCCGAAGATGGAGGCGCAGGTTATGACAAAACCATCGATACGCTGAACAGATCCGCGAGCGATATGTACGTGCAGCTGACAAAGATCATCGGAACGTAAAGAGGTACAATGGTCATCTCATGAAGATCCTCTTCACGCGATTTCCGTTGGAAAGCACGTACGGCGGCGCCGAAGTGCAAACGCTGTCCTTAATGAAAGGACTGCGAGAGCGCGGCCATGCCGTGGCGTTTGCCGGAAGTTGCCCGACGCTGCTACGGCTCTGCCGAGCGGAAAATTTTCCGGTTGTGGAGCTGGCAATCGGCGCTCCGCCCGTTTCCAAAAGCACGGTGATCAGATTTTTTTGGAGAAAACAGAAAATGCAGCGCCTCTTGGAAGTTCTTTTGCAACAATTTTCCGATCTGGATGCTCTCTGCATGCTCAGCCTTTCGGAAAAAATTCTGCTGACGCCCATTGCCGTACGCAAAGGCATCAAAACATTTTGGATAGAGCACGATCGCGTGAGCAATTGGCTCACCAAAAATCCGTGGCTCCAGAATCTGCTGCGGCTGAGCAATGCTGTTACAACCATTGTGGTTTCGGAGTTGAGCAGAAAGATCTACCTCGATCTCGGTTGGAATGCTGCGAGGATAATTGCAATCCCGAACGGAATTAAAGACGCACTCACCTCTCCGTCCCCCTCGCCCGCAGACGGGAGAGGGGAACATATTGGCTGCATCGCGCGCCTCACTAAGGACAAAGGCGTTGACGTCCTCATCCAAGCCATCGCAGATCTGCCGGAAATCAGCCTCACGATCGTCGGAAAAGGCCGAGAGGAAGGATTCATTCGGAATCTGATTGCAGAGATCACAGTACGCGAACACCTCGCGGAGCCCCGCATTCGTTTGATTCCGACACTCCCCGATCTCCATCCTTTCTATGCATCCATGGATGTGCTTGTGCTTCCTTCGCGTGAGCATGATCCCTTTGGTCTTGTCGCAGCGGAAGCCATGAGCAAAGGCATTCCGACCATCGTCACCGACGCATGCGGCATTGCCAGTTACCTGGAAAATGGAAAGGAAGCGATCATTGTGAAGGCCGATGATGTCCGAGCCTTGCAAGGAGCCATCGAGACGCTGCGCGATCCCGTGAAGAGACAAGAGATCGCAACATTCGGCAAGCGCGCTGCAGAGGCAAAATTTTCACTCGAGAAGATGATTCAATCATACGAAACTATTTTCCAAGAATCTCGATAGGTGACAGCTAGACTCTTCGTTATAGTTCGACCGTGCTTTCTTCGACGCTTCTTGCACTCGCACTCATCACCGCGAGTCCTTCCGCATCCGAACCGATCATCCATCAGGATTTTGCTGATCCCATCGATGCTCTAAGTGTCGAATTTTTGGATGATGATGTTTCTGTGGAAGTGAGCGGGTGGAATGGCTCGCGATGGACGGAGTGGCAGCCGTTGATGCTCGAAAATGAGCAGGATCCGCTGCTGAAGGAATCGAATTTGATCATGTTTCCGGATGCTGTTTCCAAAATTCGAGTGCGTGGAGCTGCGGGCATCGCCCTGCACCCGATTCGCGTGGCAAAAGATCCCGCACGCTACACGGTGGCATCGCATGAGGCCATCGGGAAACCCAGAATTTACTCACGCGCCGAGTGGGGGGCGGATGAATCGCTCCTGATAGCCAAGGATGAGCCAGAACCAGCCGAGGAAGAAAAAGATTCCAATGGTAATACGGGAGCCACCGAAGAGCCTTCCAATCGCGTGCAGGACTGTGAGGAAGCGCAGAAACTGTATCCAAAAGAATTCAAATCCGTCGGACGCGCCACGACGAACAAGGATGGTGAGCGCTTGCGCTGGACACAGGAATATTCCCCCAACATTCGGTTGCTCGTGGTACACCATACTGCTCTCAAGGTGACGGGCGATGCACGTCCACCGCTGGAACGCATTCGCGCGCTGTATCAATATCATGTACAGAATCGCGGCTGGGGAGACGTGGGGTACCACTATTTGATCGACGAAGAAGGACAGATCTACGAAGGACGCGCGGGAGGGGAACGCGTCGTGGGCGGTCACGTGTACTGCAACAATGTCGGGACGATCGGCGTGGCGCTCTTGGGGAATTTTGATGTGGAGAAGCCGACACAGGATCAAATGAGGAGCCTGCAGTGGCTTCTTTCTGATCTTGGAAATCGCTACGACGTCGAGCCGGGACGCACGACCGTCTTTCATGGAAAAACATTGCCGACCGTCGTGGGACACAAGGATCTTATTTCCACCGATTGTCCGGGATACTACGTAAAGGAAACGCTGGGACAAGTGCGCAGGAACGTCGCGAGCGGCAACATCGATGCAACCATCAAATTTCCGCAGATCACGAAACGCACCGTGAACGTTCTAACGAAAAAAGTGTCACCGGTGCAGAAGGCACGGGAAGAAAGAATCACGCGAAGATCGGCAACACTCAGCAGGAAAATCCGTGCTGCGGAGCGGCTGCGGGAACGCAGTGGCAATAGCAGAACCGTGCCCGTGGGAACAAATGTGCAGCGACAACGTTCCACGCCGCAAAAGCCCATCCGTCCGACGGGGACGAAAGAAAATCCGGCCGAATCCAGTGTAGGGGCACGGCGCGCAGTGCCCCTACACGACAATGCGATGATTCGCATTCGCCTGACGAAACAAGAGGCGAGTGTTGCGTCGTGCGCATCATTCGATGCCGCGCTCTTCGAGACAAAATTCCGCGGCACAATGGAATGCCTCACGCTTGGGGGAAAGCCCGCACTCATCAATGAACTTTCGCTGGAAGACTACATGGCAGGCTTGGCCGAAGAACCCGATACCGAGCCGTGGGAGAAGCAGCGCGCCTTCGCCATTGCCGCACGCACCTACGCTGCTTTCTACATGGATCCGAAGAATCGAAAGTTCCCCGGCATGCCCTACGACGGCAGTGATGATCCCGCCTTCTTCCAAGCCTATGGCGGCATCACCTTTGAGAATCGGAATCCGCGCTGGGTGGAATCCGTGCGCGATACAGAGAATCTCGTCCTCACCAAGAATAATCAGATCATCAAAGCGCCGTACTTCTCCACCGATAATGGCCGCACACGCACACCCGCCGAGGCGGGCTGGAAAGATTTTCCCTTCCCGGAAATTTTCGAAAGCAAAGCCGACCCGTGGTGCGCCGGTATGAAGCTATGGGGGCATGGCGTGGGCATGTCCGGCTGCGGAGCAGGGGGGCAAGCCAGGGAGGGGAAAATTGCTGAAGAGATACTGCGGTATTATTACCCGGGGACAAGAATTCTTGACGTTACAACCGTGCGCCATTAGCGTGCAACTATGCTTGAAGAAATCTCCTACGCAGACAGATTCGAAATTGCGAGGAAAGAAGTGCTCACAACGGGGGATGTGGGCAAAGCCCTTCATATTGCAGCACGCACTGTGAGCGCTAAACTTGATAACGGATCGATTCCTCATGGACGGACAGTACCGGGCTCACAAGATAGGAGACTTTCAAAAGATATACTTCGAAAACAGATGAAAAAAGATGGATTGCCGACAGATTGGCTCACCGTATGCCAGATTCACGTTGGAGAAAATCCTTCTAGATTGTTCAAAAACATACGACAAATTCAATGCAGCTCTATTTTTGAACTGGGAATACTCATGACGCAGAACTGTGTCGTACGAATTACATTGGACCATCAAACTTTGAACGGTCAGGCAGATCTTATTCGGAAATACATCCAAAGGGCATGTAAAAAAAGAGGATATCCGGTGCCTTCCGTCCACATGACAGAAAAGAAAAAATCTCGAGTGGTACTGCTCGATTACGACAATGGCGCAACAAAGAAAAGACGAATGAATGGCCATCCTACGGAATCTTCCTCTTTATCCGTCCACTCAACGGAGAGGATGGAGGATTGGATGTTGTAAGAGATTACGGTTTTTTCTTCGGGAGATGCCCGTGCAACGGCGGTGGAGGATTTTGCGGAGGAGTCGGTGATGGGGCGGGTGTAGTTTTAGATGGTTGTGCAGCGGGCGAAGGTATGCCGGGACCCACGAATATGGGGCCGTGACCGGGAAGTCTTTGGGCTCGCAATGCTGCTGCCTGCTGCGCTCGCTGTTGTGCAAGTTGTGCCGCTTGAGCCTTTGCCGTTTGAATGGCATCCCATTCTGATTTGCAAAATTGCTGAAGAACAACATAAACATCCCTCAAAACCGAATTGGGCACCAATTCATACACAGTGCGTGCATGCCCGTGCATGGCACAGGAGCGGGTAATATCTCCAATGACTTCTCCTTCGCCATTGGAAGCATTAATGGGAAGAAAAATATTTCTGAGGGCAATGGGATCGTTGTCCAGTAAAGGCTGTATAAGAGCCCTCGTGAAATCCGCGACACCTGCAGTGTTCTGATGAATCAGTAATCCTATTTTTTCTGCACAGGGCTTACTTTTTGTTGCCAGTCCAATGCGCCGCAAAAGGGATTCATCATTATGTAACGGCATAGAAATTATATATTTTCTCCAAGGCCGGTACGAATCCCGGTGAAGGCGCTTTCATCAAGGTGTGGCAATTTTTTATCCGCCTCATCTTTCACTTTCCTTCGTATCGTCACTGCACTTTCCAAAAATCCGTGCTCCTCGAGCATGCTTGCATACAGAAGAATGGTTGACTCCGCTTTGTCGCCCAACGCTGCAACTGCTTCTGCCACGAGAATTTTCCCAAGATTACTGCGATTCACTTTGAGGGCGCCTTTCTCCGTTGTCTCTTTCCGTGCTGCACGCGAAAGAGCGACCTCGGCATCTGCGCCGACAGGACCCAAAATGCGAAGACACACGTGTGCATTTTCAAGATCAACTTCGCTGGGTGCATCTTGTAAATCTCCCTCATCCTCGCCATAGGCATCATCGATTGCTCGTCGCACGGCTTCCCGATGCTCGGGTGTATATCCGCTTCTTTCTATCACGCCTGTTTCGGTTCCTTCAAGTTTGTTTTCTTTGGTCGAAGTTGCTGGATGCAAACAATTTCTTACGTTGTGTGTCGCAAGAAACTCGGAGACTTTAACGTATTCAGTCCAATCGACTGCATTCGCAGTGTCGCCATTCTCACCATCTTCTGACAGAGGTTTTTCCAACTCCATCCTGTGCTCCTCCGCATAAAACCCAAGCTGATCATAGAGAGGTTTTCCTTCGTTCATGCATCCACCCTATTCCCTTCACCCAAGCACACGCAAGACCCCTAAGATCGAAAAGTGTCCATGACCCATTTAAACCCTCAATAAAGCCAAAAAATCGATGCCTTCGATCAAAGAGCGAGGAGGTGAATTCCTCGCTCATTGAACACATATCACGTTATGCGACTGCTGCCACCAATTTTTTCCGCGGCGTGACTTTTGCGGAAGATTCCAGCGCTTTCAAAAGTTCCGCCGTGCGGTTCGTCTCCTCCCACTTCACTCCAAGATCCTCACGACCCATGTGACCGTATGCCGCCAGCTGTCGGTACTGCGGTTTCAGAAGATCAAGATCTTTGATGATGGCGGCTGGGCGGAGATCGAAAATTTTGTTCACCGCCTGTTCCAAGTCACGGTCGGAAACGGTGCCTGTGCCAAACGTGTTCACGTTCACCGAGACGGGAGCCGCGACGCCGATGGCGTAGGCGATTTGCACTTCGCATTTCTTCGCGAGACCCGCCTTCACGATGTTCTTTGCGACCCAACGTGCTGCGTACGCAGCAGAGCGGTCCACTTTGCTGGGATCTTTGCCCGAGAACGCACCGCCACCGTGGCGGCTGTAGCCGCCGTAGGTATCAACGATGATCTTTCTGCCTGTGAGACCGCAGTCCCCCGGCGGTCCACCGATGACGAAACGTCCCGTCGGGTTGATGTGGAACTTTGTCTTCGCATCCAGATAGTCTCCGCACACGGGCTGGATGATGTGCTCTTTGATGTCTTTGCAAATTTGATCGTGCGATACGTCTTCGCGGTGCTGCGTGGAGATGACCACGCATTCAACACGCTCCGGAACGCCGTCGTCGCTGTACTGAATGGTGACCTGGCTCTTGCCATCCGGTCGCAGGTAATTGAGTCCGTTCTTCTTGCGGACATCCGCCAATTTCTTCGTGAGTTTATGTGCGAGGGAAATAGGCAGCGGCATGAGCTCCGGTGTTTCATCGCAGGCAAAACCAAACATGAGGCCTTGGTCACCGGCACCTTGCTCTTTCGTAGCAGTCTTCTCTGCCGTCACGCCTTGGTCGATGTCTGAGCTCTGTTCGCCAACGCAGACCGTCACGGCACATGCTTTGTGATCGAAGCCGTAGATGCCATCGTTATAGCCGATTTCTTTTATGACACTGCGCGCAACCTGCGCCATGGGAATGTACGTGCTGGTGCTGATTTCCCCGGCGATCACCACAAGCCCCGTCGTGGCCAAGCACTCGCATGCCACATGTGACTTGGGATCTTTGCTGAGTGCATAATCCAGCACGGCATCACTGATTTGGTCACAGAGTTTATCCGGGTGGCCTTCGGTGACGGATTCGGAGGTGAAGAAGTAGGACATGTGAGTAGGGGGTAGGTTGTAGGTGGTAGGGAATAAAATTTCAGGATGCGAGAGGGTCTCGGCGGAGCGGTATCGCCGCTCCGATGGCACTTTCACCGCGTAGACGGACGAAAAAAAATCTTCCTTGGAGGAAGAGTGATGTCTGCTATCTCTCCCTCATGCGAGGGCTGGATTTCCCACCGATTTCGAGGGAGGCTTGCCCTGAGCGAGCGAAGCGAGTCGAAGGGTTGGGGAGCGCCTATAGCGGGCCAGATCCCATCGGCGCTTCTCTGGATAGAACGATGATGTGTCTCTAGCTTAGCGTCCTTTTGCGGTTTTGCAAGAGGTTAAAGATGTGCAACGGATGAGTATTCCTGCTCTTTATGCCTCTCTCATTTCTATCTGTCGATCGGAGAACCGAGCCTCAAGGTCTTCTTCCGCATCTGCCAAACATGCACGACAACCATCCTGAATAGCAACGGTTTTTTGCTGCAGAAGATATGCAACCAATGGACACGATGCAGGTTTTTTATTTTTGGTTCGACAAGCATCCTCAGCAAGAGCCCACGGAAGATCACGGTCGGTCATCCCGACCGGATTGGTTGCCAGTTCCTGAGCGCGCCTTCCCTCGGGACCTTTTGGCCATTCTCTCTCCAGTGAAATGACTGTAACCATGTTTCCACAAATGCTACCCCTGCATGTTCGGACTTCAAGAAGATTAGTTTTGCGGCTTGGGTAAAAGCTGTTCTTGTATTTTCTTCGGTTTGGACTCGCCGCTCTGTAGGATAAAACAAATGTCACTCACCACCATCTCCTGGGTTCGCAACGAAGCGGACATCATCGAAATATTCGTGCGGCACCATGCGGCGTTTGCTGAGCGGATGATCATCATTGTACATCGCTCGGAGGACAACACGCGGGAGATTTTGGAAGAACTGAAGCGTGAAGGCATTCCTCTGGATATTCGTACAGATGAGCGTATCGCACACGAGCAAGGAGAAGCGCTCTCGCAACTGATGCTTGAGCTCGCAGAAGAGGAGCCCGAGGCATGGATCTTACCACTGGATGCGGATGAATTTTTGGGTTCGATGAGTAGTTCCCCGAAAGAATTGATTCATACATTGCCGCACACACCACACCTGTTTCCATGGAGAACATATGTGCCGACTCCAGAAGATCCAATGGAAGAACTTCATGTCTTAAGACGCATCGCACATCGAAGAAAGAATGAAATCATTCCCTACTCAAAAGTATTTTTCCCGGCGAGTGTGGGAAAAACTGCTCGATTGCCGCTCGGGAGCCATCAACTTCTCGATCGCGTGACGAGTGAACCGATCCAAATGAAAGACACAGAGAAGCTTTTTCTCGCTCACTTTCCCATCCGCTCCGAGAATCAACTCCGAACAAAAATTATTGGAGGCTGGCTAAGCCATCTTGCAAACGCCAAAAGAAAATCGGGGGAAATCTATCAATGGGAAAATCTTTTTGAGCGTGCGAAGGATCCACGGCCGATAACGCAGGAGGAATTACATGTTATCGCACTGCGTTACGCGCTCTTTCCGGAATCGCTTTCGCCGGAACTGATAAAAGATCCCCTGCCCACCGCCGCAACCGCAATGAAGTATCCCGTGCACATGCTGGATCCGGGGACACTGCTTTCCGGTCGACAAAATGATCGGCTGAAACCTGCAGTCGTGGCTTGAGTGGGGCAGCGCATCCTCTACAATGGGATTTCATGGATCTCTCCGTTTCAGAATCATTCAGCTTTATCCTCTTCGGCGCATCCGGCCACCTGGCCACTCTTAAACTCTACCCCGCGCTCTACACGCTGGCGTTAAAGAAACGCCTGCCCGAGAATTTTTCGATCGTCGGGTATGCGCGGACGGCCATGGATGATGATTCCTTTCGGAAACTGGTGCACGATTCCATTCTCCGCGATCACGGCGAAGTGAACGAGGCGAAGGTCAAGAATTTTTTGGAGCACGTGCACTACATCCAAGGCCAATATGAGAGCGCTGAGGATTTTAAACGGCTGGCGAAAGCATTGGATGAATGGGAAAGAGATCCGAAAGCCGTTCGGTTGGCGTATCTTTCCATTCCCCCAACCGTCTTTACGGCCGTGCTCAAAAATCTTCGTGCGGGCGGTGTGCATGACGGAAAGCACCCCTTCCGCTGCATCATCGAGAAGCCCGTGGGACATGACAGCAAAAGCTTCGCAGAGATCCGGGAGGAATTGCTCTCACACTTTAAAGATGAGGAGATCTATCTGCTGGATCACTACTTGGGCAAAGAAGCTGTGCGCAACATCTACTACCTGCGCCATGCAAATCCCATCCTGGAACGGATGCTCAAGCACACGCTGATACAGCATGTGGAAGTAACCGCATCCGAAGCGGCAGGCATAGAAGGACGCGCAGGATACTTTGAACACACCGGCACGTTTCGCGACATGATCCAATCGCACTTGCTGGAAATGTGTGCGCTCCTCACTATGCAATTGATTGAGGAGGGGGAATCCTTCCGTGAGAGCCGCCAGCGCGCGCTGGAGCAACTGTATTTGCCATCAGATGCGAAGCCGGATGACCTCATCCTGCAGGGACAGTACGCCAAAGGTGTGAGCGCTCCGGGTTACACCGAGGAACAGGGTGTTTCCAAAACATCGCGGACAAACACCTTCGTCGCAATGAAACTTTTTTCTCACGCGCAGCGCTGGGAAGGAATTCCTTTCTATCTGCGATCCGGGAAACGACTCACGAAAAAAGAGACGCGCATTTCCATTCAATTTCAGATGCCGAAACTGTCAACGCCCGGCGGCACACCGAACCGCCTCGACATCATTCTGCAGGGCGAAGCCGGCATGCGCCTGCATCTGCAAACGAAACTGGGCGGCAGCACGCCGCAGTTCCGTCCACTCATCATGGAAGATCCTCTTGTGTGCATGGGCGACTGCCTCCCCGAGCACGGACTGCTGCTCTTGGAAGCGATTCATGGGAATCACCAGTGGTTCTTGCGCTTCAACGAAGTGCGTGCCGCATGGATATTGCTGGATCCTCTGCAGGAACATCTGGATGGCAAGAAGACACCGCTGCATTTGTATCCGGCGGGATCCGGTGGACCGAAGGAGGCGGATGCGTGGATGAAGAAGGATGGACGTACATGGTTTTAGGAAGAGAGCGGCCCTTCGTGGCCGCGGATCGTCCCCAACATCGCGGCCGGGAACGGCCGCTCTGGTTTATTGATAGGCTACAATACAATCATGATCCATCCGACCATCATCAAAGTGAATGCTGATGCTTTCGCCGAACGCGGATGCTCATGGATGGCGGACATCATCAAAAAATCCATCGCTGATCATGGTCGCGCAGCCGTTGGACTCTCCGGAGGTTCCACTCCGGGACAGATCTATGACCTGCTTGGCAAAGAAAAGGGGATCGATTGGTCGAAAGTTTCGATCTTCTTGGTTGATGATCGCTACATTCGCGAAGATGACCCGAAGAGCAATCAGTTTTTGCTCCGCTCGACGCTCTTGAAGCATGCACCCGTTCCGGAATCGCAGATTATTTTTCCGGATACGACATTGCCGTATGAAAAATTCATCGATCGCTACGAAAAACATCTGAGAGATTTGCTCAAAAAAAATCCTGCGGATCTTGTGACGCTCGGGCTCGGGCCCGACGGCCACATCGCATCGCTGTTTCCACCCGTGCCCGAAAAAGCATTCGGCAATCATCTCGTAATTGGAACAACGACCGATCGCTTTGATGTACGTGAACGAATTTCCGTGACCCTCCCCGTGCTCACAGCCGCGCGCGAAGCGATCTTTTTCCTGAAAGGCAAAGAGAAGGAGCAAGTCTGGAACGAGATGATGGAAAGCTCAGAAGATAAGCACCGATGGCCTGCAAAAGCCTTATCCAAGGCCACTGTATTGATACTTGACTAAATAATAAAAATGTATAATATAATAACATATGAGCACTGAGAAGCCGCTAGTGTTTTTAGAACTGAGGGATGAGTTAAGGACAGTAATGAAACTGCCGGATGAAGAAATCGGGTCACGCATCGACAAGTTGCGTGAGTTATATATCCGATTTGAAGAACATTATTCTACGATAGACCCTAAATGGTTCGAGGACTCGGCAAATAAGGAAGTATTTGCCCTGGCTAAAATAGCACACACGTACCTGGGAGATTTGCAAGATGGCACCACAGAATTGGTGAAAGGTGTACTGGATGCTCCTGCATTGAGTATTCCCCGTGATGATTTGGTCAGGCTTGCACGCAAATTTTTATTGGTGCCCGGATATGTTTCCACAAAGCCACTTGAGGCAGCGGGGCAAGCGCAACGTGCACAGCTGAAACTCAGAGAGTTGATTGCAAAAGAGCTGCCGGCAATAAAAGCCTTGTTTCTCGATTTGCCTCTGGATGTTCAAAAAGCTTTGGATGTCCTTTTGCCTCCGCTGAGGGGAGAGGCATAAAAATATTTGTGTGTAAACATCCCGGCGAATTAAAATAATGCGCGAAGTCCAGCTTTGCCGGACTGGAGCGGAACCTTTTAGGGAAGGGTGGGTTTGTGCCTGCACGCCGTAGTGCAGTTGATGTATGCATAAGACGGCGTTACGGCACACAGGCGTGGGAGGGACACCGTAGGTAGCCATCCCACGTTACACAAGTGACCAAACACCACCCACTGCTTTCGCGTGCCATGGATGGATTTCTTGCTTTTGCACATGAGGGGGATACGATCACCCCCTTTATGAGTGAATTTGATAAATTTCTGAAGGCAGTAGTAGTACTGGCCGGAGCACTCCCAGGATGCTCGAACTGTTCCGCACCACAACCCAACACACCGTTCGTTCGGCAATCAGCAACGACAAGTGAAGCACTGACGCAAATGATGCAAACAAAAGAAATTGAAATTGAGAGCGGATCCTTAACAACCGTGACCGAGGGTGATAAGGAACAGGCTGCTCTGGAACTCAAATTTAAATTTAGGTGCCCTCTGAAACATGGAGCTGCGCGCATTGCCGTAGATGCCCCAGTCCCTTTAGGAGACGGCGACGGAGAGGGTGCGTGGGATATTTATATTTCTTTCCCGGAGTCCCCGGGGCGGAATATAAAGCGACGCTCTATTTCATTTCCCGCTACAGCCATAATGATCATGTTCTCACGCAAATGTTGGCAGATATAAATGCAAAGAAAAAACCTATTCGATTATACATATCACCGGACATGCCCAAGGGTGCCAATTAATTCTTCACCAGCGACCATACCCCGCCGACTGCTTTTGCATGGCTCAAAACTTTTCCGTCGGTGACAGAAATGAGATCGATCCGGTAGCCGCCATCGTAGGCTTGCTCCGCGATGTATTTTTGGATGCCGCGACGGAGGAACTGCCACTTGCGTGCACCCGCGTTCATGGAAGGTAAATACGCATCATTGAGAGTCTGCTTCGCCTTCACTTCCACAAAGACAAGGATTGCATCCACAGGATCAAACGCAATGATGTCGATTTCGGATTTTCCCAGACGCACGTTGCGCGCGCAGATGCGATATCCCTTTTTGACGAGGTACCTGGCAGCCAGATCCTCACCTCTGCGCCCAAGCAAAATATGCGGCGGCTCCGCACGCGTTTCCTCTGTTGCAGGGTCTGCAAACAACGTCACTCGCACTCTTTTCATGGAGAAACTTTAGCAAAGGGGAGCGCTATATGGGACATAAAGGTGTACGATTGTCTACCTGATTTGATTGTTCGGAATAGGTGTACGTAAGTACACTTTCTTCTGCTCATCGCACCCAGGAACGGGTGCTCTCCTCTATCCACATTCTCCTTCTCCATGCTGACCCAATTAACCTCCTTCGCGACTATTGGACTCCAGAGTGTTCCCATCACCGTAGAAATCGGCACCGTGAAAAGTGGGGAAGGAAACATGTTCATCGTCGGACTGGGTGATACGGCCGTTCAAGAAAGTAAGCAGCGCGTTCGCATGGCACTGCGTTCCAGCGGATATCATTTTCCCACGGGACGCGTCATTACCATCAACTTGGCACCTGCGGATATCAAGAAAGTCGGTCCGCGCTACGACCTCGCGATGGCAATGGGACTCCTGATTGCACATGAGCTGGTGGAAGTATCGGAGAATGATTTAAAATCGATGGCCTTCTTGGGTGAACTCGCGTTGGATGGATCACTCCGCCATGTCTCGAGCGTGCTGCCATCCGCCATCGCGGCAAAAAAGATGGGATTAAAAACAATTGTTGTGCCATTTGTGAATGGACCCGAAGCGGCGTTGATTCCGGGGCTCACTGTGATCGCACCGAGTAATTTAAAAGAACTCGTAGAAATTTTGACGGGACTGCGCGCGGCGGAACCGGTGCACATGCCCGCCAGCGCGCCGCGAAAAATTCGTGATGAAGAAGTGGACTTTTCGGACATCCGCGGACAGCACGTGGCAAAACGCGCGTTGGAGATTGCCGCAGCAGGCGGACACAATGTGTTGATGTCCGGCGCACCGGGTTCGGGCAAGACGCTGCTCGCTCGCGCTTTTCGCGGGATCCTTCCGGAGCTCACACAAGAAGAAGCCATAGAAGTGACGCAGATTTATTCCGTCGCAAATCTCCTGCCGCGCGATGCGCCGCTGGTGAATGAACGGCCTTTCAGATTAGTGCACCACACCGCGAGCGGCGTGAGCATTGTCGGCGGGGGACAGATCCCGGGACCGGGGGAAATCAGCCTGGCACACCGTGGCGTATTATTTTTGGATGAACTCGCAGAGTTCCCGTCGCAAGTGTTGGAAGTGCTGCGACAACCTCTGGAGGATCGACGTATCACCATCACGCGCGCGCACGGAAGCGTCACCTTCCCGGCAGACTTCATCATGGTTGCCGCCATGAACCCGCCCAAATGGAGCGCGAGTTCCAAAGAACACATCAAACGACGCATTTCCGCACCCTTGCTCGACCGTATCGACCTTACGATTGATGTGCAACCCGTGCCCATAGAAGATCTGCAGAAAAGACCCGATGAAGCTGCGGACACCACTGCGGATATCCTGGCGCGCGTGCATGCGGCTCGGAAACTCCAAGCAAAACGTTTCAAAGGGTTGCCCATCCGCACGAATAAAGAAATGAATGTAAAGCACGTGGATACACTGTGTCCCCTCGACAAAACTTCTCAGCAGCTTCTGCTGAAAGCCGTGGATCGTCTGGGCCTCTCCGCCCGCAGCTACCACCGCACCATCAAGGTTGCGCGGACGATTGCGGATTTGCTGGGTGCGAAGAGCATCGAAGCGGCTCATGTTGCAGAGGCTCTCCAATATCGACAGACCATCACAGAATGACACAGCGACATGGAATGCAAATCGGCACATTTCATATTACGACGAACTCGAAAGCGAAAATCCCGTGGTGCACCCATTGGGGCATTCCGGAACTATTGATTGATAATTTACTCATGACAAAAAATTTGCATTGCGCAAAAATTTTTGGTTTTTGTATTTTGCCCGATCACCTGCATCTTCTCTTGGAACCGGGAGAAAGTGGCCTGAGCATGTTTATGCATTCTTTTAAGAGAAACACGATGCGTGATATTCGTTCCCTTTACCGTAGCGGAAGATCGCCATCTTCCGCTACGGAGTGCGATGCCATTGCCTGGCAAAAAAGTTTTTATGAAGAACGCATTCGTGATTCTGCACAACGGTCACATGCACTCTCGTACATACGAACCAATCCAGTTCATCATGACCTCTGCGCTTCGATTGAAGATTGGCCTTGGCTATCCGATCATTTTCCTCGTCTCCTAGATCCTATGGAAATCTGGTTTTCGTAAGCGATGCGCGTACAGCGGAAGATACGATCTTCCGCTGCGGTATGGCCTTTCTGGCATAAAATACGCTCACTTCTTGACTTGTATTCTGCGTTCCTTAAGATCTGCTTCCTATGTCAACCACCCCATCACAAGAAAACACGCCACGCGGCGAAGCAGAAACTCTCGTGTCCACAGAACACTTCGAGCATCTTCTTGATCTCGGAACCATACAGGACAAAGTGAAAGAGATTTTTGAAAAGATGGAACTGCCCAAAAAGGCGATGCTGTTTCTCTTCGACTGTCATCAGGAACTTGGAAAATTTTGGAGCAAGTTCTCTGACTTTCTTTCCTCCTTGGGCGAAGGGGATGCCAAGCCGAATCCGGCGAAGATCAAAGAATTGCGTGCGGATTTTGCACATGTTCAGACTCTTCTTGCAAAAGCACAGGGAGTGGATGGGCTAACTGCAGCAGTCTCCTCGAAGCTTTCAAGCCTGAATCTAAACGTGATACAGTTTTCCGACAAATTCGACGGTCTCCTCACTTCTCTACAAACGGAAACAATCACTCATGAAAGAGCAGACGAACTGAGGCAGAGTGTAAGAGGTTTCACATTCGTCAGCTTGTCTGACGATGAGCCAACGGAAACGGGAAAGCAGTAAAACTGTCACTGGATCTCGCGGTAGCCCTCCAGTAAGGTACTTTCGATGCACTTTGCAGACGCCCTCACAGAAGCCACAAAGAAGAAATCCCCGGTGTGCGTTGGGTTGGACCCCAAAGTCGATGCTCTTCCGGAAGGAATCAAGAAAGATGCCTCCGGAGTACTCACATTTAATAAAGGAATCATCGATGCCGTGAAGGACACCGCATGCTGTGTGAAACCGCAGTTGGCATATTACGAATTGCTCGGCTGGGAAGGCATGAAAGTATTTTTCGAGACGTGCGAATACGCAAAAAAGCAGGGACTCCTGGTGATCGCCGACGGCAAACGCAATGACATCGGCAGCACGTGCGAAGCGTATGCGGATGCATACTTGGGAAAAGACAGCACCATCGATGCGCTGACAGTAAACCCTTATCTCGGCTCCGACGGAGTGAAGCCGTTCATGGAACGCTGCAAGAAGAATGACAAAGGCATCTTCATTTTGGTGAAGACAAGCAACGCGAGCTCGGGAGAACTGCAGGATCTGCCGGTGGGGGATGAAGTGGTGCACGAACAACTGGCACAACTCGTGGAAAGCTGGGCAACGGAACTTCTTGGAAAGAGTAATTTTTCCAGCATCGGCGCGGTGGTCGGTGCAACGTATCCGGAAGAGATGAAATACCTGCGCACGCTGATGCCACACGTGCCGTTCTTGATCCCCGGCTATGGCGCGCAGGGCGGAACGGCGGCGGATGTGAAACACGGGTTCATCCCGGACGGCACGGGAGCGATCGTGAATGCATCGCGCTCCATCATCAATGCGAGTAAGGGAAAAGACTGGAAAGAAGCGGCGGCGAAAGCTGCAAGTGAAATGGCAGAGGAAATAAAATTAGCCCTGAAGTAATGTTTGCTGGTTTGCTCGTCCGCCTTCGGCGGACTTGTTAGCTGGTTTGCTGGTTCAGTCGCTTTGAACGAGCAAACAAGCAAACTAGCTAACCAGCAAACAACCGTTCTATTCCCACCTCGTTCCCCTCGCCACCGGCTGTCCCAGCTCCACCCAATTGAAGTTGCCCGTGCCATCCGTCCAGCGAACGGCCCCGTTGGCACTGATGCTGCCGGGTTGATTAAGGGAAATTTGGAGGAATGGATTCTGCGTGCCATTCGTGAGCGAGACGTCTGCGAAGAGTCTAAGTGTCCGCGATGATCCGCTGCCGATGGCGCCAAGTTCCTCGGGAATATTCGTACAGCTCACGGTATTGCTGCTCATGCTGCATGCAACGCGCGTGGTGGTGTCCGTTGCCCCCAGTTCCCACCCCGTCGTCTGCACACCCGTCGGTTTGGTGACCTCGAATTCCAACTCCGTGATCTCCAAATCCGCCTGCGGAATTATTTCTCCACGAAACGCAAAGCCTGCCACCAATTGATCATTGCCCAGCGGGAGAGCATCTTGTTCCTTGAGAGCATTCGTCACTTCCGTGATCTTTGCCTGAGCCGTTTGATGCTGCGGATACGGAATGTCAGCTGGCAAGGACTGATACGTTTCCTGCGTAAAACCTCCTTCGACCGTCAGAGAAAAGCTGTCCACCTGAATCATCTCTTCGGACACGCCGCCCGCATTTCTGCCTTTCAGGAGCACCTCGATGCCGAGCACGTTCTCCGTATCCTTGTCCATGAAATACGCTCCTTCCGTCGCGAAGCTCGCTTTCCAGGTGAGATCATCCGCATCAAAAACATCAGGTGTCAGGCGACCGATTTCTTTGCCCTGCGCATCGATCAAAAACATGCTCTCGATGGATTCATATTCTTCCTCCATCACAACAGTGACCCCGCGAATGTACATCGGCTCGCGTGAGGCGAAGAACGATGCGCTTGCGATGGGTTCGGAGCGCTCGCCGAGAATGAGGAACCTGCTCTTGGCGGGGAAAGCGGGGAGTGCACCAACGGTGGAAGAAACTGATGATGCAGAAGAGACGGAGGATCGGGAAGAAGAACGTAAAGACGAGGAACGGCCGGAACTCATGGAACCGGAAAATCCGCTGCGTTCGATGGCTCGATACTCGTCCAATTCTCCTTCCATAAACGCTCTGTACGCCGCTGCCAAGCGCGCCATTTGTCCTCGTGTGAGTTGCATATCCATGCGCCCCTCGAGTCCGGGCAAACCGACTCCCGCTGCGTAGGCACCTTCCCGATACTGCACATACCATTCGTTGCCATCAGGAACCTCTGCAGTGACGGTGTTCAGGATGCCAAGTATTTTGAGTGCTTCGGCATAGTTCACAAGGCGCTCGGGGTGAAACAATCCGTCGGGATATCCCGAAATCACGCCACGCTTCTTCGCAAGGCACACATACCGCGAAAACCACGCATCACGCGGAACATCGGGGAAACATGTATCTGCATCACCGGCAATGACCATGATGTCTGAGCGCGAGAGCAGTGCTATCTTCAAAAACTCTGCGCGATTGATTGTCCTTTCCGGATGAAAAAAACCATCCGGGTATCCTTGAATAACTTCAAGATTCGTAAGCACGCTTATACCTGCAGCTTCCGGCCGCAGAAATGGCGCATCAAAATAATCCTCACTGCGATCGGAATAATCCAATGCAAACGCCGCGAAGGGAATAAGAAGAGCCAGGGAGAGAAGAATGCGTCGCATAAACCTTGGAGTGAAATAATGAATTGCAATAATTATACAGGAGAGTGCTTCCTCCTAATAAAAAACCCGACTTTACGACGAATAATGACGGAAGATCTTACAAATGCGGGTGTGATGTTGAATGTCTAACGCAGGAACGAGGAAACTTTCGGCAAAAACTTCCCCGTGCGCTTTGCATACTCTGCGTATTTATTTCCGTACGCATTCAGCAATGCGCGCTCTTCTATCGGAGTTCTCACAAACATCACAATTAAAATCATCAGCAAGAAACCCCCGCCCAGGAGCCAGTTCGCTGTCAGCAAGAAGATGCCTGTCCCCAATAATAAAAACGAGAGATACATGGGATGTCGTACATACAAATACGGTCCCGTTGTAATGACATTTCCTCCCGGACGGATTTGAACTGTTCCGGTGAAGTTTCGGGAAAGATATTTCTGCACCCAAATAAGCATAATGATCCCCAAGACACTCAGGGCAAAACCACTCCAACGAACCTCCGGCACGAGCGCCAGTTGCGACCATGTGAGCAACGGTGGCCATATGGCATATGCCAAAAATGCCAGTATCAATGGAAGACCAAGCAAAACTCGAAGATGACGAAACGATCCCTCCCCTTTGGTATTTTGTTTCACGCCCGATGCCGCGTCTGCATATCCACTGAAGTACATACGGATTGCGACAACCGCCATGAGCAAAAGCAGTGATGCTGTGTGAAATGGATACTCAGCTTCCATGTTTTTATTCTAGCATGGTGATCATCACTGCGATTGAGGTATCGCCTTAAGAGTTTCGCGCAACATGTGTTTCAAAGCCCCCTTCCCTTGTGTAGTCTTTAGATATTTTTCACGTCGAAGTGCGTCATCTTGAGAAATATATGCTTCAGCAAAGATGAGCTTCCATGGCCTCTTGGCTTTCGTTGAAGTGACACTGCCTTTGTTATGAGTTTCAAGTCGCTGTTTCAAGTCAGTTGTATAACCAACATAGAGCTGGTCATTTTGCTGACTTCGAAGAACATACACTGTAAACATGGTCTTGCAATTATAGTCTCGTAACATGCATCCGCAACATACGGAACAAGCCCCGTAGTGTGCGCTTCGCGCAACTACAGGGCACGAAGCATGCGCTGTGCCCCATTATCATTTCATAATTTCGTGGCCTGCCATGAAGTTGCGCCGCAGCGCATACTTCGTGGTGGTCCCGGCGGGAATCGAACCTGCATTTACCCCTTAGGAGAGGGTCGTTCTATCCATTGAACTACAGGACCATGAAAAAAGCTTACAGCGGATCGTGCATCCCTTAAAGCTCCCTTGGCACAAAATTTACGCCGCCATCACCACGATCTCTCTGCCCTCCGCCGGCAGTGATCCTTTCAGTTTGTATTCCGAAACGCGCTCTTTTCCCTGCGCACCGCAAGCACGGAGCACTTCGCTTTCCAATTTTTCATTCTCATCCGGCACGAGGATGAGAACGCGCGGATCAAATTCATCGACTAACTTTTGAACCAACTTTACATCACCCTGCGGAAGCACGAGGAGGTCGATCTCGCCCACGGTCTCCAATTGATGATCCGTCCAATCTTGGAGAGGGCCGGAGAGGAAGGCGCAGTGCACGCCATCCACCTCGGCAACAAAAGAGACTTGTTGCCCTTCTCGTTGCCCGATTCCTTTCAAAGAGACATCGGCAATGTTGTATTCGCCCGGCCAGGAAATGGTGCCTTTGGATGGCTCCTCTTCCGGAGCAGAGAGCAAGGCAACGGCATCTTTCCATGCAGACTTTTCCGTCTTTTTTCCCGGAAAAATGACGAGTGGTTTTCCACCACCTGTGCACTTGAGTGTGGAGCCGCCGAGAGAAGAAAACGTAAGCAAGCCGAAGCAGCATACTCAATAATTGAGATTAAGAAAAGCATAGAAAAGACGCAAAGGAAACAGAGGAAACAAAAGAATCTCCAGGATCGCTTGCGTCCTCTGAGTCCTTTGCTTCATTTGTTTCCTCTGTTTCCCTATTTTTCAATTCTCTCAATTTGAGCACCCAATCCCCGGAGCTTCTCATCCAGCTTGTCGTAGCCCCGTTCTATGTAGTGGACGTCCGTGATGGTGGATTCGCCTGTGGCGCAGAGCCCTGCCAGCACCATGGCTGCACCGGCGCGGATATCGTTGCTGGCAACCGTGCGGCCACGGAGTGGCGTCGGACCGATGATGAGTGCTTGGTGTGCATTGAGGACTTCTATATGTGCGCCCATCTTCTCCAGTTCGTAGAGGTACGCCATGCGCCCCTCAAATAAACATTCGAAGATGCGGCTCACGCCCTTGGCTTGCGTCATCAGAACCCCAAGCGGCGGGAGGAGGTCTGTCGGGAAACCCGGGTAGATGTTCGTCTGCACTTTCGTGGAAACCAAGGACGAGAGTTCTCCGTCCACAAAGAGGACATTTTCCGCGGCATCATATTTCCAAATGCCTCCCATGCGGGCAACGACATCCAGAAAGAGGAGAAGATGCTCGGGATCCGTGCCATGGAGACGCACTTTTCCTCCGGTGACGAGCGCGGCGAGGACAAAGACGCCCGCTTCCAGGTAATCCGGGACAACAGTCTCCGTTGCGCAGGCCAGATCTTTTTTTCCGCGAATCTTCACCGTGTGCGTGCCGACGCCATCCACCTCCGCACCCATGTGCTGCACCATCCGCTCCACTGCCTGCACGTGCGGCTCTGCCGCGGCGATGGAAACGGTTGTTTCGCCGGGGAGCAATGCGGCAGCCAGCACGACGTTCTCGGTCGCCGTCACGGAAAATTCCGACAGGACGACGTGCGCGGGCTTCAGCGATCCTTGTAAATGTACGACCTCCTCTGTGCTCATGTTTTTGGCTCCCAATTGTTCCAGTGCGGAGATGTGCGCACCCACGGGACGTTTGCCCAGCACGCATCCTCCGGGGTACGACATTTCTGCCACGCCGAAGCGTGCGAGCAGCGGTCCCAGCAGCACGATGGAGCCGCGCAATTTGGAAACGTACTCCGAAGGGATGGGTTTGCTTGTGAGCTTGTGCGTGCGAATGCGAACGGTGCCTTCCTGGAAGGATGTCTCCGCCCCCAAAAATTCCAGGATATCCAGAAGCGTCCGGATGTCGCGCAGGTGCGGCACATTGTGCAAGACCGTTTCACCGGCACAGAGAATGCTCCCTGCGATCAGCGGGAGCGCTGCATTTTTGGAGCCGCTGATTGTCACATCCCCGCGAAGCGGCACTCCTCCCCGAATGCGATAGTTGATGTCCATAAGGACTAGAAGTGTAGCAGAAAGGAAGGTGGAGGGATTGGCTTATAGATGCCAAATAAGCAGAAAGCGCAGAGTAGAAAGCATAGAGCGGACGGGAAAGCGCATCCTTTACTTTCTGCTCTATGCTCTTTGCTTTCTGCTTTTCTCGATTACCCATTCCAAAAGCAACAATGCCACTCCGATGGTGATGAACGAGTCTGCGACATTGAAGACGGGAAACGTTCCCACTTGAAAAAAATCCGTCACAAATCCGTCGCGCAGACGATCCAAAATATTTGCGAGTGCACCGCCGAGTATCATCCCGAATCCAACATGTGTGAGAAGCGTCTTCGTGGACCTCACTGCAAAAATTGCGACGAGAACAAGTGCTGCGAGGATCAAAATTTCTTGGAATCCCGCAGGGAGCTGCAGCCCGAATGCGATGCCGGGATTCAGTGCCGGGTCAAGTCCGATGAATTGACCGATAATGGCAATACGCTCGACGAGATAGACATCGGCAAGAAGCTTCGCGGCGAAGCTAAGGGCAAAACTGAGTGCGCCGACAAGGAGAAGGATTTGCACGAGAAGATGATATACCACTCCGCGATCGCACGTTATACTCCCTGCCCGAACATGTTCCGCCGCATCGATTTTCTGCTCCTCGGCATCACGATAGTGTTGACATTCTTCGGCCTCGCGATGATCGCGAGCGTCAGCGTGTTCGAAAGCTACCAGATCACGCAGCGTCTGACGGATGAGGGCTTGCGCGCAGCGCCCACCAATTCCTTTTATCTATGGCGCAGCTTCCTCCACATCGTCGTCGGCATGTCCGCGATGACGGTGATGATCATCCTTCCGTATAAGATGTGGCAGCGTCTTGCTCGACCGCTGTTTCTCTTAAGCATCGTTCTTTTAATTGCGCTGTTTATTCCCGGCATCAGCGCGGGATACGGCAGCGCAGCCAGTTGGCTGCGCTTGGGTCCTTTTTCCTTGCAGCCATCGGAGGTTTTAAAGATCACGCTGATTTTTTATCTGGCGGTGTGGCTGCAGAAACGCGAGCAACTGATCGGAACGTTTAAGGAGGGATTCGTTCCGTTCGTGTCGCTCCTCGTTCTCTCCACACTGCTCGTCGCCATTCAACCGGACTTGGGTTCTTTCTTCGTCATTGCCGGCATCGCGTGCGTCATGTTTTTCATTGCGGGAGGAAATCTGTTTCACCTGCTTATGGGCGGAGGCGCGGCGGCGCTCCTTGGCCTCCCGATCATTCTCAATAAAGAATATGTGCGAGCGCGCTTCATGGCATTCTTGAATCCCACGGACCCGAACATCTCGGAAACCATCGGATTCCAGATCAAGCAGGCGCTCATCGCCATCGGTTCCGGCGGGTTCTTTGGCGTCGGATACGGAAAATCCATTCAAAAATTCGGCTACCTGCCGGAAGTCCAAGCGGACATGGTCTTCTCCGCGATGGCGGAGGAGCTTGGTTTCTTTCGGGTCATGCTCGTGCTGCTGATGTACAGCATCCTCGTCATCCGAGGGTACAAGATCGCACAAGAAGCGCCGGATAGGTTCGGATTCATGGTGGCAACGGGCATCACGACCTGGATAGCCTTTCAAACCATTGTGAACCTCGCAGTGAATCTTTCGCTCTTCCCACTCACAGGACTCACGTTGCCCTTCATCAGCTACGGAGGATCTTCGCTCGTGTCTATTTTGATCGGCGTCGGGGTGCTTCTGAATATTTCCATGCACTCGACGGAGGAAGCCAGCATGGCAAGAAGGGCGAGGAAGACGAAGGTGGGGATTAGAAAATTATTCGCCTGATTTGTAAGGTTTGCTGGTTTGCTCGTCCGCCTTTGGCGGACTTGTTAGCTGGTTTGCTGGTTAACGAGCAAACAAGCAAACTAGCTAACCAGCAAACAAAATCGTAGGGCAAGAACAGGTAGAATACACTCATGAAAATCTTGTTTGCCGGCGGCGGCTCCGTCGGGCACATAGCGCCGAGTGTTGCTGTGTGGCAGGCGATGAAGCAATTGGATGCGTCCACAGAGCCGCTGTTCCTATGTTCCGACCGCATGGAAGATCTGAATTATATCGCGAAGGAACGCGTTCCTGTGCGCGCCGTGGCTCTGCCGAAACGCAATCTCTGGATGCCGATGCTCCTCGTACAGGCGTACCGCCAAGCGGCGCTGAGCATTCGCTTATTCAAGCCTGACGTCGTCTTCAGTAAAGGAGGCGCGGTGAGCGTGCCCATCTGCCTTGCTGCGTGGTGGAAAAAAATTCCGATCGTGCTGCATGAATCCGATGCGCGCATGGGCATCGCAAACAGAATGATCGCAAAAATTGCAGACACGGTGTGCCTGGGATTCGATGAAACAATGATCGTGGATCCCCGCATGCAGGTGACAGGCAATCCCGTCCGCGCGGGCGTCACGAAAGGAGTAAAAGAAGAAGGGCTGCGCATAACAGGTTTTTCCGGCGACCGTCCTGTGTTGATGGTGATAGGAGGAAGCCAAGGGGCAACGGCCATCAATGATGTCGTCCGCACGCTTCTTCCCAAACTTCTCGAAACATTTGATGTTATTCATCTCACGGGTCCCGGAAAAAATGGAGCACCCAAGACGGCCGGCTATTTCGCCAAAGAATTCGCGTATGAAGAACTCCCTCATTTGTATGCCGTCACGAGCGTCGCACTCAGCCGTGCGGGTGCGGGAGGTATCTGTGAACTTGCAGCGAACGGCATCCCGACTATTCTGACGCCCCTCCGTGGCGTGGCAAACGATCATCAGCAGGCAAATGCACTCGCAGCTGCCCGTTCGGAGGGGTGCATTGTGCTTCCTCAAGAAAAGTTGTCTGCCGAGCTCTTGCCCACCCTCCAAAACATGATCGAGCCCGGCCGTCACGTGCTTCTTTCCGAACGAATTTCAGGTCTGAACCCCCCGAATGCGGCGCAGAGGATTGCCGAAATCATCCGCAGTACAGCTAAAAAATAAAAGAGATGTCCTGCAACTAGCCAGCAGTACAAAAAAGTAGCCCCATATCTTGCAAAACAGGGGATGCCTCTTTACCCTGCCCGAGCTATGAAAAAGTTCCACACGTTGATCATTCCGCTGTTTGCGTTGGCCTTTCTTTTGGTGAGCTGCAAAGCGCCCGCCGTTACCAATGAGCCTCCTGCCACGAACGAGCAGACGAACGGAGAAGTATCCGGTACCCCATCTTCTATGGCCAATGATTCCTTCGACGGACAGATCCTCAAAGGCAAGCACACCGCCGTGTTTCACACGTCGATGGGGGATATCACGGTGCAATTGGATGCCGATGCCGCGCCGAAGACCGTCACGAACTTCGTGGCACTGGCAAAGTCCGGCTACTACAACGGCTTGCTCTTCCACCGCGTCATTCCCGATTTCATGATTCAGGGAGGCGACCCGAACGGCAACGGCACGGGCGGCGAAAGCATTTTCGGTGATTCGTTTGAGGATGAGATCAACGCGAACACTTACGGACTCGACAAAAAGAAACTGAAGGATGCCGCAGCGGGACAGCCGCTGCCGGATGAAATCAAGGACAAGACGGTGAAGGAATACTACGAGATGCAAGGCTACGTCTACAATTCCAAACTGAAGTCTCTGCCAATGGTGCATGGCGCTCTCGCCATGGCGAACCGAGGTCCGAACACGAACGGCAGCCAGTTCTTTATCGTTCAGGCCACTGCCACGCCGTGGTTGGATGGCAAGCACACGGTCTTTGGTAACGTCACCAAGGGACTCGACATCGTCGATGCCATCGCCAAGGTTGCTCGCGACAGTTCGGATAAGCCGCTTGAGCCGATCACGTATAACGTGGAAATTGTAAAATAGCTCTTGTGGAAGACATAAGACACAAGATGTAAGACAGCTGTATCTTGTGTCTTATGTCTTGTATCTTTTTTCCCGTATGAGAACCAGATTCGCCCCTTCTCCAACAGGCTACCTTCATGTGGGGGGGCTGCGCACTGCGCTCTATTCCTATTTGATCGCGAAGCAGACGAAGGGCGAGTTTCTTTTGCGCATTGAAGATACGGATCAAGAACGCAGCGTGGAAGGCACAGTGGAAAGCATTCTTCGATCTTTGGAGTGGGCGGGAATTTCACCCGATGAAGGCGTTGTGCTCAAAGGAACATCAGTCGATCAGGTGGGAAAAGTGGGACCGTACTTCCAGTCTGAGCGTCTGGATGTGTATAAGAAGTACGCGCAGGAACTGCTGGAGAAAGGCCACGCGTATCCGTGTTTCTGCACTGCGGATCGCCTGGCACAGATGCGTGATGATCAGACGAAAGCCAAGCAGGCACCCATGTATGACCGTCTCTGCATGTCTCTTCCTAAAGAAGAGGCAGCAAAACGCATGGCGAACGAGCCGCACGTGCTGCGCTTGAAAGTTCCACGCACGGAAGTGATTACATTTGAGGATGACATCCGTGGAAAACTCTCATTCCAAGGGCATGTCGTCGATGATCAAGTGCTGCTGAAGAGTGACGGCTTCCCGACGTATCATTTGGCGCATGTTGTGGATGACCATTTGATGAAGATCGACATTGTGATTCGGGGTGAGGAGTGGCTGAGTTCTCTGCCGAAACATTTATTGCTTTTCCGATACCTTGGCTGGACGCCACCGCGCTACGCACACGTGCCGCTGCTGCTGAATAAAGATAAAACGAAGCTGAGCAAGCGCCAGGGTTCCGTATCTGTGGAGGAATACATCACAAAAGGATACTTGCCCGAAGCACTTTTGAATTTCCTCGCGATGCTGGGATGGAATTCCGGCACAACACAGGAATTATTTTCATTGGAGGAACTCATTGATGCCTTTTCGATCGACCGCGTACAGAAATCCGGCGCGATTTTTGATCTGGAGAAGCTCGATTGGCTTCAAGGCCAGTGGATGCGGAAAATTGAGCCACCTGAATTTGCCGAACGGATCCTTCCGCTGGTTGCAGAGAAGTACCCGGATGCGAAAAAAGACAAAGATTTCGCAAAAAAAGCCGCGCTGATTCAGGAGCGTCTGACATTGTTCCCGGAAGCACCGGAGATGATGTCCTTTTTCTATGAAGAGCCAAAAGTCACCGTCGATCTGCTCGCGAACGAAAAGCAAAAGGTAACTTCTGCGGATGTTCCGAAGATTCTTGCGCTTCTCACGAGCACATTGGAATCCATTGACGATTGGACACTCCCGAATATTCAATCCGCACTCGAAAAACTTGCGACGGAAGGTTACAAAAAGGGTCAAATCCTCTGGCCGCTGCGCGCTGCACTTACCGGTAAACCATTCAGCCCGGGAGCATATGAAGTGGCGGAGGTACTTGGAAAGGAAGAAACGATAAAACGGCTTACAGCTGCTTTAAAATCGATCTCCTAACATCCATGCAGATTCAAGAACTTGTCGCTGTCGGCTCTAAAACTACTATGCGCATTGGCGGGCAGGCTCGCTATTATGCGGAAATCGCAACAAAAGAAGATGCGGAAGAAGCTTTGCGATTTTCCAAAGAAAAAAATATCCCGTTGATCATCCTCGGCAGCGGCAGCAACACTGTTTTTGCCGACGGAGTGATTGAGGCGTTGGTCGTGCGCATCAAAGCAGACAAAACTTCTGTTGAAGGAAATCAAATTCGTGTGGAAGCAGGAAAAAATCTCGCGATGCTCATCAATGAACTCGCAAAACAGAATTTGGATCTCTCTGCGCTCACGGGAATCCCCGGAACTCTCGGCGGGGCGGTCTTCGGCAATGCAGGACAGGGACAGAAGGGGATTTGGATAGAATACTATGTGAAGGATGTGACAGCGCTCATCGACGGGCGATGGCAGACGCTTCCAAAAGCGGCATGCGAATTCAAGTACCGCGAGAGCGTCTTCAAGCACATGAAGGAACCTCTCATTTTGTGGGAAGTCATTTTGGAAGTGCCCACACGCGATAGAGCCCTTGTGGAAGCCGAAGTTAAGGTTCTCCTTCAAAAGCGCATCGAGACGCAGCCGCACATCAAAACTGCAGGTTCTTGCTTCAAAGCAGTCGGCGACACACCTGCGTGGAAGCTGATAGATGCTGCGGGACTCCGTGGAACAAAAATCGGCGATGTGCAAATTGCAGAGAAGCACGCGAATTTTCTCCTGAACATCGGCAAAGCAAATTATGAAGATGCAAAGGCAATCGTGAAAAAGGTCAAAAAAACGATCACGGAACCGCTGGATGTGGAGATGCGGTTCATCGAACCGGATGGATCGTTGGCGTTTTGATAATCATCGCGGGTCGAACCTGCCTGCCGGTAGGCAGGGACCCGCTCTGATTAAATCCAACAACCAACAAGAGCGCGTCTTTTTATCCTGAGTGAGTCGAAGGACGACGCGCGATATTTACACATTTGGAACTTAGTTTTCTTCTTTTTCCCTTTGTTCCAACCAACTTTCCACTTTTTGCATCATATTGCAAACTATACAAGCATCAAACCAAGTGAAAGAAAGCTCAGGATCCGCAGCAAAACGCCCCAGGGTTTCTTGCAATTGCTTTCGGTATTCCGGCAGATAGCGAAACTCGTATCTTTCATTGCCCCTGAGAAGGACTAGCTGGTACACAAGCATCGCCTGATCTTCGGAGGCCCTTTCAATAGACATAGATCCAACATACGCCAAACCATAACAACGAAAAAGGAGAGTGGTCGCCCACCCTCTCTTTTCCGCTCACCGTAGCTGCGACGCGGCATCGCAGCTACGGGATTCATGTGATTCAAAACGGCAAATCCTCTGCTTTGATTTCGGATGCGTAGGCAATCTCCGGCACCTCTACGGATGCAGAGGCGGGAGCGCTGTCGTCCGACTTAGCATCAGAGCGGGCAGGACGTGCATCGGCACGGAAAGAAGTTTCCGCGACGGAGTTTTTCACGCCAAGGAGCAGAACGGAGTCTGCAATGACTTCCGTCGTGTAGCGCTTGTGGCCGTCTTTGGTTTCCCAACTGCGTGTTTGCACGCGGCCGGAAACAAAGACACGGTTGCCTTTCTTGATGTTGGAAGTGACTTCCTGAGCAAGCGCACCCCAGATGACGACGTTGTGAAATTCGGAACGCTCTTTGAGCTCATTCGTCGATTTGTCTTTCCACTTTTCATTCGTGGCGACACCCAGTGTCAGCACTTGTACGCCGCCGGTGGTGGTGCGCAGTTCCGGATCACGAGTGACGTGACCGATAATGTCTGCGCGGTTCAAATTATTGGTGATGGACTTTGCATTCGCAGGTGCTGCGAGCTGCCCGTCCTTGGGATCTAAAAGAATCATATCGAGCGCGACCATCTTGGTCTTGCTGCGCTTTTCACCGGTCTTTTCATCTTCCCAGCTGTCTGTTTGGAGGCGGCCCGCGACGAAGACGTGGCTGCCGGGTTTCACGAAACGTCCCGCGACGTCCGCCATGGGACCCCACAGAGTGACAGTGTGAAAGCCTTTGCCGTCCAGCATGTCGCCGCTTTCGGCTTTGAAGGAATAGGGAACGACAAGGTTAAGATCGACAACACTCGTACCGCTGGGCGTCTGCCGAGGGGAAACGGGTTCTGTCTGGTAGCCGATGATGTGCACGCGATTGAGGGAGAACATATCTCGAAGGGAGAAATGGGATAAAAGGAGGTCACGAGCAGTGCGTGCTGCTTTACGATGACTTGGCTTCCGTCCTAGCTAGAAACGGCAACCGCCACAGTTGTACACTCGTACACCAATGGATGGCAACAGATTGTAGTGGCAAGAGCTCGTAATTATTTTCTAAATATACATTTTCCTATCTCAAAATACAGGAATGTTTTCCGTCAACATCGGTTACGGGTTCTTGGCCTCAGCTTGCTGTGATCAGCATCATTTTTCTGTTATAATTATCAGATTTTACATACACACACCCGCTCTTGGCTTTTGCTCATTTGCTCGGGATTCTTAGCTGCCCTGGGAGCCTCTGCAGTGCATGCCGAACATTTCTCTATCTCCAAAAATCCTCCGGCCTCCTTTGAGGAGATCAAGAAAGTCGTGACCGAGGACATTCCGAAGGATTTGAAAAAGGCGCAGTGCGGCGGATGGGATACGGATCAAAGCGTGGTGGGAAAAATTCCTGTCGTGACAGGCGTGCCGGGACGCGATGCGGATCCGCTGGGAAACATTCGCTCCGGCATGGCAAAACGAAATGATAATTTTATTTTCCCCGATGAACCGACGACGAAAGGACTGGCGACTGCCTGCCAACCGAATGTCGGAAACAAAGATGATCCTGCATCGCAGACAATCAAGGTGTTGCAGTGGACAGGTTTCGGCCCCGCGGAAAATAAACGGGAGATCGAGGTGCCGCATCCATACTTCGAGGATCCCCCTTGCGTGTGGCGGGCGGGTGGAGAAAAACTTCAGCCACCCTTGAACGAAGCGAAATGTCGTGAATTTTGCGAGTTTGTGAACAGTCCGCTCTTCACGTTCTGGGATTGCAGAGTGTCTGCGCCCATCTTGGACGATGCAGGCAATGTTGTCGGCACGCAATGCATTCAGGACGGCCAGAAATACACCTGCACGCAGGACTGGATAGACCTCCCCTTTGACGGAGGCGATCCGAACAATTCGGTGGATGCGAATCTCGCAGGCATCATTCCGCAACTGAAACAGTTCTGCGATCCGAATGCGCCGCACCCGGCGGCAGGTTTGTCCAATGCGCGTTCGTGCAGAGGAGAAGCATGCCGCACTGTCGAGGGAAACAACGCGCCATACATGTCGTACTACCGCAGTTATGAAGCAAGTTACCGACGCGATCCTGTGATCACGGACAAGAACACGGACATTGCCTCCAACAATGCGCAGGTGGCCTGTTACGGTCTCTACAGAGAATTCGATCCGAAGACGAAAGTGATGGAGAAAGAGGATCAACGGTGCGTGATCCAAATGGACGTGTCGCAATACCCAAAAAGCCAGCAGGGGAAGGGTGACACCAAGAGCGATCTTGCGGATCCGGATCCTTCCGGGCCGATTCTTCGCGATCCGACGTTCAAGGAATCGGAGGATCTGTGGTACCAAAACTTGGGAGGAGGAATGTCCTTCCTGAACGACAAAGTATTTTCGGAAGAATTTGCGAAAGATTTATCGACGGCGCTCCTTACGGCCGACGAAGCCAAGCAGCGTGCGGCGCAGCCATTCGTCGATCCTAAAAAGACGGTAGCCGATGCGGCGTTGGTGCGCGCGTTCGATGATACGGTTTCAAACGAGCGTGGCGATAAGCGCACCGTTACGGAATGGTGGCAGCGCTTGGAGACGGACGCCAACCGCATCTTCACACGACCGGTGGTGAGGCTGTTCCTCCCGCCCGCATGGTCGTTCGGCATCGATGCATTGGACCCCATTCTTGTGCAGAATGCGAACTCTCCGGAAGGATCGGATCCCGCGGCCGTGATTCGCAGCGACCCGCGCATGCTCTCCATCGAAGCGCAGTTGAATGCCAAGGAAGACACGCTGGGGCAAGTGGCAAAGTTGCTGGAGCGCAACCTTCTCTTCACGACGCAGGAGGAGATTATTCCGTTCGTCTACCCTCTGGGTTCTGTGACGGAATTCCGGGCTGTGAAGCAAGCGTGGATCACGTGGCGAGCCATTCAGAAAGGCGCGGATGGATCTGCACCGTTCCCTGGCGAAGACGAAGTGAACGCCCTGATTGAAAAATTGGAACAGTACGCCATACAAGCGGAAGGCGTTCGCACGCTCCGTGCCGAACTGCCGCGCTACATTGGTCAGCTCACGGCCAGACAGCAGGAAATTGCCGCGGAAATTGCGGCGTGGGAGGAAAAGAATCTCACAGCGTACCGTGATTATCTCGTGGGACTCAAGCAAATGGATGAACTGCGCTCGACGTGGAGAACACTCCAGCAGAAGTACATCGATTTCCATGACAAGACGAATATGCCGTGGTGCAAGAACGACCGCTTCACGACGTCGATCTACTCGCTCGTTTCCCTCTGGCTCCCGCAGCGCGAAGGGCAGCAAGGGTTGGATTTGGACAGCGACGATGTCGGCTCCTGCGAAGCGCAGGATGGCCTGCCTCGTTTCTGTGTTCCGGAGAACGAGAAAGATCTGGTCTTCGATTTCACTCATATGGAATTCACGCGTGCAAAGACTCCCGTGAAAATCCCGGTGCTCAAGCCTACGCTCGTGCGCTTACAGCTTCCGCTGCCGCCGGGGCACACGGAAACAATCCAAGATCCAAAGGCGCTGGAACTGCCGGATTTCCCGCCGGTGCCTTCCATTTTCGCAGCGCTCTCTCAGCAACCGTTTCCGCAAATCAAAAAGCCGATCAACGCTCCCGACATCATCGAAGTGAACAGGCTGCTGCCCAGCGAACCGCGCATGGAACAGTGGAAAGACGTGCTCACGCGGGCGACGACGGTCATCACGAACATGAACGAAGCCTACAAACAATTCTGGGACAGCATTCAGATGTTCGATCCCGCGTGGCGCGAGCGTGAAAAAATGCCCGAGCCGACGTGCGATACCGAAGACGGTCCCGTGCCTATGCAACCGTTGGACTGTTGCGGCTTCGGCAAGGTGCACTGCGTGCACCCGGAGCCGGATCTGCTCGAAAGGATCAAGCGCATCGGCGACAGGCCCGCAGTCTTGGTCAAGGAAGATTTCCAAGCGAGGGGTGACCCAAGAAAATTGCCCGAATGCGACCCGAAAGATCATGTGTGCCAGACGGTGCTCCCGGAGGAGCGATCGCAGGTGCAAGGGTGGCAGGTGCAGATGCCGAAGGAATCGCCCGACGCGGAAACCATGATCGAAAAACTGCGCACGAACCTGCGCGAACAAACACTCACGCCCGCAGCAGAGATCCGGGGCAACATTCCATATGAGGAATCGGCGACCGAACTCTACCCCGTATTCGACGTGCCGCGCGCATTTGATCTGCGTCCGCCCGTGAAATCTTCTTCTTCGTCCTCCACGCAATGAAACGCATTCTTTTGATTCTCATCGGCATCGCTCTTCTGCTCCAACCCGCTCTTGTGAGAGCCGCTGCGCAGACGCCATCGGGCGCGTGTCTGCAAGCGGTGAACAAGGAGCTCTCCCGGGAGCAGCGTATTTATAGAACCATGCTCTTCGGATTTACGAAGGCTGCCGATGCGCCGCTGGGCGACCGGCGATACGACAAAGAAGGCAATGCGTGGATCAAAATGCGCAAAAATTCTTGGCGCTCGCAGACAAAAGGATTTGGGGGGGCGACGTGGTCCGATGCACAGATGGATTTGATGGTGGAGCGGGACTTTATGGCGGCAACCCCCGTACGTCGCGGCATTTTTGAGACGAAGAAGGCGCTGACCTCGGAGCTGATTCCTCCACTCCTCCAGAGTTTCCGCGCATTCCGCTGTCGCGTGGAAGCCGTATGCAAAGCGGTGTCGCTGAGCATTCCGCAGAGCGGCTCGACGGAAGGAAAAATATTGAAGGTTGAAACGCCCGGGTGCATGGATTTCGCAATGTCGCCCGTGGAAGCCTGCATGCTGGGAGCAGAGAAGGATGCCGATGGCACGTTCGCACACAAAGGCGATGAAGCCGTTGCACGCACGTACTGCACGCATGTGGGACAGCAACTTTTGGAACGTGAGAGTGATGTGCTGAAGCTCGCGGTTTCCTATGACGCCGCATATCGGTCGCTGCTGCAGTTCGCAGGACACTTCGATCTGTTCCTGGAGGAATTCCGGACATCCATTTCCACCCCCATTCGCCAGGCAGTTTCCCTTCTGGGACAACTGCAACAAATTCCGTGTTTCATTTCGCAATGTGATGAATAACACCCACGCCAAGTTCGGCGAAGCGATCATGCATCTTGCAAAAAGATGCAAGACACAAGACACAAGATACAAACGATTATTTCTTGCGTCTTGTATCTTGTGTCTTAACGTTGGAGTAGTTGCAATAGCCATCGGCACATTTGCAATAATGCATTCGAATGCGAATGCTCAAAACACCGATCGTGCGGAACCCGTGCTGGCCGCATGTTCCGGCTCCTCCATCGTATTTCCCAAGAATCGTTTCATCTTCCTCACGAATCCCGTGGAACGCTTGCGCAGGGACTACCACGCAACCGTGGAAAAAGTCATCACCGCGCACATGGAAGAGCGCACGATTGTCTGCACGGAAGGCGTGCGCGAAGTGCCTACAGAGGCATTGAATGATCTTGCAGAGAGACTGCCGCCGTGGCGTTCTCCCATTCGCTCCGCCGGTCTTCGTGAATCCGATATCAGCGCCGTGCTGCTGGAATACGTGCGCGTCTATGAATGCGCCCTGAAGGAACATGAGTATTTCGGCGCAACGCGCGTCGCGAAGGATACGGAAGATGGCGCGGGCATCTTCAATATCTTCAGGTTCTTGAATACGTCCGCCGAGCGCACGGATTTGATCCGTAAAGAATTGATCTTCGCTCGGCGCGCACTGGAACGCACGCTTGCGCTCCTCGGCGGCATGGATCGCTTGCGCCCGGTGGATGCGAGCTTGGAATGTTTACAGCTCTCATCCTTTGAGATTCGAAACCTCGTTGCTCTCGCAGCGGACGCGGCGTCCTGCATACCGCGCGCACTGGATGCAAAAACCTCCCTCCGCGACATCTCCGCAGATCCTCCCGTAGAATGAAACGCCTGCTTGCCACCGTCGGCATCTTTACGCTGCTGCCATCCTCTGCGTTGGCAGCTGCTCCGTCTCTGTACGATGCCGCGCAGGAAATGGTCAGGAAGGAATTGATGTTGGATGAAAACTTGGAGCCGCACGCGGATGAAGACGTCGCACGTTTCGCATCGGAACTGATTCCGAAAGGAGATCCTCCGTGGAAGAAAGAAGAGATGGATGACGTGCTGCGAAAAAAATTCGAGACGCTCTGCGGCAAAACACCCGATCATCCCTCCGTGGATATCGGCCGCTGCGCGGAATTAATGGAAAATGTGACGAACACGATGCGCAAGGAAGAGACACTCCGCGCGCTTGGACGCGAACTCCAAGGTATTGCGAGCAGCTACGAACTCGCCATCGACGGGTACCCCGGCAGGGAAACGACACTCCCTTCACGGTATGCAAGTTTGACACTGCTCTGGCAAGCGGGGCAGAAGAAGGGCGATGAACCGGGCAAGACGCGCATCCGCATGTTCACGCTGCCGAAGGACGATGCTTGGAAGAAAAACGTGAGTGCCATCGAAGACATGGTCGGACAGCTCTCGGGCGAGGAACGCACGGGCGCCGTCTGGCGCTATCAACATGGTGTGCGCTACGTCCAAGGCAAGCGCGGGGATTTTCCGCTCCCGAAAGAGACTGACCCCGCCGTCAACGGCCCCGGCACCGAACGTCAGTATCTTTCCAAGCGATGGGATGGGACCACGGATGAGCATAACCTTGAAGCGGTGCTCACGACGGCATGGGAGACGTTGCTCACACATCTCGCAACAATGGACGCGCCGCTCCAACGAGGAGATGTGGTCTTCTTCCCCGCGATTCCATTGGGAGATGTCATCGGGTGGGCGTACGTCGAAACGTGCAAGGACGCAAAGAATCAAACATTCAACTGCGTCTTGGCGCGTGTCGGCAATGCGCAAATCGCCGTGACGGGAGACATTGGTCTACAGTGGAGTACGCCGTTGGATCCCGTTCAACCGGGACTGATTACAGATCCCGAGAGTGCGTGTGAGGAAGGGGATCCTGACTGTCCCGCCATTCTCGGTGGGCTGTATCCGCCGCCGCCCGAAGACGGCTCCGGTCTCTGCACGTTCCCGTTTGCCAGAGCCGGCTACCTCTGCCGTCCCCTGGAAGGAGAAAATGTGAAAGCCTGCGAGAATGCGATTGAACGCACTGCCGCGGACGAAGACAAGATTATCCTGACGGAATGCATCTCCGGCGTCCGGCACGAAACCGAGCAAGGACCCAATGTCTGCCGCGATGTCCTGTGGCAATCCTCGCCGACCACGGCTGCCTGCGAAGCGAGTGATGTGGAAATCTCCTGCGGCCCCTGCGAGAGCATCGCATTCGCTTCCAAGCGCGAAGCGGGGCACGTGAAAGTCTGTCTGCAGGATAACTTCCTGCACAAAGGTGAGCCCGTCGACGCAAAGTACTTCCTGATGCACGAACTGGTGCATGCACAGGAACTCGTGACGCGCGAGACGCTCTTCTATGCCAACGCCGCGCAGTGCTGCGCCAAGGAGAAGGAAGCGAACCGCTTCATGTGCGAAGCCATGCAGAAGGACGGCGTGTTCGAGGGAACGTCCATGACCGCGGAAACGTGTGCGCAGACCACGACGAACGGAAGCTGTGTCGGCTTCGGCGAAAACGTCTGCTTCCCGAAGACGCCGGATTCGTTCTCTGTGATTCTCGATCAACTGCAAAAAACGGACGATGTGAAAGGATGCACGCCGGGCGTGCCGCCCGATCTTTCTGACCCGCGCATCCAGGCTCTCCTCCACGGCACGCGACAACTGAGTCGGGCGCAATGTGAGACGACGTACGCAAACACCATCGGCAACAACATGTGCTACATCGGCCAGATGATGGAAGAGAGCATGGAACAGCATCGACTCATTCCCGGACGCACGCCATTTACGACGGGAGATGAACAGTATCCGTGGGATGCCTGCGCTACGCCGGATCCCATGCTCGCAACGTTCATGACCCCGCCACCGCGCACGCTCTCTGTCCTGCCCGTGTATAACCCGGCCGCCCTGATTAAGGAATTCGATGAAGCACTCTGCCAACTCAACGGACTTCCCGCGCACAGTCTCCCCGTGGAATGTGCGACGGATGCCAGCAGACGACTTTCCGCCATTCTTTCAGACTATCTGCAGAACGCAACGTCGCTCATCGACCAGGCTGCCGACCAAGAGAGCACCGTCGATCGCTTGCAAGCGCTCTCGACAAGCGTCGGCACGCGTCTCGGCACCATGTTCTACGTTCGCTACTTGAAACAAGCCAGTCGCGCCCTCACTGAAGTGACGCAGACGGCAAGCGAACTCCTGGAAGACTTGAGCGGCGTCACCTTCACACAAGATTCCTGCCCGCGCAATGGAGCAACCAACAAGTTGATTGATCATCCGTCGTGTCCCGTCCTATGAAGCGTCTTGCTTTCGTCATCGGCTTCGTTCTTCTGCTCGCTCCAAACGTGACGCATGCGCAATCCGCAGTGAGTCCGTACATGCAACGCGTCATCACGCGTGCGGAAGCAGGCATCGCGTTTGCGAAGGAGAGCGGCTCCTTGGAGGCGGCCGTTACATTTTTCCTTCCGTCTTTCCGGCCGTTCATGGAAATGGCAGGCTCCACCGTGCTCGGCCTCATCGATACGAAGCAGCGCATCATCGCGATGGAAAAGGATCTCACCGAAAATACCGCCTGTCTGCACATCGATCTCTTCCTGCTGGAAATGGAGATCAAGCGTGTGCAGGAAGCCGTGAATGACGAAGCGAAGAAAGGAAACGTGCTCGGCGTCCTGCGGCTCCAAGACATCCTCCTCTTCTTGGACGAGCGACTGGACATCGTGCTCCGTGGAAGCAGAGATCCCACGATTCAGGATGGAACGTGGACAAAGAAACGCATGTTCGACCGTCCGGGAACGGATACGGCCGGATCCATCTGTCCATTCCACACCGATTACCTCCCTCCGAGCATCGCCTCGGGGTACGGCTGCGATGCCGAGAAACTCCAATCCATTGTCGAAGCGTTGGAATCACCGCTGAAGGAAACCGTTGTCGCGGAAACCTTGGCTGCAACGGACATTGCGTCGGTGCTCAGAAAATACGTACAGGAAGCCCAAGCGCTCCTCTCACTGGAGCAACGTATCAATCGGCTTTTGGGACGCTCGACAGACACTATCGTCTCTTCCACGGAAATTCCCGCACATCGCACCGTGACAGGATGCCCTGTGGAGTGGCCGGAGGATGCGGACAGAAACAAGGATAGTTGGCCGGATGACGCGCTGGCATGGGAACTTCGCCATATGCGTTTTGAACGTGATGAGCGAAAAATCATGCATGCGTTCCAGGAACTCCGCGTGACGCAATCTGCCGCACGTCCCGTATCCGACGCGTTCCGGAGTGAATCACAAAATCCTCTGGAAGACACATTGAACGCCCAAGGCGCGCGCACATTCTCCGCCTTCAGCAGGAAACAAGGACTTCGCGAGAGTGAAATCTTTGCGCAATCGGCGGACACGCACCTTGCGATTTCGGATTCCATCGGCACGTTGAAAAAATCCATCGGCGTCATTGCGCAGCTCGCCAAGAACCGAGACAAGCTCCGCGGGTTCGTCCGCGACTTCGCCTATTACCTGCGCCGCACGTGCATCGACCGTCCGTGCAACGCACGTTTGGATCAAATCCTCAAAATCGTCTTCCAGGATGACTGCTTCCCCTACACGAACGGCGAATACTTGGATGGCAAGAGTTACGAGCAGTGCAAAGCGGCTGCGGGGCTGGAGGAGGTGAAGCCTTAAAGCACTACAGCACGCTGTTTGTCTTTTCCATTAATTCGCAAAAATCTTTATGGTCTTTATCGAAACCAAACAGGCCATGTTTTTCGCCATAGTATGCGTTATGTAATTCCTGAGCCGTTGCCCGTATTGTAGCGAGAATCTCCGAATCGATAACTGCTTCCTTTTTCAGGACGTTTCTTCGGACAAACTGATGAACAGCCCTCATTCCGAAGATGATATCGGGATCAGCATTTTTTTCCTTTCTTTGGGCCAGCAAGGAATCCCATATATTTTGAACGGTCATTTCAGGGCTTTTTGCCATAAAAAGAAGGAGAACAAGAAAAGGTGGAATCGTAATTTGATAGGAACAAGGAGTCAATATATTGCAAAACAGATGCCTTATTTCCCCTAAGACATGCGAATCCAGACCTTTTTCGTATGCTATCCTCTTTCTATGAAACCCGAGGACTTTGTCCATCTCCACTGCCACTCCACCTACTCGCTGCTGGAAGCTCTCCCGAGTCCGGCGGAGATTGTTGCGCGTGCGAAGGAGCTCAAACAAACCGCAGTCGGCATCGCGGATAAAGGATACGGATACGGACTCATCGAGTTCTATCAAGCCGCCGAGAAAGAAGGAATGAAACCGATTCTCGGAATGGATGTGTATGTCGCAGCGCGCAAGCGCACGGATAAAGAGAGCGGCGTGGATACGAAACGGTTCCCGCTGACGCTGTTCGCGGAAACACAGGAGGGTTACGAAAATTTATTGAAGCTTGCGACACTCGCGGCGTTGGAAGGCATGTACTACAAGCCGCGTGTGGACGGCGAACTCCTTTCCAAATACGGAAAAGGATTGATCGCACTCACGGGGCCCATCAGTGGAGCCATTCCGCAGGCGGCATTGGCGGAAGATGGAAAGAGGATCCAGGCGCTCACGGAAGAATATCAATCGTACTTCGGAAAAAAGAATGTGTACTTTGAATTGATGGACTTGCCGAACGTCACGGGACAGGCGGAAGTGAATCAGCAGCTCATCAAATACGCGAAGGAGCTGAATGTGCCGCTCGTCGCGACGTGCAACAGTCACTACTGCCGCACGGAAGATTCGGAAGCGCATGACGTACTCCTCTGCATCCAAAAAAATGCGAATGTCAGTGATCCCGGAAGATTTTCCATGCGCGATTCGGATTTCTCCATGCGCCCGTTCGAAGAAATGGAGGAAGCATTCGCGCACGTGCCGGAAGCAATGGCAAATACGCGCGTGATTGCGGACAGGTGCACTGTTTCTTTTCAGTTCGGCAAGAATCAGTTGCTGAAATTCCCCGTGCCAAACAAAGAATCGGAAGATGTCTACCTCACACGTTTGTGTGAAGAAGGATTCCGCGATCGATATCCTTCGCCGACCAAGGAACATACTGATCGATTGGCATATGAGTTGGATATTGTGAAGCAAACGGGTTTTGCCGGATACTTCTTAATCGTCGCGGACTTCATTAATGAAGCGAAACGACGCGGTATTGCCGTCGGCCCCGGACGCGGCTCCGCTGCAGGATCCATCGTGAGCTACAGCCTTGGCATCACGACGTTGGATCCTCTGGCGCACGGGCTTCTGTTCGAACGCTTCTTGAATCCGGAACGCATCACCATGCCGGACTTTGATATCGACTTTGCCGACACGCGACGCGATGAAGTACTCAACTACGTGCGCGAAAAATACGGCCGTGACCGTGTCATCCAGATCTGCACATTTGGAACACTCGCTGCACGCGCTGCGGTGAAAGATGTGGGGCGCGCGTACGGCGTGCCGTTTTTAGAGATGAACAACTTGGCAAAATTGATTCTGGATCGTCCCGGGACAAAGCTCAAAGACGCGCTTGCCACGGACGAACTCAAGGCTGCGTACGACCAGAACGAGATGTACCGGAAGATCATCGACACGGCGCTGAAGTTGGAAGGAAAAGCGCGGCACGTGTCCGTGCACGCCTGCGGCGTCATCATCACGGAGAAGCCGGCAGAGAATTACACGCCGCTGCAACGTGCACCGAAAGACGACGAGACGATTATCACACAATATTCGGCAAAGCCATTGGAGGCACTGGGGCTCCTGAAGATCGACTTTCTTGGTCTTATGAACTTAACGGTGATCCAAACCACGCTTTTGATCATCGAGCGTTTGCACGGAACGAAGATCGACCTCGCGAAGATTCCGACGGAGGACAAAGAGACGTTTCGGCTGCTGCAGCACGGCGACACGACAGGCGTGTTCCAGTTGGAATCCGTAGGGATGCGCAGGTACTTGAAACAATTGAAGCCGACCGTCTTCGGCGACATCACGGCGATGGTGTCTCTGTACCGTCCCGGCCCGATGGAGTGGATCCCGAGTTTCATCAAACGCAAGCACGGCACGGAAAAAGTCCGCTATGCGCATGATGACCTGAAAGCGATCTTGGAACCGACATACGGCATAGGCGTGTACCAAGAACAGGTGCTGCAGATGGCGCAGGTATTCGCCGGATTCTCGCTGGGCGAAGCCGATCTTCTGCGTCGCGCCATCGGCAAGAAGATCAAAAAGGAACTGATGGCACAGCGGGAGAAATTCATAGCTGGTGCCGTGAAGAAAAAGTATTCCAAGGAACTTGCCGAGGAAATTTTCGATGATGTCATCACGCCGTTCGCGGGATACGGTTTCAACAAATCGCATGCGACGGGCTACGCGCGCCTGGCATATGAAACGGCGTACTTAAAGGCGCACTACCCGACGGAATTCATGGCGGCGCTCCTCAGCAGCGACGCAGAACGCACCGACCGCGTGATGATCGAAATAGAGGAATGCCGGGCGATGGGCATCACCGTGTTGCCCCCCGACATCAATGAGTCGCTCCGCCATTTCACTGCGATTGGCGGGACAAAAGAAATTCGTTTCGGCCTCACTGCCATCAAAGGCATTGGCGACAGCTCCGTGCTCGCCATTATTGCAGCGCGGGAAACGGGCGGACCGTTCACGTCGCTGGAAGATTTTGCTCGCCGCCTCCCGACAAAGGTTCTCAACAAAAAATTGCTGGAGGCGTTGGCAAAATCCGGCGCACTGGATTCGCTGGGCGAGCGCAGGAAAATCTTGGAGCACTACGACGCCATCATTGATTTCAAAAAATCCACAGGTGACACGGACGGCGGGCAAACGGATCTGTTTGGGACGCTGGACGGCGGCATGGCAAAAAGCATGATCGAATTTCCGCCGACGTCTGCGGCAAGTCCGCTGGAAAAACTTAAGTGGGAGCGCGAAGCATTGGGCATGTACGTCTCCAGCCACCCGCTGGCCGGACTCCGGAAGTACGTGGGCAAAAAAGCGCAGCTGGTTGCGAACCTGACGCACAAGGACGCGGGGAAAATCGTCACAATTGCGGGTATAGAGGAAGGGATAAAGAAACTGACGACCAAGAAAGGGGAAACCATGGCCATCGTGCAGCTGGAAGATCCGACCGGAAAAATAGAAGTAACACTCTTCCCTCAAACCTACGCGGACGCGGCACAGATTCTTGGGTTGCCGGACACCGTCCTCGTTGTGAAAGGGACATTGGACGTACGCGCAGGGCAACTCCAAGTGCGTGCCAACGCCATCAAGAAAGCGTCGCTCGCAACCATGATCCAACATGCGAAGGAGGAAGGATTTTTCGACGAGGAAGAAGCGAAACACGGCCTTGCGATGGTGCGCAGAGACGAGGACAGCGACACGGTCGATCTGGTCGACGAAGAAGGAAATGTCATCGCAGGAGAAACGGTGAAACTCGGTGGCGCGGCCGAAGACACGAGTGATGAATTTTACGGACCACTCGGGAAGTGGATCTTCATGGGCATGAAAACGGACGAAGTACTCAAAATTCTGGGCTTAGGAAAGCCAGAAAAGGAGGATGAGGATTCCGGACGCGCTCCTGTTGTTTCCGCTGCGCCGAAAACGTCCCCCACGAGCATTTCCATCCATACGATCCCGTTACCGGCACAAGCCCCCAAAAAGCTGCTCCTCGACCTCAAAAAAGTGCTGGAAACGTTCCCGGGAAAGGAAAAAATACAACTACGGATCGGTGAGCAGCTCATTCCTCTCCCACTAACCGTCAGTATGTCCACAATTCTGGAGAAAAAGGTGGAAGAAGTGTTGCAAAAGTACGAGAATGAGAAGGTCGTGTTGTAAATATGAAGATACTTCCCGCCAATGCACAGGGCATGGAGGAAGCACTACGCGTCGTTCGGAACGGCGGCCTGGTCGTGCATGCCACGGAGACGTGTTACGGTTTCGCATGTGATCTGACGAATCCGGATGCCGTGGCAAAGCTCTTTGCCATCAAGCAACGACCGGCACACCAGCCCGTGAGCACCCTTTTCTTTTCCGTAGATGAAGCAAAAAAATGGGTGGCATGGAATAACCGCGCGGAAGAGTTGGCAAAGGAACATCTCCCCGGTCCGCTCACGATCATTTTGCCGTTGCGGAAAGACGTCATCGGGAAAATTTTTCCAACTGCGACCGTGCCCACGCAAACGCTGGGCATCCGCGTCTCTTCTCACCCTGTCGCGCAAGAACTGGCGGAGGAATTCGGCAAACCACTGAGCACCACGTCTGCGAATCTTCATGGAGAAGAGAATCCGTACAGCATGGAAGATCTTCAAAAACAATTTTCGGATGATGCCGGTTCTGATTTTTTACTTCTCGATTCCGGGACGCTTAAAAAAAATCCTCCGTCCACCGTTATTGATCTTTCCGGCGATGAGCAAACATTTAGACGGTTGGGATCGACAAAACCCTGAGAGTTGCTCGCTTCCTGGGCATTCAAACTTTTTCGTCGCGAATCCAAGCCAAAAAAATTGATGTGTGTGTCTCAACCCTTGCTTTCCTGAGCACACCTCTCTACAAGCGGCTCAATTTTCCCCAATAAATCTTATGGCTACAGCAACAACAGAAAAATTCCCGCAGCAGGATGTCGAACTCACATCCGCTCCGGAATCCACAGATCAAAAAGCTGAGACAGAGAGGCAAATCGCAATCTCATTGCAGTTGGAGAGATCAGACTCCGCAGCACACCTTGGCAAAACGCTGAAGGGGCTCAATAAGTGATATCTTTCTAAGGGTCAATTTCGCCAGACATGGACGATTTTTTCCCTTAGAATAGGGCTGAATGCATTGTCCACGCTGCAAATCTCCGGATACCGGTGTCATCGATTCCCGCCTCACAGAGGAAGGGCGTGCCGTGCGCCGGAGGCGCGAGTGCACGAAGTGCGACCACCGATTCACGACGTTCGAGCGGCAGGAGCTCTCGAACTTAATTGTCGTGAAACGAGACGGCACGCGCGAACCATACAGCCGCACCAAACTGGAGCGCGGCATTTGGATCGCGTGCACCAAGCGTCCCGTGACACAGGATCAAATTGATAAATTACTGACGAAGCTGGAAGAGAAGTGGGGTGCGAATAAACAGGAAGTGGCCAGCGGCACCATCGGCATGGACGTGATGAAGGAGCTGAAGAAACTGGACCAAGTGGCGTACATCCGCTTCGCTTCCGTGCACCGGGAGTTCAAAGATGTGGATGAGTTTAAACAAGAGTTGGGGAAGCTCTTTCGATAGGCTGTGTTACTGATTCCCCCAATGATTACTATGTGGCGGCATTGTATTTATTGTTTGGCGCGCCGATATCAGATTACCGTAAACATTTTACGAGTTTATTCTTAATTTCACTTCGAACAATAACCCTATCTAAATACCAAGAAACCATGCTTCCATTTGGATCATCATCTTCCTCTAGTTCGAGTTGATCCTTCATTTCAAACGTTGCTTCCTCCAGCAAATCAGGAATTGCTGAAGGATTTTCTTCAAGATATTTTTCTATTGCACTATGAATAAAATTATCAACTCTGTCTCCCAAAGCCCCATCACTCAGCAGCGGTGGCATCCTTGGTAATTTGCCTTCGCCCGCAAGAAGGCTTTGGATCGAGACGGAGATGTCTCCCGCGGCCTTAAGAATATCTATGTCCTTATCAACAGAAGATATTGCCCTTTCTGCCTCGTGGAATTGCCCCTTCGCTTCAAGCATTTCACCCCAACATAGTTTTATGAGAGCGATAGCTTGGTCCACCAAGCTTCTTGCAGAAGTTTTTGTCGCAAGAACGCCATTGATATGCTCCTGAAGATTCATCATATTTATTATAATTAATATAACATAATTGTCAAATACAGATATATCTGGATTATACAACCCCTCGCAAAAAATATTTGAGAGCTTATACTTCATGGACCATGCTTCGAACCCACACCTGCGGCGAACTTCGCGTCTCCCACGATAAAAAGGAGGCAACACTCTGCGGCTGGGTGCATCGCCGCCGCGACCATGGCGGGCTGATCTTCATCGACCTTCGCGATCGTTATGGGCTGACGCAGATCGTCTTTCACCCGGAGCAGAAAGATCTTTTTGATGCAGCGGGAAAAATCCGCCCGGAGTGGGTGCTTCGCATCACGGGAACAGTGGCAAAGCGTTTGGAAGGAGCGGAGCGAGAGACGAATCCCACGGGACAGATCGAACTCCATGCAAAAGAATTGGATGTGCTGAATCAAGCAAAGACGCCGCCGTTCGAGATCGATTCCACAACGCCCGCAAACGAAGAACTGCGCCTGCAGTATCGCTATTTGGATATGCGCCGCGAGCAAATGCAGCGCAACATCGCATTGCGCTCGAAAGTCTTCCAAATCATCCGCAAATACTTTACGGAACAAGGTTGTTTGGAGATCGACACTCCATGTCTTATTAAAGGAACGCCGGAAGGCGCGCGTGAATACATCGTTCCATCACGGTTGTATCCCGGAAATTTCTTCGTGCTTCCGCAGAGTCCGCAGCAATTAAAACAGCTTTGCATGGTGGGAGGGCTGGACCGCTATTTCCAGATTGCACGCTGCTTCCGTGATGAAGATTTGCGTGGTGATCGTCAGCCGGAATTCCTGCAGTTGGACTTCGAAATGAGTTTCGGCGAACAGGAAGACGTGCAGAAGATCATCCAAGGCTCCATCGAAGCGATTTTAAAAGAGTGCAGCACGAAGCCATTAAAAGGCGGGAAAGTCGGCAGCTACACGTGGCAGGAAGTAATGGATATGTATGGCTCAGACAAGCCCGACCTGCGGTTTGATCTTCCGATTACGGATATTTCTTCTCTGTGCGAAGGATGCGGATTCAAAGTGTTTGAAGATGCGCTCAAGAACAAAGGCGTGGTCCGCGCACTCCGTGTACCGGGTGGCGCAGAACTCTCCCGCAGTGAAATTGATACGTGGACGGAGCTTGCGAAGGAATTGAAAGCGAAAGGACTCGCGTACATCCTCTTTAAAGAAGAAGGTGCGCACTCGCCACTGCTCAAATTCTTCTCGGAAGGATTTGTGGAGAAGTTGCAGAAAGCCACGGGCGCGAAAGCAGGGGATGCGGTCTTCTTTGGTGCTGACAAAGTGAAGATCGTCTGCGCATCGCTCGGGCGCATCCGCGCAGAGGCAGCAAAAAGATTTAAGTTGATCGACACCAAGGTGCATTCGCTCTTCTGGGTGACCAATTTCCCCATGTTTGAAGAGCAAGATGACGGCTCGCTGACGTTCAGCCATCACCCATTCACGAGTCCGAACCTTCAAGAATGGAAGAACAGGAAAGAGAATCCACTGAGCGTGCATTCTATCTGCTACGACCTTGTACTTGATGGGTATGAACTTGGTTCCGGTTCCATCCGTATTCACGACCGCGCACTACAGCAAGAAGTCTTCGATATGCTCGGCATCAGCAAAGAAGATTCCGAGAAACGCTTCGGCCACATGCTGCGCGCATTTGAATACGGCGCTCCGCCGCATGGCGGCTTCGCCTACGGCATCGACCGCATTGTGATGATCGTAGCCGGCGAACCGAACATCCGCGAAGTGACGCCCTTCCCGAAAGATCAAAAGGCAAAAGATTTGATGCTTGGTGCGCCTTCCCCCATGCCGGATGCGCAGATGAAGGAGTTGGGGATTAAGGTAGTGGGATAAGTTGTCTTCTTATTCAATCAACCCAGGCCTCAAAAATCCTGTAGATTGAAGGGTAAATATTGCGAGAAGCACAACAAAGAGAATAATTCGTGTCCTATCTCTCTTTTCAGCCGGGATTCTATCCATAAACGAGAATAACAAAGCTATTAAGGCATAACAAAGAAGCTCAATGCCTCCAAAAATTATCATGCCCAATGATCCCCAAGATCCATCACCTAATGCAAAAAACATAACAACCCTAATAACTATAAGTGCTGCAATTGCAATAAAGACGTACAGCCGCTTCTTATCCGGCGGGAATGAACTATGATGCAACGCCGAAAGAATGATGATGCCTAATGTAAGTGGCGCAAAGCCGTCAGGAGAAACCAGTAACACCAATACTTGCTTGAGCTCATTCAAACCTCCTCCGTAACCAAGAAGAAATTGAAACAGCACAAGAGGCAATAAAAGAAGTATGATGGCTGTTAAAAATGTCCTTGCAATGATTTGCATAGTGCAATCTTAGAGGACATTTCGTCTAGATCAATTGCAGCCTCTTAATGGTGCCCAGGAGAGGACCCTTCCTCGCTTCGCTCGTCAGGGCAGGCTTGAACCTTCACTTTTCCATAGGCGCTCTTTCTTCTCTCGTCTCCATCCTTTGATTTCTTTTTCACGTTTTCGAGCTGAAACTCGATCGAGCCGAGGCTCCGACCAAATCAAGTGTTTCATGGGAATCTTCTTTGTGTGACTGCATGCAATTCCGGCAATGTGTTCGGAAAGACGTCTTTGAAGATTATCAGTATGCCCTACATAATAGGATCCATCTGCCAACTCTAGAATATAAACATGGAACATGGCTTGCCATGAGGAGGCCGCGTTGTCGCGGCCGACGAATGGTGCCCAGGAGAGGACTTGAACCTCCAAGGGATTGCTCCCACCAGCTCCTAAGGCTGGCGTGTCTGCCATTTCACCACCTGGGCATGCCGAGAGAATAGCACTATGCCCGTAGTAGCTCCTGTTTTTCGCCGCTCAAATCCATGAATATCACCGTGCCCATGAACACTGAGTTTGCTTGCATCATGCGACTTGGCGAGCAGCCGTATTCCCGCGTCCTGCATCCGGGCTTTCGGCTGCAATTTGATCTTTGCGTTCCACTTCATTCTCCGCCGTTTCCGCTTTGCTTTCTGCTTTTGCATTCACTGCAACGGATTCAACGGTGGGCTGAGGAGCATCGGGTTTTGTATGAGCATCCGGACCCAGCATGCCGACGACCGTCGCATCTTTTGCTGCATTCATATCAGTATCGATATGAGCCAATCTTTTTGCTTTGTCATCAGTTTCCTTATTCGTGTCATCAAATTCCATTCGCATGCGCTCTGCTCTCTGCTGTCTTTCCAACGCTTGACCCTTTGCATGTTTCAAAAGCGCATCCGGCGACTCGTCTTTTTCTTTTTGTTCCGTCTTTTTTTCCTCCGTCATATTCTTCTCTTCTTTCTTCTCGATTTTTGTCAGTGGATCCTGCCCCGGCACTTCAATGAAGTGAAGAAGGCGATGCTCACCGAGATCATTGAAGTAATTTTGAAACAACATCATGCGGAGGGAAACATGGCTTGATGCAAAGAATTTAAGATGCCGCCTTCCTGCTCACGATTTTCAACCTCTGCCTGCACAAACGATTGCCTGCGATAACGATGTGCCTGGGCATGGAGAGTCTCCACGTAGTCGGCATAGGCTTGATCGTAGCGCTCGAATGCAAGATCGTAACGCTGCTTGCGTACGGCGGTTTGCTCCGGTGTTTCGCCTGCATATTTTTGTTCAAGCATTTTTAAAGATTCCGTCGTCAGATCCGGTTCTATATGACCCATGAGAGAGTCATAGAGTTCCTGTCCCGTCGGAATGACGGGACGAGCGGGGTTTTGAAGATTTTGTTGGTTTTGCATTTCTCTTGATTATAGCAGAAATGGCGTTTAAATGCAATATACGACGAATGTGGGTGTGGGCTGTTCGCTGTGAATAACCTCACCCCCGGCCCCTCTCCTACCTGCCAATTCCATCATACAAAAACACACTGCCGACCAGGAGAGGGGTGAGTGCTGTATGCTATTTTCTTATGGTCTACGTAGAATCTCCGGCCAAACGCAGATGGCGAAAAATGATCTACGCACGATTGCTGCGCAGGCGCATGACCGAAGCAGAGGCATTCCTTTGGAAAGCATTGCGATCCAGGCGGTTTGCTCACCTAAAATTTCGACGGCAGGTTCCCATCGATGTCTATATCGTCGATTTTCTATGTTGGGAATACCAATTAATTCTGGAAATTGATGGAGGCATTCACTTGTCCCAAAAAGACCGTGACCTCTTCCGTGAAGATGAGCTCGAAAAGCGAGGATTCACCATCTTACGTTTTACAAATGAAGAAGTTCTCTCTCATCTCCATGGAGTTCTGACGACAATTGAAAATGTGATCAAACAAAAACACCAACATCCCCCTCTCCGGGTAAGCGAAGAGACCTTGTGAAATAAAGAGGTCGGTCGGAGATGGGTGCCCCGCGAAGCGGGGCGGGGTGAGGTTCAAACAAAACCTCACTCCTTCGCCTCCTCTTTTTTCTTCTCCGCCTTCTTCCGCTCCAGTCTCTTCACTTCCTCCGTCAGCGCATCCATCCACTTGCCGTCCTTTGCGAGCCTGTGCAATTCCGATTCCGCAATCCTCAATGTCGATCCGCTGATGCGCCAGCTTGCATTTTTCGCAAGCAGCTGCATGATTTCCTTTGCCGTCACGCGCCCGCCCAAGCTCAGCACAATGTCATCATCTTCCATTTTGATGCGCTGCACGCCCGCGCGGCGACACGCGAGTTTGAGACGAAGAATGGCAAAGAGGTTCACGACTTCTTTCGGCAGTTCGCCGTATTCGGAGTGAAGATCGGTTTCAAACTCCGCGAGGATCGCCTCATCTTCACTGCCAGCAAGTTTCTGGTACACGGAAATCTTTTCCTGTTCGTCGGGAATGTAAAAGGATGGAATGAGCGCTTCGATGGGGAGCTGAATTTCCACCGTCACTTCTTCCTCGATGGCTTCTTTTCCACCAGCCGCCAGTTCATCCACTGCGTGCTTGAGCATGCGCAGGTAATGGCTGACACCCACGGTTTGCATCGTGCCCGATTGCGAGGCTCCCAGGATTTCACCTGCGCCGCGGATCTCCAGATCGCGCATAGCCACTTGAAAGCCGCTGCCGAGCTCGCAGGCCTCGACGATGGCGCGCAGACGCTTCTTGGCATCGTCCTTGAGTTTCTGCGTGTGGTAGAGGAAATACGCGTACGCCTGCACTTTGCTGCGTCCCACACGTCCGCGAAGCTGGTAGAGCTGCGCAAGACCGAATTTCTCGGCTTCATTCACGATCAATGTGTTTGCGCGCGGAAGGTCGATACCGTTTTCAATGATCGTGGAGCTGACGAGCACATCATATTTTCCTTCTTTGAATCCCATGATGCGCTCTTCCAACGCTTCCGGTGTCAATTGCCCGTGTCCGACGACGAATGTTGCGCCGGGAACGAGAGATCGTAATTTATCGGCGAAGGCATCGATGGTTTCCACGCGATTGTGAAGCACAAAACACTGTCCGCCGCGTTTGATCTCTGCGAGGATCGCCTGTTTTGTGAGTTCATCGGAATATTTGCGGACTTCCGTGATGATCGGGAGCCTGCCCGGCGGGGGGGTGGTGATGGCTGTGATGTCCCTGAGTTTATGCAGACCGAGATTGAGCGTGCGCGGAATGGGAGTCGCCGTGAGCGTGAGAATGTCCACGGATGCGCGCATCGCCTTGAATTTTTCTTTTTGTTTGACGCCGAAGCGTTGCTCTTCATCGACAATCACGAGTCCCAGATTCAAGAACTTGACGTCGTCCTGCAGCAACCGATGCGTGCCAATGACGATGTCCACGTCTCCTTTGCGGAGTTTCTCCAGCGTCACCTTCTGCTCCTTCTGCGAGCGGAACCGCGACAGCATGTCGATCTTCAGATTGAATCCCTTCATACGATCTTCAAAATTGCGGAAGTGTTGATCCGCCAAGATGGTGATGGGCGCAACGACCGCCACTTGCTTCCCCGCCTTCGCCGCTTTGAACGCCGCACGCATCGCCACTTCTGTTTTGCCGAATCCGACATCACCGCAAATGAGCCTGTCCATGGGGTGCCCGCTTTCCATATCGGATTTGATATCTTCGATTGCTTTGATCTGCCCGGGTGTTTCCTGGTACGGGAATTTTGCTTCGAACTCCTGCTGCTCTTTCGTGTCTTCGCCAAACGAATGTCCTTTGGCTTTGGCGCGTTTGGCGTAGAGATCGAGCAACTCTCGTGCCATTTCTTTGGTTTCCAGACGCATCTTCTCGGACACGCGCTTCCATTCCACGGCTCCCAGACGGGTGAGAACCGGCTCCTGGCCTTCTTCGTGCACGAACTTGCTGAGTTTGTCCGCCTGATCGACGGGAACGAATAATTTATCGCCCCCTGCGTACGTCAGTTCCAGGTATTCGCGTGCAACATTGTCGATCTCTTTCTGTGTCATCCCTTCAAAATGTCCGATACCATGATCCATGTGCACGACGTAGTCGCCCTGCTGGAGTGATGTGATGAAATCGAGTGCAAGTTTTTGGACACTGCGTTGCTTCATTGCTTTTTTGAGTGTGAAGATTTCACGATCGGTCAAAAGCGCGCACTGGAGATCCGGATTCTGCAATGAGTGGGGGAGATGATCGTCCTCGGCGGCTGCAAAAATCGTGACGGAACCCGGGCGCTGCGTATCGCCCGAGGAATGTGCGATACGCTCCTCCGTCAAAATCTGTTCCAGTTCCTCCGCACGCTTTGTCACGACAAGCAGCGTCCATTTTTGCTGTAATTTGTCGCGCACATCGTTCAGGAAATCCGTGAGTGTGTAGAACTTGAGCACAGAGAGATACCGAAGATGCGCATGATGCTTCTGGGATTCCGGAAAGGCTGTGAATGTCAGTGTTGTGGCTCCCGTTGGCCGTGGCTCATCCTGCTGATCATCCAACACAAGCAGTGTTTTTGAAGGAAATTGATCCGCAAGCAACTCAGCATTTGCATATCGAACAGGGAAGATGACAAGTTCTGTTCCGGCATCCTCTGTTTTGGAAAGATCATGGGAATCAACGGCCAGAATTTGCTCAACTGTATCGAAATGGAAAATAATGCGGTACGGATGCGGCGATTGGATGGGGTAAATATCCAAGACATCGCCGATGCGCCTGTACTCCCCGGGGCGAAGATAGATATCATCGCCGTGGCTGTACCCGCGTTCGATGAAGAGTTCGACGGTCTCCGTGAAATTCACCTTCTTTCCTCTCAGGAGCAGAATGCTTTTCTGGAGTAACTCTTCATACCGAGGAAATGCGGTGTTCCACGTATCGCTCGTTGCAACGAAGATCGTTTCCTCTGCGTTATCCTCTCGCTTCCGATCCATAAAAAGCAGATAGGTCTGCAACTGCTCGGGGGAGAGTTCTCCTTTTTCATTCTCGATGGGCGCAAGCTCCTTCACATCACACTCGAAAAAGTGAAGCCACTGGCGCAGCCCTTCACTGCTCGCTTCGTTCTCCGTCACCAGCAGTGTGCGTTCCGGATAAAACGAGAGGAGATGTGAAAGAAGCAGCGCTTTTGCGGTTTCATTGGATGCGCCCGATATCACCAAATCCCCGCTCTTTTGGAGCAGATCGGCAAGTTCACGGTGCGTGTTCCTTCCCAGAAGGAGAGAGGGGATCATAAAGAAGTAAGACTCAAGACATAAGACTTAAGTTTTGTTTGTGAGTTTTTTGTAAAATGCATACAGCATACGATCGAGTTCAATGATTTTTTCAAGCACAAGCTTTATCTGCTCCTGAGAAATAAATCCTAGATCATGAGCGGCAAGCATCTGTGTATGCAATTCCGCCAAAGACCCTTTTGCCATTAAAATAAAATTTGCAAATTCCTTTTCCGATGTTCGCTGGCTCCCCTCGGCAATATTCGACGGGATAGATATAGCAGAACGCCGTGACTGCGACGTGAGTCCGTATATTTCTTCTTTGGGAAAGGATTTGGTGACTACGTAAACCAACTTCACCAAGTCCATACCCTTTTGCCAAATTAATAACTTCTGAAAAGGCATCCCTATCATTTTTTCAACTTGAGCTGCGAGGTTGCTTACATCTTACATCTTATGTCTTACGTCTGCCAGTCATTCTTCCTGCATCCGCAAGGGCATGATCAGATGCAAGCAGTGCGGCGTTTGCGGTGCCACGAAGACGGCGGGGTGCACGCTGTCCACAATGCGCATCTCCACATTGCTGTCGCCGGTGTGTCCCAGGAAGTCCAAGAGGTAGGATGAGCTGAGCGCGATCTTATTGTCGTCACCTGACTTTTCCACCACCAAGCTTGCTTCGTCGCGCCCAGCCTGTGTCTGGGGCGTCATGACCCGTGCCTCGCCTTTGGCGATATGGAACGTGAGGTTATTATTCATCTCCTTTGCAAAGTAATGCATGCGGCGTGTGGCGACGAGAAGCTCGTGTGTGGAAAAGAGGACTTTCGTCTTCGTATCCTTCGGAATGATCTGTTCGTAATCCGGAAATTTGCCATCGATCAAGCGGGAAAGCAGCCGTGTGGATCCTATTTGGAATTCGATCTGCTGCTTGCTCATGGTTGCCTCCACTTTGAGTGCAGATTCTTTGATGACATCCTTCTCCTTCTTGTCCTCTTTCCCCTCAGACTTCTTCTCCCCCTTGCGCGCACCCAAGATGATCTTCAATTCCTCCAGAATTTTTGTAGGAATGATGCACGAAAGATCCGAGGCTCCTCCCTGCAGCGGCATCTTGTATTCTGAGAGGCGATAGCTGTCTGTCGCCACCAGGATCAATTTTCCCTTCTCTGTGCGGAAATACACGCCGGAGAGCACGGGACGCAGTGTGGTCTTTGTGGATGCAAAGGTGACCATGTGCAGCGCATGGAGGAGGGGGTCTGCTTCCAAGGTGAAGGATGTTTGCTTTTCCACAGTGGAGATAGTGGGATATTCCGATGCCGCCTCGCCGGCAATCAGTGTTTTTGCGTGTTTGGAAGTGCACTTGAGCTGTGTTCCTTCACTGGTTTCCAAAAGCACCTCCGCATCGTTGTTATATTGAGCAAAGTTTACAATAGCTTTTGCTGGAATAGTGATCGATCCTTCATTTTCAATATTCGCCTCAAAACTTGTGATAATACTCAATTCCAAATCCGTCGCACTCACGGTGCAACGCTTTCCTTCCACTTTCATAAGAATGTTTCCCAAAATCGGCAACGCCTGCTGTGTTCCAATCGCTCTACTTACCAAATGTAATGCCTGTAGAAGATCACCTGTGTTGCAAGAAAATTTCATGAGATGAGAAGAAATAAAATTATATGTACCTAATCCGTCATCATAGTAACATCTATACGAGACAGCGGACTTTAGAGTCTACTGCGTGGAAATCTCTTGTAAAGATCCAAGGTCGGTGGCTCCTCCTCCAGGGAATTGCCATAGATTGAATAAAACTGGTGTGTGGGAGCGATGTGGATAACTCGTGGACAACGTGGCAAGATGCCACCCCAACTTATTTTTGGATATTTTGGCTTATATCTAAGGAAAATAGGGGATAAGAGCATCGTATTTTCAAGGAATTCACCGGGGGCGTTTCCTCTTATCCACAGGGTGTGTGGATAACTTTTTTATGCAAAGAGCACATTTTATAAGAGTTTTGAACGGTATTTTTCTCTGTTCTTCGCATCGTGTGGATAACTCCGGTTTTCTTTGATCTGTATCTCTCCTGCCTTCATTGTCACAAAACTTCCATCGGGCAGATCGCCGGATACTGTTGCTCCTCCCGCGACAAACGTGCCTGCGCCAATCTTTATGCCGGGGTTCATGACCACTTGAATGCCGAGTCGCACATTATCCCCGATGATCGCGCCGAGCTTGGTCGTTCCTGTGGGGATTTTCTTCCCATCAATGATCGAGAGGACTTCTCCTTCATCTAAACGGAAGTTTCCCGTCATGGATCCTCCGCCGAATGCAACGTTATCGCCGATGACACTGTCGCCCACGTAGCTCATGTGCGTCCAGACATGCGAGCTAACGACGCTGCTCTTCACCTCCGTGTTGTAGCCGATGACACAGTCCTCGCCGACACTACTCCCGCGTACGAGCGCATTGTTGCCAATGATTGTCCGTTTGCCGATAAAAACAGGTCCCACAATCGTGGCGTGAGGAAGGACATGCACGCCGTCTTCGATCACCACAACTCCTTCAATGACGGCGGTTTTGTGAATCGATGCCTTCTTGCTGATAACTTGCTTTGGTGCATAGGCAGCCAGGAAATGAGGCAGCAGCGTGAGCAGATGCCACGGATATTTCACAGGTTGCCAGAAGCCTGCGTACGGAACGGTGCGATATTCGTCGTCTTTCATCAGTGTGGTGAGCGCCTGCTCATAGCCATCGTCATTCGCCTTCCTGATTCCTTTGAGGGCACTCAGTAATCGCTTTGTGGAGGGATGGATGTGCGCGACAATATTCACCAAATCACTCGGCTCCTTTCCTTCGCCCGGCTTTTCGATGATCGCAAGCGCTCGACCTCCCTTTGTCTTGATGTAGCCGCCCGGGAAGTAGCGCTTCACTTTCTTTGCGAGGATCGCACCACGATTCCCTTTGCTCGCTGCAAGCAGTGATCGATACGCGGCAGCATCAACGACATCGTTTCCGCTCACAATAAGTACGGGTTCATCCTTCAATTTCGGAAGTGCGGAGAGCAATGCGCCCTGCATACCGAGATCGAGATCCTTCTGCTTCACTGTGGACAGTTTTGGATGCATCTTTTTGATCTCACGAAGGTTATGCTCGCCACCGACGAGAAGAATGTCTTTGAACCCCGCCTCTTTGAGCGTTGCCACCTGATGTTCCAGGAGCGTCTTCCCGGCAATCGGAAAGAGCGACTTTTCTCGGAGCGGCCAGAAGCGCCGGGATCTGCCTGCCAGCAATAGAATGACCTTCATAGGCATAGTATAACAGCTTTGTCATTGTAATAGCTCGAGGAGCGGCCATACCTGGCCGCGTATCGCAGGCAAGTATGCCTGCTCCCTCGATCTTAGATTTCACATCAGAAAACGATTTCCACTGATCCATCCAAATCCGTCCTTTGTACAGGAATGCCAAAATGCCGGAAGCGGTCGAGTACGTCCGGATGGGGGTGTCCGTAGCTGTTGCCGGCACCCAAGGACATCACAGCGAGTTTGGGATCAACCGCAAGCAGGAATCCCGTCGTTGACGAAGTTCTGCTTCCGTGATGCGCGACTTTCAGCACAGTCGATCGAACATCCGCACCCGAAGCAAGGATTCTGCTCTCGGCAGGTTCTTCGATGTCGCCTGTCAGGAGAATGGATCCTGTCCCAAACATCGCGCGCAGAACGATCGAGACATCATTTAACTCTTTTGGTTCTGATCCAAATGTCGTCTCCGGTGGCCAGATGATGTCCAGGATCAGTCCATCATCGAACACGATGTCCTTCGAAGGGTCTGCGAGGATGACAGGAATTCCTGCGTGATCTATTTCCTCGAGCATCGCTTCATAAAGGCCGAGCTTAAATTGCACGCCCGAGAGCAGCACCTGTTTCACGGTGTAGCGTTTGAGGAGTTCGGGAAAGACCGTCATATGGTCGGTGTTTGGATGTGTGAGTACGACAAGTTCGATGGTGCGATCGAAGAACGGCATGCGCTTTCCAATTTCCTCCAGCGGCGACAGATCCACGCCGCCATCCACTAGGATCTGCGCACCGGATGGTGACACCAAGAGGATGGAATCCCCCTGTCCAATAGAGAGGACATGTGCGTGTAGATGCCCATCCGGCTGCAGGGCGATCTCGCGTATCAGCAAGCCCGCCGCTCCCATCAAAAGGAACGTGATTGCGGCCGCATGTAAAAAAGGAATACGCATAAAGTTTGAGATTATACACCTTACTCAAGCACTCCCGCGCCTGCTTTGGCCAGCAGCAAACGCCTGAACTACATATCCCCCTTGCTGCTCCGTTCTCACATTCGTTATCGGATGCTCATCCACAAATTGATTGATTCTCGCCTCGCTTTCCTTGATGGCAGTTGCATGTCCCATCATGAAATTGCGAAGCATTTCTCTCCTGGTCTCGTCTTTCATCGCATCAAGTTTCCTGTAAAAAATCATCTCTTCCATACAATCCGGATCTTTCTCCCAAGATTTCTTTAAAGAGGGCGGGAGCAATCGCAAAATCGATCGATGGGCTTCTCCATAATACGAGCGGTAGAGTCCGTAAAATTGCCCGGGGAAAACTTCTTTCATCCATGCTGTGTCCGGTGATGTGGAGTAGTCCTTTATTTCCGAACCCATACATTCACTATACATTATTTCTTTCTCCGTAAAATTTAGCGCAGTCTGCGTCTCATCTTCCGAATTCCCATCGTCGCACCCGTCAGGAGCAACGCAGTGGCGACGCCCATGCCGGAACCAGGCAGCCCATTGTTTGGTTGCGTGAGAGCGGGAAGTTCGATGGCAGTGACCACCCCGCGAGACGTGTGTCCGGTCGGGGAAACCGCTCGCACGTGGAATGTGAACGATCCCGGGGCAACGCCCTTGAATTCCACGGCCGTCGCGTCGCCGGCAACGGCTTGAATGGCACTGTACGTTTTTCCTCCATCAACACTGTGGCGCAGTTCAAAGGAGTGCACGGTTTCGGGTTGTCCACTGCGTCGCCACGTCGCTTGAACGGTGTAGCGGTTGTGCACGATGGTTGCGCGGAGGTTCAATGCTTCCACATCGTTCGGAATCACCGGCGTGACCACGGGTTTTCCGAAGGTGGTAAACCCCGTGAAGAGCGCTTTTGTTCCATTGGGATCAATATTCAGAAACACTCCCTCTGTTTGCTTACCACGAACAGCGGACGTTACTTCCACGCCATACACCTTGCCCGACATCTGCGGCAGCGTGTCGATGCGAATGAGCGAGCCTTGAATTTGCAGACGCACCAGAGGGAGTTCCGCACCCGAGGCATCCGTTATGCGGATGGCTGTGGCAGCGTTCTCCGGAGCAAGGTCAACGAGCAGTGAGAATTCAAGAACGACGCCCGTGGAAGAAATGGCTTGCGCCGCGAGCAGCGTGAAGCTGACATCCGCATCTTGCATACCCGGTTCAGCGGGAGTCTCTGTCGGTGACTCTGTAATTGGTTCCGCTTCCGACTGCGGTGTCTCTTCCTCGATGACCGGTGTTTGCGATCCGGCGGGAATCTCCACTTCCACTTCTTCCAAGAAGAATTCACTTTCCTCGCCTGCCGAATTCACCGCGAGCACACTAAGGAACAGTGAAGGAGCAGCAGGAAAATCTCTAAGAATATGTTCCATAACACGTCCGTCGGTCGTTTCAAAATCTTCGTAGGCCCCGCCGTTTTCCAAGATGGATTGCGTGCTGTAATACACGCGGTAGACGAAAATATCTTCGTCTTCCTGCGGCGCATTCCAGCGAATGTGGATCTCCCGGCCTTGCACTTCCGCAAACAACCCCGCCACACCGGCAGGCGCAGCAGCGCTCGCCGAGAACGGCCAACTAAGGGCCGCGAGAACGATGAGAATACGGGCGAATGTCATGGGTATTGGTTTCTGATTAGTATAGCAAAATTTACGTACTTTGGCAATTGCCTCCAAAGAGCAGACCTTCGCGGCTGCGATCCGTTCGCGCCCCTGCCTACCGGCAGGCAGGCACGAAGGGGCGCTCTCTGTGGGTGCTATTTTCTCAATCCCAGTGCCTGTGGCAACCCTGTCACGATTCCGAGAATACCCATCATGCCGGTGGCAACACAGAGGAGCAGGATCGTTTTCAGTGAATCCGATGCGAAGGGTTGCAATGCGAGGAGCATTACCGCGAGCAGCCCCGCGAAGAGGAGGACGCGTGCAAGCGCGGAGAAGGGAACGTCGAAGGGCAATGTTTTTCCACTGAAGAAGAGCAGCGTCGGTGCAAGCACTGCATTCACTGCGATCGATGTGATCGATGCGCCAACGAATCCGTAGAGCGGAATCAGAAGTGCATTGAGAACAATGGAAAGGACAGCTGCTCCCGCAAGCACCAAGACGAGCGGCTGCCACGCGTGACGTGTGAGCAGCGCGTAGAAGCTAAAGAGGATGATGCCATTCAAAAACATCGGCAGGGCAAGGAGCTGCAGCGCCGTGTCCGAACCCGGGCGCTCCGATGTGCTCAAATAGTCGGTCGTTGTCAGAAGCTCGATGAGCGGACGTGACCAGAGGAACGAGAACGCTGCGGCAATGATGCCAAGGAGAAGAATCAACAAAAATGTTTTTCCGAGCACAGTGCGTGTGTCCTCTCCTTTCGCATCGCGCTCACTCACAATGGGGAGGACGGAATTGAGAAGGAATGTCGGGAGAAGAAACGCCATGTCCATCATGCGGATGACGGGACCGTAGTATGCGTTCTGCACTTCAAAATCTGGCCGCAGGAATGCGATCATCGTCACATCAAACTGACGGTAGAACGCCATAAAAAGGAATGCGAGTCCGTACGGCGCCGCCGTGCGCGTAATCTTTTTGAGGAGCACGGGATCCCACGTTGGGCGAATCTTCATGAAGCGGCTTCCGGCGATCAGTGAAATCAAAAAGAGGAGAGCCGCCCCCGCACCGCCGATTCCCAGGAATTGATGGTAGACGGTGAGATCGGTAGTTTCGCGCACGCCAAGCAAGATAATCCATCCAATGAGTCCAGCGGTGAGGATCCGCTGTGCAACTTCGGCGACGAAGACGTAATGCATTTTGTAATTCACCTGGAAGATTGTGCGGAGAATTCCCGCGAGCAGTGTGAAGAAGGGGACAAAGGCAGCGATGCTCACGCCCAAGGGGAGAGGAGTGCCTTTCCACATTGGCATCAGCCAGACAATGAGTAGTGCGGACACCAGCGACAACATCAAGATGATGCTTCGGAGAACGATCAACACGCCGAGCACCTTCGCGCGGTCGTGTGCACGACTCACTTCTCGCACGGCGATGGCATACAACCCGAAATCCGCGAGGATGCCGAAGAGTTGCAAGTAGCCGTATGCGGAGTTGTAGTTCCCGAAGAGTTCTTTGCTTAAGCCCATCGCCACAAACTTCACCGTGAGGATACTCAGTGCCGCCATCACGCACTGGCTGGCAATCTGCCAGAGCGTGGATGTTGCGATCTGCTTAGTCGACATGGGAAAAGTGTAGAGGAAGTCACTTCTTCATGCCGAGGAAGATGTCGTCAACGACATCCGTACCGCCATTCTCCCGATAAATCTTTAAATAGAATGCTTCTCCATACACCTCTTCCACTTCAATTTTTTTAATATCGGAAGTAAGTTGGATTGTTCCCATTCGCATGTTTTCCTCCGTGCGATAATCCAAAATTTTTCCCAAGTGGTTCCTGCGTATTTCCAAATGAATGCCGTTCACTCGGCAACGGGCAACCATAGCCTTGTCCAGTGTAATTTCTTCCTTTTGCACCCGCTTCTGCGCAGGGAGTTCAGGCTTTTTCCCCGATTTCTCTATGTTCCGCATCAGGGGGATGGCAAGAATAAGGATCACGCCGCCCAATGCTCCCAGCATTATATTACGGAGCCTTTTTCGTACCCTTTCTACAACCTGCTGCTTTAATTTTTTCTTCTCATAGATCTGTGCCTCCATGATGCAGATCTTTTCCAAAAGAAGGCGATTCCCTTCTTCAGTAGCAAAACTTTCCTCTGGTATAGCAACACAACCATCTACATTATTTTCATCATGCTTCCACAGTAAACAATTTTTCTCTTTGGGCGCGCGTGCAATGAGAGACCAACCGGGAAGGAAAGGGATCTGTCTTTCTTGGACAGGAATAAAAGTTCCGCCAATGTTACGTTGCATCTGTTCGATAGCCATCTGGCGGGCAGCATCTCTCTCTGGAGAGGATGCAATTTTTTCTTCGGCAAGCTCGTTGATGTTGAATGTAGGCACGTCCATAGAAGAGTGTCATTCTGCTCTCGATCGAGCATCTAAAATGCAGACAATTTCGCCTCCGCCGTTTCTCCTCAATATCACACGCCGCACGTTTGGGCCAGGGTTTAACAGCTCCCCATTCGGCAATCCCAATCCCATTTCCGTAAAACGATATCCTGCTTTCTCGCACTCCTCCTTCGTTAGTGTCCCTACATCAATCTCGTAGGGATATTGCTTGTCGGGCTTTTCCGGAGCAACCTGCTTTATTTTTGCTTGCTCGTTTATAACGATGCCGCCAATGAGGACGGTGAGAGCAGTTCCGGTCAATGCCGTACCCAATACGAAGTAGATCCAGAAGCGCGTCCTTTTGCTTCGTGCAATGATTACTTTCGGAGGTTCGGTGCTCTCACAAGCATGCACAAGATCCTCCACATAAGCATCCAAGAGGTCGTCATCGGGCTCGATTTCGTGGTCATCCATCGAGATTATTAAACTCGATAATTTTCATTTGTCAAACAAACCATAAAGCCCTATACTTCGCTCTCGGAATGCCACTCTCCTTCAAGCACCTCACGTCCACCAAACAACTCCTGCGGAGGGACACAGACGCCATTTTGCAAACAGCTGCGGAGATGGAGAAGGTGCTGCTCAAAGGAGGAAATGATCTGCTCGCAGGAAAAATCCTCGCGAGCCTATTTTACGAACCCAGTACGCGCACGCGCCTGAGCTTCGAAACCGCCATGCGCCGGCTCGGCGGAGAAGTGATCAGTGCGGAAGGAATCCAATTCAGTTCCCTCTATAAAGGGGAGACGGTGGAGGACACCATGAAGGTCGTCGGAAGTTACGCAGATATCATCACCATGCGTCACCCCGAACAGGGGAGCGCAGACAGGGCGGCCTCGGTCTGCCCCGTGCCATTCATCAATGCAGGCGACGGTCCTGGCCAGCATCCCACGCAAGCATTGCTGGATCTCTTCACCATCCACAAAGAGCGCGGCACCATCGACGGGCTCAAGATCGCAATGGCCGGAGATTTGCGCTACGGACGCACTGTGCACTCGCTCACGTTCCTCCTTGGCCTCTACAAAAATTTGCGTTTCACATTCATCTCACCAAAAGAACTCACTATGCCGGACAAGGTGACAACGTTCTTAAAAGAGCACGACATTCCGTATGAAGAAACGCATGCACTCTCCGCAGGACTGGTGTCCGATGTCCTCTATATGACGCGCGTACAGGAGGAACGCTTTGCGGATCACAGTGAGTATGAGCGCCTGAAAGACATGTATCGCTTGGATGCCAAGATGCTCAAAGGAAAAGAAGTCACCGTCATGCATCCGCTTCCGCGCGTCGGGGAAATTGCCACCGATGTCGATGCACTCAAAACCGCTGCGTACTTCCGCCAAGCCAAGAACGGCGTGCCGGTGCGCATGGCGCTTCTTGCGATGCTTCTTCAGGCGATCTGATGTCCTCTTCCCTCATTCACTTCCCGCGGCTCATCGACTGCCACGTCCATTTCCGCGAGCCGGGATTGGAGCACAAAGGAACGATGGCAACAGAAGCAGCCGCAGCGCGTGCCGGAGGAGTCGGAACCGTGTGTGAAATGCCAAACACCATTCCGCCGACGGTAACGGTCGCAGCTCTTGCCGACAAAGTGCGACGTGCGCATGCAATAAAAGACTGCGATATTCGTTTCTTCTTCGGTGTCACAGAAAAAACGCATTTGATTGCACTACGAAACATTTGGATTAAGAGTGATTTTGAACTGCAGCGGCTCAAGAAAAAATGCTGCGGTGTGAAACTGTACTTAGATCACTCCACAGGGAACCAAAAGGCAGAGAGCGATGTTGTGGAAGAAGCCTTTAAGCTCTGCGGAGAGCTGGGAATTCCCGTGGTAGCGCACTGTGAGGACTCGATGATCAACGAGGTGGAAAGAGGAAGGTGGAAAGAGGAAAGTGATGACATTTCACTTTACTCGAAGATGCGGTCACCAGAATCGGAAGCCAAGTCGATCGCTTTTGCGATCGGTCTCGCACGGAAGTACAAAACCAAGTTCCATGTTGCACATCTTTCGACAGCACTGGGACTCGATCTTGTGCGCGATGCGAAGAAAGAAGGACTCTCGGTGACATGTGAAGTCGCTCCGCATCATTTATTTCTTACAACGGATGATTACAAGACGCTGGGAACGCTCGGCAAAATGAATCCGCCTCTGCGTTCAAAAGAAGATCAAGCAGTGCTGTGGCAGGGAATAGCCGATGGCACGGTGGACTGCATTGCAACCGACCATGCGCCGCATACGCTGGAAGAAAAAGGTGTCGTTGTAGGGGCGACGCATGCGTCGCCCCTACAACATCAATCCAATATTGATTTCCAGAAAATTCCGAGCGGAGTTCCAGGAGTTGAAACCATGTTGCCGCTCTTGCTCATGGTCGCAGCAGGAAACTGGCCGCACCCCTCATCAAAACGTCCATCCACGGCAAAACTTTCTTACGAGGACATCGTGAAGCTCTGCTTCACCAATCCGAACAGAATATTTTCCCTTGGCTGCAGCGATGCGAGAGTTTTCACAATCGATCCGAAGAAAGAGTGGACAATCCATGCATCCGATCTCCATTCAAAATGCGGATGGACCCCTTACGAAGATTGGCATGTTCGGGGAAAAATTATCGGCGGGTGGCCTGCCGACCGTAGCACTTAAATTGAAAGATACTGCCCACCTTCGTTAAGGCTACAGTGGGCGACCTCTGCGGAGGTCGGACGCCGTATGAAGGATGGCGTGTTCTGGGAATGATCACCCAATAATCCGTTTGATCGCCGTGAGGTCGGTGACGATGTGGTTCGCGTCCCTCCCGGCTTCGTGCGGCGTGTGTTTGCCGACGAATAAGCAGCATTCCATGCCTGCGGCGCGAGCTGCTTCCATATCAAACAACTGATCGCCAATGTACAGACAGTCCTGCGGTGCGATTTTTAATCGATCTGCGCCCATCAGCAGTCCGTGCGGATGCGGTTTCATGAACTTACCCATGTCGTCCGCAGTGATGAGCGCGTGAATGTGTGGCAGCACGGGTGTGCGCGTGTTTAGCGCATCCACATACGACTTCCATGACCCCGTCACAATGCCCGTGGGGTAGTTGGCAGCAACGTGTTTCAGCAATTCCTCGCCGCTTTCCAGCCATTCCAGCTTCGTGCGCAGCAGGCGTTCGTACAATTCATCGCGGCGCGTGCGCAGGTTTGGGACATCGGTCTCTTCTTTGCGAAAATGTTCCAAGATGTCCTGCAGATGCCATCCTTGCATGTACCAATGGACGAATTCTTCCTCCGTTGTTTCCAAGTTGTATTCCTTCAACGCCTCGCGAAACGCATTGATGTAGAGATCGATGCTTTGTACCAGCGTGCCATCAAGATCGAAGAGAATCGCGGAATATTTCATAAGGATGGAGATGAGTTACATGAATGACCAATGACGCAATGACCAATGACCAACTTGGTCATTGGTCATTGCGTCATTGGTCATTACTACACTTCTACGATAACGGGAATCATGATGGGCTCACGATCGAGCTTGCGATCGAAATACCTGTAGAGAGCGCCGGTGACGGCGGACTTTAACGCTTTGCGTTCTGTCTCGCCTCTGTTCACCGCCTCTTCGTAGGCTTTCTTCGCTGTCTCTGTGACTTCCTTCGTGATGCTCTGTTGTTCGGATCCATAAATGAGTCCGCGCGAGAGGACATCCGGGTCGCCCACCAAACGTTTGCTGTCTGCGTATGCGCGGAAAAGTACGACCACCACACCGCCGTTGCTCATAACTTTGCGGTCCAGTAGCACACGCTGGCCTTCGCCTGCGCTGCCACGACCGTCAATGATGACGTCGTTGGCTGTGTGCTTGGTTTTGCTCTTGCGAGCGCCTTCGGCGTCGAACTCCAGGATCTCACCGTTCAAGAGAAGGTGGATCTGATTTTCTTGGTAGCCGATGGTGCGGACAAGATCCGCATGTCCCGCTTTCATATGCGGTTCACCGTGTTCGGGGATCACATGTTTTGCGCGCACCAGTCTGTGCATCAGGAGAATGTCATTTGCATAGCCGTGTCCCGTGGTATGCAGCGCCAGTTCTTGGTTCGTCTTCACGATGGCGCCTTTCAGGTGAAGGTTGTTCACCACTTTTGCCACCGCGCGTTCGTTGCCGAGGATCGGATTGCTGCTGAGGATAACGGTGTCGCCCTTGCGGACGCTTACGTGCCGGTGCGTGCCAAGACCCATGCGGGCGAGACCTGCAGCCTCTTCTCCTTGGCTGCCCGTCGTGATGATGAGCACTTCGCTGTCGGGCAGTTTATCCATGCCCGGGCTCACTTTGCGGATAAGTCCGCGTGGTGCCTTGATGTAGCCCAAGTTCTGGGCGATCTCCACGTTCGCTTCCATACTGCGGCCGGAGATGTACACTTTCCGGTTGAATTCATGAGCGTGTTCGATGACCTGTTCGATGCGGTTTAAAAGCGAGCTGAAAGTGGAGATAACCACGCGACCTTTGGCCTCGCGGATGAGATTCCTCAGTGTCTCCGAGATATCCTTCTCGCTTTTGCTGTTTCCCGGTTTCAATGCGTTCGTGGAATCAGCGATAATCGCGAGTACGCCCGCGTCGCCCAGTTCCGCAAGGCGAGAGAAGTCCGCAGGAGGTTCGTTCATGGGGGTGAGATCGAACTTGAAGTCACCCGTATGCACGATGGTTCCATACGGCGTGTGCACGGCGATGGCGGCGGAATCGGGAATGCTGTGCGTGACGCGCAGGAATTCCACTTCCACTTTGCCGATCCTTATCTTCTCACGGAAATTCACCGTGTGCAGGTTGGCTTTCCCCGTCAGATGATCTTCATCCAAGCGTTTCTTCACCATGGCCATGGTGAGGCGCGTGCCGTAACACGGCGGGAAGTGGAGCGACGGCAGCAAGTGCTGCGCCGCGCCGATGTGATCGAGGTGTCCGTGCGTAAAGAGGACTGCTTTGATGCGGTTCTCTCTTCCTTTCAAGCCGGAAATGTCCGGAATCAGGTAGTCGATTCCCAACATATCCTCGTCCGGGAACTGGAGTCCCAGGTCGATGATGTAGATGTCCTCATCCACTTCTATGACGAAGCAGTTGCGGCCGACTTGTTCAAAACCACCGAGAGGGTAGACCCGGAGATTCTGTTTCTTGCCACTCGGAGCAGCGACCGGCCGATGTTGTGGTTGGCTCGACGCGGGATTTCCCGGCTTACCGACGGGGTTTCTGCTGAATGCGGGTGCACCCTGCTGCGGACGAGGACTTGGTTGGCCAGGTCGAGGGGTTCCCGGTTGGCTTGTCCTGAGGTTCCCCGAAGGGCCGCCGTGGCGGCGTCGCTTGCGAAATCGGAAAAACCCCTTGGGCTTTCCTTGGTTTTGGCCGGCGGGAGGAACTCCCGGGCCGTTCTGTGGTGTCATGTTTTCTGACGTAAAAAATTATGAAGTATCTCCATCATATACCTCCGAGGTTCCATTTGCAATGCCATCTTGTTCAATGCTCTGTTTTTTGGCTTCTGATCCACGAATTTTTACTTGTGATTTTTGATGTTCGAATGGTGATAGGGTGTGTATATGCCAGAAAGCTTCGCACATCTCCTCACTCTTTTTTTAACCGATGCGTGTCTCCAAGCACGTGAACGAGATGCCGCTCGCTTGGATCAAAAATCACGGTCATCCCATCCTCCTGAGGAGTGGGTTTTCGTACAACGATTAGCGTATGAACTGGATGACTTTGGTCAGCTGCTCCATCTGCAATTAGATCGCTCGAACCAGGAATTTCATGATCGGGGTACCGCATTTTTGGAACGATGTAGAGATATTTTTGGTGCGCTTGCCCGCAATGCTCCGGCTGAGTTTCAGGAGAAGCTGTACCACTATCAACTATCCGCCTCCCAACGCCTGGGTAAGGTACTTGCTCTGCAGGAAGAACTCAGAATTCGTACAGGGATTTTTCATCAATCATTGGGGGCGCTCAAAGAGGCACTGCCGGAAGTATTTGAAGAAAAGGATGAAGGGCTTGATCTATAAGCGCACCACATCTTGCTCTTTCGTACAAAACCAGTTTTCCCCGCCGGTACGGGCTCCAAACAAATCCTTGCCGTTCCTTCTCCGAATCGGTAGCCTTCCACCCCGATGGACATCGCACTCCAGACGGGCCATACCAAGTCGAGTACCGGAGAGTCTCTGGTTTCCCTGTCGCTCACGTCCGAGCGCGGCGAACATGCCTGTCTGTTGCTGCAAATAGGGGCGAGTCCCAAAGATGCAAAAACATTGGAGGAGGAATGCACGACCATCGTGAAACATGCGCTTCTCGATTCCGAAGGGGATTCCTGGAGCCGTTTGGACGGAACGCTCAAAGAAATGAACGGCCTCTTCAAGGGGTTGCTGGTCTCGGAGACGGTGCAAGACATTCACGCACTCTTGGCCATCATGGACACGAAGAAGATGCTCCATGTCTCCCATGCCGGCAGGGCGGAAGCGTATTTGATTCGCGGAGGCCAGACCAGCCAGATCACGGAATACAGCAAGGGGAAACCGAATCCCGTCTTCGTGCACATTTCCAGCGGCCAACTGGAAGCGCGCGATATTGTGGTGTGCTCGACACAAAGGCTTCTTCGAACCGTCACCCCCGCGCAACTTTCGCAACTCTCGCAGCGGGGGGATCAGTTGCTGGATGAGATCATTATTCAATTGGATGCAGAGCGCGAACACGCGTCCGTCGCCACCCTTCATATTCCCGCAAAGAATCAACGCATATTGGACGATGAGCCCGCCGCTCGCCCGGCTCTTTCCACTCGCAGAAGCGGTCATCGGCGATCCTCCGCATCCATCCTCGCTCGGTTCACGACATTCCTGCCCGCTCTCACAAACGGTCTTCGCACGAAACTGCCGAGAACGACGGGCGTTTCAAACTTTGTGCAAGAACTCCGTGAACGCTTTGCATCATTCCTTACGGACCTCAAGCACCCCGAACGCAAGCGCAGAGCACATCTCCTTCTTCTCGCCTCCGCCGTGGCCGCCTTCCTGATCATTTGGATGGTCGTGCGACTCTCGACCTCCAGCCAACGCAGCAAAACGCGCGCCGAGCTGGAGGATCTCGTCAGCAAGATCAATACCGAGATCCGCACGGCGGACAACAGGAGACTCACGGGCGACATCGACAGCGCCAATGCCATTCTCCAACAGGCCGAAGAGCGCGCCAAGCAGGTGATGGACAACGAAAGCGGTCTCTTCCGCGTGGAAGCGCTGGATCTCTTGGACAGGATCCGCAGCAAGCGCGAGGAAATCAACAACATCATCCGTCTGCCACCGCGCCTGGTCGTGAATATCGGCGCAAAGAACCCTGACGTGGAAGCGCAGGGAATCATCGGTGTGGGGGACGGCGAGTTTACCGTTTACGATCGTCAAGATCTTCACCGCGTACTCCTCAATTCCGTGGATGACCCCGACAGACTCTCCGACGAGGAGCTGATTATGGATGGTGCGGGTTTCTCTCGTTACAAATCGCTCGTATTCCTCACCACGGGCAACAGCGTCATCGAAATGATCGCGAATCAACCGACAACCATGAAGACGGAAGACACGGCCGGGTGGAAATCCGGCAACGACATCGAGACGTACCTGCGTTTCCTCTACGTCCTCTCCCCGGAAAAGAATCAGATCTACAAGTATGAGCGTTTGAGCAATCGCTACGGACCTCCCGTGGAATACAATGTGAATGGAACGCTGGGCAAAGCGCTGGACATGGTCATCGATTCCAGCGTGTTTGTGCTGAATGAAGGAGGAACGGTGCTCAAGCTTCTCCGCGGAGAGGTGCAGCCGTTCGTCATCCGTCATGCTCCCGACAATGTTCTTGCGGACGCCACGAAGCTCTTCAAAGTCACGGACAGCAACATCTACTTCCTGGATCCAAAGAAGGCGCGCGTCATTGTTACGACAGACGGCGGCGCCACCGGCGAATCCTCCTATGTGAAACAGTATGTCTTCGAGGGAGAACAAATCGGCACGCTTCAAGATCTCTTCGTCGATCCCGACCAGACGCATTTGTACGTGCTGGATGAGAAGAGGCTGTATGTGGTGGATTTGGCGACAAAATAGAATATTGGATTATCGGAGTACTGGAATATTGGGGTGATTTCTGTGTGCATTTCCTAGTATTCTAGTATTCCAGTACTCCAGTACTCCAGTATTCCTCTATGCGCGTTTTAATCTTCGGCACCTTCGATCGCCTGCATCCCGGCCACCTGTTTCTTTTGAAAGAAGCCGATACGAGGGGGGAGCTTTTTGTGGTTGTGGCACGCGATACGAATGTGAAGCGGATCAAAGGAAAAGATCCTGCGGAATCGGAGGAAGCGCGGAAGGCGGCGATCGAAAAAGCCTTTCCGGATGCGCATGTTATCTTGGGTGATGCCAAAGATTTCCTCGTGCCGGTGAAGGCAGTCCGGCCGGGCATCATCCTCCTTGGCTACGACCAACATCTTCCTCCGGGCGTGGCGATGGAAGATCTCCCCTGTCCCGTCGAGCGATTGCCATCCTTCCATCCGGAGCAGTACAAGAGCAGTTTGATGTAGGGTGGGCAGCATCGCCTAGAAGGCGATGCTGTGGGCAGAACAAGAAGGAACAGCATCCAGTTTCCGCTTGGATTTTATTATTCATTCACCGCCCACCGCATCGGCAAGATGCCGATGCCACCCCCACCTTCATCTCTACCAAAAGCGCACAGAATCTGCTATAATGATGAGAAATGGATCAAACAGACACACCCACTAAAAAGGTTCCGCTCTGGAAGCAGCTTGCGGGAGCAGGTACCGGTGCGCTCATTGCATTGGCATTCTATGGCGTATACGAAGTGGCCTCTCCGGTGCTGAGTGCCTATCTGTCGATCCCCAGCTTCCGTGGCATACACAGTGCAGCGGATGTCCGCGTGCAGAGTCCATCGAATACGGAGACGCAGGAAAGGTTGGCGCGTCGCGCACGAGAAATTGCGGAGCAATTTTCTGAGCGCCCCATTACGGATCTTGAAGAAGATGTTCCGGAGGAATACATAGAGCCGGCAGCTGCTCCGGCAGCTGAGCCTGTCACTCCTGTGGAAGCGAAGGAAGAAATTACGCCCACTCCGCTCGCGGATGTGGAGACGCCTCTCTACGAAAAGGCTCAGGCAGCGGAGAATATCGCGCCACCCTCTCTCCCGTCGTCCGGTATCGGGTTGTGGCTCAGCATCCACGTTGCACTTCTTGCGGTCATCGGCATCCGGTATCGCACCAAGATCCATAAAAAGCTCCGGTGGCCTTCTTATTCAGTGAAAGGATTTTGATCCTCGTTGAAATCATAAAAAAAAGAGAGGCGCCGAAGCGCCCCAGCTTTATCAATTCAAATTGATTGGTCGCCACGAGGGCGATCTCGCTGGGATGTCTCTAAGTTCTTTTGAGCTCAGGGACATCCCAGGAGATGAAAATTGAACTGACTTGACAATTTTACTGATATCCATAGTTTTGTCAATGGAATGCCCGAAATGAGCCCGGGCGTATTTGTCCCTTACCAAAGCGTATTTTCACGCTTATCCTTGCTCCGATGCCCCCCAAAACAGTCGCACAGAACAGGCGCGCACGGTTCGATTATGAGATTTTGGAGACCGTGGAAGCGGGCGTCATGCTCACGGGACAGGAGGTGAAATCTTGCCGCATGGGGCATGTGAATTTGGCGGGAGCGTACGTGACGTTCGTGCATGGCAAACCCGTTCTCAAGAAAGCAAAGATCTCCCTCTACGCATTCGCAACGGCAACCGATTACGATCCCGAACGGGACCGCCCGCTGCTTTTAAAGAAGAATGAAGTGGAAAAATTGCAGTCACAAACGGAAACGAAAGGCATCACCGTGATTCCGTTGGAAGTACACGCGGGCAAATACATCAAAGTTGTTCTGGGGCTTGGGAGGGGACGGAAGAACTACGACAAACGGCAGAAGATCAAAGAACGGAGCATTGGGAAGAAGCTAAGGAAAGGTGAGGAGATTTAACATCCGCAATGGATCTATTTTTTCTTTCCGGACTGTTTCGCGAACCACTCCTTATTTTTTTCTAAAATAGATGTTCTTTTATCCAGAATAGAATCCCACCATTCCGCGCTTTGCTGTTCGCTTCGCGATAGTTGGATGATTTGTTGAGTCAGGATCCACATCTTGTGGGTGGTATGATCAATACGTTCTTCTATTATATCCCCCCGATCGGACAATCCATGCTCAACCGCGAAGGAAACCATCTCTTTCTCGACAAGCTGCCAATACTTTTGAAAGAAATTTTCCATATCCGCGTTTTTTGTAAGTTTTTTCAACGATCCTCGGCTGAGAGCAAAAATTGTTCCCATTCGGACATGAAAATTTCCTCGTAATGCATCGATGGATTCCTCTAAGGTTTTGTACTGCTGAGCGAATTCGCTCAACTCCTGCACACGCTTCACGCTTGCTTCCTGAATATTGAGCATGGATTGCCTTTGGCGTTCGTAGCCAAGACGCATGATCCATATGCTTCCTTCGGGAAGGAGATTCTCCGCGCTTGATTTCATCAATGCGCGAATTACGCCCGGTCGAACGTCGTACAGGACATGGGACATAATGACCGTGCCGACGCCGCCCAACTTGTCGGTTTCCGTGCGGACACGTGGATCGTTCAATCCTTTTTCCAATGTATTGAGATCCAGGGGCAGAACGACATTCCCCGCTGCCGTCTTGTGCCTGTCGATGTTCACAACAGGAGGCGCACTGGTGACCCGGGCGAATCGATTGCGCACGCCACCTCCTATTTCCACAATAGCTCCGCCCGGATGACTGTGGAGGATTTCTTCGTTCAGGCCGATTTTCTGGTGCGATCGTGGATAGTCGAATTCTGTGATCATGATCTTGTGAGAAGAAATATATTATATAATGATTTATTTAAAGAGCAAATTCCCTTCATGAGAATTCATGCATGGTATTCTGCTTTTCCATGTCCCTGCTCCCACCTCAAATTCAAAAAGTTATCGAAGAGTTTTCGAAGTTGCCCGGCATCGGGCCGAAATCCGCCGAGCGTCTTACGTTTCATCTACTTCGCAGCAGCAAAGCGACGCCGGAGAATCTGGGTGCAGCACTCGTGGATCTAAAATCCGAAATTCGGTACTGCTCCGTATGCCAGATGGTCACACTCAAGGAGACCTGTTCTCTCTGTGAAGATGGCAGTCGCGATGCAACAACCATCTTGGTCGTGGAAAATCCGTTGGAAGTGATTGCGTTTGAGAAAACATCCTACAAAGGTTCGTACCATGTGCTGCATGGCGTGCTCTCTCCCATCGATGGCATGGGTCCGGAGCAGCTCAAGCTGAAAGAACTTGTTGATCGAGCCAAACGCGGCGGCATCCAGGAGCTCATCATCGCGACGAACCCGGATATAGAAGGCGAAGCAACGGCCAATTACCTGCGCATGCAATTAAAAGACACGATCCCGGTTATCACGCGCCTTGCCCACGGACTCCCCATGGGTGCGGACATAGAATTTGCAGACCAAATGACGCTGAAAGAGGCGATTGCGGGAAGAAGGAACTTGTAAAAATGTACAGGATTCTCTATAATGAACGTCTCATGTTCAAGATTACTTTTTGGAGCAAAGGCAATAAAAATAATTCTTCTGCAAAGAAGAAGGTGACGGTGAAAATTAAAAAGTTCACCCCCTTTCCAGCTGATATTAATGATTGGGGAGAGGATTATCGTGTCTTGATGCGAGAACTTTCAAAGCGATGATTCAGTATCTTGAAATGGCAGATTGCATTGGTGTTATTTTCCCGTATATCCATCGCAACCTCACAGCAACAGAACAAGCTCCGGACTACCGTGCGGAGGCATCTGGTATGGGCGAATTAGACAAAGTTTTAGCATTTATGAAGTCAGATTATTATCCATCATTCCATGATAAAGCTTCGTATGTGCTCTGTAGCATTGCTGGATCCCAATATTTTTCAAATGGCAACAAACGGCTGGGCATCGCTGTTCTAATGGCATTCCTTGCTCTCAACCAGGCAGGGAATCCAACGCTGGACGCAACAGGTTTTCGAGCGCTTTTAAGCGGGCATTTTCCCTTGCATCAATGGGAGGACAACGCGCAATTCCAGAATCCTCACGCTCTTTTTCTGTACAACCTTGCCATTGTCATCGGCAATCGAAATGTATGGGGAGGGATCAATTTTGATATTCTCAAGGAGAAAACATCAGAGATGTTTGAGCTGCTGCATCCGCTGCAAAAGAGTTAATGTTTAAAAGCCCGCGTGCCCGTCGTGACCATCGCGATGCCGAGTTCGTTCGCTTTTGCGAAGACTTCTTGGTCGCGCATGGAGCCACCCGGCTGAATGATGGCCGTGATGCCGTACTTTACTGCTTCTTCCACGGCATCCGGAAAAGGGAAGAAGGCGTCGCTGGCCATCACTGCGCCTTTGGCACGATCACCTGCGCGTTTGCCCGCGATCCACGTGGCATCCACGCGGCTGGTCTGTCCGCAGCCGATGCCGACGCTGGATTTGTCCTTCGCAAAGACGATGGCGTTTGATTTCGCATGCTTCACGATCTTCCACGCGAAGAGCATATCTTCGATCTGTTCTTTCGTGGGCTTTTTCTCCGTTACGGTGACCAGATCCTCCGGCAGTACGGCATGCGTGTCAAAATCTTGCATGAGCACGCCGCCGAGCGTGGAACGAACTTGCCTGCCGTGCAGGACATTGCCGAAAATTTCGATGAGGCGGATGTTTGGCTTCTGCTTGAGGATCGTTAACGCATCTTCCGCAAAGCTCGGCGCAATGATCACTTCCGTGAAGATTTTCTGGTCGATGATCTTCTGCGCGATGGTGCCGGTGCAGTTGTGATTCAACGCAATGATCACGCCGAAGGCACTCAGCCTGTCTGCATCGTACGCGCGCTGGAATGCTTCCTCGATATTTGCATGCGATGCAACGCCGCTGGGGTTTGCATGCTTGATGCATGCGGCCGTCGGCTCACCAAATTCGGAGACCAAGTTCCACGCGCCATCGGCATCCAAGAGGTTCAAATAGCTCAGCTCTTTTCCTTGGTGCATGCGCCAGTGCGACTGTGCGTTCGTCGTCGGAACCGGTTCATACGGCTCGAAGTATTTGCCTGTCTGATGCGGATTTTCGCCGTAGCGCAGTACTTTTCCATTGGTCAGGAGGATCCCTGTATTCGCTCCTGCAGAGAGCACTTCCGTAATGGCGCTGTCGTACGCCGCCGTGCGCAAGAATGTTTTTGCAGCGAGTTCTGCGCGGAGTGCCGGGGATGTATCGCCGTTTTTTTCCAACTCCTGCAAAACACGCTCGTAATCCGCAGGATCGCAAATGACCGTGACGGACGCATGATTTTTGGCAGCGCTCCGGAGCAGCGTCGGTCCGCCGATATCAATCTGCTCAATCAATTCCGGTTTGGTCTTCGTCGTATCGCGCGCGGTTTCTTCGAACGGATACAAATTCACCACAATCAGATCAATCGGTTCGATGCCGTGTTTCTTCGCATCCTTCACATGCGCAGGATCATCACGGCGAAACAGAATGCCGCCCATGATTTTCGGGTGCATGGTTTTGACACGTCCCGAAAACATTTCCGGAAAGGCAGTCACGCTTTCGATCGATGTGACAGGGATCCCTGCCTCTTTGAGCATCTTCTCCGTACCTCCCGTTGCCAACATCGTCACCCCGAGTTTCTGTAGTCCTTGTGCGAACGCAAGGAGTCCACGTTTATCTGCGACCGACAGGAGGGCGCGTTTGATCATGAGGGGAGGCAAGGGATTATGGCAGAAAACTTCAATTTTTTCCAGTTTACCCCGCAGCAGTTTGACTATAAACGGTATGTTGCTGATCAGCTCATAAACAGTAGTCAGCATTGTCCAAACTGGTGCGGGGTCTACAGCAGGGTCTTCTGATTCTCTTCCACCTTTGTCCGGCGACAAAGGTGGAGCCAAAACGCCGGCGCGCCAATAGCTCCTCCACCCGACCCAGCGCCTCCTCGTCGGCTCCTCCAAGCCACGGTCGCTCGCGAGCGACGTGGCAAGGCTTCGGAGCCGACTCGTCGTCCACGCTGCGGCGTGAAGCTGGGTCTTCCCCTTCACCCCCCGTGGCGCGCCACCCTCCCAGCTCAATTAATGTGAGTGATATGTGATGTGCTATTCTGCACTCCATGCAACGTTCTGAATTCACTGTTCCGGAGCTCCTGCTTCTTCTCACGGTCATCGCCGTGACTGTGGGAGTGACAGTGCCGCTTGTGCGAATCTCGCTTGCTTCCATGGAATCCTCAACCCTGTTGAGAACCGCGGAATAGTTCCCGCGTGCAAAGGATTTACGATACAATGAGCCGCATCCGTTCCTCTTTCTCTATGAAGTTCCGCTCGTCCCCAGGTTTCACCCTCATTGAGCTGTTGCTCGTCATCGGCATCATCGCCATCTTGGCGGCCATCGTCATCGTCGCATTGGACCCACCCAAGCGCCTGGCGGAGGCCCGCGATTCGCAGCGGAACACCGATGTGAACGCCATCATGAGCGTCGTTTACAGCTACATGATCGATACGAATGCACTGCCAAAAACCATCACGACCACGGAAAAAGAAATCTGTCGTTTCTCCGTGCCGACAGCGGAGTGCACTGCGGACAACGGCGTAAGCCTCCGTATGTTATCCGGCGCGTATTTGGCAAACCTCCCCGCCGATCCACTCCTCCCAAGAACCAGCACGGGAACGAACTACACCATCAAGAAAGATGCCGGCGGCAAAGTGACCATAAAGGCATGGAGAACGGAACAAGCGTCGGAAGTGATCAGTGTGACGCGGTGATCTTTAAAAATATTTCAAAAAAGCCTCTTCGTGTTGAAGAGGTTTCTTTGTCCGCTCTTTCCTACGCCGGGTTCTGTCGTCGGTTGACTCTTATGCATCAGGAGTTAACCGAGGATGATCATCTCTCTTGGACGGCAATTGCTCGCCGCCTCAAGCGGAGGGGTCTCTGGACTCGGGGAACCGCGAGGGATTCCGAAGACCCAAATCCTCCTTACACCACCTAGAGTTTACCAAGTCCCTTGCGGGGTCCTCCATTCTAGCTGGAGGCGTTTCACATGCCCTTGCGGGCTCGTCTCTGTGGTACTGGTCCTCACGCGTCTTTACCGAATATATGATGCGCGGATGGGCGTTACCCACTAGGCGTTCCTACGACGACGGCTTGCCCTGAGAGAGCGAAGCGAATCGAAGGGTGCCCGGACGTTCCTCCCGCCTGCGCTCCTCACTTCGTTCGGAGCTACGGCGGGCAGGCTCCTTATGCACGGAGCTTGCCCACCGAAGTCTCTTTGCGAAGCAAAGAGCGTAGGCGGGCGATCATCGAAAGAGCGGACATCTATTCTCTCATAAATCAGCTTCTTTTTCAAGATAGACATTACATACTCTATAATCCACATCGCGCCGCTGTAGCTCAGTTGGTAGAGCAACTCACTTGTAATGAGTAGGTCACCGGTTCAAATCCGGTCAGCGGCTCCATAAAAAATTGACGTGCAAGGGATTTCCCTGTTTATTTTGCGTATGTCCGGGGGAATCCACGCAGGCACTTCCTCTCCAGATCTCGAACTCTCAGTCGATTCACTTTATTTTTGGACACGAAAACGTGAGAACAAGACGTGGATAGAAGCGAGAGACAGGGATAATAATCCTTGAATAAACCCCCGGCTCTGCCGGGGGAGTCCGGCTGGTTCTACCGTTCCGGGATTTTGCGTACAGTGAAAAGAGGGAAAGCTCCGAGCAGGGCATTACCCTCTTTTCAATCATGCGCTCATTCGCATCACAGAGTCATGTGGTATGGGACTGTAAATACCACGTGGTCATTGTACCAAAGTACCGAAAGAAAAAACTCTACGGAGACACCCGCCAGCGCATTGGCCAGATCATCCGCAAACTTGCAGAAGAACGGCATATCGTCGTTCTCGAAGGCCATGCGATGCCCGACCATATTCATCTTGTCCTCTCCATCCCACCCAGAGAAAGCGTCGCTGATGTCATGGGCTTCCTCAAAGGAAAAAGTGCTATCAGGGCACACTTTGAATTCTCAAAGAGGAAAGCACCGACACAACAGAAGCACTTCTGGAGCAGAGGCTACTTCGTCTCCACAGTAGGAATCGATGAGGAGATGATCCGGAAGTACGTGAGAAACCAAGATGACAATGACAAGAGAGAGAACAACAACCCACCACTTGATCTGTACTGGAATTAGTGGTCACCAGCTTTGAGTCTCTTTAGTAGCCCCTTCTAGGGGCTTTCCCGCAAAGCTACCGGCTCTGCCGGTAGTTGATTACTTTTCCTATATTGAATTTGATGAAGCAGCATTTTCGGACAATCCCTTGGCGTATCTTCGGGGACAATTGGAAGCGCTGCAGGGCTATTTCCGTATCATTGCCAATCACTATGACGATCTGAATGGGGAATATAAATTTGAGAGCGCGAGAAAAGAAAATTTAATAAAGCAAGTGGAGGCAATGGCTTTCATGTTCGGGAAGCGATTCGCTGACCAATTTCTTCTTAGTGAAAGAGGTATGGAGGAGCTGCGATCGTTATGGACGCGTTTTCGAACGCTTGAACCTGCTTTGGCTGAGGATCTTCAAGGGTTAGCTGCCGATGAAGAAAAATACCGCTCTCTACAAGTACAATTTGAGCTGTTACTGGAGAATTTCAAACATTTGCGTGCAGAGTGCATGGATACATTTCATAAGCATGCTGCCGATGTCTGTATTAAGCAGATTGAGAATATCAATCAAAAACACTCTCGATTAGAGACCCTCACGGCGCATTTTCGCGAAGTACGGGAAGAATATTGCAAACTTTTGCTGAACCGGAGTTGAAATTTATGGAGTCTGTTACACTGCTCCCGTGAAGAAATCAGAAGCAATCTTCGGCATCCTCCGGATCCCGATGGATGGCCTTTCGGCATTGGCGGCCATCCTGTTGGCGTACCGGCTGCGTGAGGCGAACATAGACCTCCTGCCCCGCATTCAGCTGCTGGAACCTGCGACGACGCTGCCTCCCATCGGCTACTTCTTCGAGACGTTCGTCGTGCCGAGCATCCTCATTTTCCTGGTGATTGCCGCGCTGCTTCGGCTGTACTCACTTGGCTCCACACTCAGTGCCTGGAACGAAGTGGGGAGGCTTCTGGTCGCGGCCGCGCTCTGGCTCGTCGTTATCATCGGGTGGTATTTCCTCATTAAGAAACAACTGTTCTACTCGCGCGCGCTTCTGCTGCACGCCGTTTTTTTCCTCGCATTTTTCTCCATCCTGGGGCGAACGGCATTGCTGCTCCTGGAACGCAGTTTCCTGCGGCTGGGCATGGGACGTCATCTCGTCATTTCCGTCGGTCAGCAACCGCTCACCGCTTCCGCCAAGGATTTCGTGGAGCACGATCTGCGCTACCGTTATTTGGGACATGTGCAACATTTGGAAAATCTCAAACGGTTTCTTCACACGCACACGCTGGATCTGGCGATCCATACGGATCCGAATCCGCGCAGCGACGACACCGTCGCGCTCATCGATTACTGCCGCAGCCACCACATCGGGTACGGATTTTTGCCTCCCGTTCTGGCCGATGTTCCGCACCAGCTGCGAGTGGAGCGCTTGGGGCTTGTGCCGCTCATTCGCTTCCAACCGACGCCGTTGGATGGCTGGGGACGCGTCTTTAAGCGCCTGTTCGATCTTGCAGGGTCGCTGGTGCTGCTCATCGTTCTTCTTCCCATTCTTCTCCTCATTGCGATCGCAATTGTCATCGATTCCGGTTGGCCGATCTTCTATATCTCCACGCGCATTGGAGAGAACGGCCGCAGGCGCATCCGCATTGTGAAATTCCGTTCGATGTACAAGGATGCCGATCGCAAGAAGGCGGATCTCACGCAATTCAATCATCGTCGCGATGGTCCGCTCTTTAAAATAAAGAATGATCCGCGCGTGACGCGCGTGGGAAAATTCTTGCGCCGCTGGACGCTGGATGAACTCCCGCAACTCGTGAATGTGATCTTCGGGCAAGTGTCGCTCGTCGGGCCGCGGCCGCATCTGCCGGAGGAAGTGGAGCGGTATTCACCACTGGAGCGCCGCGTCTTCGCCGTGAAACCGGGGATCACGGGGCTTGCGCAGATTTCCGGGAGATCGGATTTGAAATTCGAGGAAGAGATGCGGCTGGATCTTCGCTACATTGAAGAATGGTCGATCCTCTTCGATTTGTGGATCCTCTGGAGAACCCTTTTTGCGGTGATTTCGAGGAAGGGGGCGGACTAACGAGCAGAAAGCGCAGAGCAGAAAGCAGAGAACAATTATTCATATCTTACTTTTTGCTTTTTGCTCTTTGCTCTTTGCTTTATGCTACCAAAGGATTTTTGTTGCATTCCCCCAAACCTCTCTCGTTCTCCCATGCCTCCTCGCATTTCTCTCCAACACATCATGGGCGCCTTCTTTGGTGTCCTCCTCCTTATTCTTCTGTACCAAGCTGTGCGCGTGGCAAAAGCTCCTGTGATCGTGCAGGACGCGGAAGCCGCATGCATTGGTGATCCCATCCGCGTGGACTATGCCTTTGCATGGACAGTGGAAGAGCCGCATGCGTGCGCCGTGCAATGCACGGACGGAAAGCCGCGCTACATCCTGTACACGAACGGCCTTGGAACGCAGTGCGAAACACCACCGGGTTGCAACGACTACGGCGAAGACAATGGCGTCATTTGTACGGTTCCTGCGAATGTGAGCCCTGTCAGCGCCCTTTCGAGCGAAAGTTAAAACAATGACAACTGATCCTTCTTTTTCTTCGTCTTCTTTTTCGGCGCTGCCCCCGCAGGCTCGGGAGCATCCGATGAGGAGAGCGTTTGTAAATACGCTCGCACGCGCTTGCCGTATTCCTTAGAGCGCAAACGATCATCCAGAATGATCACATCGCCCGCGTCGTGACGGAAGCGTGCGTAGGTGCGGAGGATTCGAAAGACTCTGTGTTCCAAGCGTGCGAGCACGTATTCTTCAAAGGGATCCCGATACTGTGCGGCGCGTTTACTAAGGATCGCATGCGATGGATGATCGAACGGGAGGGTCTTGATCACCAAATGATCCACGCTCAATGCGGGCAACTGGAGTCCTTCGAATGACCAGGGTGTCAGGAGCCAGAGCGCAGGACTTTTGCTCACGGTGAATTCCGCTTGCATGCGCCCCTGCCCGCCGCTCATGCCTTGGCAGATCATCGTGACGTCGGCTTTTTCCAGCGTGTCCGCGTATTTCACGTAGAGATCCGAAATTGCTCCTTTGCTCGGAATCAGAAGGATCGTTTTTCCCTCCGGTGGATGCGTGAAATAGGAATCGATGTTTCCTTGTTCGGGAATATCGATCACAAGCGGCTTCTGTTCGAACATGGGGCGTGCGAGAGCGGTCTTGGTGCCTGCGGGGAGAATTGCCTTGAGCGTTGTCGCGCTACCCGGAGGAATCAAAAGGCTCGTTGGAAATTTTCCATAGAGATGTTCGGCCAGGAAATTACCAATGCGCTCCGGCACGGAGTGCAGGTACTGGCTTCCGTTCTGATGCTGCTCTATCCACACGATACGGTTCCGCAGATTTTCGGGATCCAGTATTTTTTCGAGCGCTTCCAATTGGCGCAGCGCTTGCGCGGGAATCGCAACTTCTTTTTGAAGGATACCCATCTGTTCGCGCAGTCCTTTCGTTTCCGAAGATCCCAAATCATTCGGCACGATGTAGCGCATGTCTTGGAACTGGCGCGTTTTCTCCACCCAAAGCTGGAGCACGTCCATCACTTTGGTGAAGAGCGGATTGCCCTGTGCGGCTGCGCGCAGATCATCCATGGATGCGCGCCAGCCGTAGGCTTTCGTGGCGGTGTCTTCAAGCATAGATGCATCGGTAATGACAATATGCGCATCTTTTGTCAGCGCTCCGTGCGCGGCATGCTCGGGCTCAGCCAAGAACTCCAGCAGTTGTCGATGATCCAGAAGAATCACCGTCGGCAGTTTCTTGAATTGCTTCGTGTAACTCTCCGAAGTGGCCGTGCTTGCGATTTTTCCATTCCACACCGCCTCCTCCCCTCCATGGAGCGGGAAATCGCTCTGCACGTCCGGTTCATACCAAACCAACTTCAGCGCGAGCGTCGCTTCATCGGCCGTATACGTCTCCTGCTCCGCAAACTTCTTCGCGGCGTCCTTATCCGGCAGCAGGAACGGGGGATAGAGGATGCGCACGTCCTTGTCCGCAAAGCGCACGCGCGCCAGCGTGGATTCCAAATTCTTCACTGCTATCCAGTGCACGACGGTTTTATCCTGAATGCACGATGCTATCAGTTGTTCCAGCAACAGCGGATCCAACGATTCCTCGACGAGCTGCACTTCTCCGGGGCTCGGCGTGGGCAGCGTGATGGATGTTTGTGCAGCAACGGAGATTTCTTCCTTTGGTAATGCAAGCCAACGCGGTTTCTTTTTCTTCTTTCCCGCCTTCGGGAGCGCCTCAAAGAGCATCTTGTATCCGGGCGTGCTCTTGCCCGCAATGATGCGCGCGACTTCATCAAACTCCGGTGTCAGCTCCTGCAAGCGCTCCCAGCACGCAGCCAACAACTCCAGTGTTGCTTGTACATCGCCCAGAGCACGGTGCTTTGGTTCATGATTCAGATCCAATGCCTCACTCAAATATCCCAACGAGTAACTCGCAAGTTCCGGAAATACGAGCGACGCCAGCATAGATGTATCCACCCACGGGCGATCCGTCAGATCCAAGCCTTCACCTTTCAGCATCCCAAGATCGAACTGAATGTTCTGTCCGACGATCAACGTGTCTGTTCCAATGTGCTCCAAGATCGCATCTTTCTTTTCCAAGAACGCAGGCTTGTCCGCAAGATCCGCCGGACGAATGTGCGTGAGTGTCTGGACGTTCGGCGGAATATCGGCCACTGCAAAAAGTTCTTCGTACGTGTCCACGACTTTACCCCCCTGCACTTGCATGGACGCGAACTCCATGACTTTATGGACGCGCGGGACAAAGCCCGTCGTTTCCGTATCCAAAACGACGAATGGGAGAGAAGGATATTTCACCCGGCTATTATACTCCTTCGGGATTCTCCTGCGGCTTTATCGTATTGGTTTCTTTCGCAGATAGAGGCTCTTTTATCCTACTAAGAATAGCCCATTGCCGTTCGGGAATAGCCTTCGATCGCAAATCATTGAGATCGCAATCGGATTCCCCCAAGATCGATCGGCGGTCGAGCGCTTCAAAGTTCTGCATGATGGAAGTGTAGCACAATTAGTGGAACGAGAGCGGCCATTCTTGGCCGCGATGAACAGATGAACGTCCGACCGCTCTGGTTTTTTCAAACCACTACATTAAATTTACGATGCCGGTTTCTCTTCCATTGGCTCAACTGCAGCAGGTTCGCTAGCAGTCACCTCCGGAGCCTTCTCCTCAGCAACGGCTTCTTCTGTAGCACCATTCAGCATCGTGACAGGGACTTCTCCTCCTTTGAGTTCCGCCAGTTTGGCTTTGAAGGCAGGGAGCTCCTCGTAGTTGTACATGTCC
>MFXP01000016.1 GCA_001787535.1 Candidatus Peribacteria bacterium RIFCSPHIGHO2_01_FULL_51_35
CCAGGAATCCTCGCAGGAGTATTTTTACGCGCCCTGTCCTCGCGCTGATGCTCTCCGGAGGGATCTGGTCTGCACTCGTGAACATTGGCCTGTTCCTCTGGGCGATGAACTCCGGCAGGAGCCTGATGGAAGCGATGACCATGACCTTCGTCTCACTTGTGCTGATCCAGTTCTTCAAAGCCTACAACTTTCGCTCCGACAGGAACTCGATTCTTCGTCGTCCCTTCGCAAACAAGTGGCTGAACATCGCAGTGCTCTGGGAACTCGTGCTGCTCTTCCTCATTATCTACGTTCCCTTTCTGCAATTCCCGTTTGAGACGGTCGCCCTTTCGCTCCGCGAATGGCTGATCATTGGAGGACTGTCCATCACCGTGATTCCGGTACTGGAAAGTACGAAGTGGCTGGTGAGACGAGGAGTGTTTGGGTCAATTGTGTAGCAGAAAATTATTTTCCCTTAATCTCCACCACTACTTCCTCAATGATTTTGAGGATTTTTTCAAAAGTATTTTTTTCTCCGGACAAAAAATCCCACAGTTCACTCCCAATCATAAATTCTTCATTTGCATAGTAATTTTTGCCTCCTATGAGATAAGCCATAAAACGATCTTTATCATAGCCCGTAGGGGTCTCACTCGTTGGATCAAATGGATAACCAGTAATGTAGATAATTTTTTTCTTCGGGAAGGCATTCTGCAATGCAGTCTTTGCCTCTAAAATTTTAGCCTTTTCTCCGCCTGATTCACCTTTGTTTGGCCTAACAGATTTCATTTCTACTGCGATAATTTCCTTTTCTCGCTCAATAAATACGTCAACTGTAAAATCAGATGCTTTTTGCATTTTAGAGGAGCGAGATTTCATAATTCTACTCATTTCTTTTTTTGGATTAGGATCAGCAGAACCACTCTTCAAATCATCCCAAATATTTTTTATAGTTTGCTTCTGCGAAGTGCTCACTTTAAGAGATGTTTTATTTTTATTCTTAAATGAACGTTTTTTCCCTCCAGAAAGTTTGTTTCCGACTGTCTCAAAAAATGATCCCATAGAGGTATTTAGACCATGAATCCAACTACTAATCCTCAGGGTTGATTCCACCGTTAAACCAAGTCCTGCCAATCTAGACTCAAATGCATCAAGGATAGCTGCATGCATAGGAGCGTTTCGCATTTTCGCATCATCAATGAATTCATCCATACGTGTTTTAATTACGCTTCTTGCCTTATGTCGAATTGCTTCTTTTGTTGCCTCATCCATAGACAGGCATCTTACCCCGCCTTCTTCATGTGGAAAATCGTTTCTGAATACGGATTCCTGTCTCGTTCTGTTCTATTGAGCACAGGACGCTTAAAGCGCTGTACGATCTGCATTCCTGCTTTCTCTGCAATCGTTGGGTAGAGATTCCATTTGTCATTTGCGACCAAGAAAATATCATAGTTATCGGCTAAATATTTCTTGCAGTTATTCAGAACTGTAGCGATGCCTGCAACATACTCATCGCGAGCTGTCTGCCCCTGTCCTTTCCAGAGCGGCCCGATTTCTGCTTTGTCCTTGCGAGCAAATCCAAAAAGATCATACGCATAGGCATGCTGTTCATGATAATCGATCTGCCCCACATACGGTGGCGATGAAAAGATGCCGTTAATTTTCTTTTTTTGAAGAAGAGCCGCAAGTAATGGATTTTTCTTTTCCATCTCTTTCACGATATCTACTGTGCGTGAATCCCCTGCAATGATGCCGGAAAACGCATCTGTTTTGAGTGTAGAAAAGCGTTCGATGCGCAGGAGTGTGTCATCTGCATAGCGATCCAGCATTTTGCGTATCGAAAAAAGCGGCTTACAAATCTTTTTATGTTTATAGCAGTAGTAAGCCGTGAACTGCGGTTCTTTGAGAGTCGCAAGATCGCTGTGTGTAGTCGCACGGCAGGAGCGCGCCGTTCTGCTGAGGACAACTGCTAATAGTTGTTTTACACGCACATCTTTCTGCTTCTTCACGAACTGCACAAGTGCATCTATTTCACTACGAACACTCTCGACAAACCATTTATCAACGAATGAACCCGTGCTATTCGATTGCATCTGAATTTTGTATTTCCTACAAATAACATCATATATTTTCTTGAATTCTTTTTCTTTTACCTGTGCATACACATCTTCATTTATTTTTTTTCGGAACACATCAACCTTAAACTGCGGACTCGGGAAATGTTTGTTATTAAACAAAGAAAGCGCCGCTAACACCTCTTGATCGAATTGTTGAATCTTTTCATTTTCCAGTTCTTGCACAAACGCTTTCATGGATTGAAGAGCATCTCTTAGAATTTTCGTATCATAGTTTTGTAATTTGGTATTACTAATGACGCAGTTGAATGCAGAAACATCGATACCTATGCCATGCATTCCTAATTCATTGGCTTGTATAAGCGTTGTTCCAGAACCAAGGAAAGGATCCAATACAACATCACCTTTCTTAAAATAAATTTTCTTTTTAAAGTCATCTGTATGATTCCCCAAAAAATATTCTACGAGCTGCGGAATGAATTTCCCTTTATAGGGATGCAAACGGTGTACATGTTTCGTTGTGTCGATCTCACGTAAATGATCAAATGAAAGTCCCCAATTAAGATCAGCACCAAGAATCTTTTTCCAATCCACTTCCCGTCGACTCTTGTAGCCCTGATAATATTTTTTTAAATCTTCCAACGAAATTTTCGTTGAACCATTCTCTCCATATTTCTTCACCTTTCCGTACTGCACAAGATACGAAATGTTCGACAGAGAAACTTCTTGCGCCAAATGTTTTGCAGCCCACTGAGACGCTTCTTGTAATGTCACCAAAGTCATGGCCCGAACTTTAGCATGAGCTGAAGATCGGGCCAAGAACTTTCGAGTGCGTGATCGAAGAAAATGTTGTGGTGTACCATTGTACACCCATCAATTTACATTGTATAGAACAGCACTGCAGCGATCGCCAGGAGAGAAACCAAATAGAACCCAGCATCCAATGCCATGTGGCCGGGTTTCTTTCCTTCCCATGCATAACTGTTGACGATGACCATGCCCGTAAAAGGCAGCCAGAGAATAGTGGCGATGAGCAATGCATCTGCAACGCTGGAAAGCTGCAGGATCTGGAAGGTGCGTCCGAGCACTGCGGACTGCAAAACAGTGAGAACGAAGCTGGCGCTTAAACCCGGCAGCATCATGGAAAATTTCATGTCCTTCTTCTTCGACGGCGTCATCTTGTTATATGCCATCCACTGCTTTCCAAAGAGCGGTCCGTGCCAGGTGAAACCAATGGCGTACGTGACAACGAGTGCCAAAAAAATGCTGAGCACGTGCGTCTGCACATACGCTGCAACTGCGAGGAGGTGATCCATGAAGTAAGGGGGGAAATTTGAGGGAATATACACCAAATCAGGCGAACAGTGAAATGCATTACTAGAAATGATTGTTGCTGCAGGGAAGTCCCCTTATTATAAAACCTGTGCTTGATCAAATCTATTCATATCGAGAAATGTGCAATATCGAAAATATTCAAACTCTGCAGAGAGGAATGAATTTCCGTATGAATCCTGCATATTCAGTTGTCCTTATGTCCCGTCGTTCGAATGCACCATATGCCGATAAGATTCTTGAGGACGGAATCACAATTCAATATCAAGGGCATGATGAACTAAAAACATCTAATGATATGAATCCAAAAAAAATTGATCAGCCTCTTAGGACAAAAAATGGATCTTTGACCCAAAACGGTAAGTTTGCTGAAGCAATTGAAAAATTTAGATTAGGATCTGCAGTGGAATTAGTTAAGGTCTACGAAAAAATCATACCAGGTGTTTGGTCTCTTAAGGGGTTTTTCGATCTCATAGACTACAGCGTCCAGAATGATGGAAATAGAAATGTCTTTGTTTTTTCTCTGAGATTATCCGAAACACAAGAGATCGAAACAAGTACACATATCGATATTGCACATACCAGATTGATTCCTAGTTCTGTTAAAAAAGAGGTTTGGCAAAGGGACAATGGTCGATGCGTCATTTGCAATGATATAAAGAATTTGCATTTTGATCACGACTTACCTTTTTCTAAAGGTGGAACAAGCCTTACTGAAAAAAACATTCGGCTTCTTTGTGCCAAGTGCAATTTATCAAAATCAAACAAAATTGAATGATGGCTGGGCAGCTCGGTCTAGAACTTTATCTTTGAGTCCCAGACAACGTTCTTGAGGGTAGGGTTTTAGAGAACCGAGGGCAACACGGTCGGGGCTGAATGTTACAAATGTGACAATAGAACGGGGCTAGCTGAAGCGAAGATTGACGAAATCACAGTTCTACATTATCCGGAAACATTGAGGAGTATTTGGAAGAATTCGACTTCGAGAGTTTTACGAGTTTTCCTTTCTTCTTCATACGCGACTTTGTGAGCTGCTCAAGATCTTCTTTCGACTCATATCCACGTATGCGTCCGTCGAGCATCCCGAGCCGGTAGCTCACGCCCTCAGAGGCGAGCGCCCAGTTCTTGTCTTCCAAAATTCCTTCGATGGTTTTCTCAAGAGTTTTGCGGCTGTCGTAGTCCTCGCGCTTCTCCTCCATATCGCGCACCGTAAAGTTCAGGATGATCTGCTGGGCTGGCGGTGACATTGTGAAGTGCAAGTCGTCATAGCCCTTTTTCTTCAAAGCTGGCTTTAGTAATTTCTCCAAACCAGCGATGTTGAGCTTCTTCACCTCCATGAGCTTGTCATAGAACTCGCCATTCGCTTCCTGCTCCTTTTTTGCGTCGTCTAAGTGCTTCATTTCCTCGTGCCACACCCGATACCGCTGCCCTTGCTGATCCGTGAGGCAGAACCGCTTCTTATCATGTTCATAGCGATCAATTTCCTCCTGTGTCGGTTCTTTTTTCTTCTCATCGAGCGTACTTAGCGTTTCCTCAACATGCCCACAGTGCTTGCAGGTTTCGATGTAGTAGCGTTTGCCGTTCTTCTTTTTGAAATCAGTCTCGACTTCATGCTTACACTTCTCGCAGAGAATGGGCTTCCGAGGAACTTCACTTCCATTCTCATAAACATCTTTTCCCTGCTTACAGGCCTTGCAACAAAGAAAAAACTCCAGCCACTCCCTATCGCTGTCGATATCGGAGCGCACGTCCGTGTAAATGCATTCCATCGCCTTCCCACAGGAGGGACAGCGAACCATAGGCACGCGTGCCCGTTCCACCATCGCGTCTCGCCGTTTATCTTTCTCCATCCACTGCGTGATTGATTTTTCTCTTTGCAGATATCGATCTCCGGCGAGCTGAAAGATTGACCAGCCTGTCACCAAATCATGGCAACGTTGAATATCTGCTAGCGACATCTCCGCCGCCTCCAACTCCTCATCGGATACCGGGCGAGGCTCTTCATACCAACGGCACCGCTCGACCGTGAAGCGGTCATACCTGTCTTCATAGTGGGATCGCTCTTTGAGATATTGGTAGTTCATAAGGCAACAGGGAAAATTATTTCTCCTTCTTCAATTCCAGACTTCCGTTCACAAATTGTAGGTGATCCATGATCTTGTACCCCTTGAGGTGAACATGGGGATCGACGTGTCTATACCAAGGCTCGATGTGTACGGTGAATCTTCCCTCGCCCGTCCCTTCGGTGTGGGAATAGTTCTCAACCATCTTCTTTGGAGGCAGGAAGTCTTTGTTTTCTTCAATCAGAAAGAGCAGCGCCGTTTCGTGACCATCACGCTTCACGGTGCGAGCCTTGAGGACACCCGTCCTCATCCAGCGCGTGATCGTAGGACCCTTCACGTTGAAATCGCTTTGCAGATCCCAACGGGAATACCACTTGTCTTTGTCTTCTGCGCAGTACGCAGGAACGTCTCCTCGATCAATTGACGCTTGGCACTCCATGCATTTAAGGCCGTATTGATCGTACCACGTCTCCTCATTTGAACACGTCCCGTGACAGATAGCACAGTTGTATCCCTTTCCTTCGAGATGGAAACCCTTCGGGAACTCTTTGAGTTTGCGTTGCCGTCGATCTTCCTCCTGCTGGAAGGGAAGCATCAGTTCGTGAATCCTGTGCATGTTCTCCATCATGTCCATGACATGATCCCAGTTGAATTCACTGCTGCGCATCTTCATGGGCCGCTCCTGTTTTTGAACGGAGGCCATAACTGATAATTATACGAAAAGTCGTCTTTGAGTAAAGTTTAGAAAGTATTGGGAAATAGAATGATGTTCTAGGCAACAATAATTGCCGCCGATTCCTTCGTTTTTAGTGATTTTTCAAACGTGGCTTACTTATGCGACCATCATCATTTCATTTGACAATCCTCTACCGTTTTTTTCTACAACTTTTGACAATACTCTACAACTTTCGCTAACAGAAGCCATAAAACGCTTGCCATGAATTTGGATTTTGATATGCTGATTCAGCCGGAGAGTAATACCCGGCCAAACTGAGCAAGCAATATTTACCACCTGACCGCCGTGCACGGCGCGAGGGATTACCTTCTTATTTCTTATGAAGCTCTCTTTCTATGAAACGCCAACGCTCTATTTCAACCGATGCACGGCAAGAGCCACGCATCATACTGAGCAATATTTCCGATCTTTCGCCTGCGGATTACAACCCAAGGACTTGGGATGACGCGGCACTCGAACGGCTGTGTGAAAGTATCCGCAAATTCGGGTTCCTTGATCCGGTCATCGCCAACGGAACCAAGAAGCGTCACGGGATTGTCATCGGTGGTCATATGCGGCTCGCAGCTGCAAAACATCTCGGTCATAAGACCGTTCCTGTCGTGTACGTCGACATTCCCGATATCGAACGTGAGAAAGAACTGAATCTGCGTCTCAATCGTAACACAGGCGAGTGGGACTTCGACAAACTTAAAGCGTTCGAGATGGAACTGCTTCTCGATGTGGGCTTCGGTGACACAGACCTTTCCCATATTTGGGATGATGCACTGGAAACGGAAGACGACCAGTTCGACGAAGATGCCGAGCTGGAGAAAATCAAAACACCCAAGACGAAGCCAGGCGATCTGTACCAGCTTGGACCGCATTATCTTCTGTGTGGTGATGCGATGGATAGTGCTGCCGTGAAGCGGCTTGTCGGCAAGAACAAGATCGACATGATCTATACAGATGTTCCGTACAACATTGACCTCGACTACAACAAAGGGATTTCCAACGCCAAACAATACGGTGGCAAAACGAATGATGCGAAGACCGATGTCGAGTACGAGACTTTCCTCTCAACGCTGATTCAGAATGCCATCGGTGTCGCAGCGCCGGATGCCCACTATTTCTTCTGGTGCGATCAGAAATACGTCGGCCTCCTTCAGAAGCTTTATGGTGATTTGGGCATCGGTTACCGCCGTACATGCCTCTGGGTGAAGAACAACGCGAACATGACTCCGCAGACTGCCTTCTCGAAGGCATACGAACCTTGTGTCTACGGCGTACGCGGGTCGCCATATCTCTCCGAACGCGTACAGAACCTCAATGAAGTGATGAACAAGGAAGTCGGCAGCGGCAATCGCACGATTGACGATATCGTGGATCTCCTCGATCTCTGGCTCTGCAAACGTCTCCATGGCAGCGAGTACGAGCACCCGACACAGAAGCCCGTAACGCTCCATGAGAAGCCGTTGCGACGATGTACGAAGCCCGGCGACCGCGTACTGGATATGACCGCCGGAAGCGGCTCGACGCTCATTGCGTGCGACCAACTCAAACGAAAAGCCTTTCTCATGGAGATCGAACCTGTGTTCTGCGATTTGATCGTCCGGCGCTACGAAGCCGCGACAAGCAATAAAGCTTCCCTCCTCAAATCATGAGTAAAAATACGATCATCATAGGCGATATTTTCCAACTCGGAGAACACCGCCTTGCGTGCGGCGATTGCCGCGATACTGAGCTGATCAAAAAGCTGCTCGGAAAAGACCGCATAGAACTTATTCTCACAGATCCGCCTTACGCGATTGCTTACGTCGAGGGTAAGCGTGGATTCTTGGGAGGACAACATCATGAAGTGATCGCCAACGATCACGAACAGAGCAACGAGGAGTATCACGCATTTACGAAGGACTGGCTTGCTGCCGCCCTGCCGAACATGGCGAAGAAAAACAGCATCTACATCTTCAACAGCGACAAAATGATTTTTCCGCTCCGATCTGGAATGGAGGCCGCAGGCTGCAAGTTCGCCCAGATGCTCATCTGGCTCAAGACCCACGCAGTCATGGGCCGACTGGATTACCTTCCACAGCACGAAATCCTCCTCTACGGATGGTACGGAACACACGCATTCCGGAAGTCCAAAGACAAAAGCATCCTGATTTATCCAAAGCCGAGTAAGAGTGTCCTGCATCCGACGATGAAGCCCGTGGGACTTCTGCGGAGACTCATTCTGAATAGTTCCAAGATTGGTGAGCTTGTTTACGATCCCTTCGGAGGTTCAGGTTCGACCATGATCGCAGCACAGGACACCAAGCGCCGATGCGCGATGATTGAAATGGATGCTAAGTACTGCCGCGTAATCATCGACCGCTTCGAGAAACATACGGGCGTGAAAGCCCTTCCTCTTTCCAAATCTACGCATGTCCGATGACGCACTGACAACAACGGCGGAGCGCACGAAGCGTGATAAAGCTGCGCTCGTTGAGCAGTTGAGGAAGACTCCAGTGATCCAGATCGCCTGTGAGAAAACGGGAGTCAGCCGCATGACCTATTACCGATGGCGTGAAGATGACGAATTCGCTACTGCTGCTGACAATGCGCTTGCGGACGGCAAGTCGCTTGTTAACGATCTCGCAGAGTCGCAGCTTCTCTCCGCGTTGCGTGAAGGCGAGGCATGGAGCGTCCAGTACTGGCTGCGCCATCATCATCTCGACTATTCCAACAAACTCGAAATAACGGCCAAGGCCGCATCGGACAAGTTAACGCCTGAGCAGCAAGAGCAGCTCGACCGTGCACTTGCCCTCGCAGGAGTTTTGCCCGTTATCACGCCGGAAGAACCCGGCACGAATCTTGTACCTCCTCCCCCCTCTGACAATGGAACATCACAATGAACTTGCAGCGCTTTTTCGGGATGCGAAAACGCGCAGGCCGCTCGTCCGGGCATCTCATCAATATTTCTTTCTCGCGTACTTCGGCCACTACATGCAGTGTCCTGCAGCGCCGTTCCATCAGGAACTTTTCACGCTCACACAATCCCTGCCGCCGCTCTCGGTCATCCTCGCGTTCCGGGGATCGGCGAAGTCGACGATCATGACCCTTTCACTTCCGATCTGGTCAGTCGTCGGTGTCCCACAGAAGAAATTTATTCTGATCATCGCACGGACGCAGGAACAGGCACGGCAATTCATGCGGAACATTCGTGAAGAACTGGAGCGCAATGACCTTCTGCGAAGCGACCTTGGGCCGTTCCGCATGGAAGAGGATGAATGGCGTAACCTTGTCCTCGTCATTCCCAAATACGGAGCCAAAATTATGGCGGTCTCGGTAGAGCAGAGCGTACGCGGACTCCGGCACGGACCGCACCGTCCCGACCTTATCGTGTGCGACGATATGGAAGACATGCAGTCGGTAAAAACAAAAGAAGGACGCGATTCGGTGTATGACTTTCTCAAACGCGATCTTCTGCCCGCAGGTAGTGCCATAACGCAGACCGTCATCGTAGGGAACATGCTCCATGATGACTGCGTGCTGATGCGTCTCGTCCGCGAAATTGACAGCGGCAAGCTGCAAGGCGTGTACCGGACGTATCCTCTGATCGACGATGCAGGAAATTGCTTGTGGCCTGGTAGATTCCCTACAAAAGACCACATTGAGGCTGAGAAGCGTCGCATCGGGAATGAATTGGTCTGGTTTCAGGAATATTTGCTCAAGATCGTTTCTTCGGCCATTCGTGTTGTGCGAAAAGAATGGATACGCATGTATGACGAACTGCCGTCACAGGAACCCGTTGCTGTTGCGGTCGCAATTGATCTGGCCTTCTCCGAAAAGAGCAGTGCAGACTACACGGCCATGGTCATCGGCAAAGCCTACTGGATTAACGATCAATTACGCATCTACATCCTCCCACATCCGTTCCACGCTCGCGTGACACCATTGGAGGCGTTGCAAGCCGCAAGAACTGGTGCTCGTGCGAATAGGGCGGGTGGCGATGAGGCGACGTTGATCGTGGAGAACGTCCATCAAGAACTTTTCATCAGTCTGCTTCAGGAAAATGGTCTCTATGTGAAAGAATTTCGCCCGCTTCAAGACAAGCGGACACGACTGATGCAGGTAACGCCGTTCCTTGAGGCGGGGCAGGTATTCTTCCCGAGAACGGGCTGCGAGGATCTCATCAATGAACTTCTCAACTTTGGTATGGAGCGGCACGACGACTTGGCAGACGCATTCGCAATGCTCCTAACACACTTCATCGATGAATATGCGCATGAGCCGCAGAGCACATACTTAATTCGCGGTGGACCCACTACGGGCGACTACAGCAGGCGAAAATGGCTGTCTTTGTTTCACTGAAATTGATGGCCTAGCGGCTGGCATTTCGTCAGCCGTTAGGCTTTCGACAGGTTCATCAAATACCGAAAAATCTCCACCATAGCGAACGTATCGAGTTCGCAGTATTCGATCAGATTGCCCCATGTTTCCTCGCGTTCTTTTACTGACTTTTCAGGACCAAACATTCGGTACCATGAGAGGGAGGCGGCCATGCCTTCATGGATCGTCAGATTCTTGTGCGACAGTGCTGGGATGAGGACGGGCAGGACTTTCTTGATGGAGCAGCTCCCGCAGAAATCGGGGTGAACGTAATGTTGGTCACTAAAAATATCCATGAGGTCGTATGTCCGCTCGTTGAGTGATTCAAAGAACGATGTAAAAGCAGGTAAGAATGCTCCCATTTCTTTATTTCGGGTCGTTTCAAAGGGTTTGTACCAGACGATCACCGTCCCCTTGGCGGGAAGGTTCGCCTGAAGAGAAGCTGCTATTTCAGGAATGGTGTTGCCAAGATTTTTCGCTAGAAACTCATGGTGCTCCAGTTCCGCGCCCGGCGAAGGAAGGACATGCAACGAATACTGGAACGGCATCGCCTGATGAGGACGGAGTCCATCAAACATCGGTACGGCGCAGGCGAAAGTCTCGTAGTCGAGAAACGACAATGGGTATTCAAGCTTACTCAGAGCTTCAGCAATCTTCTCCTTCTCGATGATAGGTGTCCCAGAACGCGCCACCTGCACTTGGCAGGTCTGTGCCGTGGTGAGCTTATAATCTTCAGGCAAATCAAGAATCAGACGGACTCCCGATGCATAGAGTTTCTGCGCCTTCGGACCGCTGATGCGCATTAGTTCAAAGATCGAATGATCCGGAAGACCGGGGTAGCAGTGTGCGATACACATGCATTCCTTCGGCACGCAGGTGCAGGCAATTTCTCCAGCTTTTGGAGTCGCATTATCAATGATGACGAGGGCCTTCGTGATGTCGGCCTCCACTATGTCTTCGACTTCATCAACGTCTTCTGTGATGTCTTTCGTGATGAGGAACGTCTGAGGATCGATAGCACCAGCGCGAAGATAATCTCCGTTCACACAAATCAGATGGACCCTGCCGATGTCGAATCCCGCTTTTCTGAACGCTATTCGCTGGAAGCACACGTCATAGATATGTTCCTTCTTTTCTTCCGTGGAACTTTTCACTTCAAAGATGTCCCACTTCTTCGTCTCAGGATTGAATCGAATGACGTCTGCGATTGCCATGATTCGATCAGCCACAGCAGCCGCCTGAAAGATCGTTGTGGCACCGGCTTTGATCTGATCCTGTGTTTGTTTCTGAACATCGGCACCGTGACCGTGAATCATGACACCATCAGGGAATAATTCCCGAGCGATCACATCGACCATGTTTCCCTCTTCAAACCTCCAGAGAAGCGAAGGATTCTGTGAATGGTGGTGCATCTCCTCCTGTTTATGCTTCCAGACCCATAGGTGCATGGGGCATTCTAGATAGCGATGCGTGTAATCGGATTTGGTGAGCATTTGTAAGGAAGATTATAGGATTATGAAAACTGCGTCTCCTGTATTTCACTGACCATACGGTCAAATACAACCAATAAGGCGGTAATGTCCTTCTGGGAGATTTGATCGAGACGGATCTCGTAGTAGGTCGCATCCATTCGATCCCTCTTGAGGGAAGGAACGGCTTGAGTGAGTTGATCTGCGTATTTCTTCCGGATTTCGGGATTATTCTTCCAGAATTCCGATACAAGGTTCCAGCGACCGTTCGTGTTTGCAAAGAAGACTGTTTTTCGGATGCCATTTTTCGATTCTGTTTTTAACTTGAAGGAGTTCGTGCCGTATTCGACGGCATCGGGACTGTGCTTCGTAGCGAAGTCATAGATCAGACGCATCTTCTGACGAGTCTCTTCGTCGGTATCTTTTTGAAGTTCGGCAAAGAAGGATTCCTCGTCCCATACTCTCGCTTCGGTACGAGGTTTGGAAACGGAGACATCTTTCTTCACCTCGGCTCCGAATAGTTTTGGAATCATGATTTCATACGTCTCAAATTTGTAGTATTCGATCTCCGCGACGTAAATATTGAATTTACTGTACTGGTTGAGAAACAGAATGAGGTCTTTGAGTTGTGCATGGAGAGTGTCCATCAGAACGACGAACTTGAACGTCCCATTGTCGAGATTGCCACGGAAACTCTCGATCTGCTTTTGCGTCTCCTCTTCAGACATTCCAAAGAAATCCTGCAATTTCTGCTGGAGGCTCATGTTCCATTTCTTTTGCGACTGCCGATCAAGTTCTCCAAGGAAGGCGGCGAAGTCGCTGTAGTGCCTCCAGAGCGATGCACCGTAGTCGAGGACTTGAGCAACGACGTGACGCTTATCTGCGTTGCGGTAGAGCTTTGTTTCGATGAGATAGAGTTCGCCTTCTTTGTCGATACCGACGGCATCAATGGGGCCGCTCTGCGTTGGGAATTCCCGAGCGACGATCAAGAGCCGAATATCCTCCTTGATGTCATAGAGAGGGATGGATTCCGGATTTTCGTAGATGTATTGCTGCAATTCGTCCTCACTCGCGAAGACCGAGCGGTCGATGCGTTTTGCGTGTTTACCGTTCTTGGAAATGATGAGAGCCATAAGGATTGGGGAAAGATGCGTACCCTCCTAACAGGCATTGGAGGTGCCGCGAAGTCCTTATGAGCTAGCCTTCAGGCCAACATGTGCCACAAGAGCTGTCAGAGGTTTTGCTCATAAATTGGTAATTTTGAAAGTGAGTCTAACTTTTGTACTGCTATATAGCAACTGCTATAAGCACACATCAACGATAGCGTAGAAAGTCAAGCCAACTACGCTATGCAAGAAGTTCCAAAACTCATGGGCATGGGTGATGCGATGAAATATCTCAAAGTTTCCCGTCAGTACATTGATTATCTGGTCGATACGGGAAAATTGAGATGTCAGCGCATCTCTACGGGAAAAGTCTTTCTGGAAAGCGACATCGTTGCTTTCCAGAGGGAACGTCAGCGGAAAGCAGCACAGAAACCACGGAAGAGAAAAAGCCGCTAAAAGACGAAAACTTTCCGCATGATATTGCTTCAGAAGCCAATCGCTCCTGATAGCTGCATAGTTGCGCTATTCAGCCTTTTCATTCATTTTTCTATAGTTTTATGGTATAATATTTAGAGAAATTGTAAATGCCTATGCCCAACCCACGAACAGGTCCCGGCGATGAACCAATCAAACAGGATTCCCATGAGAATCCACTTTCTAGGGGTCTAGAGCAAGAGGGGGAAGGCGCAGAACTCATTGACTCTGCTCGGGGAAAACTTTCTGCCCGTGCAAAAGAAGCAATTGAATTACCTCCCAATCGCACTGTTCTCGATGTGCCCATTGAGTTTTGCTCGGACGGCAAGAAGATAGAAACACAAAACCGAGGGGGCACATATATCGTCCGAGTGAACGCCATGCGTTTCCGTAGCCGTGAAGAAGCTGAACGCGCTGGTGTAGTTCAAGCAGCATATTTGCGTTCGATGCGTGATCATTTGCAAGCTGAAACAGGAAAAGCATTTGAGGCTTTACAGTCTTTCAGTTCAGCCGCGCACAGCGCTTTGCGGTTGAAAGGAGTAAGGAGTCTCGGTGAGTGGGAAAAAGGAGAGGCAGCTGCACTTACAAGATCCTCTCAAACACCTCTCACGCTTGCGCAAATTTTTGATCGGAGTATTGAGCACTACATCCTGACAGGCGAAATGCCACCGGATATTCCAAACGAAGTACGAAACGCATTAGAGAAGATTCCGGGAAGACAAGGAAAGAGTGCTATTGATTTCATCGCACAGGAAGGCCGATCGCTCAGGAGCAGCGCGAAGCTGTACGAGGAGAATGTCGCACCTTTACGGGATGATCTCAAAGAGGAAGATGGCGAGAAACGAATGACTGAACGCGATGATTATGTACCTCCCAATTTTGAAGGAGAACAAGAACCTCTTGATCCCGAGAGCGTGCGCTGGAGAGTCGAACCATTCGTAGGTGGTTACTATCGCCAGCAACTTTATCGTTACGATCCATCGGCCCAAAGAATTGTCGCAGAGCCGACGGAGAAAAAAGAATTCCGGCTCACGAATCCTCCCGAGAACATCGACGAGTTGCAACTCTATACTTTTCACGGAGTGTACGTACCCGGCGAAGAGAATCGTATTCCGTTTCCGGAAAAGGGATTGCCGCTTCCTGATTCCTTGAACTCGAAGGAAACATTCATGCTCATGAAAAGTTCTGCAGGAATTTTCTCCCTTGAAGAGAGGCGGCAGGGAGAAGTTGCAGAACCCATGCGCTATTCCTTCCAATTTGTGATCACTCGTACAAGCGATAATCATATTAATGACGAGCCAACAGAAGCAGACCTCGTAACCATTGATGGTCCACTGGATGTCACTGCAGAGGAAATGCTATCGGGCTTGAAACAAAATACTTTTCTGAGCAAAGCAGACCGTGGACGTTCTGTTGTCTTCAGCACCCGAAAGCAATTCGTCTATCCGAAGGACGAGCAGATGGCAGAAATGAATGAGCGATATCGAGTAGCTGGACTGAAGCTACATCCCGAAATGGCTGACTTAAAGCTCGCAGATTGCCATTGGAGCAATATTCGAGCATCCGATCTCGGACGTAGACTCGATGTCCCGATGCGCACGCCGAGCGGATTCTTTGTCACGCCACATCCCGATGTGGAGTTCGCTCCCATTGGTGGTATCGGACACGCATGGAGCGAGCGATGGGACGAAACTTCGCAGCAGTGGATTCGCATGGATGCGACTCCGCCAAAGCAAGATGATGATAAAGATGAGGACGAGGAGAAGAGTAATGAACCAGCATCTTCCATTGCAGGTGACAGGAAAATCGAAACGGGTGTCAATGATGCAGAGAATGAAGTTGAAGAGAGTGGTGCCTTTGATATGACCAAGGAGGAGGTCACAAAGATTTTAGAATTGATCGCTCAATCAACACCGTCAGAACAAGATGTCACTGAAGCTCTTTTCCGCGAACGCACAAATGTCTCTATGTCCGACTGGAAAAAAGTGGAAGCATTTGTAGATAAAACAAATGAGACGCCGGTTCCTCCCGAGTTGCAGATTCCGGAAACACCCGACATGCTGCGCTATTTCCGAGATCGTATTACTGCGCCCAAAGGAACCCTTGAACGAGAATGGCAGAAATTGTTTTGTCTCATCTGTACCCATCGCCAGATTAATCGCCGCAAATTCCCGGGTAATGTTCGCCAAAGCGAAAGTACGACGGGGCTTGAGAATCCTGTTGATGCCTACATCGACATTATGGCCGACGAACCTGATCCGATGGGATTTGGCATTGATACGAGGAGACCGGAGACCATTCTTGATGTGAAGGCGTTTGAGGAAGACTCGCTCGTCGATCTTACTTCTTCCATGAACGACACGGATAATTATGGGAACGTAATGCGTGTCGAGCAAAAGAAAGTTATCCTTTCACTGCTGTATCACCTCATGGAACTGAACGCAGAATTGAATGATTCTCGTGTTCGGTCAAACCTACGCACGCCGCTCAAAATCCGTTCCGCGATTTACTCCATTCACGGACAGGGTAAGAAGAATCAGGGTCATTTCGCGCAACTCAAAGCTGCAGATGAAGATATCACGGAAGCTGTACTCGTGCATTTGGCGCGGGAATTGGATCAAACGACACCGGGTGCTGGCGATTTCCTCAGCGCCCTGCGTGCATACCGAGAAGGAATTGCTCCGGAAACTTTGGAAAGAATTCGTTCGGGTGATCTCGTGAAAATGCTTACAGTCTATTCTGATGGCAATCACTGGTGTGCAAACTGCGGCTCCGAATCTCACAATGCGATGCTTCACACAGAGCGCCTTCGCGCAGCACAGGAAGAGATTCGCCACATCCGCGATCTTGGTATCATTGTGCAGGGAATCGGATTTACAGAAAAAGCCGAGGCAATCAAAGTTATGTGCCATGATCCGAAAGAACCCGATGGCGCTGTGGTCGTTAATAACGTCTCCCGAGCCATTTCAGCCCGCCATACAATGCTAACGAAACATTTACAAAAACTATGAAATAATGTATAATTATAAGAAAGCCATATATGCCAGCTACTAAGCCCACCGGCCTCCCCCAAGATCCCTCCGAAAGAGGCGGCCTCTCTGAAGGGAAGAAAGATTGTACTTCTCGTAACATCAATCTTGTGCGAGAAGCAATGCGTCTCGGATTCGACTTGTCTGCATTGCGTCTTGAGCAGTTTGCTCCGGAAGGGCAGGGACACGTTGAAGCCAATGGATCGCCCCTTAAGACAGAAGAAATTAGAGAACGCGCTTTGGAAACACTTCATCTTCTCGATGAATTTAATCGCGTGAAACTGGAGCCGAGCAAAGCTTCTCAAGGCGAAGCAAATGACGTTCTCGATGGTGTTGAGAGTCTCGACGATTTTATTTCAGCTCTCGATACCAACAAAGAGAAAGTTAAATCCAAGCCAGAGGAGCCACAAGCGAAATTCAGGAGAGAAGAACTGGCTGGAAAAATTAAGGAACTTCTATCTGAACCACAGGTGTACCAGTTCCTGCAACAGTCACTCACGAAGGAAGCTGAACGTTTCACAGCCGTCCAGCCTCTTCTTTCAAGACTCCACAAGTTGCGCCAAGTACAGGCCATTGCCTTTGAGCGCATCCATACACTCTCACTTGGGAGTAAGCGCAAGCACGGCAAAATTGTAGGATCGGTGCAAACCACTATCGAAAAACTTTCGCGTCTAAATAAAGAAGCGGAAGAGGAGGAACAGCGTTTGGAGGAAGAGGCCAGTCCTCTTGAAAAGGGATGGATCGCCTCACAGCGTCTGCTCGAATACAAGCAGCAACTAAAAGAGGATCGCTTCGTGATGACACCGAGCCGCCGCGTGATCCTCGATGAGATGATTGCAAAGCTCGGCAGCAAGGGGCGTGTGCTTCTACTCGGTTCCAATGGAACGGGAAAGACGGAACTTGGAGCAAAGGCATTGAAACTCGTTTCAAATGGATACCACCTCGTTCCTTGGCAAGAAGGCACAACCGGACAGGATATCTTCGGACGCCAAGAGATCCGTCGTCAGAACGGTCATGTGGAGAGCGGCCTTCGTCCCGGCCCTATGACGCGCGCAATAGAAGCAAAGGAGGGGGAACCAGCTGGTGTGCTGCACGATGAATTGAACCTTGGAAGCCTCCGCACAATTTATCTCTTAAAGAAGCTTTGGAATAGTCGTCCCGGGCAAGAGGTGGATGTTCCGGTGCTCGATGAGAAGCGCACATTGCCTCTGAACTATGCTGAAGTCTATACGGCAAACCCGAAGGACGAGCGCACGAGTAACCGTGAAGAATTCGATGCGGGCATTACCCGCGTGCTTGGTGGCATGAATGTGCCGTTCCTGAAGCAGGATGAACAAGAACAGATTATTCTCGCCAAGCTCATTGATGAGAATGGAGTCCTGCATCTTTCAAAAAGTGAAGCACAGACTCTCCGTGAACTGGTGGCAAGCGCCGTTATGACGCAGCAATGCTTCGACCGTGCATTCGCTGATTTGGGAGATGAAGCACTCAGTGAAATCAAAAGCATGACAGGTATTTCCGACTTACGGCTCACGAAGAAGTTTCTTGATCCGGGACGGCTCATGGAAATGTTCGATACTTTTGAGCAGAAGCGAGCAGAAGGCATGAGCGTTGCTGATTATCTTTCTGCTGAATTGAAAAAGTTTCTCGCGGAATTTGAGGTGGAAGAGGAACGAAATATCGCGCTAGCGATTTTGAAATTGAAGGGAGTCGTCGCGGTGGATAGCACAGCGACAGAACCGCATGTTCAGGTTGCGAGGAAACCCGGTGAAAAATCATTTATTCTCCCGTCGGAACTCGCATTTATCCTCTCTTGTGAGAACGAACTTGATGATTCTGATGTTGAATTTGATCAGGAAGAAGCCAGTGTTGAGAACGTTATTGCAACCGATGGAGCTGAATTATTGGAATTACTTAATCAAGGATCACCGGATGCAATCAGAGCGAAGACCCGCAAGGGTGTTTCCGAAGCTCTCAGTCCATCGCAGAAAGCAATCGACCGTGCTCGCCAAATCATGCTTGAGAAGTGTGGCGAGGGACACTTCTACGGACTTGCTGAACTTGAAAAGACATTCCCGGGCATGAAGATTAACCTCAAAGAGGTTCCTGCCCTGCCTCCTGAAAGTGAAATAGAAAGGCATGCGGCTCTCGGCCACACGCTGCGACTTCGCATCAGCAAGGCGCCTGATAATTCAAAGCTGACAATGCAGAAAATGCATCAGCTGCTCCAAGATGAATTCAATAAGAGCAAGGATGGCAAAGTGTTCTACAGCGTTGAAGATGAATGGAAGCTGAAGTCGACATTCTTCACGGACGAAGTCCCCGAAGTTGCTTGGGCGTTTACGTCTGATGAAGTTCTTCCGAACTCCACGGGGAAAAATCATCTGCAACAGACACAGTTGCTTGCCGAGTACGCCAAAACGACACTCTTCAAGGGTGGCCAGTTACCGCAGGAATACCGCGAGGCTTTACAGGAATTGACTGCCCAGCAGGCTGAAATCCAGCAGCTTATGAGTAGCGATTGGAAAGCTGCCGCAGACCGATTGGCAAACTTGAAGATCAATAAGCTCATGCGAGCGAGTCCTGTTGAGACTCTCAGCGATCTTCTCGTCACGTTCCGCAATAGCGATCCGAAGAAGCGCAAGCGCCTACTCGAGAAGAAATTGACATGGACGGCTACGCAAAGCTCGGGCGGTAGCCTCGTCGACGTTGGCGTCTTCGGTCCGGACGGCGTGTACGTCGGCGGCTGGGGCCCGCGCGGCTCGAGTGGCGGTCTCGGGGTTGTCCTCGCTCGGAAGTTCCCTGGAACCTTGCGCACTTGAATGCTTGAACTTCCTTGAATCCTTTTTCCTTGAAGCATCCGCTACTGACGAATTTTCACCTCCTGTTGTCTCTCACACTCAATGCCACGCGAAGCACGCCATACGTTCATCCGGCAACTTCGAGAAACTACAGCCTACAAAGGCGACGTTACTGTACGTAGTGTTGTGGATGAGACAATCGGAAGAATCGCTGGGTTGCCTGAACAAGGCACAGGTGAGCTACTTCGACAGGAGATTTGCACTCTCCGAGATCTGGTCATGCCACTCTTGCAAGGAACGAAAGCACCTAAGCGAAGAGAGAGAAAAGGAGAAGCAATCAACCCGAAGGAAGCAGAGACGATTATTGGTGCCGATCATTTTTTCGGAGCAGAGGCAGTCCGCAAAGCTTTCCCCGGTGTCCCTCTTAAACCGGAACAGATTCCAGCGATACCATTCTCCCGAGAAGACCTGCAGCGTGCCAAGGAACTCGGTGACAGCTTGCGTCTGCGGGTGAATAAGGCACCCGGTAACGGTAAGCTGAATATGAAAAGGATGCAGGAACTGCTGCAGCCGACCTTCGATCAAAAGAATGAAGGAAAGGTTCTTTACGATACTGACTGGTACGAGAGCGAAGATTTCTTTATGGAAGAGCCTGAACTCTGCTGGGTTCTGACATCGGATGGGATCATCCCCGATTCCGAAGACAAAGATTACCTTCAGCAGACTGAGCATATTGCAGAGTATCTGCGCGACACGGTGTATCAGGGCAGGAAGATTCCGCAGCAATACGCAGACGCAATCAAGGAAGTGAATTCCCAAAAAGATGAAATCCGTCGCCTTATCGACAATGGAGATTGGCAGGAAGCTGCAGAGAAGCTTGCGAATCTCAAACTCAATAAGATTACTCGCCGCATCCCTGTTGAAGTGCTCTATGACATGCTTGTGACCTTCCAGAACGGCGATAAGCGTCATTTGGAGGATTTCTATGACTGGACACCTGTTCGTAGCTCGGACGGTGGCCTCGTCGACGTTGGCCGCTTCGCTCCGGACGGCGTGGGCGTCAACGACTGGCGCCCGAACGACTCGGATGGCGCTCTCGGGGTTGTCCTCGCTCGGAAGTTCTGAGCCTTGAGGCCTTGAAGCTTGATACTTTTGATTTCTTGAGCCTTCGGCTACAAATTTTTTGTATTGGCAATATTGCTTTTAAGCAATGTAAAGTGTTTGTGGTGTCCGCTAATGCAGTCGGGATTACGGTTCCGGCTCGCTGTCACCCCAGATTCGTTACCACCGATGCTCTGCTAGGTGGAACTCGCCGGAATACCGTGTCTCTACGGAGCACGGTAGTGCGCGAGCGAAGACTGCGAAGGAACTTCTTGCTCATTCTCAGACTCGGTATCGTCTCCCAAGACGGTTGCGGGCGAATCAAATTCAGGGGAGAGAGGCTATAGGCCGCAAGGCAGTAAACCTCGATCTCCAGTGTCTCGGACGGGAATGGGCAACATAGCTCGGACGGTAACCTCGTCAACGTTGGCAACTTCGATCCGGACGGCGTGAACGTCAACAACTGGAACCCGAACAACTCGAATGACGATCTCGGGGTTGTCCTCGCTCGGAACTTCCTTCTCGGTGATCCAAGGGATTCTTGTGTGAAGAGTCCCTTGGATTATCCCTCGCGTGTCGATTTGATCCACCCGCCAAGCATTCGTCCGATTTCATCAATCATCTCCTCGAGAAAACCATATTTCTTGAGATCCATGATTTTGAGATCCTTCGCAAGGCGGATAAAGACGCGCAGAACATTGAGTTTTACGCTCACCTGCTCCAGTGGCTGTAGCTTTTGAGGTTTGCGTAGCTGGCTTGCAAGCAGGATCCCTTCGAGGATCTCCAGCACAAGATTCTCGCAGCGCTGCCAGAGCGCGTAACGATCGTGCTTGGGTACGGTTCCTCTCAGCTCGTAGAGCTTCTTGGTTAGTTCGTACGCCTTCTTGAATATCGGAATATCTAATTCTTCCATAACGACATAAAGGATGAAAGTACACAAGAATATCTTCGAGCAGATCATTACGCCAGAGAATTTGTTCCAAGCTTGGGATGAATTCCGCAGAGGCAAGGGATCTCGCAAAGATGTGCAGGCATTTGAGTGGGGGCTTGAGCAAAATATCTTGTCTCTCTGTCGAGATCTTCGTAATCGAACGTACAAACATGGAGAATATTCGGCATTTTCGATCTGTGATCCGAAGCAACGCCGGATTCATAAGGCAACAGTGCGTGACCGCATTCTTCACCATGCAATTTTTAAGGTATTGAATCCTATTTTCGAGCCGACATTCATCGCGCACTCTTTTTCATGCCGTGAAGGAAAGGGAACGCACAAGGCGGTCGATGCTCTGGAAGTTTGGCTTCGGAAAGTCAGTCGCAATAATCGAGCGCCTTGTTTTGCTCTTAAGTGCGACATTCAGCAGTTCTTTGCGTCGGTCGATCATGAAATTCTACTATCTATTCTGAGCAAGAAGATAAAAGACCCCGATGCTATGCAGCTGCTTATTGAAGTCGTCGAGAGCTTTTGCACTCCCGGGCAAGAAGATGAGCGTCCTAAGGGCATCCCCATCGGCAATCTGACTTCACAGCTATTTGCGAATGTGTACCTTAATGAATTTGATCAATTTATGAAGCACGGAATGCACGTCCGACACTATGTTCGATACACGGATGATTTTATCATTGTAGATTCTGACAAATCAGCACTGGAGAAATTAATTCCAGTAATGCAGGAATTCCTCAGTGAATCCATGAAGCTCAAACTCCATCCTCGCAAAATCACTCTTCGTAAATTCGGTCAGGGCATCGATTTTCTCGGATACGTCGTCTTGCCACACCATCGAATGCTTCGTACTCGGACGAAGCAACGTATGTTCCGGAAACTGAAGGTACGTGTAGTGAGTTTCAAGGCAGGATCGGGCAGCGAGTCATCCGTGGAATGCTCTCTGCAATCATATCTCGGTGTCTTATCCCATGCGGATACCAATCGACTTAGTGAAGAATTGAAGAATCGTTGCTGGTTTTGGATGAGTGAATAGGAGCTGGACTTCATCGGGGTTCCGGCGCAACAGGACTGGATAGGCAAGACGGTCGCAGGCATTGATTGAGGCATGCAATCAGCAACCCTCACAGCATCGGCAAGGAAAATCGGAAGAACGGCACCACCGGATAACGAACATCGGGTGGAGCCGACGATCATGCCTATCCGCTACTGCCTTTACGCTCGGAAATCGTCCGAGGACGACGAGCGACAGGCGATGTCTATCGACTCGCAGGTAAAAGAGATGCTCGCTCTCGCCAAGAGAGATGGAATGGAGATCGCGGAAATTCGACGTGAAAGCCACTCGGCAAAAGCGTCGGGACATCGCCCCGTCTACAACACGATCATTCAAGATGTAGGGAAAGGACTTTTTACAGGCATCCTCACATGGGCACCGGATCGTCTGAGCAGAAATGCAGGCGACTTAGGATCGCTTGTCGATCTTATGGATCAAGGACTGCTTCGTGAAATCCGTTGCCATTCACAAAAGTTCACGAATAACCCGAACGAGAAATTTTTGCTCATGATTCTTTGTTCGCAGGCAAAGCTCGAAAATGATAATCGAGGTATCAATGTGAAGCGCGGACAGAAAGCCAGAGCCGAACAGGGTTATCGCCCCTGCCTTCCATCGCTTGGATATCTCACAGAGCGGAGAGCTGGTGAAGTGCGTAGCCGAATTATCATTGATCCTGTGCGAGCGCCGTTCGTCCGACAAATGTTCGAGAAGGTCGCGCAAGATCGCATGAGCGGCCGCGACGTATATCGATGGGTGCAACAATCGGAGTTCCGGACACGAGCTGGCAAGAATCTGACTCTCAGCATGATCTATAAGGTTCTCCATAACCCTTTCTATACAGGAAGGTTCGAGTATCCGGTTGGCAGCGGGAAGTGGTATCGAGGGGATTACGATCCAGTCATCAACCAGCAACTCTTCGATGACGTGCAGCGGCATCTCTCAGCTGGACAGGAGCGTGACTGGGGCACAAAGGAATTCGCGTTCACGCGGCTCATGACGTGCGGCAATTGCGGGTCGGGCGTAACGGCCGATGAGAAGCGGAAACAAACCAAGAAAGGTCTACAGCGCTACGTATATTACCGATGCACTCACTCAAGGGATCTCCAATGCAAAGAGCCAGCCTTACGAGAGGAGGAGTTGATTGAACAGCTTATAGAACTTCTGGATCATCTAAATGTGAATGCCTCTGGTGTAAAAAGGAAAATTGATGATGAATTTGAACGATTTTCAAAATTCGCAACGGATGTTCTGGGTATTTCAGACAAACAGAAGGCTCAGAAGATCAACCAACGAAAGTATGTGGAATATTTGCTTAAGAATGGAACAGTCGTAGAAAAAAGAGAGTTGCTGGGATGCCTGAAGGATCGAATTGTGCTGAAGGCCGGCAAGATCGAACTCGTCTAAGCCACTGACAGGAGATCAAAGAGTTGGTATTTTGGTCTCCTATGGCGCGAAGATACAAAGAAGATGCGGTAAGAAGGCTCCAGATTCTCTCTGGTAATCAGTGTGCATTCCCTACGTGCAGGCAGCCCTTGTTGGAAGCCGACGACGCCGATACCTATGTCGGTCAAATCTGCCACATCAAAGCGGAAAGTCCAAAAGGGCCCAGATATGATCCGGAACAAACAGAAGAGGAGCGGAATGGTTTTGAAAATCTGCTCATCATGTGCGGGACGCACCACACTGTCATAGATCGAAATGTTAAGAAATACACCGTCGAAGTCCTTGTTAAGATCAAGCACGATCATGAAGTGCAATTCCGAGTAGATGATGATGCCAATGAGGGTGTAGTAGAAAAATTGCTCGAGGCGGTACCCATTGGCATTCGCAGTTTTTCGCGTGGCACAGAGTATATGGATAGCCAGATGCAAGCGTTACTTGATTTGGGCCCGCATTTCCACGGGCGCAACATCCGCGAGAGCAAGCTCTGGCACGAGGGTGTCCTGCCAGAGATTGAGAAATTCTTGCATGACGCTACTCAGGCAGACGTGCCTTATCGTCTCCATCTGGCCGCTCATACCTGTATCGGTTTTGCCGCTGGATATTTCCTTGATTCCAAGGCGGGCAAGAACGTGATACCTGTGCAAAGCACTATCCGCGGCAAGCTCGTCTGGGAACCAGATCTGCAGAAGCGACTTCAGGGGCAGCTATGCAACCATATGGATCACACCATGACCACATCCGGAGAGGATGTTGCTCTCGTGCTCAGCATCACCCATGACATTCTGGCACAGGTACAAGAACATGTGAGCTCACATTTACCCTCCGTTGGACGCATTATGGAATGCAAAGCACTGCCACTTCCCGGTCCCACTTGCGTTCCGGATGGCACCCATGCGTATCGTATTGCAGAAGAAGTCGCTGCTACTTTCCAAACCAGCCGCTCCGCACAAGAGCGTAAAGGGACCGTGCACATTTTTGCAGCGGCTCCCATCAGCTTCATCTTTTTCCTTGGACAGCTAGGGCGACGCTTCGGGAGGTGCACACTGTATGAGTATGATTTTGAGAACAATGGGCCATACTTGCCGTCATTGACTCTGCCCCCAAACAAAGGTTAATTGCGAAAAACCGCCAATTCTGATAGAACAAGATTCCCTATGGATCTGCCGACGTACTTCACCGATTTTCTGAAAAATATCCGGCCCGAGCCGGACGATTTGGATGAATTTCGTGCAGCACACAAAGAACTGCGAGAGAAGCTCGAAGCCGACCTCGGACTCTCCGACATCATCCTCTCCACTTTCCTGCAGGGCAGCTACCGTCGTGCAACGGCCATCCGCCCGAAGCCGGGGAAAAAGGGTGATGTGGATGTCGTGGTTGTGACCGATATCGACAAAGAACAGAAAACACCGCAGCAGGCCCTCGACACATTCAAGCCCTTTCTGGACAAGCACTATAAGGGGAAGTACGTCATACAGGGGCGTTCCATCGGCATCAGTCTGACGAGAGTTGATCTCGATCTTGTGGCAACCTCTGCACCTTCCGAAGTGGAGAAGAGTGTGTGGAAGAGCATGAGCTTCACCGAGGATCGGACGCTGGAAGATGAGGAATTCGTGGAGAAAATGACGAGAGCGTCTGCTGAATGGAAATTGTCGCCATTGGAAATCCCGGATCGGGAGGCGAAGTTATGGGTTCCGACGCATCCCCTGAAGCAGATTCAAGCCACGCAGGAGAAGAATGCGCGGTGCAATAAGCACTTCGTGAATGTCGTGAAGGCGATCAAGTGGTGGAGACGAAAGTTCGTAACGCCAGAGTACCCCAGGAGCTACCCAGTAGAGCATCTGATATGGCACTGCTGCCCCGATCAAATCAAAACGGTGGCGCAGGGCGTCACGGAAACGCTAGAGACGATCGTACGGGATCATAAGCTCAAACCCTTTCTCCCCGATCACGGCGTCCCCCAGCACGATGTCTTCAAGCGCATCATCCAAAAAGATTACGATGAGTTCTACAAGCAAGTCGCCGAAGCCGCTGTCCTCGCTCGGAAAGCCCTTGATGAGCAGGACACGGAAAAAAGCGCGAAGCTCTGGCGAGAGCTGTTCGGTAATGATTTCCCTCCGTATGGAGGCGGAACCGGGGGTGGAAGCAATGGCGGATCGAAGGGCGGCTACACGCCACGAGATCGTCCGTCGAACGTCGGAGGAGCACGCTTTGGATAGATGTCTGAACCACATGAACCTTCAGAGGCATTATTGGCGGGAAGACGCGCACTGGAGGGCATCAAGGGCGTGACGCTTCTCGAAGATTTCCAATGGATCGAGAAATGCAAGCGATGGTGCCTACGCTGTCGCCTCAGGATCGATGGCAATGGAACCGCATTCGCCCCGAAGGAGACTGATTGGCATGTCCTGATCGAACCCAGCTACCCGTGGGGATATCTCCGACTCCATCCCTCAAAGGAAAGAGGACTCACGCACACGTTCCCTCATCAATGGCACAATGCCGAGGGGAAAGAGAACGTACCGTGGCGTGAAGGCTTCCTCTGCCTCGACACAGCAGTGTATGCCATCGGACGACACGGCTTCGACGATCAGCCCTACGAACCCGAGACGAGGCTGCTCTGGCACATGCAACGTGCGCTGGAATGGTTGGAAGCCGCATCGACAGATCAATTGTTGCCTCCCGGAGAGCCATTCGAACTGCCCCAATTTCACTCAGGTGCGTCGGTTGTGATCGGTTTCAACGAGAATGCTGCATCATTCGAGCAATGGAGGTCGATCCAGAATCAGTGCGGCATTGCGACTCTGAGGCGATGGCAGAAGAACGTCTTCATCGCTCGGTCGTTCCAGAGTATCGATGGCACGGAACTTCTCTCGATGCCATGGGGTGAAGAATTCAGCAAGACGGAGGATGAAAAAACCGCTCTATGGATTCGTACCAAATCCGTACCTGTCTTGCCTCCGTGGCAGGCACCGACAACATGGGGGGAGTTGCAGGAAGCATGCAGGACGCAAGGCATCGATATGTACCAGCTCTTGGAAGCTGCCGCACCACACATAAGAGACGGTAAGGAGCACTTCGCTCTAATCGGCTTTCCCATTCCCGTCACAATGGGCGAAAAGCCCTGTCGCATGTTCTGGCAGGGATTGCTCCTTCCAGTTCTCACCACATCGAAAACGGCGAATGGCTTCAGACAAATCGAAACATCCTATCGGATCCGCGATCGTGCGCAGACATGGAGAGAATCTGAGAGAATACAGTGGTGTGACGCCCACAACTGGAATATGGAAGAAATCAGCACCAGAGGCAGACTGCAGGATGCATTGACCACAAAGCAAGTTCTCCTCATCGGGGCCGGCGCACTCGGCTCCACGCTCGCAGATATGCTCGTGAGGGGAGGGGTGACGAGGATGACAGTCGTCGATCCCGATCACCTTGAAATGGGGAATCTCGTGCGTCATACGCTTCATACAAGTGACCTGCGACAGCGGAAGGCTTCGGCTCTCGCGGAAGCCCTAAACCATACATCTCCACATGCATCGGTGACGCCGCTGGTTATGGAATTTCCACCCGGGACGGACGACGCTATTGCCGCTGTGCAACAGACGGATATCGTGATCGACACGACGGGCAACGATGGTGTCCTGCACCATCTCGAAGCGTTCCCGTGGGGAAGCCCCAAGCTCTTCGTCTCCATCGCTCTCGGTCTGAAAGGTCAGCGGCTCTACTGCTACGCTGCACATGATGACACATTCCCAGTAGATGATTTCCGTACACGCATCAACCCGCTGCTGGGCGCGGATATTGAGAAGATGAAACAGGCCGGGGAAAGCCTACCGAGGGAAGGCATCGGGTGCTGGCATCCTGTATTTCCCGTCAGAGTGGACGATGTGCGCCTGCTGGCAGCAGCAGCGATCAAATTCCTTGAGCCACTTGCGAGTGTCTCTCCGGAGCAACCGCTCCTCTCGGTATTCGAGCAGACAGTGAAAGACGGACAGTTCACTGGTATTCAACGAATCGCGGCATAGGCGTAGAATGCCAGAATGGAATTCTGGTCATCGGATAGGCGTTTCGGTTTGCATCTGCCCCCAGAGGAACTGCAGAAAATCCTGCAGGAATGTAGGAGCAGTGCGGACCATGAGACAGGCGGCATCCTCGTCGGTTATTACACCGAAGCACACGACTCCGCTCGGGTCACGGTGGTAACCACCGCTCCAGCCGATTCACAGAAGGGACGTACCTGGCTTCTTCGTGGGACCAGAGGGCTGACATCCGTATTGAAGGAATTGTGGCTCAAAAAGCGCGAGTACTATCTTGGGGAGTGGCACTTTCATCCATACGCAGCTCCGACTCCAAGTGGTACTGATATCGGACAGATGCATGAGATTGCAACCTCGTCCCCTTACGCCTGTCCGGAGCCGACTATGCTCATCATCGGTGGTGATCCTTGTGGTAATTGGAATGCACGTGCATTCGTATTCCCAAAAGCAGAGATGATTGAGTTACAGGAAGAGAGAGAATCTACAGATTCTTGATTAATTGCTCCATCCAACCCTTTCCCAATTTTTTTGTAATTTTAGGAGAGAGAAGCGTTAAGGCTAAGTAGTGCGCCAAAACTCATGTTTACCTTAATGGCTGTATGAGGGATTAATACATACTTCCATTCCTTCCCTTTATGGCTGCTATTGTAATCGGACGCAGCTTTGCAAAATTCTTTTGCTGCCTCTGCTTTTTCAAGCACATCTTTCTCTTCAATATCTTTTTCTGCTTTGACTTCAATCATATAAATACAACCAGCCGTTTCCACAATAAAATCCGGTTCGTATCGTTTTGAATTGTGATTCCAGTAGATTCGAAATTGTGAATGTGCAGGTCTTAGCCATTTTAATACATCCGTATCTGCCTCTAGTGTTGCAGCTAAATCCTTTTCCGCTTTTGAATCAAATTTATACAGGTTGTGACATGCTTTTTTAAAGCCGCCGAATACTTTGGACGGGATTGAATTCGTTGGCTGAATTGTTTCTGAGTAATGGTGGACTTTGTCTTTTGTGTATATCGACAAATTGTGCGGCTCAATTTTTGTAAATGCGTGAATTACCGGCTCCTCAAAGCCAGATTGTTCCAAATAAAAATTCTTCTTAAGCTGAACATAGATAAATTTTGCTATTTCACGCTTGTGGTACAGCACGATATTGCGCAATTCATCGTCAGCACGGTCTGCGCCAAGCTTATTGACCGCTTGCGTGGCAAGTTTGTATAAAAGGTCATTTACTTGGTCATAATCAACATCCGGGTAATTGATAAGTTCATTCACCAAAATATTTACCGGAATGTCTCGCACCATGCCTCCACCTTCGTTTTGCAGAATATCAAACTCATTTGTTCGGAGCGTGGTTCGTAGAATTTCTTCTGAAACAGGTTGATAATTCAGGTTTGAGACATCCAGATCAAAATTATGAAAGCCTGCGGCAACCTCATGACTTTGCTGAATGAGAATACGAGGAATAGGAATGATCTTTTGGATCACTTCCTGCACCACATCCTCATATTCCTTTTTGGCAGCTTCAATGATCTCGCTTTTAAATAAGTTTTGCTGAGGAGCACGTTCAACCCGTTCAACAAGTTTTTCGAATACCACCTTCTTCACCTCAGCTGAATTGAGGTCATTGATATTGGTAATTGAATCTCCAAGATTCGAAACAGTATCAAACAGTGCTTGCTTGGCTTGCACATTGATATTCGCCTCCTGTTTCTCATCTGCATCCTGCAACGCATCTACTGCAGCCCGCTCCTCTCGCAAAACCTCATCATACGTTGAATTTGAGGTTATAATAGATTGTGCTTCAGGCAGGAAATCGGGGTCTATTTCAATAATATTTTCCTTTCTAATAATGGAATTGGGGTTATTCGCTGCCTCCACTATGGATTGAAAACGGTCATGGGCAATAATAGTCAGAGTATCTGTTTTCTTCTCTCCGGTGCGTTTCCCAAATGGTAAGCGGAGGCCGCGCCCAAGCGTCTGCTCTGTAAGAATCTGCGAATTTGCTGCTCGTAGAGGGATAATTGTATACAGATTTGTGACATCCCAACCCTCTTTCAGCATGTTTACATGGATGACAATCTCGATTGTATTCTCTGGCTTCTCTAGCTGCATAAGCTTCTGCACATTCTCTTCCTTTTCACTTCCTCGTTGATTGGAATGAATTTCCGTGACTTTCCCTTTGTATCTTCCATCAAAAAAACGATCTGATTCAATCATGTCTTTGATTTCCTGCGCATGTGTGGTGTCTTTGGCGACGACAAGCACGAACGGCTTCACCAACTTATTCCCTGTATCCCGGGCGTAAATATCAAGAGCGACTTTTGTGTCTTCATGAATACGAATTCCGTCTTCCAGTTTAATGAGATCCAGTTCTTTTGGATCATTCTTATATTGATCCGGATTAAAGTTACGGCGAGTTGCGACTGCAGGTTCCTTTAAGAAGCCATCGCGCAATCCGTGTGCAAGCGAGTATTCGTATACGACATTCTTGAACTTGGCTCCGCGATTATCAATCGGCGTCGCAGTGAGCTCCAAGCCTAATACTGCTTTTAGTTCATTGATGGCTTTCATACCCGCATCTGCGCGGTAGTGATGTGACTCGTCCATGAGAACAACTAAATCATCCAGTGAAGAGAGATAGCTGAAATATGACTCACCAAGATATTCGGACAGCCTTTTAATACGCGGCTCTTTGCCTCCGCGCATTTCGGAGCTGATACGCTGAATGTTAAAGACGTTGATTTTCACCGATTCAGTAAAAAGAGTCGCCTGTCTTGCTTCCAAATAGTTATCGCTGGTGATGATACGAGGAGGATTCTGTGCAAATTCACTAATTCCATTAAAAACGTATTTTGGGTTATTGGGATCCGAAAAATCCTCCACAAGCTTATTGTAGATAGTTGTACCGGGGGCTAGTACAAAGAAGTTCCGGATGCCTTTTTCTATGTACAGATAGGCAATAAATGCACCCATGAGGCGCGTTTTTCCAACACCTGTGGCGAGTGCAAAGGTAAGCGAAGGAAAATCACGCTCAAAATCCGAACAGGTTGGATACAGTGCATGCACCTTTTTAAGAGCCTCTATCAAATCAACCCCATTCTGTAGCTCAAGCTCATCTGCAAGCTTAGCGAGTGTTTCTAGGCTCGCTTTCTGAGGTGGGCGCAGGCTTAGACGATTGGTAATTGTTTGAGCAGTTTTATTCATTGTCATTGGAGGTAGCATCTTGGCTTTCGGCGATCTTTTCCGTGGACTCAATAATATTTAAGTCGTAGTTGTCCTGCCCATATTCACACTTCCCTAAAATCATTTGTGGAATCTTTTTTACAGTAATATTGGGGAAACGGTCATCACATTCCGGAGCAAATGATTTAGTACAAATCAGCAGACTTTCTTCGTTACCCATTTCTTCATGAATCTTGTCGAGTTGTTCAACTGTGACAAAGGCCGTGGTGACGAAAATATAATCTGTTTCCGTAGATTTACCCTGTTTCCAATATATTTCCTCATGTGGTGAAAATCTGAATCCCTCATGTTTGCACATGGCAGCAGCAAGCATATTTGCATTGTAGTTTTCATCAATAATCCAATTATCAAACTTATCTTTCTTTAAAAGACTAGGAGCTAATTCACAGAACTTGAAGCCTCCTCCTCCATTCCACTGCAAGGCTTCTGTTATACCATAAGGATCCTTGGCTTCAATAACATTTTTCATTCGCGGAACTATGTGGGTAAAGCATTGGTCACCCAGCTCTATTACTATCCATCGGCGGTTCATCTTGTGTGCAACCGCTCCAGTCGTCCCAGATCCGCCAAATGAATCTAGAACAATATCATTTTTATCACTTGAAATCATTTGAATTACCCTCCGTAACAATGTCTCCGGTTTTTTCCCAGCAGGAAAATCGACTCCGCCCTCTTTCTTTAGGTTATTTGTAGGTATATCAAGCCAAATATTTGAAACTGGTTGAGTGACATACTTTCCTCCATCAATTTCTTTAACTCCCTTTCCAAGGAAATAAATTTGCCTTCCTTTATAAAGATAAAGATTATCCATACCATCTCGATTTAATGAAATTGGATGATCAATCTGCAAAGATCGCTGTATATGCTCGTGTAGCCACTTAGATGGTTTCTGCAATGTCTTTGTTTCAAAAACACGCTGACAATTTTCCAAAGCAAATTCCATTGCATGCTGACGGACTTCGCTTTTTGCATTCTCTGCCCCCAAAGCCTTTTTTGCAGCTGACCATTTTGCATTGGGAGTATCTCCACTGAAACCCATTTTTGTTAAGATGTGATCGTTTATACTTTCAAATTTCCAATTTTCCGCAGGCTCATCTGGATTAATAATAAAACGAGAAAAGTGTTGCAAATCGATTTCATAAACAGGGATGTATTGATTGATATAATCAAATTTACTTTTATCTTTTGCAAAGAATAAAAGATATTGTGCTGTTTGAGTTGGACCCATGTTTACAGTCTTGAAGCTAGACGTTGTTGCACCCTCAACAATTATCGTTGTGATATAATTATTTCTACCAAATATTTCATCTAGCATTACTTTGCAATAAGCACATTCTGTATCATCTAAATTCACAACAATTGCACCAGATTTCGACAACAATTTATGAAGGATGACTAAGCGTTCATACATCATCGACAACCAAATTGAATGCTCTAAATTATCATCGTAGTGCTCAAATGCACTCCCTGTATTAAATGGAGGATCAATGTAAATACATTTCACTTTTCCAGCGTAATCTTGCTCAAGTGCCTTCAAGGCCAAAAGATTGTCACCATGAATGAGCATGTTTTCTGAATTGGGATCTCCATAGGATTTTTTAGGATCTTCAATCAGAATTCTTGGTTCAAGCTTCAACTCCTCATCTTTACCAATCCATGTCAGTTCAAGGCGCTGTTTTGGGGTTCTGCTTTTGCCGGTGCTGGTTTGATTGCTTGTATCGGACATAGATTCATTAGATGACGCGCCAGCGAATAGTAAAAAGTGGCTCCAGTGTAGCATTTTGCTTGAGTTGTGCCTCTACCCTTTCAATCAGGCCTTCTTTCTTCTCTTCTACTTCATCTTGGGATTCAAAGAGCTTTTTTCTCATATCATTCCTCTTCTTTTCCATATCCTTAATGGACTTCTGTACCTGTAACTTTTCATCAAGATTAAGAATCTTCTTTGAAGCTGTTTTTGCAGTCTTGATATCAATGTCGAGCTTCTTCAGATCAAGCTCAAGTGCCTTCTTTACATCTTCTGCCCACTTATCCAGCTTCTCCACCTCCACATCAAAGAAGTCGCTATTGCGCTCAGCGATTTGACCGGAAATAAGAGTAACTGTTTGATCTTCTGCCTTCCGTAGCCTTTCAAGATCCTCAGCAGACGGGCTTTCACATTTCTTCCCACTTCCCGATAGTGAAAAGATTTTTTTAGACACTTCGGGGTCGAGCACCTCACCATCTTCATCAATAGCTATGGTTATAATATGGTCTTCACTTTCAAAAGCTTGGACCGTGTAACAGACAACACGGATAACACCGCTTTTCCCTATATACGGTTCTAATACGGATATTTTGACAGGGTTACCAGAGTATTCAAACGTCACCTCAGCTTCTGGCAATTCAGTGGCCTTAACACTCTCGAGAATCCGCTCCGCCAAAGGATGCCCGGGGCGATATATATGAGAGTCTTCGACGTTCTTCCCGATTTTATACGGCCCCGGTGGAATGGACTCCCCTTTGAAAGGATTTTTGTTGAGAACAAAGGAGTATTCGTTGTCACTGTACTCCGCGTTATTTCCGAGGAAATATTTGGTTGTATCCCATAGCCAACGGTCATATTTATCCAGATACTGCTTACTCTCGTGAAGGTTAAACTTCAGCTTTTCATGCACTTCAGCATCAAAATTCTCAAGCAATTTTTGTTTCGCATCTCCCATGTTTTCCTGAATACTTTCGTCCATTTCTCGCTGGAGAGTGTCAAACGCAGTATTAATTTCCTCTTCTGATCGACATGACTGATAAATGGAAGCAATACGTTTTTCAAAATCCACTCCGGATTCAATACTGCCCAGTACTTCATCACTTGCACCAAACACTCCTTTGAAGAGATTGAATTTTTGGTCGAGCAATTCATAAACACGCTGATCTGCGGCATTTTTCCTATTCACAAAGTTAATAACAACAACATCGTACTTTTGACCGTATCGGTGGCAGCGTCCGATTCTTTGCTCAATGCGCTGCGGGTTCCATGGGAGATCGTAGTTAATCACGAGTGAGCAAAATTGAAGATTGATGCCCTCGGCTCCAGCTTCTGTCGCAATCATGATCTCAGCCTCGTTCTTAAAATGATCAACTATCGCAGCGCGCATATCTGCGGTTTTTGATCCGGTAACCTTGTCCGTATCTTTATGATTCCTCAGCCATTCGGCATAAATTTCTTTAGATTTAGGATCGTTGTTGGACCCATTAAAGAATACGACTTTATCTTCGTATCCGTTTTCTGACAAAAGATCCAACAAATAATTTTGCGTGATTCTCGATTCTGTAAAAATGATCGCTTTCTTCTGTGCACCAAGTTCTTCTGTCATTTGGAACCCCTTCTTAAGACCTATAAGCAGAGCGTCACCTTTTGAGTTTTTCCAAATTCTTTTAGCAATATCACGATACCTCTGTAGGTCTACTCTTTCCTTCTTCATCGCTACAATATCTTCTTCTGTAAATACTTTGATTTCATTTTCCTTATCTTCACCATCGTCTTCTTCCTCATCAATCCATTCGTCAGCAAGTTCTTCATATGTATCAAAATTCTCCTCAATATTCGGTATACCTAATTCTTTTTGCACATTCTTCTTTTTTGCATCCTCAATAAGTATTTTAATTTTTGTCGCTAGTCCATCTAGTGTGCTGGCAATAGCAAACGAGGATGATGCTAGTAACTTACGCAGAATCAGAGACATAAGGTGTCTCTGGCTAGCTGGCAAAGCATAAAGTTTTGGACGTTGCAGATATTCTGTCATTTCGTTATACAATTCGATCTCTTCCTCGGATGGAATGTAATCCTGCGTTAAAGGTATGCGCTTGGTATATTTGATGTATTCAAGAACCTGACGGCGTAAGGTACGAATGCACACTGTTTTGAGACGATTTCTAAGGTCGACAAACATCTCCTGTTTGGGTTCGATAAGACCCAATTCGTTTTCATTGATGTCCTGCACTTGAGATACTTTTGCATAATTGGATTTAAAGCTCTTTAAATCACCAAAAACGTGATCGTCTATAATACTTACAAGTCCGTAGAGTTCTAAAAGTGAATTTTGCAAGGGCGTGGCAGTAAGGAGAATTTTTGGAACACCGTCTAGTGACTCCTTGATTTCCTTAGCAATTTTATTGCTTGGCTTATAGACATTTCGTAGTCGATGAGCCTCGTCGATGACGACAAGATCCCACGGCGTTTGTTTTACATATGGAGACTTATTCCGAGCAAAATGATAGGAACAGATAACAACGGTATCCTCTTGATTAAGCGGATTCAGATTGCCTTCCTTAATAAGCTGATTGAAAGATTTTGCTTCTAGAATTGAAGAGGGAATGAAAAATTTTTCCTGTAACTCAGCATTCCACTGCTTTCGCAAGTTAGATGGCACAATAAGCAGAATCTTCCTCTTACGCTCTGCCCACTTTTGGGAAATCACCAATCCGGCCTCAATCGTTTTACCCAATCCCACTTCGTCAGCTAAAATCGCTCCTTTGGATAAAGGCGAACGGAACGCAAATAGAGCCGCCTCAATTTGATGCGGATTCAGATCTACTTGGGCGTTGGAGAGCGTCGCTGTTAATTTCTCAAGACTATCGGATGAACTCCTCTTTGTGAGCTCATAGGCGAAATACTTTGCGTGATAATCAGTGAGTTTCATTTAAAACTAAAGTAAGATGCACAACAAGAGAATAACAGGCTTTACCCTTATCTCTAAGCCAAAATTGGTATCTAGGTGCTTTGGAGGCACAGCAGACCGATATCTGGACTCATTGTTTTTCTGTGCTCTGAAGGCAACGATTGAGTGTCTATTTAGAGAGCGAGATTGTGGGCTTTTTTGATTGAGCGAGCTTCATATCTTGCCATCTGAATTGTTTCACTTTGCCTTTTGCATCTACCGAGAAAACGTAGAGCAAAAGTTTCTTTGCGACTTGCCACGGAATGCGACGTACAGCGATTGATGCACTCGATGCAGGAAGACCCAAACCGTAATAGTAGCGTGCTTTACCAACATTCATGCGCGTGATGATCTGGCCGAGTGAATAGACAAATGCAGTCTCCCGTTGAGACTTTGCTGAAGCGGAAGAGGATTCACCCTTCGTTTCGATGAGAAAATAACGAGAGTATCGATTGTGACACACCTGCATATCCACGCCCTGTTCACGGGTCTCTTTTTCAATGCAATTACGGCCCCAGCCATTGCGGAAAAGCCACTGACGAATCGCACGTCGAACTTCGCGTTCGCTTAATACCTTTTGCATGTATTTATGCTATCACTCAGCGTTTAGCGCGACCATGGCGAATAGGATGTCCATCAATAGCTATCGGTTTATGGAGCCTGGCCTTTGGACAAATACATGCTGAAAAGGCACCACGGTCGGGTGCCCATGTTGGCTGGGGAGAAGGGATTCGAACCCCTGAATGCCTGCTCCAGAGGCAGGTGCCTTACCACTTGGCTACTCCCCAACAGAAGAACAATGAACTGAACGTAACGAGGATCATTATATTAGACTTGCCCTGAGCTAGTCGAAGGGCTCCCCAACGTGCGGGGGATTTTAACAGCTCCAAAGCACCGCGTACATGCTGAAATCAAAGCCAAGAATCCAGTGTTTCCTATTGATACGTCAGCACCATCGCTCCTTCGTGTGTGATGCCTGCTCCCCTGCCCATGAAATTGATCGGCACGGCCTCCATGATGCTCATGCAAAGAAACCGGCAAACGTCATGTATCCACCCCAAGCAAGTATAACGACACCGCCCACTGTAAGCAGCTGCACGGAGATGAATTTATCGATCGCAGCCTTTGTCATATCCGGTGCAAGCAAACGAACGGTTCCTTTCAGGAGCCCTCCCCAACCAATGGCAGTCACCGCGATCTCCGGCAGAGTGCCCCAGCGATTGTGAGCAAGAACAATGACAAGCCCCGTGCAGAAGGCCAGGAGCGCGGCAAGGTAATAGGAGAGCGTGAATTCCCGCAATGTTCGCACCATCTTCTCATACCGCGGCCGGTAAAGCAGGAGCGAACAACCGATCACGAGGAAGACGGGACCGAAGAACCGCAGAAGAAAGAGTGTGGAAGAATCCATACACGGCAGGGGGAGGAATAACGAGAATGCTACGCCGCAGCCGGGAATTCGTCCACATGCATGCCGCAACGACAGCACTGCGAATCAATTTTTTGCTTTGCACAAGTTTTGCACGCGGACAGCTCTCTGCTACGCTCTGCTCACTCTCTCTTCTTCCTCTCCACTCTTTTATGCAGACCACATGGAAACTTTCCAAGTACAAGGATGTTGCGCATCTTGTTCTGCGGTTGGCCGTCGCAGCCGCCTTTTTGTATCACGGAACCATGAAATTTGGATTTCTGCAGGGGTCTGCGCCGGAGGGCATGTCGGACACGCTTGTGATGATCTTTAAGTTTCTCGCAATCGCGGAGCCATTGGCAGGCATTGCCCTGCTCATAGGTTTGCTGACGCAAGTGGCGGCCGCAGGAGTCGCCCTGGTGATGGTGTGCGCCATCTACTTCAAGGCTTCCGGAGGATTTGATTTCGGCAAAGTCGAACTGGAGATCATTCTCCTTGCCGCAAGCGTGGCTCTTGTGATTGAAGGCGCAGGTGCGTATTCACTGGACGCGAAGATGCGATAAGTGAGTGGTTTCTTCGCAGGGTCTTTCTACACTATTCTTTTGAGGAATTTGATTGGTACTTTTTGTCGTGGAGGGGCGGCGCGCCACGGGGGGTGAAGGGGAAGACCCAGCTTCACGCCGCAGCGTGGACGACGAGTCGGCTCCGAAGCCTTGGAGGAGCCGACGAGGAGGCGCTGGGTCGGGTGGAGGAGACATTGGCGCGCCGGCGTTTTGGCTCCACCTTTGTCGCCGGACAAAGGTGGAAAAGAATTCCAATACAAAACCGCGGGTCGAAGACCCGCTCTCGTTCGTCCCGCAATAGCGGGACTCGCTCGGATATGCAGAATTGACAAATAGATCCAAAATTGTAAAATTATGTAAGAAAAAGCTCACCCAACAGTCATAGATACTGCTATTTTCTCCCCCTTTTACTATGCCAGCACTTACAAGTTCTACCGCCATCGGCATCACTGCCGCAGTCATTATCGCAGCGACCGGCGGCACGTCACTCCTTGCGGAAACCGCGGTCCCGGGAGATGCGCTCTACACCGTAAAAACAAATGTGAATGAAAGCGTTCGCGGAAGCCTGGCGTTCTCCACGTCCGCAGAAGCGGAATTCAATGCCGATCTTGCATTGCGCCGTCTGGATGAAATCAATGCGCTCGCAGAGGAGGACAGACTGACTTCCACCGTCCGCGCAGAACTCCAACAAGAATTTGAAGAACATGCGGAAGCCTCCGTGGCTCTTGCAGAGAAAGCAGGTGAAGAAGGAGACAATAAAGATGCAGCTGAAGTAATGGCTTCCTTTGTTCTGGAATTGGGCGCACAGGAAGAAGTAATGGTGGAAACGGGCAAAGCAAAAGACACGGTGAAAGCGCAACTGGATGTGATTGTTGCGGTCATCCACGCCACGCGCCGCGAGGCGGCACGCACCGAAAAAGAGTTGCGTGTTGCTGCGGAAGCAGAAGTGGAATCAGAGAGTGATGTGACCGTGGAAGCGGAAGAGAATATTGATGCCGCACAAACCTTGATCACGGAGATCCGCATGCTCACAGCCCAGTCCATAAAGACATCTGCGGAAGTGAAGGCGGACATCACTGCCAAACTTTCGGACGCGACGGTGAAACTGAATGACGCGCGCACGGAATTTTCCACAAAGGCCTACGCCGAGGCAAAAGCACTGGCGGAGCAAGCGGCAAAGATAGGCGCGGAAGCGGAACTCATGCTCAAGAACACCTTCAACGCACGCAGTGATGATGATGCTTCCGTAGAATCCGAGTCCTCTGTGGGCACGGAAAGCAATGTGAAGATCGAAGTGGAATCGAATGTGGATGTGCAGTCTGAAAATAACGTGGGTGTGGATTTGTAACATCTCCGAAGCGGAAGATCGTTTGCCCTGAGCAGCATCGAAGGGCGATCTTCCGCTTTTTAAAGCCAAAAAATCCCCTTCCTTACGCCCTCTTGACCAAGCTGATGAGGAAGAGCAGGACAACGGCGCCGATCACCGCCATGACGAGCGAACCCAAGAATCCATAAGCTGTGATGCCGAGGGCACTGAAGAGAAACCCTCCGATGAACGCACCGATGACACCGACGACAATGTCACCGATCATGCCGAAGCCGTGTCCTTTCATCACTTCGCCTGCAATCCACCCTGCAAGAAGGCCAATAAAGAGAAAAACAAGAATTTCCATGGAATAAGGGGGGAAACCTGCCGGCAGGCAGGGAAATAAAGTGCGGAACTATCGATAACGATTATTGAAGGGGGATGTCGTCCAGAATGCCCATGCATCTTCCAACGCTTCCCATGCAAACTCCATGGTGATCTTGGCATCTTCCCAGGTCTGGTCGCCCGCACCGACGAGTTCTTCGTACACTTCTTCCGCGCCGCGGATCGTGCGGATGAACGAGCGTTGCATCTCGCGATACGCAGCCACACCGTCGAAGTTGCCTCTGCGGGCAGTGAGCTTCATTTCCGCGAGTTTGTCGCGCCATTCATCTAATTTTTCCTTGGCGCGATCCTCGTACATGACCATCTCCATCCGGCCGATGGGTGTACGGAACGATGCTTTGGGGAAGGATGTCATCACTTCTGTAGACGGGTTGGAGTCCGCATCCTTACCCACTTCGGCTTGACCGCCCCCTATGCGGGGATGTCCTGGGAAGAAAGGGGCGGAGTTTCTTCATCAGTGACTTCCTGCCCGGGAAACGCACCCCTGTCGAGAAGCAATTTGTTTGATACTCCGATGCAGACGAACGGAAACGGCGTTGGGAGAAAGTCCCATTTTCGTCGCGATATCCGCGGGCATCATGCCATGGATGTACCGCATAACCAGCAGCTCCGACTGCTCTTTTTTTACCGCTCGGACGTTTCCAAGAATCATCTGCACCTCCAAATTTTTTTGAATTTGGTCTGTTTTGTCCTGCACATCCGGCTCAAAACCCTCTTCCATCAATGCTTCCAACGAAACATCTTTCTTCTGACCGCGCATACGATCAATAATCAAATTATTGGCCACTCGATAGAGAAAACCCTTGAGATTATCGATGGTGTTGCCATTGTTCAAATATTGCCATGCACGCATGAATGTTTCCTGCGTCACTTCTTCTGCATCCTGTTTATTAAAGAGGCGGAAGGAACAATGGCGACAGATGGCCTTGGCATATTGATCGTATGCGTCGGACAATTCTTGCATTGCGTCGTCCATGTTGAGCTGGGGCATGGGAGAGGGAGAAAATGGGCGAGTAAGACAGAGTTCGGCAAAACGTTCATTTTAATGAACGAAGTGTTGTCGTGCCACTCTTTTCTCCGGAAAATTCTTTTAGGTTTACCTTGCGACCCCTCCACCGGAGGAGGGGTTGGGGGGGAGATTACTCCAACAACGTCAGCGCAAACATAAATCCGATGCCGAGCAGCACTCCGATGATCTGAAGAACGGAATGAGAAACTTTTGTTTGCTTGTGTAATTCAGGAAGAAGATCGGACACGGCGATGTAGAGAAAATTTCCGGCGACCAATGGCAGCAGATAACGTTCCAGATCCAAGATCGTATTGCTCAAGAGGAGAACCGCCACGGCACCCAGAAGAGCGGTGAGCGCAGTGAGCAAGTTGAACAAAAGGGCGCGACTTTTGGAGTAGCCGCTATGGATAAGAATCGCATAATCACCGATCTCCTGCGGAATTTCGTGCAACACGACGGCAATCGTCGTCGCGATGCCGGTGGGAATATCCACCAAATAACTGCCCGCGATGAGCAGACCGTCGAGAATGTTATGTGCGGCGTCTCCCACGAGAGCAATGAGTCCCATGGGTCTTGGTTGATGGTGATGATGATCATGATCCAGCGTATGGCAGTGGTGCCAGTGGAGAATTTTTTCGAGAATGAAAGACAGGATAATACCAAGGGCAACGATCAACGAAGCTGTCGGAAAAAACGCAGCGCCGCTTTCTGCCATTTCCGGCAAAATGTGAATGAAGACGTCTCCAATGAGCGTACCAATGGCGATGCTGATTAATACGAATATGCTTTGATTCATCAATCGTTTGTTCAGTCCCAGAAGCAATATGCCCGTAAGAGAGACAAAACTGACAATGAGGACACTTGCGATGGTGTAGAAAGAGGAAGACATAGAAAGAAGGGAACTAAAAACAACGGGAACAAATGCCGGTGAGTTCACTGACATGTCGAAGGGAATGAAAGCCCAGGCGTTTGGCAATTTTATCCTCGCGCCTGCAGAGTTCTGCATCCTGCGCTTCGCGCACGCTGCCGCAGGAATGGCAGTGCACAAGGACATGATGACCCTCGGCATCGGGCATGGAGCACACGGAAAACGTCCCTTCGATTGGATGCTCGTGCACCAAGCCTGCTTTCACAAAAGCGCGCATGACGCGATACACCGTCACGATGCCGATGGACGAAGCGCCGGCTTCCAACCGATCATGCACCTGTTGGATGGAAAGAGGCTTTCGAGCAATTTCGAGCGCATGCAACACCGCACGGCGCGGCATGGTGTCCTTGAGACCGAAATGTTTCCAAAAAGAAGGCAGCGAAGAAGACATACACGCATAGTAATGCATTCTTTTTGCAAATGCAAATTATTTTCATTTAGAAAGAAGCAGAAAAATCCATGAGAATGTATGATCTCAGCACTAGGGATTTCTATACAACGTCGACTTCACCTGCGTCACATCCAAGTCCACCCAATCAAACGGGAACACGTCGTCTTCCCACTCGATGGTTCCCGGGTTTCCCCTGTCTCCCAACTGGTTCAAGCTGGCTTGCAGAGATTGAGAACCGGCTCCGCTGCTGAGTGTGACGGATGCTTCCAGCGCGAGATCGATGAATGCGCCTTGTTCGATGACAGTGCTCACGGCACTGTCTTCCAGATTGCTGCACGTGACAGTGATGGATCCCGTCGTGCCGTTTCCGGTGCAACTGAGTTTCACGGAAGGCTCGAGCTTGTTGTAGATTTTGAAATCGGAGAGGGTGACATTCACAGCGCTCACGGAGAAGACGAGGTCGGTGAGGGTGACGTCGTTCAAACCGTTCTTGGAATTCTGGTTCGCCATTGCGCGGAAACGGAATTGGCCAAACGCCTGCGTGCCTCCCGAAATAGAAGTGTTGTCGGGATCGGCATTCGCATTGGAGATGCTCTCGATTTTTGCGCCGACGACTTGGTTCGTCTCGCCGACAATGGCGATGTTCGCACCTGCGGTGTCCCTGCCGAGAATGATCTCTCCGTCTTCGATCGCATCATTATCATTCTGCGGGAGATCCCGGCTGGAGCCGAGTCCGCGCGCCTCGAACGCGATGTCTGTCGTTGTATTCGCGCTGATGGTGAGCGCAACCGTTTCCCCGCTCACGCCGCCTTCCGTGTCCCCTTTGAGCAGTGCGCGCAACAAGAATTTCTTCTCGCTTCCGCGCGGAATCGTCACGATGCCGCCGGCTGACCGTGCGCAAAATTTCCCCGCTGCTTCCACGACGCATGAAAGCGGTGTCAACTCCGCAAGAACCACCGAACTCCCCTCCTCAAAGAGCCTGAGTATCCGGATACTCCCCGCTCCGCCGCCGACATTCACGGCCGTAAGCGCGATGTCTTCTTTTTCGGCGCGGACTTCAAAACCCAGGAGCGGAACCGATTCTTTGCCGAGGAGAAGCAGCCGGCTCTTCATCGGCGTGTTGCTCTCGGTGATATAGAGCGTCCCCTCTCCTTCTATGTCCACGGTGGAACCGGCAGTGGTCGTCACGGAAATCCAGCAGATGGAAGGCCCGGTGCATCCTCCTGCGTTCGTCTCGATGCCGCCGAGATCTCTGCCATCTTCTACGCCCACTGCTTCCACGTAGCGCGAATGATCGGTGGCAAAACCGATGCGAAGCGTTCCTGTGGCGCTCACGCCCACATCTGCAACAATCTCGAAGAGAACGAGATGGCCATCGGGAATCTCCACATTCAGTGCGGAGAATGTAAGAAGCGATCCGTCGATGGTGCCGTTGCCGGCAAGCTTCTCCGGCACCTCGTCGCCATTCGCATCGTAGAGCAGACGATACCGTGTGCCACGGAGCAGGTTCCCCTGCAGAGCCGTAAAGAGCACGCCGCTCAAGCGCACATCCTGCCTGCCGGCAACGGCCGCAAACCGAAGCAGGGGAATGTTTTTCCCGCCTTCGGTGAAACTGCCGGAACCGGATGACTGTTGTTCGATCTTGAGAGCGCCGTGACGAACGGGTTCGGGAACGGAAATGCAAATCTTGCTGCAGCCGTCACCGTCCCGCAGATTGCCATCATCACATTGTTCATCCCCTTCCACTATTTCATTACCGCACACGCCGGGACCTGCGGGTTCGGTGCTCTCGATGGTTTGGAGCGGAACATTCATCTCCACCAGAAGAACCGCCGCCTCCGCGCGCGTGAGGATATGTCCGTAATACTGCGGCAAGAATGCAAACAGTCCGCGCTCGGCCGCCACAATCACGTACGGTTCGTACCAATGGTCGGGCGCGCGAATGTACACGGGCAGGGGAAGTTGCCACGCACGCGCGGTCATCGCGATGGCCTCCACCAAATTCACCTTCGTCTCGCCGCGAAAGGTGCCATCTGGGTAGCCGGTGAGTATGCCTTTCTCTTTCGCTGCACATGCCGTCACCCAGTACCACTGTTCGGGACCGACGAAATCTGCAAAGCAACGGACATTGTCGGTTTCCAGAGCCGCATCGCCGAACGCGGCGAGCGTGAGAATCTTCAAAAATTCCGCCCGATTGATCTGTCGATCGGGACCGAACACGGAACTGCTGTAGCCCCTGACAAGTCCTTTCACGCGAAGCGTTTCCACCTGCGATGCAAACGGATGTCCCTGCGTATCCGAAAAAGCGGCATGTGCGGACACAGCTAAAAGGATGGAGACAATACCGAGAGAAACGAGGAGTGAGCGATGCACGAAGCAAGTATACCAAGAAGAAAGGGCTCACTGAAAAATTATCTCAGCCATTTTGATCCGCTTGCTCCTCGATGGCCGCCTGCTCCATGGCAGCCTGCTGCCGCTCCGCTTCTTTCATGAGCGCATCCAGATTATTTTCCTGCTGTGCGGATTCAATTTCCTTTTTTGATTCCTGATCGCGCGTCTTCGTCCCGAATGATTCCCTTTTTTTCTCATCCTTGGAAATCTGCTGCTTCAAGACATTCAATTTCAATTGATGCCGCTCTTTCTTTTCCTTCTGCTTTTCGACTTTCTTCTTCAGTTCCTCCTTTTCATTGGGCTTGAAATAATCCGGAGAGGAAGGAGAAACGTGCAGATCTTTTTCGTCGTCGCGGTACATAAGAGAATTTTAGCATGAATCCATTGAAAGAGTCGTTTGTAGAGACGTCCCGCCGGGACGTCTCTAACAACGAAATGTTGACCATCGTCGTAGAGACGCGCGATTCGCGCGTCTCTACGGAGAAAACGAAAAATGGGATAAAGCGCCTGCACGATTTAACGTGTATCATCTTTCCATTGATCTGCCCTCGTAGCTCAGCTGGATAGAGCGTCTGGCTTCGAACCAGAAGGTCGTGGGTTCAAATCCTGCCGGGGGCACCACGTAAAGGCGCGCAAGCGACTTTACGTGCCACGTAGCGGCGCAGCCGCTTTACGTGGCTTTGATGGCGCGCCCACGTGGCGCAGCCATTAAATTTTTGCAAGCTTTACGTGAATCCTTGAAGAACACACTTTGCTATAATCTTTTGCTATGTATCACGTCTACATCATCGAAGAGGAAATCAAAGGAAGTTGGTATATCGGCTATACCACGGACTTGAAACGCAGACTCGTCGAACACAACAATCACAAGAACATTTCGACTGCTAAAGGACATCAATGGAAGCTCATTTATTGCGAGACGTATGTAAATAAAATGGATGCTTTAGGAAGAGAGAAATTTCTCAAAAGTGGATCTGGATGGAGATTTATAAAAAAGCAGGTTTCTCATTATCTCGCTGAAAATTACTCTAGAAAGCATTCATAGCCGATGACATGGGTGGGTTCTTGGGCACCATTCATGGATTCAGCTCTGACATAAGCCAGAAACAGGCATTGAAGGACATGCATTGACTCCTTCAATGATCAGAGTAGAACATATCTAATGCAAACAGAATTGCCCATACCATTGGAGTCTCTTAAGAGCCATTGGAAAGCATCGGATGACTCTTCCAAAGGTGTTCAAGAAATGTATAAACATCGCTGCCAGGAATTGCTACTGCGAAACCAAGCACTTTTGCCATCTTTTCTGGAATGGGTGTACCAGGAAGACGGGGGCAGAAAAGGTGAAGCTGTAAAAATGCTGAAAGGATTGGGGAGGTCGGACAACTCTTTCTTTCCGGAAACACTAGATGCATTGGCAGCGCTGGGAAAAAGATCCCCGGAATTGCGTGAGGATGTTCTCCGTATCGTAGCGGGACGAAAAATGATCCTTGAACATAGAGCGCTATTTATCGATCTGCTGCGTTCGTCCACTGAACAGAACCAAACGGCAAATAGTGTTCCTCATGACTCCGCAAAATTAAGTGGAGTGGAAACGCATGCCGCTTAAGCTGCACCTTAAGATTTTTGCAGAAGACGAAACACAAGTTTCCTGACTACACCGAGGTTATTGCCAAGCTCTACGGATGGATCTTCGCCCGGCGTCAGTTTCATTTTTCTTTCACTGCTGGGAGATGTAGGCTCCACGAGCCCTTCGTAGATAGAAAAGTTCCTCATAGATTTCTCATGCGGAACGGTGCAGACATCGAAATCACGCGATGAACGAGCATATCGCGGATGAATCTGTTATTGCAAAATCATCAGTTTTATGCTATAATTAAACATTAACTGATAATGAGCAAAACGACGTTTCTATAACGTATTTGAGGATTATGCCCGTAAACAAACACTCGGATCCTGGCAAGCAAGAGAGTCATCATGATCGAGAGAGAAAAGATCATGGGGACGAATCATTTCATCCCTATGTCGGAGCAGATGCCCCTCGCAGGAACGTGGAAGATTTGTTACTGCGTCGCAATCATCCGACTTTTCACAGTGACCACTCCGAAGAAGAATTAATTGAGTTGGAAGATGCAGAACCTCTCATCGAACTGGAAGCTGTGCCTGAATCGGAGCATCCTGCTGAGAGTCGAGATATTCTCACACGAGAGAAAGAAGTCGTGTGTATTCCGGATATTCACGGAGACGTATACGCATTCGAAAAATCCTTGCAAGAAGCCGGTTATGCGGATGCAGACGGAATCTTGACAGCAGAAGGAAAAAAGAATCACATTCTTCTGATAGGAGATCTCATCGATCGCGGAACCACCAATCTTGCCGTGCTCGCAAAAATTCAAAATTTAGAAGAGCAAGGGGCAACGATAACCGTTCTTGCGGGCAATCATGATCTGCTGATGTTGGATACGTTGCAGACGGGAAATCCGGATGCTCTGGGCACATGGTTTGGCGTCTTCAAAGACAATGGTGGCATGTCCGTGATTCGAGAAATTCTGCGCCATCGGGAACAGCTCAAAACCGATCTACAGCGAAAGGGCATTCCCGTGGATGCACAATGCACATGGATGCCTCCCGTCGGACAGCAAACCATCGATTTCATGTCTGAAAAGTATCATTTTGCTCGAGAAGATCTGCGCGAAGCGCTCGGCATTGCCAAAGCTCTTTTTACCGGAAATGGACCCCATGCTTCGGTGTTCCGGAACATGAAAATCATGGAGCGTGTGGATGATGTTCTGTATGTGCATGCGGGTGTCGACGAAACATGGGCGAACATCTTTGCACACGAAGGAGCGGAAGGCGCCAATCGAACATTTTCCGCAATGATGCAAACCAAGCAGTTGGGAAAATTGATGGAGGGGAAAGAGTTGGGAGGGATTGTATGGATGCGGCCCACAGGGCGTCTGAATACGGTTTTCCTTACGCTGGAGACGGCAAGAATTCTCCGAAGTCGAGGCATCCGCGCCGTGGTGCACGGGCATACGCATTTGAAAGACGGCCAGGCTCAAACAGTGCTGTATGAAGATGATCCGGAACGCGAGATCATTGTCATCAATGGCGATGTGGGAATGAGCGCCAGATACAACGGTGGCCATGGATATGTGCGTGTGGACAGAAAAGGTGAAGTGACTGCGGATGGAAGGACAGGCAAAAAGATGTTCGGCACATTACCAACGCGAAAGGATCAGAATCCTACAAATCTCTGAGCGTTTTCATCCATTGTGTGCTGATTTCATACTGATGCAGCATGGATCGAATGGAAACCCATTCATCTTTGTGATGCAGATTGCCTCCTTCCGGGCCAAAGAGAAATGCGGGAATGCCGTGCGCCTCGAAAAATCGCGCATCGGAAGCTCCATGTTCTCGCCCGATAGCGATGGATGTGCCAAGGACATCCTCCGCAATCTTTTTGTAGAGCTGAACCATGGGGTGCTTCGGATCCGTATTCAGAGGAAGTGCACTTACGAACGAAGCTACCGTGCAACCTTGCGGAAGAACATCTGCCACGCGCTGCAACGCCTCTTTTTCGGTTGCGCAGATGGTGGGTGGGAACCGGATATCCAACGTGCACGACGCGTGGTCGGCGATTTTATTCTTCGCATCGCTCCCGGCAACTTCCGTGGGCGAAACCGTCATGTGCCACTCGTCGGGACCGCCCGCCGGGAACGCCTCTGCAATTCGTTTCAGCCCTTCTGCAAGCAATAAAACCGGGTTCTCCCCTTCCCACGGCCATGCGCCGTGAGAGCCTTTGCCTTTGGCTTCCAGCTTCGCCCACACCGCACCTTTGTGCTCCACAACAATGGTGGGATTGGCACCCGTGTCGGGCGTAAAGGCAACGGGGCCATGCAGTACCTTCTGCTCCAGCAATGCCGGGATGGAACGGCCTCCTACTTCTTCGTCACTCGTAAGCAGAACTGTCACAGGTGTGTCGATGCCTTGTGCACACAGATCGCGGTACGCCAGGAGAAACGGAAGCGCAGCGCCTTTCATGTCCTTGACGCCGCGTCCATACGCTTTGTTGCCTTCGATACGAAGAGAAAAGAGTGCATCGTCCGCCGGCACCACATCGCAATGTGCAAACCAAATGAGCTTCGGCTTCGGATGTTGAATCACCACATAGGGAGCACCGTTGATGTCTCCGCGTCGAAGCGGATGAGGCGTTTTCTGCAAAAAAGATCCTATCGCCCAATCCAAACATTCGTGTTTGGCTGCTTCGTTGCCCGCAATGGTTCGGAACGAAATGAATTCGCGTAGATACCGTAGAAGTTCTGCTTGTTGCATGACTCCTAAGATACAAGAGACAAGATACAAGAAACAACAAGTTGGAATTCAATATCCGGTTTGTTTCTTGTTTCTTGGTTTTTTCTAAACGTGCTTCAAAATATGACCGAGTTTCTTCTTCTTCGCGCTCAAATACGATCGCTGACGATCGGAATCCGGTTCCAATTCCAACGGCACCTGTTCCACCAAATGCAGACTGTAGCCCTCCAATCCCACCATCTTTTTTGGATTATTGGTAAGCAAGCGCAGTTGTCCCACGCCGATGTCTTTTAAAATCTGCGCACCGATGCCGTACTCGCGGAGATCCGTGGGAAAGCCCAGTTTTTCGTTTGCTTCTGCGGTATCCAAGCCTTCTTTCTGCTGCAGCGCGTATGCTTTGATCTTATTCGCAAGCCCGATGCCACGCCCTTCTTGGCGCATGTAAAGGAGCACGCCATTCCCTTCTTGCTCAATGCGGTGCATTGCGAGCGCCAACTGATCGCCGCAATCGCAATGTTTGGAACCAAAAGCATCGCCGGTGAGGCATTCGGAGTGCACACGCACGAGCGTGGGCTTGAGCGGATCGATCTCTCCTTTGACGAGAGCCACGTGTTCTGCTCGATGCAGCGCATCGTAATACACTTTGATCTTCCAGTGGCCCGTCTCCGTTTCCAGATCGCTCTCCGCCTCCAAGCGGATGAATGTTTCATGCTGCCTGCGCCATGCAATCAAGTCACCAACGCTGATGAGAAGAATCCCATGCTCCGCCGCAAATTGTTCCAGCGCCGGCAAACGCATCATGGTGCCATCCTCGTGTATGAGTTCGCTGAGCGCAGCGCCCGTGCGAAGACCACTCAATCTACAAAGATCGACGGATGCTTCCGTATGTCCCGCACGCCACAGCACGCCACCATCTTGCGCACGAAGCGGAAACACATGACCCGGTCGCGTGAGGTCTTCCGGTCGTGCCACGGGATTGATGGCAGCTTTGACGGTCTGCACTCTGTCTTTGGCGGAGATGCCTGTCTCTACACCGACAGCCGCTTCGATACTGACCGTGAATGGCGTTTTTCTCTTGGACGTATTCTGCGCAACCATTGGGGGAAGGTTGAGTTGATCTGCAATGTCATTGCTGAGTGCGAGGCACACCACGCCGCCCGTATGGCGGATCATGAATGCCATTTTCTCCGTGGTGACATGCTCAGCGGAGAGGATGAGATCTCCTTCATTTTCACGCTCAGCATCATCCACAACGATGATGAATTGCCCTGCACGGAGCGCGTCGAGAGCCTGTGGAATGGAAGAGAATGGCATGGAGTGTTAGTGTACCTGAAAAGATGCTTATTTTGGAAAAAGAATCGAATCACCAAACATCAATGAAATGCTCAAAGAACCAAATCCTAGGGATTTTTATCCTTAGAACGTTGGTTCTTTCATTGGCGTTTGGTGCTACTTTGATTCTTTGAAAGCAATTGTCTTGAAGAAAAGAAATGACTGAGCAACCACAATCCTCATTTAAGTTGGATCGTGTACGTCTGCTTCGCAGCTTTGGGTTCCGCATGACCGATTCCCACGATGTACGTTCCGACAGGATACAAATACATTGCACCGCACACGGGACCCGCGAAGCCGAAGAGATCGATCTTGCTGGCCGGGTAGATGAGACAGCGTAGTTTGGTGCTGCTGACGATGCTCAGAACCATTTCCGCCTCGCGTGTCACGGTGAAGCTGAACCAATCTTCGTAATCTCCACCGGAGAGGACTTCCGTGCGCAGGTTGCCTCGCATAATGCCGCGAGCCTGGGAGAATCCGTCATTGCCGTCTCCCGCACCTGCTTTTGTCACGATCGTGAACTCCGTGTTCGGTGTCGTGGGTTCCAGTTGAAGTTGATAGTTGCCCGCCGTGAGAGTCGTGAGCAGATAACAGGATTGTTCTTCCTGATAGCCCAAATAGTACTCTTCGGAGAAACCATTCTCGGCCAACTTATACAGTCGACAGCTGATTTTGCCCGCTTGCCCTTGTTTCAAAGATACCGTCGCATCCAGCACCGTGGAACTCGTCAGAGTGAACCGGTAGGCAACGGAAGCTTTGTCCTCGAATTTTTGCGCATCGGTGAAGGGGAATGTCGTGTTGAGTTCGCGAGCCAGCGCGCGAGAAGATTGCTGCGACGAAGTTGTCCCTTCGGGTTGGTGGATTGCGGCGGCGCTGGATGCCTGCCCTTCTTGCATCTGCTCTTCCACATCTTCCCGATCTTCCACAAGTTTCAGATTCAACCCGTTGTAAATGTACGCAGCTGCTTCCCCGCGTAAGAGCGGCCAATCCGGATAGAAGCGCGCACCGGATTGCCCGACAATGGGCAGCACGCCTTTCGTGAAAGCAGCCGAAAGGTATTTGGTGTACCACGCGGCGGTGGAGATATCCACGAATTTCAGCACGTCACGATTGATGCTCGTCATTTCCGGCACTTCGATGTCCAGAATGAGCATCGTTAATTTGATCGCTTCTGCGCGCGTCACATTGTTCTGCGGTCGGAACGTGCCGTCGCTGTACCCTTGCACGAAGCGATTGGCTTCTGCGTCGCACACATAGGATTCAAACCAGGCACCCTTTGGTACGTCTGGGAAACAATCCACGTTGGAGAGATCGGGAATGCGGCCACTGGCTTTGTAGAGCATCTTCAGCATGGCAGCCCGGTTCACGGGCTCATCCGGTTGAAACGTTCCATTGGGATTACCGTTGATCACTTGCACGCCTGCAAGATTTTCAATCTCCGTGCGATAGATGTGACTATCCGGAACATCCGGAAACATCGACGCACTCGCAAGGAGCGGAACTGTAAGGAGAGAGGTAAGGAGTACTGACCAAGAAGCAAATCGCATAAGAGTACGGGAATCTTGGTCGCGATCGTACCTTGAACACTTGGTTTGTACAGCAAATCAAGACCGAATACGGTGGAGCTCTGCCAAAGAATGTAGTGCGGCATACGCTGCCTCGGCGCCCTTACCGATTTTTACCCGAGCCCGCTCGCGCGCCTGCTCGATATTTTTTACGTACAAAACCTCAAACGCAAAAGGAATTCCATGGTTCAGCTGCACATCCATGATTCCCCTGGCCACCTCTTTTGCCAGAAGTTCCGCATGATGCGTTTCCCCTTCCACGATGATGCCAAACCCGATGAGAGCGTCCACTTTCTTTTCCGTTGCAAGCGTTTTGCCGATGAGAGGAATTTCGAAAGAACCCGACGCTGGATGCACAAGAATATTCGATGCAGAGATCCCCGCAGCAAGAAGTGTGGATCGTGCCCCTTCTACAAGACCTTTGATTTCCTCGGCATGCCACTCGGCATGCACAATGCCGATGCGCCACGAGGGATCGATCTTCGCCGGTAATTTTTGAAGATGATTGGTCTGCATCAGAAAGAAGGGATTGTAGCATGCGCGCTGCGAACGAGAACATCCGTTTCAATGTTCACGCGATCTCCTTTCTTGAGTGATCCGAGCGTTGTCTGTTCCAACGTAAGAGGAATGAGTGCGATCGTGATGCGATTTCCTTCGATGTGTGCGATGGTGAGGGAAACACCGTCAATGGTGATGGAACCTTTGGGGATGATGTTGGAGAGGAGATGCTGTGGAAGTTCGATGACGAGCTGTTTTGTTTGCTGTTTCTCCTCCACCCCTAACCCCTCCTCCGAAGGAGGAGGGGAACTGTTTTGTATGCTGTTTTTGATTTTCTCGAGAACACGAGGAAGATCCTGATAAATTTCATTATTTGTGAAACGGACCGTGCGCACACGATGGTCTAATGCAAGAAAGGCATCGCGCTCACGATCTTTTTCCTTTTGAGCACTTTCTAAATGGATTTCTCCATCTACTTCCACACAGAGAAATAATCGAGGACAGAAAAAATCAAGAATGCGCCCGCCAATAAAATATTGCCTTCGAAAACGCACGCCTAATTGATCGTATCGAATCGCTTCCCACAAAATTTTCTCCGCGCGCGTTGGCTTCTTTCGCATCATTCGTGCAAAAGATCGTAACAACTTCGGAATGCGGTGTTTCCTGTCAAACCCCCCTTCCTCCTCCGGAGGAAGGGGTCGGGGGATGGAGGAGGAAACACAAACATCAAACAAAACTTCTCCCACCCCCTCCACATGCCCCTGCACCACATGCCCTTCCAAGCGCGCATCTGCCCGCATCGCGCGTTCCAGGTTTACACGATCACTGGAGCGGAGTGACCCGATCTTCGTCACACGCAGTGTTTCGGATGTGACATCGAAGGTCATGGTGCGATGATCGAATGCTGTGATACTCAGACACACGCCGGACACTGCGATACTGGATCCAATTTTGATGTCATCAAAAGAGACAGGCCGTTCCAATACGAGCACGCCGTCACTGTACGAAATGACTTTTGCCGTTGTTTCAATGATGCCCGTAAACATGGAAAAAGAAGTTTATCTCTTTCAAAGGGCATATGCTACTATCTCCCCTATGCCAAAAAGAAAGATGCCCCGGTGGATGATCACGTATTTCTGCCCCCGGTGTTCGATGGACTCCGGCCGCACAGAATTGGATGGTCCCTACTGCTTCTTCTGCCAGAGAACGGATGGCCTCACGGAGCTCAAGCGCGAACCCATGTCTCCGGAAGCGGTCTTTGAGCGGATAAAAAGATCTGCAGACCGTATGGTGGACAACCTCCGCAAAGCGCACGGAATTGCGGAAGAAGATTGGCCAAAAAACGAAAAAGAAGAAATGATGCTTCTGGAAGCACTGGCCAAAGGACAAGATTTGCAGAAATCTTTGGAAAAAATCGCAGCAAAAGCCGATCCCAAAAGGGCAAAGAAACGCCAGTTGTAGAGACTCTCCACGCTAGACACCACTCCCTTTTTTTGATACGCTCCTGGCTCGCGAGAGCTCGCATGCGCGGGCTGTTTGCCGTTCTCTTTTTTTGATCCCCCTCATGGACAATATCGTCGTCAAAGGCGCAAAGATGCACAATCTCAAAAATATTGACGTGTCGATCCCAAGAAACAAACTCACGGTGATCACCGGACTTTCGGGTTCGGGAAAATCTTCACTGGCATTTGATACGATCTTTGCGGAGGGCCAGCGCCGTTATGTGGAAAGCTTGTCCGCGTATGCACGGCAGTTCATCGCGCAGATGGAAAAGCCGGAAGTGGAGAGTATCGAAGGATTGAGTCCGGCGATTTCGATCGATCAGAAAACATCGCAGAGGAATCCCCGCTCCACCGTGGGAACGGTGACGGAGATTTACGATTACATGCGTTTGCTGTGGGCAAAAGTCGGCCAAGTACACTGCAGCATCTGCGGACGAAAACTCACGCAACAAAGCAGCAGCCAAATCGTGGAGACGATCGCACATATGACCGAAGGCAAGAAAATTTTCCTGCTCGCGCCTGTCGTCCAAGGACGCAAAGGCGAACACGTGAAAATCATCGATTCCATCCGTCGCGAAGGATTCGTCCGCATGCGCATCGACAAGCAAGTGATGACCGTGGATGAAGAGATTGTTTTGGATCCGAAGAAAGTGCATACGATTGAGATCGTCGTTGACCGTTTAATTGTCCGCGATTTGGAATCGAAGGAAGGCGTGGTGAATCCGAACAGATCGCGCCTGGCGGACTCTGTGGAACTCTGCTTGAAGAAAGGCGAAGGATCGCTGGTGATTTTGGATTCCGAAACAAATGAGGAAACACGCTTCTCGGAATCCTTCGTTTGTCCGGATCATCCGGATGAAGACGTGCCGGAGATCGAACCCAGAAGTTTTTCGTTCAACTCTCCGCACGGCGCATGTGAAACCTGCCATGGCTTGGGATCGATCCTCCAAGTCGACCAGAGCACGATTATTCCCAATGAGAAATTGTCCCTCGCGGAAGGGGCAATCCACCCCTGGGCAACCTCCGCCAGCCGCATGGGTTTCATGTCACACGTCTTGGAAGCGCTCGCGGACAAAGTGGGCTTTAACATGGAAACCCCGTGGAACAAACTGACGCCGGAACATCAGAACATCATTCTGCACGGGTACGACAAACAGCTGAGTGTGCGGATGGAGACTGCAACGTTCGGTGGCAATTACAATACGACGTACGAAGGCGTTATTCCGAACTTGCAACGCAGGCATCACGAGACGGATTCCAGTTACATCCGCACGCAGATCGAGGAATACATGTTGGAACTCCCCTGCCCTTCGTGTGCGGGCTTGCGCCTCAAGAAAGAAATCCTCGGCGTCACCGTGGGTGAAAAGAATATAGTGCAGGCGACGGACTTGAGCATCGACGAAGCGATGGTGTTCTTCCGGAGCTTGGTGCCGCAAGAAAAGACACAAGAGAAACAAGGGACACAAAAGAAACAGAAGAATGAAAATTCCTCTGAGTCCTCTGTTTCTTCTGGATCCTCTCAGTCCTCTTCAAAAGGACTATCAAAATATGACTACACGATCGTAAAAAAAGTTCTCCTGGAAATCATCGCGCGCCTGTCGTTCCTGGAGAACGTCGGCCTCACGTATTTGACGCTTTCGCGATCAGCAGCGACCCTCTCCGGCGGAGAGGCGCAGCGCATTCGCTTGGCCACACAGATCGGCTCCGCGCTGCAAGGCGTTCTGTATGTTCTCGATGAACCAAGCATTGGACTACACCAACGCGACAACGCACGGCTGATCAAGACGCTCCTGCAACTCCGCGACCTCGGCAACACGGTGATCGTCGTGGAACATGATGAAGAAACCATCGCCACTGCGGACTATCTCTTGGAGATAGGACCCGGCGCCGGAAAATACGGCGGGGAAGTGATGGCGCAAGGATCGCCTGCGGACTTGATCAAAAATCCCAAGTCCGTGACCGGGCAATACTTGAGCGGCAAAAAATTCATCGAGATCCCGGAAAAGCGCCGCAAAGGCAGCGGCAAGAGCATCGTGATTAAGGATGCGCACCACCACAACTTGCAACACGTGGATATCACGTTCCCGCTCGGCACATTGATTGGCGTGTCCGGCGTCTCGGGCTCGGGCAAATCCAGTTTGATTCACGGGATTCTTGCACCCGAGTTGCAACGCGTGCTGAACAAAGCGCATGCGAAACCGCAAGACGTGGGGTCGATCGAAGGATTGCAAGAATTGGATAAAGCGATCGTGATCGACCAATCCCCCATCGGCCGCACGCCCCGCAGCAACCCTGCGACGTACACCGGCGTCTTCACCGACATGCGCGACATTTACGCGACGACGCCGGAAGCGAAACTCCGCGGCTACAAAGCGGGACGGTTCAGCTTCAACGTAAAGGGCGGCCGCTGCGAAGAATGTGAAGGCGACGGACTGAAGAGGATTGAAATGCACTTCCTGCCCGATGTGTTCGTGACGTGCGAAAACTGCCACGGCAAGCGCTACAACCGGGAGACGTTGGAGATCACGTATAAAGGAAAGAATGTCGCCGAAGCGTTGGACATGACCATCACCGAGGCACTGGGTTTCTTTTCCGCGATTCCGCCCATCAAGAAAAAACTCCAGACACTCGAGGATGTGGGTCTCGGCTACATTCACTTGGGTCAGAGCGCGACGACACTCTCCGGTGGCGAAGCGCAACGCGTGAAACTGGCAACGGAACTTACAAAAAGAGCGACTGGACGGACATTCTACATTCTCGATGAGCCGACCACCGGTCTGCACTTCGATGACATCAATCGTCTGCTCGGGGTGCTGCAGCGGTTAGTAGAACTCGGCAACACCGTGCTTGTGATTGAACACAACTTGGATGTTCTTAAATCCGTCGATTACGTCTTGGATATGGGCCCCGATGGCGGCGCAGGCGGCGGCAAAGTAATCGCAACGGGAACGCCGGAAGATGTTGCGAAAGTGAAAGAGAGCTACACGGGACAGTATCTGGTGAATGCTCTGAAGAAAAAATGACCAATGACACAGTGACCAACTTTGAAATTCTTTTGGTCATTGGTCGTTGTGTCATTGGTCATTCCCGCAGGGAGTCATTGGTCATTTATATGGATTATTACTTCCATTTAATTGAGCAGCCTATGGCATTAGCTTCGTGGACGGGCGGCTCTTCGCCTTTGATGAGCGCTTGGATCGCATCACGGAGATTATGCTCCGTGACTTTTTCCGGCTCTTTCCAATTATCATCCACGCGTCCTTTGTATTTCAGCACGCGGTTGCGGTCGAAGACGAAGCAGTGCGGCGTGCAGAGCGCTCCGTAGGCTTTTGCTACTTCTTGGCTTTCATCGTAGCAATACGGGAACGGATAATTCTTCGCGTCGTGGCGTTCCTTCATCGCTTCGAACGAATCATCGGGATACTTTGCTACATCGTTACTATTGATAAGGACGAATTGCACGCCTTCTTCATCAAAATGTTTCTGCAGTTCGATCAATCTGTTTTCCACCGCCTGCGCGTACGGACAGTGGTTGCACGTGAAAACAATCACGACGACAGGATCTTTGATGAGTATTGCCTCAACGGTGAGACCATCCGTCGCAGGGAGAGAGAAATCGGGCATCGCATCACCGATCTTGAGAACTTTGGAGTTGGCTTGGACGAGAACCATACGAGAGGAGGAGAATGTCTAAAAAGCATACCACAGGACTATACTCTTTGCACTTCACCTATCGTCTTCATTCTCTTATTCTTCTCATTCCTCTTTATCGTTGATGGATCGTCACTTCACCGCCACCGCCTTCATTGTCGATTCAAAGCATCGCACGTTGCTGTTGTGGCACAAGCGTTTGAAACGTTGGATGCCGCCGGGTGGGCATGTGCATGAGAATGAGACACCGGAGGAAACCGCGCGCCGTGAGTGCAAGGAAGAGACGGGACTGGATGCGGAAATCATCGGCGATCCCACTTCGTCCGTCTCCGGCGGACTACGAGGGACAGGTGCACAAGAAAATTTATTCGATCGGAATCCAGAAGAAGGAAAGATGCTGAAGAAACCGATCGCACTGCTGCTGGAAAATATTCCCGCGTCCGCAGAACGCAATGAGCATGCTCATCAACACATGGATTTTCTGTATCTCGCACGACCGGTGGATGAGAATCAGATGTTGGTTTTGGAAGAAGCTGAAGGGCGAGAATTGAAGTGGTTCACGAAAAAAGAGATTGAAGCCCTCAATGAAACGACTGAAATTTTTTCGAATGTGAAGCGTTATTTAGTTTCAGTACTCTCTTCTAAATCAGAAACTTTTTGAGCTATCAAAGCTGAAGTATAGTGTCCATGCGGAGGGTTCTCACCAGAATCATCCTGCATCCAGGATTGGCCATTTTCCATAAGCATTATTTGATGGCTCAAGAGGCCACTTCTAACACCGAAGGGCCCTTCCAAATCCCAACGAGGATGTTTCCCAAATTTTTGGGAATACTCTGTATTTTCATCCGTTACAATCGAAATTGTTGCGTGTGGATTGTGATCCATAACACCCGAAATCAGATTGACGGCAATTTCCGTATTGATAATAGAAATTACACGGTGCCAGGAACGCAGATAGCCTCTTACAGTTTCATCACTGATCACTTCGTCCCCCTGACCCTGACGGAAAGTTATAAGCTTTTCTCGAAATGCTGCTTCTGTTGTTGCAAGCATTCCTGCAAGAAGAAGATTGCAGATCACATAACGAACTTCAGCTTTAGAACGAGCGACGGACTTGAAATCGTAATAACGAGCTAAATGGTTAGTATGTTCGTGAACGACAGTTGCATCTCCAACTGATTCAGATTCTTCGAGATTTTGCTCCTTAACTTTTGCAATTATTTCTGTTGGAGTGAGAGCATCTAATTCGCGCATAAAAACATCCAAAGCATCCACTGTGCAAATAGTATCGATTTTGTTAGCTATGAAGATATCAAAACGAGTACTCATCCCTCCTGAAAATTCTCTTTGCGCACGGAAAATTTTTGGCTCAACTTCCTTGCTGGCAGATGAAAGTGATCTTCGTGCATCTTTTAAAACTTCTCGAGAGAAATCTGCAACAACAATTGCAGGGCATTCATTAAGCATTGCATCAACAATCACCGGATCGAGGTCGCGGTATTCTGCAATATTAAAACCAGGACCCAAAATTACAGCTACGCTGTCTTTAGGTTTTACCCCTTTTTCAAAAAGATCCACCAAATAACGTACTGTCGCCTTTCTTGACATTTCATAATGAAATTGATTTGGCACATGATCCCTCCATGATGCAGCATATTTGTCGGCAAATAGGTCATATTTGCTGCTTTGAGGATCCCCGCTGAAGTTGTCTTCAAAAGACATAAGTGGAAAATTAAAACATAAAACTACTTCTTACGCAATACCTGCTTTACATTGGGAATTTGCACCAAAGCGTCGTACAAATCGCTAAAGGTGTCAAAATTCTTCACTTCTAGCCTGATCTTATACAGAGCATCCTTGGGAGGTACAGCAAAAATTTCGAATTTTGCGATGTTGATGTCCCGTTCCGCAAAACAGCCTGTTACATCATGAATGAGCCCTTTTCGATCTTCGGCATAGACTTCTATGTCCATCACTTTCGCTTCCTTGTCCAAAACACGGGAACGTGGCAACAAATGAAAGAAATGAAGAATTCGCGTCGTCCAAATGGATGGAATTTGAAGCATAAGGATGTACTCATCGATGACCTTTGATGCTGACAGAAGACCTGTGCCCACATCGGAAAGCAGATCATCAAAGGAAGCTTTTCCCATCTTCTGCGCCAATTGGGACTGGATTTTATTCAAGTGAAAAAGCCACCATCGCGGCAATCTTCGCTTCTGTAATTCCTGGTTTAAAATTTCTGAACCCGCGATCACTTGGTCTTCGAAAGGAGATTGTCCCAATGATTGCCGAAGTTTCTCCCGGGCATCCACGGACTTTACTTTATCCACCCAAATAGTCGGAATCGTGCCGTTGGTTCCCGCACCGTTCTTTGCAAGAACCAATTCCACTACATCTCCCTCTTGCAAAATATGTGTCGCTTCGCGGAGATTCCCATTGACGCGGATCGCCTGCAAATAAGAGATGTGATCCGGATTCACACGAAAGGCAAAATCCACTCCCGTCGCATGCTGAGGAAGCGTGATGACATCACCCGAACTCGTGAACACATTCATACGTTCCTTTAAAATTGTCTCTCTCAGATCTTTTAAATACTGTTGCTCTTCAAAGGGTGCTTTGCGCAACGAACCCAATGCGCGATAAATATCCGTCACTTCATCCGGAACCCATGTGGAAAACTTTCGTTTGGCGACGTATTCGTACATTTGATTTGTTTGTATCCGCAAGCGAAGACGGTGTTCTTTTCCAAGAAAAATCGTCGTATGGAGTGCGCGGTATCCATTGGGTTGCGGTGCATTGATGTAATCCCGGAAGGAAAGCGAGCTTGTGGGGTAGAGGGCATGGATTTCGCCCAGCACGCGATAGCATTCCATAGGCTGTATTGTTCCGAGCAGCAGGATCAATGCAGTATCAACATTTTGGACGTCTTTCAGGCGATGCAAATTGCCTTGCAGCTTGCTGTAAATTTCATAATCGGTCATGTATTGGATTTCTCCATGAACATCTTCCTTCGTTGCCATGTTCACCCTGGCAATAAAAGCCTGCCGTTCGGGGGCAACAGCCTCACGCACTTGTGCAATCTTTTCATGCCACAACGCATACTCATTCGGCATTGCGATCGGGAAACACACTTCTTCAAACCGAGATTTCATGTCCCATAATCCCGCAAGCCGTGCGAAAGGAACGTAGATGTCCAATGTTTCCAGTGCAACGCGATCGCGCTTGTCTGCCCTCAATCCTTGGATGGTTTCGATGTTGTGCCAACGATCAGCAAGCTTAATGAGGATGACGCGCAGATCCCCGTGTGCAGTGAGAAGTAACTTACGGAGTGAGGCGACTTGGCGCTGTTCCCGTTTTCCTTCATACCGAAGATGGGACAATTTCGTCACACCGTCCACCAAGTGAGCAACCTCTTTCCCGAATTCACGCTCGACTTCCTCCAAAGTGGTGTGGCTGTCTTCGACGACATCATGGAGCAGTGCTGCCTTCAACGTTGTTGCACTTGCTTCTAAACGAGCAAGGTATTCTGCCACTGCAAGAGGATGTGTAATGTATGGTTCTCCGGAATCACGCTGCTGACCTTCATGAAATTTCTCCGCACGCTTCAAAGCCAGTAACACTTGTTCCTGCTGAGGCTGTGGTAGATAGCCGATTGCCGCAAGTAGATATGATGCTTCCACAAGAAACCGATGATACCACATTCAAGGAATATCACCGACTTCAACTAATATTCAACTTTATTTCAAGGGTGCCTTTTTCACTCCCCGCCGGGCAACCAACAACTGAATGATTGCATCTCGGATTTCCCTATAAGATGGAAGTGTCTCAGGTGATGGAGATAATCTACTATCAATTTCCCTCACTGCTGCGGAAACATCTCCTAAAACCGAGACCGTGCTGACATTCATGGAACGCGCAAATTTTGTTAAACCATCCGAAATGGTGGAAAGCCTAGGACTCTTTTGAATACCCGAATCATCAGGAGATCCTGCTGCCATCCTATTGATGCCTATTCCCGGTTGTTCGGGAGAAATGCGAACTTCCAGAACATGGTCCTCAGCGCGGGGTGCCGTCCGGGGCACCTCTGGGAGAATGTCAGCCAAGTCAGCCGATGAATCAGAACTTGAGATCATAAAAAAGGCAGTTTTATCCTAAGAAAGAAACAGACAACTGTCAACAAAATACCGAATAAGATTTATGGAGTAAAAATAGGACAGTGCATGAAAAAAAGCCCTCCTGTATGCTATTTTGCGATGTTCGACCCCGCAGACCCCCGGCAACGCTTTCCCGACCTTGAGCGGGGAATCTTGAAATATTGGCAAGAGGAAGACACATTCAAGCGCAGTATCCGTCACCGTTCAGTAAAACGAATGGATGCCCTGGACGGAACCGAAGGAGGACCCAAGGAAGAACGATTCAGTTTTTACGATGGTCCGCCCTTCGCGACGGGACTCCCCCACTACGGTCACCTGCTTGCAGGAACTATAAAAGATGTGATTCCGCGCTACCAGACCATGCGTGGAAAAAGGGTGGAACGCAGGTTCGGGTGGGACTGCCACGGTCTCCCGATAGAAAATTTGATAGAGAAGGAACATAACATCGGGAGCAAGAAGGAAATCGAAGCAATGGGCGTGAAAGCATTCAACGCACTCTGTCGTTCCGCCGTGCAGCGCTACACCAAAGAGTGGCGCACGGTCGTTCTGCGCATGGGGCGCTGGGTGGATATGGATTGGGATTACCGAACGATGGATCCGGATTTTATGGAGTCCATTTGGTGGGTGTTCAAAAGCCTTGCGGATAAAAAATTGATTTACGAAGGACATAAATCCATGCACGTGTGCCCACGCTGCGAAACACCGCTGAGTAATTTTGAAGTGACACAGGGATATAAAGATATTGATGATTTTTCCATCACCGCAAAGTTTGAGTTGGTTGATGAGCCAAATACTTTTGTCTTGGCGTGGACAACAACGGGTTGGACGCTGCCGGGGAACCTTTTCCTCGCTGTCGGCAAGAATGTTCCTTACGTGAAAGTGCGGTACGAAGATCGATCGTATGTCGTCGCAAAGGAAAGAGTGGCAACGGTCTTCAAAGACAAAGAGCATGTGATCGAAAAAGAATTCAAAGGATCTGCGTTGCTGAAGAAAAAGTACAAACCGCTCTTCCCCTACTTCGTGCATGATTATGAAAAGAAAACGTTCCGCGTAGTCGACGGATCTTCTTTTGTAACAACCGAAGACGGCACGGGCATCGTGCACATTGCTCCGGGCTACGGCGAGGATGACTACAATCTTGGATTGAAAGAAGGCGTGCAGCCGCTGCAGCACGTGGGAATGAACGGGAAATTTGTGGCAGCTGTCACTGACTTTGCCGGAAAAGATGCGAAACCGCGCGATGACCACATGAGCGGAGATAAAATGATTGCCGATGCACTGAAGAAGAGTGGAAAACTTTTTAAAGCTGAAACGTTCCGCCACTCGTATCCGCACTGCTGGCGCTGCGATTCGCCGCTCATCAATTACGCGACGAGTTCTTGGTTTGTCGCCGTGGAGAAGATCAAGAAAGACATGCTCAGCGCCAACGCGAAAACAGAGTGGGTGCCGGGGCATCTGCGAGACGGACGCTTCGGCAGGTGGCTGGAAGGAGCGCGCGACTGGGCAATTTCCCGCAATCGTTACTGGGGAACGCCGCTACCTATTTGGAGATCGGAAAAGACGGGCGACATGGAAGTGATCGGCAGTCGCGATGATTTGATGGCGAAGAATCGCATTCGATTCACGAAAGTGACTGTCCTCCGCCACGCCGAGAGCGAAGGCAACGTCATCCCGAAATACCAAGGCGTGTTGCCGGGCACCAGCTTAACGGCGCGCGGGAAAGCCCAAGCGAAACTCGCGGCATCGGTTCTTTCCAAAGAGGATGTTGCGCGGATTTACGCTTCGCCGCTCGCGCGCACCAAAGAAACTGCGGAAGCGATTGCCAAGGGAAGCGAAGGCGATGTGGTGATTGATGACCGCCTGCGAGAAGTGGAATTCGGCGAGTACGAAGGAAAGACCGTGGACTTTTCGGATCTCACATTCGTCAAAGCCCGCCGCGCACACAAGTTGGAGAATAATAAAGTGGAGAGCATCTATCACTTCCCCGGCATGGAAACGTGGAGCCAGGTGGCGGTGCGCACGGGAGAATTTTTGAAGGAAACACTCCCGAAACATCGCGGTGAACACATCGTGGTTGTCACGCATGCGGATCCTGTGCTCAGCATCAAACATTTCTTCAATAAGGAAGATCCGGCCAAGCTCACCCACCAGCCGTACCCCGGCTTCGCCGATCCCGTCACGTTTTTCTATGACCATGACACGGGCGCGGAGATGGACCTGCACAAAGAAACGGTGGATACCATCGCGTGGGCGGGAACGAAACATGCATCGAGCGTGGAAGTGACACTCGTACGGCATGGTGAAACGGATTGGAATGTGCAAAAGCTGTGTCAGGGGCAAGAAGGCGACCGCCCATTGACTGAATTCGGAAAAAAACAGGCTTTGGATGCTGCACAGAAATTAAAGAAGAAAAAGTTTGATGCCATCGTTGCATCTGATCTCATACGCACACGAGAAACGGCGGATATCATCGCACGCGAGATTGGGATGCCTGTTACGGAATTCTCGACACTTTTCCGGGAGCGGAAATTCGGCTCCTGGGTGGGAAAAACACTGGATCAAATCAAGAAAGATCATCCTCTCCTTATTCCAACGGGCGAATTTGGCCTTCATCACGAAAGTCCGCTCGGAGGAGAAAATCCATCTCAATTTTTGAATAGGGCGAAAGAAGCTGCTGCTCATCTTCGAAAAAAATATGCAGGCAAGCGAGTCCTTGTCATCACGCATGGCGGCATGATTCAAGCCCTTCTCGCAAATGAAGAAAATCTCACATTTGCAGAAGCTCTCCAACATGCTCCACGCAATTGCGAAACAAAAGAGCTTTCTCTGCATCCGCTGATGCAGCGTATTCCCGAAGTCTTGGACTGTTGGTTCGAGTCGGGATCCATGCCCTATGCGCAATCGCATTTTCCATTCTCATTCGCGAGCAAAGTTTCCAAGGCTGCGCTGCCGCCCGGGTACCCGTGCGACTTCATTGCCGAAGGAATTGATCAAACGCGCGGCTGGTTCTACACGCTCACCGTCCTTTCCGCAGCGCTCTACAAAAAACCGTCGTTCATGAACTGCGTGGTGAACGGCACGGTGCTGGCGGAAGACGGAAAAAAGATGAGTAAGCGTCTGAAAAATTATCCCGAGCCGCTGACCGTGGTGGAGAAACACGGTGCGGATGCCGTGCGCTTCGCGCTGATGAGTTCACCAGCAGTGCGCGGCGAAGACATGCGCTTCTCGGAGAAAATTGTTGAGGAAACCGTGCGCAATATTTTGCTTCCCTACTGGAACACGTACGTGTTCTTCGTAACATACGCAAACAATGCAAAGTGGCAACCGACCGCCGGCCGCAAAACCAGTGGTCATCCGTTGGATCAGTGGATTCGCGCGGAAGTGCAGGATCTTTCGAATAGAATGACGCATGAATTAGATCGCTATGATCTCTCCGCAACATGCGGCGAACTTGCCGGCACCATCGATGCACTGACAAATTGGTACGTGCGCCTTTCCCGCCGTCGCTTTGCCGGCAAAGGCAGCCTGGTGACGGTCGCAGGTGCCATGGATGAAAATGAACAAGAGCAGGCTGCCGCGTTGCAAACGTTATACGAAATGCTCCTGACACTCTCGCAACTTCTGGCACCGTTCTGTCCGTTCATCACGGAGGCTGTCTATTTGAACCTCGTGCCGGAAACACATGGATCCATCCATTTGACGGATTGGCCGGAAGTGCGAAAACTGACGGAGAAAGAAGAAAACTTGATCAAGAAAACACGCGTGCTGCGTACGGTTGTTTCGCTCGGCAATATCGTCCGTGCGGAAAAGAAGATCAAGACGCGCCAACCGTTGGTCAAAGCGGTCATTGCGATCCCTGCATCACTGGATTGCGGCACGCTTGCGCCGTCGGAAGTGCAGCTCCTGCAGGAAGAGCTGAATGTGAAGGCGATCGAAGTGCAGGATGATCCGGGAGCCCTGGCCGAAGCCATTGCCATGGTGGACGCACGCAAGGTCGGCCCACGCCTGGGCGGCCGCGTGCAGGAAGTGATCCAAGCCGGAAAGCGCGGGGAATTCACTGTCCAAAAAGACGGATCGGTGTTGATTTTAGAAGAACGCATGTCCGGTGATGAAGTGAAGATCGTCTACCAAGGAAAAGAGGGTGAGGGTATCGCGTCTGATCACGGTGTGGTCGTGAGCATAGACACGACGATCGATGCATCGTTGCAGCAAGAAGGCCTGGCTCGTGATTTGATCCGCGCCATCCAGCAACTGCGCAAAGACGAAGGCTTTTCAATCTCCGATGCACTCATCATCGGCGTGGAAGGAGCAGACGACATTCTGAAAAACTTCCGCGCCTTGGTCGAACAAGAAACTAATGTGAAGATCGGTTCAGCCTCCGGCTCATCGCACGCTGTCACTATTGGTGAAGATCTTTCGGTGACGATCATCGTTCCGAAATAATCCTATCCCCATCCCTAACCCTCGTATGTCCCTCCCCATCCGCATCCTCATCCGCTTCATCCTCAATGTCCTCTTGGTCTGGGCGATGGCCATGTACCTGGACGATTACTTTTTCTTGTCCGGCGGACTCCCCGCGTACGTCGTCGTCGGCGCATTGCTCACCGTCATGAACATCGTCGTGCGGCCGATTTTGAATCTGATCACGCTGCCACTGAAATTACTCGCCACGATCCTTGCGATAATTCTCGTCAACGGCATCTTCATCTGGCTGACGTATCAAATCGTTCTTTTGATAGATCCAAACCTCGTTACACTGGAAATCATCGGCGGCTTGGGAGGATGGATCGTGGTCACGCTTGTCATCGGCGTCGCGAACTGGTTGATGAAACTGTTTCTAAAATAAACGATTTGATCCTGCGATGCTTATGTACGCAATTCCTTAGCTCCTGCGAATGAATTTTGTGTTGTTCAAAAAAGGAACAGTACAATTGTTGTATTCGAAAAAAATTGACCTCTCGGCAAGTGGTTGCTAAAAGATCGCATATGTCCATCGCCGAACTGGAACCAGTATCGTTGAGCACAGAAGACACTCCTCTGACATTGGGGGCGCTTGATAAATATCTCATGGCAGTGGATAAGCACCCGAGACGCTACGACAGCGCGTATGAAGCGGGGTATAGGGCATTCATCGAAAATCGTGAACTGCTAACCGAACTTTTCTGGCAAAGAGGAGATTCTGAAGATCCTATCCCGGCGATTGCATTGCAGCATGTTAAAGAAATTGATGTTTTCCTTGGTAAGGTGCCTCGAACACAACCAACTGAAAAAAAGTGTGGAAGACCCGGTGTATCAGAATCGTTGTACGAGCAAGGTATGGGAATCATCACGAGCACATACGACAACATCGCATTCGAAATCACTGCGGGTTGGGATTCGCTCAAAAATCTATTCCATCCACAATCGAACAAAGACCGATTGGACGATTTTTAGAGCTTCTTGTTCACAAAATCACTGAGCACGAACGTCATGCCTTTGATGACCACCGGCACAGGCATTTTGTGGTTGCTGTAAACGAATCCAAATTGTTCATCGGGCTTCTGCCATCCGAACACGATGAAACCGGGCACGCCGAGGGCATTGAGGAATTCCGTGCACTTCTTTTGAATGTCTGCATTGTCCATAAAAATAAAGGGAAGAATATGGAAGCATAGATGTTTTTTAAAAAAGTGCCAAGTGCCATGTTAAAAGTGCCAAACAAACCTTGGCACATGGCACATTGCACTTGGCACTTCTCGTCAGGCTGGAAGCACCAGCGACCCCTGCTTCACCGGCTGATTCACTTTCAAGCCAACCACTTGTTTCTTCTTGGCTTGCTCCACGGACATGTGGTCGATCTGCAACGAGTCGACGTTCTGGAACACTTCTTGATCGTTATGTTTGATCAAAACAGTATCGCCAAGTCGAAGCGGTGCAGCCAATTCCACAATGGCCACTTGCAGACGATCGTAATAATGAACGACACGGCCGACGATCTTCATTTTCGGCGCACGCTTCATCACTTTCTTTTTCACGATCTTCCTCGCTTTGATTGTTTTCTTCTTCTTTTTTGCAGTGGAGCGTGTCGGCATGGGCAAAGGGGGAAGGACAATTTCCCATCCTACCCTCCTTGTGTCACGCCGAAAGTAGCGTAGTGGTGATTATTATTGTCCAATTATATAAATATAGAACTCTATTACCATTCCTTGCCCGAAGAAAACCCTCTCTCTGTCTCTCTCCCTAAAGGGAGAGAGGACATTATTATTCTTGATTCTGAGCAATAGACAGATGAGAATGGTTTTCTTCACTATTTCTACATGAGAATATCTGGCACCTGGGGTTCGATACGAAAGGCAAAGTACCTTCGAAGAATAATGACTTCTGCTGAAAAGATCTTATGGAGTGATTTACGGGCAAAAAGATTTTACGGGTTGAAATTTCGGAGACAAGTTCCCATTGGTTCTTATGTTGTTGATTTTGCATGTCTCGAAAATAAAGTCATTGTGGAAATAGATGGCAGCGGGCATACAAGGAAAAGGAATATCCAATCAGATAGGATTCGTGATCAAAAATTGGAAGGACTGGGCTTTATTATTCTTCGATTCACAAACGACGAGGTGAAATATTCATCCGATGTACTCGATAAAATTTATGCAGCATGTTCCAAGAGATAAGTGCAATGACATCCCCTCCCCCTCAAGGGGGAGGGACAGGGAGGGGGTTGAAAATACACAAAGAACAATTTAAAAAATTATTCCCCGAGTGTCTGTTGTAGAAACTCCAACGTCCGCCCCCATGAAACATCCGCTGCGGCCGGATCAAAAACGGGGTTGTCGCTGTTCGCGAAGCCGTGCCCTGCATTGGGGTAGATGTAGATCTCGTGATCGCCGGAAAGCGTTTTGAGTTTCACGCGGAATGCCTTCACGTCATCCACGAGGATGGATGCGTCTTTTTCCCCGAAATGCCCGAGGATGGTCGACTTCATGTGGCTGAGGTCGTCTTCGTGACTGAAACGACCGTAGTACATGACGGTTGCGCGCACTCCCAAATCATTTTTCGCCATTTGGTACGACCAGCCGCCGCCAAAGCACCAACCCACCGAACCGATCAGTTGCCTGTTCACGTTCGGTTCTGAACGGAGGAAATCTACTGCTTGTTGCAAGTTATCGAACGCCCGATCCATATTCCCCTGCACGGCTCCCGCGAGCTCTTTGGCACGTGCGGGATCCCTGGTGGATTCTCCTTCATAGAGATCGACGGCGAGCGCCGCATACCCTTGGCGTGCAAAGGCCAGAGCATTGGCGCGGATGTTGTCATTGAGTCCCCACCATTCGTGAATGAGGATGAGACCCGGAAACGGTCCGTCCCCTGCGGGAATCACAAGATAACCACTGAGTGTTTTTCCGCCGGAGAGTCCGTACGCAACTTCCCGCGTCTGCAAATCCGCCGGTTGCTCCAGCGCTGCGCCCGTGCCGGCTCCTGCGGTGGGAACGGAAGAAACACCCTTTTCAAAAATAGTGATGGGGTGTCCCGGTTCTTGCGTGCGAGGCACGCAGGAGAGAAGGAGGACGGGAAGAAGGAAGGTCGCAATGCGGCGCATATGAAAGAAGTATACGAAAATAAACCGTATCAGTCTCGAAAAAGATCTGCGTACTCTTCATATCCTTCTTTCGTCAGATCCTCTTTGGTGATGAATCGCAGAGCCGCCGAATTCATGCAATAACGGAGTCCCGTGGGCTTGGGTCCGTCCGGAAACACATGACCGAGGTGTGAATCCCCTTTCTTGCTGCGCACTTCCGTGCGCGCCATCACAAGTCGGTGATCCGTGCGCTCAATAATATTGTCCGGGTCCAACGGTTTCGTGAAACTCGGCCAGCCCGTGCCCGAATCATATTTATCGAGCGAACTGAAGAGCGGCTCTCCGGAAACGACATCGACATAAATGCCTGCGCGCTTTTCATCCCAATACTCGTTTTGGAACGGCGGCTCGGTGCCTTCTTCCTGCGTCACTTCGTACTGAAGTGGCGTGAGTTTTTTTTGAAGAGCGGCATCGGAAGCGTTTGAATCAGTCACGGAAGAATACGTGGAAGGATGACAAGCTGCGAGGAAGAAGAATCCCAATACGATCAATCTCTGCATGAGTCATCAGTATACCGCTCTTCGATCCCTTACGGAACGAATCTGACCGGAATCACGATGCTCGCGGCGTTCTGCGGTTCACCGGAGGGATTGTCTTTTTCGAGCACGAGGGATCCCGTCTCGGATATCGTCGTGTACGTGAGCGTCACTTCGAACGGCACGAAATCCGTCGTCATCCAATCATCTTGCGCTTGTGCTGGTGCAACAGCGATTTCATTGCCCGTAGAATCGAGCAATCGCACGGGAAAACTTGCTTCAAAGTACCACGTTCCACGCGCTTCGCCGCGCACGGTCAGCGGACTGGACACAACGGTGTTCGCATCCGGTTCCGACACGTGAATATCTGCGGACGGAGCGGAGGAATTGCTGTCTCCATTGGGGGTAGTGGGAACACAACCGATGAGCAATGTGACGAGTGCCAAACCTGCGAGGGATCGAGATGAATGGTGCATGGAGTATTTTGGAAAGGAATGAATCAGCGAACCCTAGTATAAGACGTAAATACAACGGAAGTATTACAGAAATCGTAGGACACCGAAGCGGAAGATCGTTTACCCTGAGCAACGTCGAAGGGCGATCTTCCGCTTCGGGCGAAGAGTGACATTTCCCTTAACCCCTGGCACTATTCATTCAATTTATGCCTCACACGGTTCCATCGGGTGACATGTTGCTCCAGAACTGGTGGTACACGACCTTGCTCAATTCCAAGACGGACTACTGTCCTCCTCTCAAAGAACACATGGAGACGGATGTTCTTGTCGTGGGTGCCGGCATGGCGGGGTTGCATGCAGCCTTACGGCTTGTAGAAGCGGGAAAAAATACCGTCCTGGTGGAGCGAAACATCTGCGGAGGGAGTTCCACGGGCAAGAGTGCCGGATTTTTGACGCCTGACAGTGAACTGGAGCTGCATCAGATCCTGCGACGCTACGGATTGGAAGATGGTGCAAAAGTGTGGAACATTGCGGTAGAAGGCGTGAAGCGCGTGGTGGCAAATGTCACACAGTACCAAATGAAGTGTGATCTTCTGGAGCAAGACAGTTTGTTTGTGGGATTGGGAAAAGCGGGGAAAAAATCGGTGTACGAGGAGGCAGCAGCATTCCAAAAGATCGGGTACCCCACGCAGGTCTACGAAGGTGCTGCACTGAAACGCATCAATCCCGGCAAGGGATACATGGCTGGCATTCGCACCGGAAAAACATATGCGGTGAATCCCCTGCTGTACGCGCAAGAACTGAAGCGAATACTCGTACAGAAAGGCGTCCGGATCTATGAAGGAACGCCGGTGACGCACATGGAAGGACACAAAGCATGCACGCACATGGGTTCGGTGACCGCGAAGAATATTATTTTCTGCATCGACAAAATGCGCCCGACGGTGAGTCGAATTTCCGAGCAGGTGTACCACGCACAGACGTTCCTGACGATCAGCGAGCCACTGGATCCGAATGAAATCAAGCAACTGTTCCCGGAAGGGGATTTCATGTGCTGGGACAGCAAGCTGGTCTACAGCTACTACAGACTGACGGGGGATAAGCGCATTCTCCTCGGCGGCGGTTCACCTCTCACAACGTTCCTGCCGCTGGATGTCACATCCCCTACCGTCATCAAACGCGTCATCCGGGATTTCAAGAATCGTTTCCCGTTCCTCAAACATCAGGAGTTCATGCAGTACTGGCCGGGGCGCATCGACACGACGAAGGATTTGGTGCCGATCGTCACGCACGATCCCAAGTCTCCGTACATTCAATACGTGCTGGGATGTGTGGGACTTCCGTGGGCGACCTTCTGCGGAGATTACGCGGCACGGAAGGTTCTGGATCCTACACTGCAGAGCCATGATAAATTTTTGAGGATCGATCGGCCGTTCTTCGTTCCCATGCCGCTCCAGAAATTGATGGGCAAGATGACGGCGTTCTCCTTCAATATTCTATACAGCAAATATTTCCAGAAAAATCGCAAGAGATCCGCCTAACACAGGACTACCTTGTGTCTTACGTCTTATGTCTTATATCTTTTCTCCGTGGCTCTTCTTCTTCCACACTCCATCTTCATCCACGTCCCGAAGACGGGCGGCAGTTGGGTGCGCAAGGCTATCGCACATGCCGGAATTCCGCACACGGAACTTTTGTGCAGAAGAAGTACACGATTAGGCTCGCTTCTTTTTCCGGCTGCGAATGGCAAACGCAGTTGGAACCATAACTGCACGCACGATGGATTGCGGGATATTGATCCCGGTGATCGTTTCACGTTCGGCTTCGTGCGCCATCCACTTTCGTTTTATCAATCCTACTGGCGGCACAAAATTCGGATTGGGTGGGACACGGAGAATCGCTTTGATCGGTTGAACCAAGCGCCGGATTTTTCCACGTTTGTCGAGAACACCCTCGCGTTCCGCTGGCTGAATGGCATGGAATTTTCCATCGAAGGCATCTACAGCGGATGCTTGGAACACAGTGGTCGGACCGTAGACTTCATCGGCAAACAGGAATCATTAGTCGAAGACTTGATCCGTGCTCTACGGCTTGCCGGAGAGGCATTTGATGAACAAAAATTATATTCAACTACCGTAGAAAATTCCACCGAAGACGATGAAGAGTTGCGCCGAAGATCGATCTTTCCCCCGAACCTCGAAGCCCGGGTCTTGGAGCGCGAACGTGAGACGCTCCGAAAATATAATTATGATGCCCGGCAAACATTGCAGACGGGTTCACTCGTGGGATCCCCGCAGCGCGTGCACAGCGTGAATATTTTGGAGGGCTGCAAAGTTTGATCCACTGCGACACGTTGATCAAATACAAAACATTCTCCTTCAAAATGTGCGTGTGGAAATTTTTCCAAATATGCCAGAATGCCGCCTTTCAGTTGCACCACGTCGCTGAATCCTTCTTTTTCCATCGCGATGATTGCTTTCTCGCAGCGGATGCCACCCGTGCAGTAGAGCATCACTTTCTTGTGCCGGGGAAGATCGGTTTTTTTAAGATACGCGGGAAAGTCACGAAAATGCCGAATGCCGGGATCAATCGCGCCGCAAAATTTTCCAATCGCGATCTCGTAGGAATTCCGCGCATCTAATACAACAACATCTTCTTTCGCTTGCAGCGTATGCCACTCCTCGGGACTCAGGTGACGATGCTCGCCCGCAGGATGAATGTCTGCTTGTTTGATGGCAACGATCTCCGGTCGTATCTTCACCGACCATCGACGAAACACGGATTTGTCTGAAGCACTGTCTTTAAAAAGAATATCGTCGTGCAATGCAATCATGCGGTCCTTCCACTCTACGATCGCAGTCGAAGTTCCGCACACCGTTGCATTGATTCCTTCCGCTGCAAGAAGCACCAGTCCTTTCATACCTCGCTCCTTCCCAAACGCAAGGAGTTCTTCGTGCAGCCCTTTCACGTCCGATTCTGCAATCGGGAAAAAGGCGTAGCAGGCGGTGATGGCAATGTCGTTCGACATATGATGCATTGTAATGGATGGATAGGAAAAGTGGATGTTTTTCTTCCGTGCCGGTGGCCTTGGCTTAAAAATTCAATACAATAACTGCATGATCAAAAAAGAAATTTCCGATGGCGTGGTGCACACAGTGCCGGCGGATTTACGAAAAGTCCTGACTGCTGACAGAGCGGCACACGCAAAATGGGAAGATATTACGCCGCTCGCGCGGAACGAATGGATATGTTGGGTCGAATCGGTCAAGACACCGGAGACACGACGACAACATGTTGAACACGTATGTTCAGAGCTGAAAGAAGGGGTGCGCCGCCGTTGTTGTTGGATCGGCTGTATTCATCGAAAGGATAAGTCTTTAAGCCCTACACAAAAATGGATACTCGGTAAGCGACCTCAAAAGTAAATGTTGGACTCGGTTCGTAAAAGTTGGAACCGGCTGCCACAGATCATTTTTGAGTGGCGTGAACCGCTGCGTCCCTCTTACTTTTTGTATTCCAAAATATCACCAGGCTGACATTCCAAGGCTTCACAGACAGCCTCCAATGTTGAGAATCGCATTGCTTTTGCCTTTCCATTTTTCAATACGGAAATATTGGCCATTGTGATCCTGACTTTCTTCGCCAGTTCCGTGACGCTCATTTTCCGCTTCGCCAGCATGACGTCGATGGTAATGATGATAGCCATAGTGGTCTCGTTATTTATGGTGAGCTAGTCGAACTACACGGTTAAATCGTTCTCGGACTTCATATCAACGGCACTTTGTAAAAGTCTCTCAAACACAGCCGCAGCGGTTGCGATGACGATGGAAGCAAACGTTGTAACAACGCCCATGGCAACATCACCCGCAATGTCATCCTTGCCGCTAATAGTTATGATTATGTAGGCCACTCCCGCCACGATAAGACCCGCAGTGGCTAGCGCACAGTACTTTATAGTCCGTAACGCTCTTACAGAATTTGGTGAGAAGACTTTATTTTGCCCGATGTATCCGAGCAACGTAAACGCTTGGTACAACGCAATAAAAAATGGGATGGACGATGCATATGCGTACGCCAGAAATGGATCTTTGAAGTACACCTCAAAGAGCGTGGCGTGGACGTTCCTGCCTTCGAGGTTGGGTTCCCAAAGCAGAAGAGCAAGAGTGCCGATGCCAATGAATACAATGAAGAGCTGAAGAAATATCGTTGAGCCTTTTTTCATAGGTGGTTGTTATACTATTTATCGATTATCGTTTGTCAATATATATTTATCGTTATTTTAAGTTTGGTGGAGATGCCGGAAATTGAATCCGGGTCCAACGTGTAACCGCCGTGTCTGTACTGTTGTGCTCCTTTCATACTCGCACAAATAAGGAAGGAACAAAGAAAATGTGCGAGGGATAATGCCTAAGAATCAGTGTAGTACGACATCAGATACTGCATCCGTCTCGCTGATGACGTCTCATCCCACTAGCGAGAATCGAGGGTGAGACGTGTTTCCGGTTGAAGGGAAACTAAGCAGCCATCGCGAACTGCGGAGCAAGGCTCAAACGAGCCATGACATCCTCAGCGATACGATTGGCTTTGCTGACAAGATTGTCTGCAATTAATTTTTGCAACGTTGGATAACGGAAATCGTTGCCATCCCGAACAGAGACGATCAACAATTAGTATCACGCTGTCGAAACCTGTCATCCCCAGTGGTGTCAATGAACACAGATGCGCAGTATAGCACGATAATCATCGCGATTCGACTATATTATCGCTTTTCTCTATAGTCTCCGCATCTTTTCCTCTCATCTTATGAAAATTCAGTTTGGTTCCATTGTCGGCTGGACATGCGCTCTGCTTGTCGCCGCATTCAACATCTTTGCAGCCGTCATGAAATACGTTCCCGTCGTGCCGGATTCCCCCGCTGACGTCATGATGCACAGACTCGGCATCACCGTCCAGATGCAACACGTGCTGGGCGTCATAGAGTTTGTGATAATTGCATTGTTCTTGATTCCGCGCACCTCCACGGTCGGCTTTGTGCTGATGGTCGGCTACATGGGCGGTGCGCTGGCCACAAACCTGACACACGGCTTCACGCATATGGAGGCCCTTCCCATTTATATCTTGTTCGTCCTGCTCACGATCAGCGCGTACTTCCGCAATCCGGAACTGCTCAGCAGACTGCTCAAGCACCCTGTGTCGTAAAACGTGTAGAATGTGAGTATAAAAAGCGGATGGAACCTCCTCGGCTTTCTCACCGCAGCGGCGCACGGACTTGCGCACGCGCAACACACGGGCGATAAAATCGTGGAATGGGGATTTACGAAGATGAACGAAGCGGGCAAAGCCAAGCCCGCGGCGGCTCCGAAAAATCCGTACGTGCGAAAGGCGGAGAACGCGGGACGCTCTGTCCTCGGCCTCATTGGCAAAGCGGGACGCGCGTATTACGAACGGTACGAAGAGTTGAAGAAGAAAACGTGAGTACCACAAAAAAGGGTGCACTCTTGCACCCTTTCTCGTTCTCATTGGCAGACTATTTTCACTCGGATCCTAATTGATAATCGAACTCGGCGTAACACCCCGACAAATCGATTGTGTTCTCTTCATCGTAGTATCCCATATCGTCGTAATCCACGACGCATGTGGCATTGGTGGATTCAGCGCATGGACAGAACTCATAGGATGGCGGGCCATCAACCCATTTCACGAACACTGATCCCGTATCGGCTATCGCTTCCAGTGTCATGACCTGCCCCACGTGCATGAATTCAGTGCAGTCCTGATCCTCAATGCCATCTCCGCAATCCATGGCTGCATTGAATGCATATGTCGGATCCTCATCAGGCGGCCATTCCTGTCCGGAGCCCATTTCTCCCTCCACTTTGCCCGTTCCACCTCCTGTTTTTCCCGTATTCAGAGTCTTGCCGCACGTCGCTTCGATCATCTGATTCACGCGTTTCCAGTTGGTCTTGCCGCCAGTGTCATTCGTATCATCGAAGGTGGAATACTCATTGAACGTGATACCTGAACAGAGACCAGCATTCGCAGATGCCATTGTTCCCATAACGCCCGTAACACCCTCAGCTCGTTGCAAAGGTGAGCCGTCATCCCCAAAACAACCGATTGGAGCAGTGGGATAAAAAGGGTACGCCCGAAGGGTTGATCCCTTCACAGGAGGTGTTTGACTGGAGCCGAGCTTGTAGAGAGCACCTTCCGTAAGCCCGCTATGCCTTACCATGCCTCCGGTGTTTGTGCCTTGAGACACTCCCGTATGCCCATATCCGACGAGATATCCGCTTTTCGAACCCAATACCCCGGCCTCCAGGCCAAAGTTTTCGGCTTTGCTGAGAACTAATGGAGTGTAATCAGCCTCTTGGATGTATTTGACAGCACCGTCGGGTTTTTTCTCCAAAAACAACACCGCGAAATCCACCCAGGGTGTGGACTGGTCCGGACCCACTCCGCCAGCCACGGGAGCAGCTCGCTTGGTGTTATTGTTGATATGTATCAGATCATCTCCTTTGTACATCGTTTTCCCTGCACCGAAACCCGACGTCAACACGCATCGAGGGTATTTAATAACGGCGGCTGTTCCAAAATCATCGCCCTCCTTATACATAAATATGGAATTGCCGCCAGCTGCAGCCTGACCATTGCGTACTGCGTGCACTTGGCTTGCATGAACAACAAGAAGTAAGACAAAAAGAATGGAGAGTACTCCTGCCTGTTTTGGATGAAACATAGAGATATGGAGAGGAAATATAAAATGTATTTTACCGCATGTAGGAAAGAATTGCAATAAAATTCGCCCTCTTCCTTCCATAGCCAAAGAACGATTAATCCATGAAATGCTCTATTCCTTTTTCCTGTGCGCTAGCTTTCACTTTATTGATTGCCTCCTCTTGAATTTGCCGAATGCGCTCTCTTGTCAGACCGCCAAAAGCTTGACCCACTTCGTGCAATGTCATCGGTCGTGCATAGCCATTCAAGCCAAAACGCATCTCGACAACCGCCCTCTCTCGTTCATCCAAGCCTGCAAGTGTCCTTTCAATCAAGACACCCCGCTTCTCATCATTCACGTTTTTCAATACTTCGCCAATATCAGACATATCCAATGCCTGAGGAATGTCGAAAGCATGGTCCTCATGCAGTTGCTCGAGCGAGAATCCTTGATCAGGACCATAGGACTCTTCTGTCACTCTTATGCCACGCCGTCGTGCACGCTCCTCGATTTCATAAAAGTTCGGCGCTCGTTGTAGCTCTTGGGCAAGTTCTCTCTCAATAGAGCGGAAAACCGTGCGGTTCGTTCCCTCGAACTTGTCACGCAGAACATTGCTCATCCGACGTTTGACACAAGTCATCTCAAACGTCGTTAGCTTTGCGCTATTCAATCTAAAGCGATCGATTTTTATGAAAGCCTCGAGGTTTGCTTCCTGAATAAGGTCCACCGTATTAGGTTCAAGAACCAAGTGCACCACTGAGGACTACCCTCCTCTCTATGCACTACTCTCATCTTTCCCTTCCTGAGCGCGAAGAAATCAACAGAGGCATGGCTCAGGGTTTGAGCCTCCGCCTTATCGCATCCTCTCTGGGGCGTTCTCATACGACGTTGAGCCGTGAAGTTCTCCGGCATACGGCAAACATCGGGTACCGAGCATGCACAGCACAGTTCCGCGCGCGGAAACGAGCCAGAAAGTCGAGAAATCTCCCCTTCACGATGCTGCGACCGACACTGTGGCATGAGATTCAGGACATGCTCCGACTCTGCTGGTCCCCGAAACAGATTTCAGCATCGCTCCGGGAAACGTATGCTGAACCTGCAATGCATGTGTCCCACGAAACTATCTACGCAGCTCTCTATGTTCTTCCGCGAGGGACTCTTCGCAAAGAATTGCTCTCCCTTCTCCGAAGAAAGCACAAGAGACGCAAGCATCGTGGAACGTTGCTGAGAGACCGTCGAGGACAGATTGCTGACATGGTGAGCATCCATGACCGTCCGGCAGATGTTGAGAATCGTGCCATCGCCGGTCACTGGGAAGGTGATCTCATCCTCGGTCGGAACGCCTTCATCGGAACGCTCGTGGAACGCACAACCCGTTATCTCATGCTTTGCAAGATTTCAAAACGGAAAACGCAGGAAGCCTGTACCGCATTTGCCAAAAGATTCAACACACTGCCGCTCGAACTGCGTCAAAGCCTGACCTACGATCGAGGCAAGGAAATGTCGGGACATCTCGAACTGACGAAAGCAACGAAAGTGAAGGTGTATTTCTGTGATCCTCAAAGCCCCTGGCAACGGGGGACGAATGAGAACACCAACGGACTTCTCCGGCAGTTCTTTCCGAAGGGCACCGATTTCTCTCTCATCACCACACGGGATCTCCGACGCGTGGAAAAGCTCATGAATGACAGGCCTCGCGAAGTGCTAGGCTGGGCATCGCCGAACAAGATATTTCATTCACACCTCACTGGTGCACTTGGAACTTGAGTCCAAAAACTCATAGCCTTTTACAAATCCCCTTCGACGATATTTTTTTACAATAGTGGGAATAAGTTTTAAGTTTGTCTCAGAAAGAACACCACGGACTTGCTCAACGACGGATTGGAAACGATCAACATTTTTCAATGTTCCACTTAGGACATCCGGCGGACCGTATGTTGCTCGGATATCTAAAAGTTTTTGCTGATGCGCTGCTTTGGTCTCAGGTTTGACCGCATCGTGACGATTCTTCCGAATTCGCTGTGTTTCACTATGCGTATTTCGGAGTTCGTCGAGAAAATTGGAAATGATTCTGGGCGAAACGCGACACTCCAGAAGCAGTTCGCCAATACGAACCATGGTGGGTCCTGCAACGTCCCGAGAGCCCCATTCGAGTTCATGTTGTAATCTCCCGAGGAGTCCCTTCACAGTCTGGACATTCGTTCTGGTAATTTTTAGCATCCGTTCTTTTTCCTCTTTTGGCGCAGCACGCCCGATCGTTTTGTCCCAAAGACATCTTTCGCCTTCCCCTTTCAGATGCATCTCAAAAAAATTCGTCATTTTCGATGCCACAAATGGATGCTGCAACACTTCGAGGAGCCATGCTCGTTGAGCTGTGCACATGCGTTCGAGCATGGGATGCTGCTCTTCCCATGACATGGGAGTGGGCAACTGGGACAAATACAGGCGTATCGGATCATCTATAAAACCGCCCTCATCCAGATCGGATGTTTTTGTAATCTCATGAGGAGATTCCTCCTCAAAATCTTCCTCCCAATAATCCACTTCGACGCCGTTAGGTTCCGAAAAAGATCGCGCCATGAAAGAAGGGTACCTCGGGAGAGGATCGATGCAAGGAAATGGGGAAGCAGTAGCAGAAAATTCGCCTCCAGGCTGTTTTATTGCTACCCTAAGACACTGTGAAAGCGATGTCGACCGATCAAGTTCGTAAGGCCTACCTCGATTTTTTCCAATCGAAGGGGCATGCCGTTATCCCCGGCGCACCTCTGATTCCGGAGAACGATCCGACGGTTCTTTTCACAACAGCCGGCATGCATCCGCTAGTCCCCTATTTGATGGGAGAAAAACACCCAGCGGGAAAACTGCTCGCAGATGTCCAGCGCTGCATTCGCACCCAAGACATCGACGAAGTAGGTGACGCATCCCATCTCACTATGTTCGAAATGCTCGGCAACTGGAGCCTCGGAGATTATTTTAAACAGGGAGCCATCGAGATGAGTTTCGAATTCATCACGAAAGTCTTGGGGATTCCGCTCGAGAAATTTGGCGTCACCTGTTTTGCAGGAGATAAAGACGCACCGAAAGATATGGAATCTGCGAAAATCTGGATGTCCCTTGACGTTCCGGAAGAACGAATTGGATTCCTGCCCAAAGCCAAAAACTGGTGGGGACCTGCAGGGAAAACCGGCCCATGTGGTCCGGACACGGAAATGTTTTATTGGATCGGGGATTCCAAACTTCCGCCAAAGGGATCGAACCCCGCCAATGACGAAGCGAATTGGCTGGAGATCTGGAATGACGTCTTCATGCAATACAACAAAAAAGATGATGGGACGTTCGAGCCGCTCAAGCAGCAGAATGTGGATACCGGCATGGGACTGGAACGTGTGGTGGCGGTGCTGCAAGGAGTGAAAAGTGTGTACGACACCGACCGAATGAAACCGATTGTGGATAAAGTTCGCCTTTCTTCCTCCCTTAAACAGACGGAGGAGAAACACGTGCGCATTGTTTCCGATCATCTGAAAGCTGCGACCTTCATTATCGCCGATGGCGTGAAACCGTCGAATGTGGATCAAGGATACGTGCTGCGAAAACTGATTCGCCGCGCAGTGCGATCCATGCGTATGCTGGGAAATGAAGAAGGACTCTTCACCGCAAGCATCGCAAGGGCAGTCATTGAGCAATATGAACATGCGTACCCTTCGATCAAAGCAAAGGAAAATGACATTTGCGACGCGCTGCAGGCTGAAGAGCAACAGTTCGGAAAAACGCTACAGGAAGGGCTAAAGCGATTTCAAAAGACCGTTGATTCCCTCTCGGGGAAGGTGATTGATGGTCTCACTGCTTTTCACTTGTATGACACCTACGGCTTCCCCTTGGAACTCACCAAAGAAATGGCGACGGAGCTTGGCCTCACCATCGATGAAAAGGGATTTGAGAATGCGTTTGCTGGACATCAGGAACTTTCCCGCGCCGGCGCGGAGAAAAAATTCGCCGGAGGACTGGCGGATCATTCTGCAGAGACGACCAAGCTGCATACCGCCACGCACTTGTTGAACGCCGCACTGCGAAAAGTTCTGGGTGATCACGTGCAGCAGAAAGGATCCAACATCACGGCGGAACGATTGCGTTTTGATTTCAATCACGCGGATAAGATGACGCCGGAACAAATTGCAGAAGTGGAACGCCTGGTGAATGAGGTGATCAAACAAGATCTGCCGATCGCCTATCACCTGACAACAGTGGATGGCGCGAAAGCCGAAGGAGCCATCGGAGTCTTTGATGATCGGTACGGACAAGAAGTGAAAGTCTACCAAGTGGGGGACTCTTCGACCGGCTCAGGGCAAGTGGCCTTCAGCAAAGAAATCTGCGGCGGTCCGCATGTTGCCCGCACCGGCATGCTTGGAAGTTTCAAGATCCAGAAAGAGGAATCTAGTTCAGCCGGAGTGCGGAGGATCAAAGCAGTGGTATCAGGAGGTTCTGCGGAAATCGACGTTGCAAAAGAAGCTTCGTAACCCCGCATATCATGCCAAATGCAGAATCCGATCCCATCTATCAGTCCTACGTCCGGTTCGAAGACGAAAATTTGGTGATGAGCCTTGAAAATGTTCAATCCGGTTTTGTGCAGGACGAATATCTTTCCAAGCATCACGTCATGTCCAAAGAAGAATTTTATATTTGGTTGGATTCCCTCGCTCCAAATATCAAAGCGATGTATCTGCGGCGTTTCGAACAGGGGTATGCCAAGTACATAGAAGATGAAACCAAAAAATTCAACGAACGTATGCGAAAGCCCGGTTACATTGCATGGCTCCTCAATCGCTAAACTCTATTGCTCAGATTCTCGTTCTGATTGAACGCAGCTTAAGAAAGCTCATGTCGTATTTGTATTTCCGCATCCTGGAATAAACCTTTTGTTTCGGACAATTCTTGAAAAATCTCCGCCCGAGCTTTTGCTGTAGGGAATTCGGTTACATACGCTTCAAAGATGGTGGCGTGCCTGTACATCAAAAACTCGTGATGACTACCCTCGGGGTATGTGGCGACAATGAGGCTTATTTCATCCCGCACAAGATCGCAAAACTATTCCCAGTCACGACGCGGGTTATTGCCATTCTGCAACAGCTCTTCCGGAGGGATATCGGTATTCATATCCACCATGCTACACCTTGTCTTTGGTCACTGTAGATTTAGTCGTGAGTCATTTACAATGCCTCTGTGCGTCGCTTTATCATCCTCTCCACCATTCTGTGTGTTTTTGGGATCATTCCCGGAGCACACGCTATGCAAACGGAGGAATGGAGTTTTCTCGGCAGCATCCCCGGCCGCTGGGAAGGAGTGAGCTTTACCTCTGCCGTTCCGACGAAAGACGGTCTTTTAATCAAGACAGAGAAGGATGGACGCATGTTCCGCACGCCACAGTTCACGTTTCCCGTAGATGCCATGAGGTTCACCTTGAATGCTCCGGAGACGTTCCAAGTAAAATTTTTGTGGAATATCCCTGGCACCTCGCCGGAAGATATGGTGGAACTCCCTTTTTACGTCGTGGGGACGGGGAAAGAAGAAATCGTGGAATTGCCTCTGGCAAACTACAGGGAATGGAATGCGGCTACGCAACGAATAGGATTGATGCTGCCTGCGGGAACGGAACTGCTCCTCAAAAAAATGGAATTCTTGCATTGGAACTTTGCAGAAAAAATACTCTACGGTTTTCGCTCGTTCTGGATGACCGATGGATTTCGGCCGTACACCATCAATTTTCTCTGGGGTCCCCGCATCACCGCAAATCCCATTGCCAATGCAAAGATGTTCCACTCCATCCCGCCCCGGGGGTGGTCTGCATTCCGTTTCCTGTACCCGCTTCTTTTCCTGGCAGGAGCAGGTATCTTTGTCACATACAAAAAAAACCGGGGGCCGACCATCGTCCGCACGCAACCGCTGTTCTGTTTTTTGATGGTGTGTTTCGGGCTGTGGCTGCTCTTGGATATTCGCATGGGTATGGAATACGTAGGCTATGCAGTCAAAGATTATGAAACGTACATCGCGGCGGAACCGGGAAAGCGCACCTTTCGTGACCGCAATAATTTTAATGATTTTGTCGACGCAGCCTTGCCGCATATCCGGAAACGCAATACCTACCTGTTCATGAGCGGCCAGCGGTGGCCATACCTCGGTGCCATGCGCTACCTTACGTATCCCAGCGTGCCCTTGGACCCCGGAGCCGAAACCGATGCCGTGGACACCGTGGTTGTCTACGAGCGGCCGGACATCACCGTGAACGGCGCGGGGGAATTGATGTACTTGGATCAAAAACTTTCAACGCCCGGCACGGTGCTGCTGCGATTCGGCAACGATTCATTTGTGTTCCGCATGAACCTATGATGTTTCTTTGGCTCCTCCTCGGCCTGGCGCTGCCCACGCTCTCGGGCTGGTTGCTGCTATCGATCCTGGAAGGAAAATCCCCTGTCCTGCAGCCTGTGGAACGTGTGGCGCTGGGATTCTTACTGGGAACAACGCTGCTCATGTTCCTCTCGTTTCTCGGCAATGTATCGCTGGGGATTCCCCTCACACTGCTGGGTTTCCTTGGGGTGCAAACAGCAGGCACTGTTGCCCTGACATTGTTCTTCATCGCACAGAGAAAAATGATGGGAGTCTCTGCGCCTGTTGCGGCATTGTCTAGCTCCCCTGCGTTCTCGCACTCGATAAAAATCTGCATCGCCATCCTTGCTTTTTGGGCAGGCATCAAACTGATGGCGGGGCTCGTGCTCCTCACGGGGACGCCCGTCTATTTCGATGATGTGTTCAACAACTGGAATAAACGCGGAAAAATGTATTACGTGATGGAGCAATTCACGCTCGGCACGGACACGGAAGATGCAGCATCGCCGGAGCCCGAGACAGTGACCGAAGCCGTCACTGCAGGCGGCGTTCATTCATATCCTCCCACGGTTCCGCTCCTGAAGACCTGGCTGGCAAAACTTGCAGGGAATTGGAGGGAGGGGCTCGTGAATACGCCACACATTGCATGGTATCTGTGTGTTCTGATCCTTCTGTTCTATGCCCTGCGCCGCAGGACAAGTCTTCTCTGGTCGCTGCTCGGCACCTTCGGACTTATGAGCATCCCTCTCTACCTGGTGCACGGCACAAACCCGTATGCGGATGTTTTTTTGTCGGCGCATATTTTCGCTGCGGTGTCGCTTCTCTTTGCCGGCGTTGCCGCGCATGCCTCGCCGGAACGAAATACTTTCCTCCGTCTTGGCGCGGTGGCGGCAGGCATGCTCGTATTCACGAAGAACGAAGCCCTCGTGCTGCATCTTCCGCCTCTGCTCTTGTTGTTGTGCCTCTCGATGGGAATGCTTGTCTGGAAGAAAAACATGTCAAAGCGCGATGCTCTCGTCACACTCGCTTGGTATGCAGGATGCATTGGTCTTGTGCTCATTCCTTGGGTGAGTTTTAAACTGCTGCACGGCCTCCCGTTCGGGAATGCAAAAGGATTGCCGGGCTTCGTGGCATTTTGGCAACCGGGAGTGCTGCACGCCATCATGTACGGTCTCTTTTTTGAGGGGAATTGGCTGCTCTTTTTTCCTCTTCTGATGCTTGCGATCATTCTTTCGGCAAAACATCTGAGGACACTCCCGCCGGCGCTGCTGCCGCTGGCTTTCTTTTTGATTATTTTCTTGTCACAACTTCCGATTTATCTTTTCACCGGGCTTGCGACGGAAGCATTGAAGCAAACCGGCTACGCGCGCGGCATCATTCAGATTCTGCCGGTTGGGATGCTTACGTTGACGCTGCTTTTGGAAAATCTGTTGCAAAAGAAAAAATGATCGTCGTCGTAGAGATCCCGCCGATGCGGGACGTCTCTACAGATGCTCTTTCAATAATCGCACCCCCCGAAACGGGTGCCTGCCGGCAGGCAGGCGGCCGCTCTTATTCATATATTTGTCCGGGGAACAAAGTTCCACTACTCTCTTAGCCATGCCTCAGTACGCCGCGATCCTCGGACATCAACCGCACATCAGCATCGCAGAACTCGCAGCGGTGGCGCCGGGATTTGCGCAAACGGGCACATTCGAAAAATTCATCCTGTTGTTTGAAAGCAGCGCCGATTTGTCGCAAGAAACATTGAATCATCTCGGCGGTATCATTGTGATGGCAAAGCAGATTCAAAGTTCCTCGGGGTTGGCATTGGAAGATATCCCGAAAATCGTTGCCAATGAAACAGCCGGCGTGAAAGGAAAAATCACCTTCGGTCTTCGCTGTTACGGCATCACGCCGAAAGAAGTTCATGCGCTCTACCGCGAGAGCAAACATCACTTGAAGAAAGCAGGGCGCCCGTCGCGGTACATCGGCACGGAACGCAAACCCGCCGTTCCCGTTCTGCTGCACGATACGGGAGTCGTGAATGGACAGCACGGATGCGAAATCATGCTGCTCTCGGCGAAGAAAGGATTCGACGGCGGAGCGGAAGTGCTGCCGGAACCGGAACTCTGGTTCGGTCGCACGGTGTTTGCGCAAGACATAGATGCGTATGCAAAGCGCGACATGGAAAAACCCGCGCGCGACACGACGGTGGGATTGCTCCCGCCCAAGCTTGCTCAGATTCTTCTGAACTTTGGCGCATGGCTTGCAAAACCGGGCAGCGGACTTCGGACATCCTTCGGCTCTGCTCAGGACAAGTCGGACAAAGGAAAGCCGACGAAGTCCGAAATTCGAAATTCGAAGTCCTTTACCATTCTGGATCCTTTCTGCGGCACGGGCGTGATTCCCATGGAAGCGTTACTGCGCGGCTGGAACGTGATTGCATCCGATATCATGCAAAAAGCAGTGAACGCATGCGACAAAAACCTGGAGTGGCTTCGCAAGGAGGAATCGATCCTCAAGCGTGACGTGACGAGCACCGTGTTCAAGCATGATGCGGTGAAACCTTTTGATCTGAAAGAAATGCCGGACATGATCGTGACGGAAACGAGCTTGGGGCCTCCCCTCACGCATCGCCCGACCATCAAAGATGCGCAAAAGCTCAAAACCGAGAACGAGAAATTGCAAGCGGGATTCCTGAAAAACATGGCAGTCTGCTTCCCGGGAGTGCCCGTCGTCTGCACGTGGCCCGTGTGGTACCACTCCAAGGGACAAATTCATTTGGAAAAAATTTGGGAAACACTGCACGACATCGGCTACCACGCCACGCTCCCGCCGGGCATTGAATCTGACGTCGAAGGAAGATTATCGCTCGTGTATCGAAGGCCGGATCAATTCGTGGGCAGAGAGATTGTGATGTTAGTGCCTAAAAAATAATCGCTCTTACGAAGGAATTAGGATGTTAGGAATTAGGATGTTAGAATTGTTTATATGACAATTCTGTCGTATAAAGATTTGGTAGTGTGGCAAAAATCAATGGATCTTGTCGTGCTCATTTACGAATGTACGGACAAATTTCCAAAAACCGAACAGTACGGACTTACATCACAGATGCGGAGAAGCGCCGTTTCCATTCCATCGAACATCGCTGAAGGAAGGAAAATGGGAACAACAAATGAATTCAGGCATTTTCTCATCATCGCATTCGGTTCGGGCACGGAATTGGAGACACAGATCGAGATTGCAAAACGATTGTCTTTTGGAAAAAACTTGGATTACAAAAAAATTGATGCGCTCCTAAATGAAATAATGCGCATGCTCAATACCATGATAAAAAACATGTCCTAAAACCTAACATCCTGATTCCTAATATCCTAAAAATCGAATGAATTTTTTCCTCATCCTCCAACGCACGATCATCATTCTGTTTTGTCTGTATCATGTGATGGCAGTCGGGCTGTTCAGCATGCCTACGGACGACAAAAGAATGGAACCTCTCCGGCAGGCTGTTCTCCCGTACATTCGCCCGTATCTTCTGACGACGAGCCAATGGCAGCAGTGGAATTTGTTCGCGCCCGATCCCCTGCGACGCGTGACGGAGTTTGCCATCGAGAAACGGCAGGGCAATGCATGGGTGCTTTCGAAAAGCCTCACGCCCAAGACGCTTCCTTGGTGGCGCGACACCGATGAATTGAAACTGCTGCGCCGCTTGGAAGACGGCGGTGATGCATTTGCACCGTTGCGCCGGCGCTATTTGGAAATGCACTGCCACGAGGAGAATCTTCGACGCGGAACATGGCTGCGGCTGGCAGTCCGGTGGTTTGCCATCCAAAAACCTCCCTTCCCTGTGCCTACGCAGCAATGGGGTGTGGCAGCGCCTGCGTGGAACACCAAATCCATCGGAGAATTCACCTGCCCATGACATTGCAACCCCATCCTCTTCGCGCGCTCAATTCCTTTTTCTTCTCACCCGTCTCCGTGAGCGGATTCGCGCTCATGCGCATGGGATGGGCTGCCGTCGTTCTCTGGTACGGATTCGGCGAGCTGATGGACGTGATGCGCTATTTCAGCGATGCGGGCATCTTGCCTGCTGCGCTGGAACACTTGGCGGTGCGCGAAGAGTTCCGATTCACGCTTCTGGATGTCGTGCGCGACCCCGGCGACGTGCTTGCCCTCTATCTTCTCTTGATGGCGGCGACGGTCTGCATACTCGTGGGATTTTTTCCGCGGATCGCAACCGTGGTTGCCGTGCTTCTCCTCTTCTCTTTCCACGAGCGAAATCCCTTGGTACTGGGCGGCGGGGAAACGGTACTGCGACATGTCGGTTTGCTCTTGATGTTCGCGCCGGTTGGCCGAGGCTTTTCGCTGCGCAGACTCCGCATGCAATGGAAACAGTGGTGTATGAAGAAAACGTTGCCGCCTCCGAGAACGATACATGTTTGGCCGCAAAGATTGTTGCTCTGGCAATTGATCGTGATCTACGTGGCATCCGGGTGGGACAAACTGCTCGGCGACATGTGGCTGTCCGGCACGGCGGTGCAAGCGACGCTCTATCACAGTCACTTCGCGCGTTTTCCCGTATGGATGATGGATGTGCTCGCACCGCTTTCCCCTGTCTTCAGCTACGCAACGCTGCTCTTTGAATTCCTGTGGCTCTTGATGCTTCTGCCTTCCTCACTCCTTGCCTGCATTGGATTGCGTCACGGTGTCCTCAAGCGAACGCTGCTGGTCCTCGGGATTTTCTTCCATGGCGGCATTTTTTTACTTCTCGATGTCGGTTCTTTCTCCGCAGCAATGCTCGTGGCGTACTTGGGCATTTTGACGGATGCGGATTTCCACGCAGTGCGAGGATTTTTCAATGCACGATGGCTCGGCGGGAAAAAACCGTCGCGGCAGATCGCGGTGCTCTACGACACGTACTGCGGCCTCTGCACGCGGGCGATGTTCACGCTGCTGATACTGGATCATCTGCATCGACTCAAGCCTGTGGATTTCCACGATGAAGAACTCCGGAAAAAGATCGTGCCGGACATCACCTATAAAGAATTGGATAAAGCCATTCATATTCGCTTCATACGCACCGGAAAAACACTGAAAGGATTCGAAGCGTTCCGCACACTGTCATGGCATCTGCCCGTGCTCATTCCCGTCGCCCCCTTTCTGTATCTTCCGGGCATCTCCCGCCTGGGACGGCGCGTGTACAAGCGCGTGGCTGCACGGCGGAAGAAGTGCAAGCATGAGAGCTGCAGTCTGTAGCTGCCAAGCTCAACGACGAACAGCAGATCATGGCATTTGTTTTCTGATAAAAGGGAACCTATCCTTCGTTGCGCCACCGATAATTGAACTCTCCCGGCACGGGCGTGAGGTTGCCGTGGTCGCACTTTCCGCAATCTTTCGTGACGCTCGTGCTTGCTTTGGGCTTGATCAGCTTGTCGAACTTTGGCGATCGGAAGATAAATTTTCCGTTGTGGATTTCCGTCGCTTCATAGCCGGCTTCGGCCATGGCATCTTGCGCATCGGAATGGGGATTGCCGCCATAGGAAAGCGGCGAGACGATCTCCGTCCAACCCCATTTGGCGACGCCATCCAGCATCATGCGGTCGTACGGCCCCACCGATATTTGTTCGCACATTTTCACCATCACGCCCCACATGGCGTAGTTCGCGACCATGTCGACCCAACAACTGCCCGCGATCTGCACGGTCCGTGCACATGTTCCCTCCTTGCATCCCGGCGATGCCCACGTAATCACGTCGCCGTTGTAGAATTCGCGGATGTCCCAGCTGTCCGACGCGTACTGGATATCCACGATCGTCTCGCAGCGATTCTTCCGTTCTGTGTCATCCCACCCGTTCCAATCGTTCACCATTTTCTCCAGCACGCCGTGGTACTGCGAGGTCACGTCCGGTCCGCAGCAGGGTTTCTCGGCCGTGCAATTGCAGACGTCGTCGGGTTTGTGCCCGTAGCGATTGGCGGATGACGAAGACGAAGCAGGGAGCATCTTGTATGCAATGAAATCCGTCACTTCGCTCACCGTCGCAATGCCGCAGCCGTTGTGCCGTGCATCTACCCGGACATATCCGCCGATGGCAGTCTTGTCGCCGTGGTAATGCTGGTGGCCACAGGCATCGGGATTGCTGATACGTTCAAATTGCGCAACGGGATAGCAGTGATCATCTCCGGTGATCCGTGCAAGGTGCACTTTTTCTCCGGCACCCGGCGGAGGGTTGCCATTCAGGTCCGGCAGCACGAACACATCGTCCGTCCCTTCGCATTTGACGAGGGTTTTGTCCGCCTGCACGTCGCAAGAAGAGAGGAACATGGCCAAGGGCAGGAGGAGTGCAAGCCGCCGCATGGGCAGAACTGTACGCCTGTAAAAGCCCGCCGCAAGTACGCGCATTCATGCGTAAATCCCCTAGTTCTGGATCTCCAAAACCGTATAATGCGTCGGCTGATGTTTTGATGTATTCCCCTGCCCGCCTCCGTCCCGCATGTGCGGGACTACGGTGGGCGAGAGTGCTCCATTACAATTGTTCATTCGGTTTCTGTCATCATTATTCCCTGCCCACCTACGCTCCTTCGGAGCTTCGGCGGGCGAGTAACTCTGTCATTATCGTTCTCTGTTCTTTCTTCTTCATTCCACCATTCCCCTGTAGCTCAGCGGTAGAGCAGCTCGCTGTTAACGAGAAGGTCGCTGGTTCGAATCCAGCCGGGGGAGCCATCTGTGTAAAATTTAGACCCTGAGCAAGCCACGGAACCCTCGGATGGCATAGTACGATTCCGCACCGTTGTGATACACGAAGACAGTGTCGTAGCGACGATCGCAAAAGAGGGCGCCGCCGAGTTTTCGAATAGCGAAAGGTGTTTTCACCCAGCTCGATGTCTTCGTGTCGAACTCTCCCAGTGTCTGCAACTCTCGATAGTGTTCTTCCGTCAAAATCTCGATGCCCATGTCCGCTGCCATATTCATAGCGCTATTTTTCGGTTTGTGTTCCTTTCTCGCATCCAGCGCTTCACGGTCGTAACAAACACTCCTGCGGCCTGCAGGACTTTCCGCTGAAGAATCTACGAAAACGAATTCATTCTTCTTTGTATCGAGATCCACAATATCCGGCTCACCGCCGGTTCTTTCCATTTCATGGAGTGACCACAGTTTCTTAGCATTCGCTTCCAGCTTTGCTTGCACCTTCGCCCATGCAAGACCCTTGTGGCGGTTCATGTGTTTCTCAAAACGGGTTTTCAACGCATGGAGCAATTCTTCACGTTGCGCGGGTGGCAATTCCTTTTTCATACTTTTATGTTACCTCTGTTGAATAGGCGTGTTAAGCGTATGGCCATAAAAAATCCTGATTCCATTGGCTCTGAATAAGACATTTTGATAGAATATTTTTCTATGCAAAAAATCTACCCATGCCTCTGGTTCGACACGCAAGCGGAAGAAGCCGCGCAGTTTTATACGTCCGTCTTCAAAAATTCCAAAGTCGGGCAAGCTGCCCGCTACGACAGCGAAGGAGCAAAGGTTTCCGGACAACCGGAGGGATCGGTCATGACCGTGGAATTTACAATCGAGGGGTACAACTTAACAGCACTCAATGGCGGACCCGTCTTCCGGTTCACTCCTGCAATCTCTTTTTTCGTGCACTGTGACACCAAGGAAGAAGTGGATGCTCTCTGGGAGAAATTGTCCAAGGGCGGAAAAGTGCTGATGGAATTGGAAGAGTATCCGTACAGCGATCGCTACGGATGGCTGCAAGACAAGTACGGCGTCACATGGCAGATCATGCTCGTGAAAGAACCTATGAAGGAAAAGATCGTCCCCTGCTTGCTCTTTGTCGGTGACAAATTTGGCAAGGCGGGAGAGGCGATTGATCTCTATCAATCTGTTTTTCCGGATTCCAAAGTGACGATGATGCAGAAGGCTCCGCCGGGTGAACCATACAATAATCCAGATGCCGTGATGTACTCATCGTTCACGCTCTGCGGAGAAACTTTCACTGCGATGGATGGTCCCGGTGAACACAAGTACACATTCAACGAAGCCATTTCACTCATCGTGAATTGTGACACGCAAAAAGAAGTCGACCACTTTTGGAACAAGCTCACGAGCGACGGCGGAGAAGAAGTGCAGTGCGGATGGCTGAAGGACAAGTTCGGCGTCTCGTGGCAAATTGTTCCGACGGTTATGGAAAAGATGATGAGCGATAAGGATCCTGCGAAAACGAAACGCGTCATGGCTGCCATGCTCCGGATGAAGAAATTGGATATCGCAACATTGAAGGAGGCGTATCATGGATGATATTTCCCCCATCTCTCCATGGACATCTCTCATCTCCTTCTCCAATACCTCATCACCTTCGGTTGGGCGGTGACCGGAGCCGTATCGATGGCCGTTGCCCTGAGCATCCTCATTAAAATATTCTCCTGGATCAGCCCCATTGATGAATGGAAAGAAGTCGCACGCGGCAATATGAGCATGGCAGTTGTGCTGGCTTCCGTCGTTCTCGGAACAGCCTTGGTCATCGGATTCACATTGATGTCTTGATGCCATGAAAGCATCTCTCGTCTGCACATCGGCATTCATCGGTCTTTTGCTGATGTGTTCTTCCGCCCTCGCGCACTCCAGCGGCACGGATGCCTCCGGCTGTCATACCAAGAAAAAAACAGGAGAGTACCACTGCCACGGCGAGCCGACGCCGTTGGTGAAAGCTGCAAAGACGGAGGCAAAAACATCCGCGAAGACCGCAGCAAAATCTTCAGCCGGTGGAATTGTATGTTCAAGCGACGTGTATAACTGTCCAAATTTTTCCACGCACGCAGAAGCACAACGCACTTTTGATGAGTGCTCCAAAATCACCGGACGCGATGTGCACAGATTGGATGGAGATAAAGACGGCGATGCGTGTGAAGATTTGCCGTAGAGGTCAGGATATCGCCGGATACCGCACGGCATCGAACACCGGTTCATGCGTGAACTCCTCCGACTCCGACCATTCTGATGCAGCATGCCACTCCTGCTTGATAGTCTTGAGCACCATGGAAGGGTCACTCATGAGGAACGAGAGATGTCCCCCGGGACAGAGAATGGCCTGCGAACGCGGAATCGGCCGCACGATGCGCCGCAAGCAGGAGAGCGGGACAACGGAATCATCGCGGCCGTGCCAGAAAAGAACGCGGATATCTCCGGGGAAATCATGCAGGTTGAACCCCCAGTGGAAGTAGAGACACGCTTCCAGCAGCAGTCCCCTGCTTCCGCCCGGCTGGAGGAACACGCTTTGGTAATCGCTCCAGAGAATGCGCTGTATGTCGCTGCGCCAGAGCAAGTGTTCTCCCAGGTCGGAAGACCGCAGAAGCATGCGATAGAATGTCTGCGGATAGTTGCGACAGTAGGCAATGAAACCGGAGAGGAGGAACTGCGCAGTCACGGGATAACCGTGGCAGCCTTGCAAAAACAGTCGGCGGAACCATCGCAGTTGTTGGACGTTGTACAGAATGTTCATGGGACCAATGGCTCCGAACACGCCGACAATGCGCACTCTGTCCGGTGCGACATACGCAGTCGCCAAAGCAAAACACCCGCCGCCGGAGGCGCCGATGACGCCGAACGTGTCGATGTGCAATGCATCCGCAAGTTCCAGGATGTCCGCAGCATACTCGGTCATCGTCCGGAACTTGGAAGGTGACGAACGACCGATGCCGGGACGATTGGCGGCAATGATGCGAATTCCTTGGGTGCGCGCTGCCTTGTCCGCGAGCATTGCCTGATGGTGGGACCCTATGAAGCCGTGGAAAAAGAAGAGAGGATCACCCTCGGGATCGCCATATTCGGCGAATTCCATCATTCGTCCATCCGTCAGCCGAAGGAGAGAGATTCGGTCACTCATATGTCGGTATTGGCGACGCAGTCGCAAGCAAAAAATTACATTCCAGCGAACTATTTCTTTTTAAATTTTGGTCATTGATCGATGGTCTCAAGTTCCAAGTGCACCAGCGAGGTGCGAATGAAATATTTCTTTGGGCGATGCCCAGCCTAACACTTTGC
>MFXP01000017.1 GCA_001787535.1 Candidatus Peribacteria bacterium RIFCSPHIGHO2_01_FULL_51_35
ATGGTCGGTGCCGCACCATATGAGTACTTTGTATCTTGCGGTGGAGTGAGCCCCGCCGAATTCAAGTAGGCTTCATATTTTTTGAATCCTTTCTTGCCGGTTGTAAGATCGGGGACATCCTCATTCTTTTCTTGGTACAGCACGTACTCCAATAGGTAAGAAACAAGATCCGAGGTACGATCCGGTTTATCACCGGGGTTTGTTGCAGATGTCGCCTTATAGAGCTCTAACAATCTCGGCTCCCACGTGCGCAACGCCGCAGTATCATCGATTTTTATCTTTGCGACTTCATCAAAGACTTTCTTCAATTCCAAGCCAACAGATTTATCAATCATCTGCTGCAAATTCTTTCGGCCTTCGGGCGTTGCATCTCTGCCGCGCATCGCCAATGCTTCGTTCATGAGTTCGGAATAATCTTTCGCTTTATTGTTTTTGTAATGCTCGAGCATCTTGTTCATCAATGTTTCGCGTGTTCCGGCGGATGCACCGCGCATGTAGTTGAGGTACCGCTGGCGCGTTGCGGGATCTCCCAGAGTATTCGGGAGTGCCGAAGTTCCTTTATCCAACTTGATCTGCAGAGTTGCTTTCTGTCCCGGCTGCAGATTTGTGCCAATAGCCGCAAAGAGAGCTGCTTCTTCCGATGCGTCCTTCGGTGCATCATCACTGCTCAGCAAGGCTACAGCTGCTGAGGGTGCCGGAGGAATGGTACTGGGGACACCGGGCAATGCCATAGGAAGAGGTTCGCCCATAGGTTCGGCGCGCTGAATCTTGAGCATCTCTTTCTCATCTTCAAAAAGTTTTTCAAGCTCAGGCTCTTTTCCTTCCGTGATCGTAAAGTCTTTGAAAATATTAAAGTTTTTGAATTTCTTCGGTTCGGCGGAAGATCCTCTGCTATAGCGCAAATATTCCAGGAAGTTCTGCGCCTCGCGCACGGCCAAGATCATAGGATCCATTTCCTTGCTGCTTGCTCTGTCCGCAGGAAGTCCTCCCGGGCCGCGCGAGCTCAATGTCATATCGATGACTGCATTCGTCAAAACCGTATTCAAATAAGATTTATACAGCTTCAGCTTTTCATCTTTGTCCGGATCCAGCCTCAATTCTTGTTCTGCTTCAGCTATAAATTGATTCATGTATTCATCAATTGCTTTTACATATTCATTGGAAGCATCACGATTGATAATCGTTGCAAGGCTGTGCAAACCTTGAAGCACCGAACGCACCATGCCTGGATTCCACGAACGGACCCATTCGTAATAGGCTCCCACAAATCTTGTTTTTTCGAGTCCAAGCAGAAGAAGAATTTTGGGATCATAAGACCGTTCAATGGCCGCAGCGAGGGGATCTTTCGCAAGAGGATTTTCTTTCGAAAGGTCCATTTCACTCCATTTCACATCCGGTTTGATGGGGTATGTAAGTTTGGCACCTGCAGGCAAGCTTTGAATGGCTCGAATGCGTTGCGCAAGCAGGAAGGAATACGCATGTCGTTTCACTCCTTCATAGACAGCCATTCTCGTGTGTATGGGAACTTTCCCAGTACCATTGAACTCTGCCGTGCTGGATACAGCCGGAGAAATTTTCATTTGATTGGCGTAGGTTTGCAACACCCAAGAATTGACCTGAGCCTCGGCAGGAGGCGTTGCAATGGATCCCAGCAGTTCAATGAATTCTTTCTTCCATTCATCGAATTCAGCGCGTTTCTCCACATGCTCATCGTTGGTCTTGATCGTATCCTTATAAAAGACATACTTGCTGATGGTGATGCCCGGGAAAATGGAGCTGACCAACCTGTCGAACGCATCCAAAGGTTCGCCTGTAATGCCCAGGAGCTGGAATTGGCGATATGCGTTTTGCGCCGAATCGATGGTAAATTCCACCGTTGCAAACGTAGCATCCACGCTCCAATCGAACACGCCGGGTGCCTTTTCGTAAGCGAAAATGCCTGCGGCTGTCAGTGTTTTCACCGTCAAATCCCAAGCAGCCTTCGCTTCCGCACTCAGTTCCTCATAGGATTTCTTCGTCGTCAGGCGCAGCCACTTGTACATGCTTTCGCTCGCTTTGGTCGCCTTGTCTTTTGCATATGCCAGCGCACCGGGCACTTTGTTCTTTCCATGTTCCAGCAACAGTCCTGCCAGAGCCATGCCGTCTTTTAATTTTTCTTTTGCTTCTTTCAGAGTGATGCCGGTGCCACGCAGCACCCATTCCAAGAATGTCTCATTTTCGATGAGTTCATTCTGCATCGCAGGCGTGGGACGTTCGATGGTGAGAATCGTGAGGAGAGAGAAGCCTCCACCCGGTTGGCCACCTGCCACTTCCAACAGATCATCTTTGAATGCAGCAAGGTACGGCGCATCCATCTTGATCCATCGCTCATTGATAAGCTTGATGCCATTCTCCACCGTCGCAGGTTGCTTGTTTGCCGTTGCAACATCTATACACACGGCTTCCACCACCTTCAGCATGATCTCGTAGGCTCGTTCATCACGATCCACTTTTTCGATGGAACCTATTTTCGAGGCCACGCTGGAAGCGGCTTCCTGCACTTTCTTCGGCGCTCCGGTGCTGAATTTGGCACCCGTGCGACCGCTGCGCGCTTTTGCACGCCACTCCAAAAGATCTTTCATGGAGACAGGATCTTTCGGATTCATCAGTTGTTTCACAGCCTCCTGTCCGGCCGCGCCGGAAACTTCGCCATATTCCGGATGTTTCTCGTGACGACGGTAGAATTGTTCCAACGCCGTGTTGCGGTCTTTCGCATTCATATAGGTAAGACCCAAGCGTTCCAACACTCCTTTGCCGGTCATTCTCTTTACAACGATGTCCGCACCAAAGAAGAGCGGGAGTCCAATCATCAAATTCTTGCCAAGGCCTCCTTTCTTCCATGTCTGCCAGAGGAAATATCCACCGGCAAGAATCATGGTGAGTGCAAGCGCCTTTTCCACTTTGTCCCTGCTCTTTAACATCCTTCCGAGTTCCTTCGCACCGGAGCGGAGGTAATCCAATGGATTCTTGCTGCGTTCGGCATGGCCAAGCTGCAATTCCGACTGGAGGCGGTCTTCGCGCAGAACCTGCAAGCGCCTCTGGAATCCAGCGACGTAAATCTGCGCATCCCCAAAATTCAAGTTCTTGGTTGTTCCATCGGGGAGACTATAAGGAGCAGGCGCGCCTTTGCAGAAAGCGTTGATGAGCGCCTTCTTTCCTCCCATGGTATCTCCGTCCTTGTCGCGGATGTCTTCCAAAATAAGTTCAAGCGGCGCTGCAGCCGACGCAGGATTTGCCAACCATTTGTCGAAATGAGCGTCGCCATCCAAAAGTTTGTGCTTCTCTAAAAGAAGGAGTGCATGCGGCTGCATGCGTATGTGCAATTCCTTTTCACCCGGCGTTAGGACGTTGCTGCCTTCTGCCATCTCGATGCGGTCGCGCTTTGCATAAAACCCATTGAGCTCTTCGAACACTTCCGGCTTCAATTCTTTTGCCAAATCAAATGTGACTGGATTTTCCAAATATTTCATGGCGAGCGCCAAGGATTCATCGGACGGCACTTGGTTTGCTATAAAGAGAGCCGTCTGGCGGACTTTGGGATCTTTGTATTTTGCCCAGAGCGGCGAGAGCCTGTCGTGAATGAACTTTTGCTTCGCAACAAACCGGTCAGCCATTTCTTTCATGCGCAGCGATTCCGGCAACGTGATGAATTCCGTGGAACGCTTTTTCGCCAAGCGCGAGGCAAGATCGCCTTTGCGCAAAGCATCGAATGATTTTGCAGTGCCCTCTTCGTGCGCATCAAAATGGCTGAGGATGCTTGTGAAAGCACTGCGGTATCCCTTGAGCGCGCGCTCTTGGTTCAACAGTTTCTCCAGATCCGTATCACCTCTTGGATCCGTCACGTTGCGGGGCAGGGCAAGCATGGCAGCGCCCCAATCTTTCCCGGCAACAGTGAGGAGGCGCGCAAACTCCCGCGCATTCACTTTGACGTTTTTCGCCAAGGTGCGTTCCAGGATGCCGGACTTCGAGAGCTCTACGACATTTTTGCGTGCGGCTTCGAACTCGGCACCTGTTAATTTTCCTTTGATCGTAGCAACCAGTTCTGCCTGGCTGTTTACTTTTATATCCGCACCGGTGATGGTCACAGCAGGAGGAGTTTTGCCTTTGAGCGTATCGATTACTTCCTGTGCCCACGCTTTTCCGTCTGCAGTGGCTTTTGTTTTTGCAGCACCGGCTCTCCGGAAAAGGAAAAATGCTCCAATTTCTTCCAATTTTTCCTTCTTGAGCATCTTGTCCGCATCCACAACAAGTGCAGCTATTTTCTGTGCTGCAACCTGGTCATCTGGAGCAGCGAAAGGCTCTTTCAGCAATTCTTCTATGCCCGCAAGTTCATACAAAGTTCCCATGCTCGTTTCCAATTCGTTATCCTTCACGTGCTTTATTAAATCAGCGGACAAGCCCATCCTGCGCAACGCTTCTGCAGCATCGATGCCTGCAGGGTTATCGAACTTGATGTCTTTCTTCAAATATTCTTCGAATGCATTGCTCTTCCACGCAGAGGTCAAATCGAGGGCAACTTTCTTGCTGAGTACGGCGTGGCTATAGTGCTGCCTAAAGTAAGCATCCATAGGATCTGGCGCGCCACCGGGAACATGATCTTTCACGTCCTTTGCAATATCTGTCCCATAGAGTGCTTCGAGTGTCTTTCCGTAGTTTCTTGAGGCACCCCACGCATATACACCGGTCGTAGGAATGGCATACGAACCTTCCGTTAAAATTAACTTTGCACACTCTTTTAGCCCATCTGGCTTTAGATGATACTTGTCCGAAAGCTCTGCAACTTTCTTATCATCGAATGCACTGAAGTCGAGTTTTGCCGGATCGATTTCCTTCAATTTTAACGATTTTAGAATCGTATTCATCGTTTCCACTTCCAGTTTTCCATCTTCTCGCTTGCAGCGTTCGATCAATTGCTTCGGCTTTGTGCCTGCAAGCCTGTACAGATACACTTCCCGTTCCGGGAATCTGCTGACAATATGCCTGTCTTCCCGCGCGCCAAGTTCGATCAGTTCCTTGCTCGCAGCGCGCTGTGCGAATTTCATCGAGTGGCGGTCTATGACGCTACCCTGGATCGCCAAGATTAATTCGCGTGCAGAAGTTTCCTCGAATTTCCCTCCGACTTCTGTTGCAAAGCCTTTCACGTATGTTGGGAAATCATCAATAAGCAATTTGCGCTCTGCAACGGTGAGATCTTTGTAGAAATCATCGATCTTTTTGATGGCATCGTCTTTCTTGGAACCTGGCGTTTTTCCGAGGGTTTCTATTGCATGAATAAGATCAGCAAAGCCAAACTTCGGATCGTATTCCACATTACGGATGGAACTGAATTCCACAGGAGGCAAACGAGATTCCTCATCTAGCAGCTTCAGGAGCTTCTTCACGCCATCGTCGTTCAAAACGTCAGGCAGCGCGGCAATGATTTTTGTATCCAAGCCTTCGACGGACTTTTTTTCTTCTGCCGTCAGCGCTCCGCCTGCAAAGTAATTCTCCACCAGTGTTTTCGTGTCTGCTTTCGAGAGCGATGCCCCGTTGTTGCGGATAAGTTCCTGCGCAATCTTGTGCATGGCGCGCTGGCGCAAACGCAGCGTTTCCACATTGCCTGTCACTTGTTTCAGCACTTTTTCTCCGCCACTCAGTAGTGGTGCAGAGCCCTCTGCAGCCTTGTGGTTGGCAACGGAATCTTTGATTTTTTTGGAATTTTTCTCGAGCAAATCAAAATATTTCAGCACCAGGTCTTCGGCTTGTTTGCCGAGCAATTCCATCTGCTTTCGGTCTGCTTCCTTGAATTTCTCGTCATTCGCCAAGTCGATCTGCCCTTCGCGGAACCAGCGGACTCCCCTGCCCTTTTGGTAGTCGAGCAAGGCTTCCATGTCTTTCTTAAATTCCTTGTCCGCCAAAAGCTTTTTAATGCCGTCATTGCCGATTGCTGCCCTGTTCAGGGCACTTTCCACATGCTTCAAAAGATCCTGAAAATCCTTCTGCTCTTTAAGGAAGCTTTCGCCCTCGGGAGGATGTGTGAATGTTTCTTTTGATATAGGCATAAATCCAACTATTATACCTCAAATTGCCCGTTTCTGGAAGACTGCAGTCAGTGGACGAAACAGGAGTTCTGTGAGGATGGAAAGAGCAATGGCATAAGCCAAAAACTCATGCTTCAGCCATAGCTCCACAGGCCGCTCCGCGCCCCGGGCAGACTCCCCTCCTACCAGTGCCTTCAACCGCAGCAGTTTTTCCGGAATGGCGGGGAGTTCGGGTTCTTCTGCACTCGAGAGAACGTTTTTGTAACGCACCGGCTGCTTCTTCAGTTTCATTTTCGATGTCTTCGACACTGCGCTCTTTACTTTCGGATTTTTTGACGTGGAAGATTTTTTCGCACTCGCCTTTGCCAGAACAATCGGATCTTCACAAATATTTACTGATCCCGGTGTCGCAGTCGCAGTGACACAATGCAACGCACCCGATGCACTAAAAGGGATGCGCGCATACGCCATTCCTTTTTTGAATTTTGGATACGTCAGTGAAGCAGCAGATCTGCCATCGGGCAAAAGAAGATGCACATCATCGCCGTCATTGTTGAATGCGAGCTTCCATGTTTCTCCCGTGAGCGCCAAAAATCCATGTGCAGAAATGATCTTGTCCGCAGGAATTTTCCAACGCTTGCTGCCTTTTTCCAGTACATCATCCAAAAACCAATCTGCCAGAACTATGTCTTTTGCTGTCCGATTCTCGATTTCCACCCATTCCACTTCATCCTTCAATGGCGACGGATACACTTCACTAATAATGAGCGAACCGGTCTCGTATGTAATCGGTACCGTGTAACGACCTGCGATGGTTTCTGAACGCAACAGTTCTCCGGATCCATAATGAGCTTCCGCATACACACTCACAGAAATATTTTCTCGAACAATAAATGCGCCGGTGAAGGACAGAAAAAATCCTGAATTGATCGAAAGATAGACCTGCGAAGGCTGCGACATTTTGATCTTCACCGTCGATCCTGATGCAACCACTCCCGGCTTAGGATCAAACGCTATGTGCAACCCTTCTTTCTCAAAGAGGATTTCTTCTTTGATTTCGTCGCTCAAGAGCAGGACTTCCTCCACCATTTCAGGGCTCGACCAGAGCCCGAGCTTTGCCTTACGTGCTTCCGCTTCATAGGCCAGAAATTCTTGGGCTCGGATGAAGGGAAAACGGAGGTAGGCAAAGCCAAGACCATTTTGGAGTATTTTGGCTTGCACAAGGGCTCCGTCGATATACACATATGCCAAGAGGCGCTGGTACTTGTCCCACATTTCCGTATCAAATTCTAGTTCTATATTTTTGCCTTCTATAAGGCTTCGAACATAATTCGATGCTTCCAATCCGTATTTTTCTACTGTCTTTTTCGGATGCACTGTTTCTGGTGTATCGATACCGATCATACGAACACGAATGGCAGGGTTCTCCGTGTCTTCCTGAGCCAGCCAGCGTCGCCTGAGTTCTTCCGGAATGCGATCCAGATGCTCTATGTCGGTGAGCATCATGTCGAACGTGTCACCGTCCACTACGCGAGTTACAACAGCTTTCACACGCTCGGAAGAGAAGGCATAGGGACGGTAAATCCTACCATCTTCGGCTTCCGTCCAACTCAAAAACGATACGACGTTGCCGTCGGGATCCAATAAACGTGCACTATCTTGGCTATTTCTGAGCTCCAGACCCGTCTCTGCCATGCCAAATCTGCGCGTTTCTTTGGAGGAAAGCTGGATACCGTGCAACCGAAAAGGCTTGCTGCCACCCTCTGCATTGTCGAGTGACCAATCCGAAAGCGTGACGGAATCATCACTGACGTTTGTGAGCTCGATCCATTCCGCGCCTTTATCCACGCCGGAAGGATTCGGCAATGCGGCAGAGATGATCACGATGTCAGTGGGAAAGCGCCTCTCTGCCGTGCGGAAGCGATTGTCGGAACCGGGAGTATGAAACGGCGTCCAGACGAAGTTGCCGTCGCTCCTAAGGGCATAGGATTCCCCTGCCAAAGCACGATCAAAGACCTCTTCATCGGCAATTCTTCCACTGGGACTGATCAAACGAACGCTATCGCCATCATTATTCAGTGCTATGCCTGTCTCAGGCCTCCTGAGGACTGCAAAAGCGCCTGCTGCAATCGGAAAATCCTTCAAAACATGAGCCTTACTCCCCTCCTCACTGTCATCCAAAACCCACCCACATAAATTGATGGAAATAGGCATCATATTTTTGAGCTCGATCCACTCCTCAGCTGTCTCATCTCCCAGTGGATCCGGGATAAATTCGGAGATCAAAATCTGCTCGCCGTGGTCTACTCCACAGAGGTCGACAACCGGCACCGCCGGGTCGACCGGAGGGGGCGAATCCGGAATCACTTTTTTTGCAGATCCTTTTGGGAGAACAAGAATCGGGAGTGTTTGTACCACCGTGGTACTACAGTAATCCTTCACAGAAAGGGTGATGAGGTAGTCACCGACAGTCGAAAAAGTATGGGATGGGGGATTGCAACTCGTGCTCAAAAAGCCGTCCCCAAAATCCCAGGAACACGTGGCACTTGCCAGTGACCCACTGAGTGTTTCTGCCCGGACATTCAGCGTCACTTTCCCTGCCCCCTCCGGCTGTCCGGATTGAATCATGATGGTCACCGGAAGTCCCTTGATACTGTTCGGCTGACCTTCACTAGGGACACAGAACGGAAGCAGCAGATTTGGATCCGCAGGATCTCTTCCAAAACTTACTTCTTCTGCGGTCTCCGGGTACATAAGAGCATCGAATACCATCGATCCACTTAGGAGCGTAATCGTCTCTCCACCGTTATCCAGCGAAAGCCCTGTCTCATTTTTTCGGAATGATCGAAAGTTTCCAGCTTCCAGAAGGGCTCCACTCTGAATAATAAATGTATTCGAATTGTCAGCAAGTTTCATGCCCTGAAGATCGATAGCACCGGAGCCAACATTCTGCACTTCTATCCATTCCAGGGTATCCACCCCTTTTGGGTTCGAAAGAATTTCTGTAATTATTAGCTTTGGTAAGGGATCAACTGTAATGGATGAATAAGAGAATGATTCAGAAGATTGCCCGAATGCCATCGAGGATTCAGATGAACTTATGGAATCCGAAGAATCCGACGATTCCGAGGAATCCGAAGATGTGGTCTTCGATGACTCGGATGAAAGTGAAGACAATACCGATGAATCAGAAAGGGCGGAGGAACTTTGTGATGAACTAGAGATCACAACGCCGCCATTTGGAAAACCCGGTGTGCCACGCATGGGTGCGGCATCATCGAATCCTAAAAAGCCCTGAGCAGTTGCCCAGTGTTCTTTGATGTTCCCAAGCCCGTACAGAATGCGTTCCATGCTTGCTCTGGTGCCAGTACCGGATGCATTTGCACCTGCAAAAGGAACGCCTACGCCGTCATCTGCCAGATCGATGATAGTTCCGGACTGATCTTTCAAGCGAATCAGAAGCTTTGTGTTCGGAAGCGTGAGGCTTTTTGTTATCACATCCGCATCGCGAGCGAGCCTGGAATTTGCAGCATCATTGTTCGCAATCAAAAAATATTGGTTGGATCCGATAATGGTTCCCGTGGAAAATCGCACGATCGCCACCTCCTCTCCGCTGCTGTTCACGGACGTGAGGATCCATCCGCTGACATCCGTATCGGCATCGGCGTAGAGCTCCACCCATTCGTCGGCAGTGCTCAGGTCACTCCCCGCCCAGAGGAGTTCATTGATGAAGACCGCGGAGAATGCTTTGCCGGAAAGCGAAAGGAGAAAAATGCCAAGGACTGCTCGCCGGAGAAATGCCCGCATACTGCACCAGCAAAGCGTTTCCGAGCGCCTACGATGAGGGGGTCTGCTTCATCGAAAAAGCAGGGGATCTGCTTTTTGGCTTTGGATAGACAAAAAATAGGTTCTAACGACCAAAAGAACATCCTCGACTGACTTGATTCTGGAGAATGCCCAAAAATCAGCCAGCAGAGCCAAAAGAATCCACGTAAAGGAGCGGAGCGAACTTTACGTGCCACGTGGCCGCGAAGCGGCTTTACGTGGTTCTTTGGGCGCTCCCACGTGGCACTGCTAAGACAAAAAAATCTATCGCACTATGGTACAAAATCCCCTACACTGTACTCAGTACTTTATCTCCCTCTCTTCGCACCAAATTAGACTGATAATCATGCTCGCATTCTGTTTTCACCCATCGCGCGACTGATCTGACGCATTGCCTAGAGAGTGGCAGATTTTCATTCACCTGCCCCTCATGAATTATGGAAAATATCACCGTACTCATAGCCCTCGCGGGAGGAGCGATTTTAGGAGTGATCTCCGGATGGTTCCTGTTCAGCAAAGGTAAAAAGATTTCGACGGCTCTCCAAGCCGAAATCAACGCCAAGGAACGCGAACTCCAGAAATTGGACTCGAAATTGAACGAGGCCAAGAGCCAGATCCGCACCGCCGAGACCGAAGCGAAAGCGACGGCACGCGAAATCTTGAGCGACGCGAAACTGCAAGCGTCCGAGATCGAAGCGAAAGTGGAAAAAGAACAAGGTCGCTTGGAAGAAAAAGAGAAAGGCTTGGATCAGAAAGTGAAAGAGGTGGAACGCCAACGCGAGACTGTCACGAAGAAAGAAAAAGAATTGGAAGAACTGAAGACCGAGCTTTCGGAAGCCAGCGCCACGCACCGTGAAGCATTGGAAAAAGTGGCGAAACTTTCCGAAGAGGAAGCAAAGCAGCAACTCTGGAAGGAACTGGAAAAAGATTTTTCCGAACACTTCGCCGGCCAAGTGAAGCTGCTGAAACAAGGCATGGAAGACGAGGCCGAGGAAAAAGCCAAGAACTTGATGGCGGAAGCCATGCAACGTTACGCATCCGAAGTCGCCAGCGAATCCACAGCGACCGTGGTGCAACTGCCGTCCGATGACATGAAAGGAAAGATTATCGGAAAAGAAGGCCGCAACATCATCGCGTTTGAACAGGCAACCGGCGTGGATGTGATCATCGATGACACGCCGAGCGCCATAGTGATCTCCGGATTCGATCTTGCACGCCGTTACGTCGCGAAGCTCGCGATGGAAAAACTGATCCAGGACGGACGCATTCAGCCCGCACGCATCGAAGAGATTGTCGGCAAAGTGAAGGAGCAAGTCGGCAAGATGATGTTGGAATTCGGCAAACGCGCAACGGAAGAGCTCGGCATCACCGGTTACCCGCAGGAACTCCTGAAGATCATCGGACGCCTGCGTTTCCGCACCAGCTACGGCCAGAACGTGCTGAAGCACAGCGTAGAGATGGCACACCTGGGACGCATGCTGGCGGAAGAAATTGGCGCGGATCCGAAGATTGTCACCGAAGGATGTTTGCTCCACGACATCGGCAAGGCTCTCGACCACGAAGTGACGGGCACGCACGTGGAGATAGGTGTGGAGATCTGCAAGCGCTACAAAGTCCGTCCGGAAGTGATCCACTGTGTGGCTGCGCACCATGAAGATATTCCCATGGCAACGCCGGAAGCATTTGTCGTCGCTGCGGCGGATGCCATCTCGGGCGCTCGTCCCGGTGCGCGCCGCGAATCCATTGAAGAGTACTTCAAGCGGTTGCGAGAGCTCGAGGAAGTTGCAAAGACATTCGAAGGCGTGCAACGCGCGTATGCCATCTCCGCCGGCCGCGAGATCCGCGTGTTCGTGAACACTGAGAAGATCAATGACCTGGACCAAGAGAAGCTCGCAAAAGACATTGCGAAGAAGATCGAAGCCGAGCTGACGTATCCGGGTGTCATCAAAGTGAATGTCATACGCGAAAGGAGGATTGAGCAGTTGGCGAAATAAATGATAACCATTCCGTAGCGGAAGATCGCGATCTTCCGCTACGGTCTAGATTTGATCACTCAGCCAACACATACATTCTTTTTTGACCCAACCAATCTATCTTGAACTAATTTTATGATCATGTTTTTCAGCAAGGGTTTCTACTTTTTCCATCTTTCATCGGTGAATTTTTTCCGCTTCTATCGTAGAACAGATACTTGCTTTATGATGACCGACTATGTCATCTGTTGAAACACTCCCCGAGAGAAAACCAGCCCCACAGGTCGAACGACAGCTCATTACACTGGCGGACTTTAAAGGCAACCCTGAAGATTTTTTGAGAACATTTCCCACGCTAGATGCATATATAAAAGGCCTGCGGGATTATGCAGAACAAAATCCCATCCCGCAAAAGAAGCGAAGTGCGGAATGGCTCCTTGAAAACGAAACCAAATTCCACAGGATGCAACAAGATGTCGTAAGTGGACGGATTAAAGGCGATAAAGAATGGGCGAAAGGATTCCTGGCGCGAAATCCTTCCTGCGAAGAATATGCGAACACAAGGATAAGAGATACGCTGCGTTCCCTCTCCGATGATTTCATGGAGAAAGCAGCCGCTGAATGGAAGAGAGTGATTCACTTCGCAATCACCTATTTTTCCAGCATCCCGGAAGCCGACGTGCCCCTTGTCTGCGTGGCGATACAATCAACGTACCCTACGGTGGATCACTTCAAAAATGATAGTCGTGAATTTGTTGAGTTGGAGAAAAAAGAAAACGAGGCAAAAGAAAGCCTTAGGGTGATTTCGAGCTCTATCCGCGAAAAAGCTGCTTGCTTGAGTAAAGAATATTCTATTCTGACGGATCCAGAGCAAGCCAAAGCATCGCTGGTCAAATCAGTTCCTTGGGATTGAAAGCCCAAACTTATTCCTCTGATGCTGCAGTAATCCATCCTGAACCAATTTTTTGATCAGGTTTTTCAGCCACAGGTCATGTTCTTTGGCGTTCCAATCTATACATACTTCGCGCCCGATTTGGGTAACGGTCAGTCCCCTTTCCGCATCACGCAGGGCTTCGACTATCTTTCCACGGAAGATGCGGTTGGGAATGTATTTTTGCCCGACGAAACGACCGGGTTCGATTTGTGTCGTAGGGGCTTGGCGCGCCAAGCCCCTACGACGATCGAATGTTCGTTTCGTCGTCTTCATGATTCCTCGCGCAGTGAGCGGACACACATCCCATCTCGGATTATTTTTTGTTTGCACCAAGGATCCAAAATCCATGAGCGATGCGTGCCAGTTTGCTGCGTCACGAGTTTTCCCCTCCACCCCTAACCCCTCCTCCGAAGGAGGAGGGGAAATTGCGGTATCTAAAACTTCACGAGCAAGCGAGAGTAAAAATTGATCGTCTTTCTTCCATGTTCCATCCGCATTCTCCGGACCCACGAATGTTCTGTGAAGAATTCTTCGAATGTTTGTATCAATGCATGGCGTCGGAATATTAAATGCAAAGTTTCTGATGGCAGCAGCAGTGTACGAACCGATTCCTTTGATCGCCAAAAGATCTTCCATCGATTCAGGAAATTTCTTCTCGAACTGTTCTACGATCGCCTTCGCTGCATCACGAAGTCTGAGTGCGCGTGAGTTGTAGCCCATGCCTCGCCACGCGAGCAGAACATCGCGGTTGGAAGCTGAACCGAGATCTGAAATTTTGGGGAATTTCTCAAGGAAATCTCTGAACACAATTTTTACTCGGCTTACTTGGGTTTGCTGCAGCATTACTTCGGAAACCAAGATCTTATAGGCGCGAGCCGTGGGATCGGAATCCTTCAAATCGCGCCATGGAAGTTCACGCTTGTGAATACTGTACCAATTCCAAATGGTTTCTGTAAAGAGTTGAATACGCTCATGCTTATCCATAAGTACAGCATAAGAAACAAAAACCAAGATACAAGATACAGCGGACTTTTTTAGTTCATTTGTGTCTTGTTTCTTGTATCTTGTATCTTCATTTATGGGAAAGAACGCTTTTCATTCGGCAACAGCAAGCCAAAGCTCAGGTGGCAACCTCCACTTGATCTGGAGATTGCTGAAAAAATTCTGGCGGCGACATCCGCTGCAAGCCGGGCTGATGTTCATCATGATCCTTCTGGTGTCCGCCATGTGGATCTCGGAACCGCTGTATTCGAGTTTCGCAATTGATCAGCTGATGCTTCTGAAGGAAGGAAAATCCGTCAATTTTATGATGCTCTTTGGCGTGTGGGCGGGAATCTTCGTGGCTCTCTCGGTTGTCCAAACAATAGAGAAATATCTATCGTGGCAGATGGACAATCGCCTGCTCCTGGAGCGACGTGAGGAAGTGTACGAACACGTGCTGCATGTGGACGTTGCATTTCACACGAAACAGAAATCCGGAGAGATCATGAAACAAGTGGATGAAGGTGCGGATAACCTGGTGGATCTGCAGCGCAACCTGTTTATTGATTTCGGCCCGTCATTTTTGTCTGCATTCGTGTTTCTGATCATCAGCTTCACGATCCACACGACTCTCGCGATGATTTTGGTTGTGAGCTTATGCCTCTATATCGGCGTCGCAATGATCGGCACGCAGCGCACGTACAAGTTGCAGTACGGCGTGAACCGGCTGTGGGTGGAGGCGATCGGCCGCGCGTTTGATGCCGTGACGAACGTATTTGCCGTAAAGAGCAACACACAGCACGATTTTGAAATGGGTTTGATGCACGGTGCGCACGTAAAGGCATTCGATATGCAGCAAAAGGTGAACATCCGCTGGGCGGCCGTAGAAGCCATCAACTTCTTCATGCTCACACGCATCCTTCTTGTGAGCGTCGGCATCCTCCTGTATGTACGCGACGCCATCACGTTGGGAGAACTCTATTTCTTCCAATTCTCCTTCTTCCGCGTGCTCACGCCGTTCGAAATGCTCGCGGGACTCCTGCCACAGTGGAACAAGAAAGTAGGCAAAGTGCGGATGTCGCAAATGATCTTAGACACGCCCATTCACGTGAAGAACGTGATGCATCCAAAGATCCCTTCGACGTTGAAAGGTGCCATCGACTTGAAAGGAGTCTGCTTCAGTTACCAACCCGTAGCGGTGATCGCGGAAGAAGATGAGGAACGCGAACTGGCAAACGCCGTCGTGCGGAAGTTCACGAAGAATCCGGAAGAAGAATTGCCCGAGCCTCTGGAACGATCTGTCTTGGATGTAAAAACCGATTCCAGGAAGGAAACACAGGATTCCGAGCTGGAGCCGGATGAAAAGAAATCAAAAACGCACGCGGGTGAAGTGCTGCACAATATCAATTTGAATATTTTGCCGGGCGAGCACATTGCCTTTGTCGGCCACAGTGGCGCAGGAAAATCCACACTCGCGATGTTGCTCAACCGTTTTTACGACGTCACGAAAGGCGCGATTGTCATCGACGGCACAGACCTGCGCGAACTGGATATTCACTGGTGGCGGAGCCAGATAGGACTGGTGCTGCAGGAGAACATCATGTTCAATGATTCGCTCTTGAATAACATCAAATATGCACGCCCGAGTGCGACGTTCGAAGAAGTGCGTGAAGCTGCGAGCCGTGCCGCCGCAGCGGAATTCATCGAAAGCCTTCCGGAAGCGTACGAAACATTGATCGGTGACAGGGGCATCCGGCTCTCCGGCGGACAACGCCAACGCGTGGCAATCGCACGCGCGATCTTAAAACAACCGAAGATCGTGGTGCTGGATGAAGCAACCAGCGCACTGGACTCCGTCACGGAAAAAATGGTGCAGGAAGGAATTCGTGAATTGATCCACGGCCGCACTGCCTGCATCATCGCGCATCGACTCAGCACCGTCCGCTCCGTCGACCGCATCGCAGTGTTCCATAAAGGAGACTTGATAGCATGTGCACCGCATCAGGAACTCATGAAGACCTGCGACATCTACCGCGAGATGGTTGAGTTGCAGTCACACGGAATGCTTGCAGAATAGATGGCTTGCCCTGAGCGATCCGTCGAAGGCGGAGAGTCGAAGGGTGAAGTTGCAGAGCCACGGGATGCGCGCGGAATAAAAGAAGACTAATAATCGCGGGCGGGAACGCCCGCTCTTTCTTGTCGGAATTTACCCAATAGAAGCCATTCTTTGATGGTCATTCATCTAAAGATGCTTCAAAATTGCCTTGGGGACTCGCTTATAGAGCATCTTGGAGTTGACGCACTCCCACCTGATTCCCTAGACTGCCTCGGCTTACAGAAGCTATTCTGTCCCGGATTAAGACCGGGATTTCCCCTCATTAATTTCCCTCCTTCGCTATGGCAGACGCAAAGAAATTCGTACGCAACAAGACTCACGTCAACGTGGGTACCATCG
>MFXP01000018.1:0-6355 GCA_001787535.1 Candidatus Peribacteria bacterium RIFCSPHIGHO2_01_FULL_51_35
TCTGCTGGAGTTGGGTTCCCAACCTGCCAGTGTGGTAGCCAAAAAGTCGGGACTCAAGCGCGGGCATACGTACAACGTTCTTGCAGAACTCATTGCCAAAGGCATCGTGCAGGAATACGAGAAGGGATCGGTAAAATATTTCACATGTCTTGCTCCGCAAATTCTTGTCACGATGTTGGAACAGCGTGCACTGGAGCTGGATACGCGCAAGAAACGGCTGCTGGAAGTGCTTCCAGAGCTCGAACATATGCGAAATCCCTCCATCTTGCAGCCCAAAGTCCGTTTCTTTTCCGGCCTCGACGGCATACGACAGATTTATGAAGACACTCTGCGCGAACCGAAGAAGGAAATTTTGGCCATCGGAGACTTCGAACATTATTTCCCTCGGGAACACAGCGTGGAACTCAATGATTGGATCTGGAATTACTGCTCACGACGCGCTAAACGCGGTATTACATATGTCGGCATCGTCAATAAATCCCCTACCAGCGACCTCGCTTTTAAGAAACGGAAAGCGGAACGCAGAGTTCTGAAAATGGTAAAGAACGCAGATCTTTCAGTAGAGATCAATATTTATGGAAACAAAGTGGCAATCATCTCTTCTTCGCACGACATGGTCGGCCTTTTGATCGAAGATAAACCGACTGCCGATACACTGAGAAACTTCCACCAAGCCATGTGGAAGAAACTGCCGGATTACAGCTTGTAATGGCAGTAAATCATTTATAATGCACGCATGTCCGCCTTTTTGACCGTCGCCATCGTGCATTTGCTGGGTGTCATGAGCCCCGGCCCCGATTTCGCGATCGTCACGCGGAACTCTCTTTCGTATTCACGAAAGACCGGCATCATCACCGCCGCAGGCATTGCCTTGGGGCTCGAAGTCCACGTGCTGTACTCGCTTCTGGGTATCGGACTGTTGATTTCCCGATCCATCGTTCTGTTCAGCATCATCAAATATCTGGGCGCTGCGTATTTGATCTATATCGGCTGGAAGGCTCTTACAGCAAAGAAGGTGGAAGTAAGCCAAACAGTGATCGAGAAGGAGAAGAAGGATATCTCTCCTCTCCAGGCATTCCGTAACGGATTCCTCTGCAATGTCTTAAATCCCAAAGCCACGCTCTTCATGTTGGCGCTCTTTACCCAAGTCATTGATCCAACAACGCCTCTGGCGATACAAGGGTTCTACGGCGTGTACATGGGACTGGCCACCTTCGTGTGGTTCTCCTTCCTGGCATCCGTCTTCTCACTTTCCATCATCAAGAGAGTGTTCGAACGTGCGCAGACACTCATCGAAAGAACGATGGGTGCAGTGCTCATTGGACTGGGAATTAAGGTGGCATTGGCTGCACGCGACTAAAAAAGATTAATGGGAAGCGGCCATACTTGGCCGCGCACCGCAGGCAAGTATGCCTGCTCCCCATTTTCTTTTTGATGATGTAATCAATAATTAACATTATGTGGATAAGTCGTTTTCTTGGCATTCCATTGAACAAATATTTACGTCAAGTTTTGTATAATTTTTGTATTCTTACCATAAGTTCTCCGCAGAACCATGAGAGATTCTTGCAAAAGAGAATGGGAAGAATACGATGGTATGAACCCTGCAGGTAAGGGTTGCTCCTTCCCATCACCGCTCCAGCAGAAAGAAGAATGGTCACTACCCACTGTATGACGCTAGTTCCTCTCGGCCACCTCTCTACAAATACTCTTTGTACACTCCGGGTATAGGACTCGATCGTGATACGAATACAGGCTCCGCAACCGCGCAGCCGGAAGTGGCCACTCTCCTCTCTGCTTTGCAACTCGTTCGCCTTTTCAGAGGATCGCTAAGGCGCGCGCACCTTTTACTCCCTTTGGGCTCCTCGCATTCGTGCTTGCGCAGCCCATCCCCAGGGACTTCGTCCGGGCACGAGGAGAAATAAGAGTCCGGAGCAAGGCAGAAGAGCGAGGTTCCTCGCCTCATTCACTTGGTTCTTCTATCGTCCCCTTGAGGACGAGTACCGAAGATACACACAAACAGAAAAGGCTCCCCGGTGGGAGCTTTTTTAATAGACGAGTGATGCCTGTAGCAGGACCACAGACGTGTTTGGTAACAGCCATTATTTCTTATTCATCTTCTCCGCTGCGTCAAGCATCGTCTTGCTCGGCGGAGGCACTCCGCCGGAAGCTGCTAACTTCTTTTCGAGCTCCGCCATCTTCGTCTCTTCCTCTTTTGTGATTGCTTCGCCGAGCATTTTCTTTTTGCGGACGGCATTGTATTCATTCGTCCAGAGTTCACGGTCGCGCCACGCACGGTACTGTTCCAGCGTCATCTTCTTCGTCTTAGCCTTCTTCTTTTCCTCCTCTTCTTTCTCTTTGGATTTCTCCGCACTCTTGGCTTCCTGCCGCCCTGTGCGCGAACTTGCAATCCACGTTGCGATCTTACCTTCGACCACCGATCGCTTCTCTGTGTAGCGCTCACGGCTGAGCTTGCGAATCTTTTCGACACGATTGCTGTCTTGCTTGAACACGGGCGGAGCCAACGTGGAAACGGAGAATGGTTTGCTCGGAATGCCTTTGATCATCAGGCGCATGTACGCGTGGTACTTAGGAAGGCTCAGAATGTCCTTCTGATCCACCATCTCTTCGAACTGGAGACTCAGTGGCTCGGCATCGTCGGAGCCGACCTGAAAGCAGACCAATGAGCCAACATTGCCGAAGACGGCATCGCGCAGCACGGTGGACTTGTCGCCGATGAGCAGCTGATTCACGTACTGGTTCGCCATGGTGAGGTTCAGGCGGTATTTGCGCGCCTCACTGAGGATGGTGGCGAAGGACTCCGTCGCAAAGTTCTGGAATTCATCCACATAGAGGTAGAAATCCTTGCGCTCGCTCTCGGGCACGTCTGCGCGGCTCATGGCATCCAACTGGAATTTGGTAACGAGCATGGAGCCGAGGAACGCGCTGTTGTCTTCGCCCAGTTTTCCTTTGCTCAGGTTCACGAGGATTATTTTTCCGGTGTCCATGGCGTGGCGAATATCGAGTGTTGATTGCACCTGCCCCACGATGTTACGGATCATCGGCACCGAGAGCAGCTGTCCGATCTTGTTTTGGATGGCTGCAATGGCTTCTGTGCGATATTTGTCCGACCAGGAGCGGTATTCATCCTCCCAGAAACTCTTCACCAGGTGATCTTCCACGTGCGAGACTATTTTTGCGCGGAAGGCGTCATCGGAAAACATACGGAGGATGCCAAGCATCGAGTTTCCTTCGGTTTCGATGAGCGCGAGCAGGGCATTGCGGAGGATGTATTCCATGCGGCCGCTCCAGACATCGGGCCATAGCTTCATGAACACGCTCATCATGCCGCTGGCAACAAGGGAGCGTTGTTCCGGCGTGCGGCTCGTGAGCATGTTGAAGGAGAGTGGAAAATCTTTATCTGCGGGATCAAACAAAATCACGTCGTTCGTGCGCTCGGGCGGCAAGAATCGCAGCACTGCCTCCACCAGATCGCCGTGCGGATCCACCACGGCGACTCCCCTGCCCATGTGAATATCGGAAAAGATCATGTTTTCGAGCAAGGTTGATTTTCCCATGCCGGTTTTACCGATGATGTACATGTGTCTGCGGCGATCATCATTGCGAATACCGAATTTGGTACGACGACCACGGAAGACGGCTTCGCCGAGCAACGTGAGCGGCTCATCCGTTTCCTCCACAATAGGAAGATCCACCGGCGGTTCGAGCTTTTTACTCGTCACCATGTCCAAGTTGGGCGTCTTCACGAGGATATTCGGCACGTGCCAGAGTGTCGCAAGTTCCTCCACAGAGAGCAGCACAGGGTTCATGCGAAAGCCGAAAGGCACAGCGGATGTGATAGTCGTTTCGCGCTCCACGAAGCCATTGCTCTGGGGCAACGTGAACTGTCGGAAACTGCCTGCAATCTCTTCGATCTTCGTGACGGCATCGCGCGCATATTTCTTCGGCGTGATGACGGAGATGCGGACGTTCACACGAAAGAGCAGTCTGTTCACTTTATCCACCGCACCGATGAAGGCGTCTTCTTTTTCGTGCGTGCGCGAACTTTTGCGCATGGCATCTTCATCCTGCAGATCTTGTTCAGATGACTCTTCTCCGGTGAACAGCGAGATGCTCTTCATGTTCGGCGGAGCAAGAAACCACGCTCGAAACCCTCCCATCAGCATATCCAGTGGAAAGAAGAGTAAGCGCTCCAGACCGCTGGCCAAGTGCGCCCGGGTGAAGAGCTTGGCGTACGGCACGCTGTGCTTGGCGATGCCACGCGTGAGGAGTGGCAGGAACTTGAGCGCGCGCTTGCGGAAGTGCTTGGACACAGGCGTAAAGACAACCTGGATATGCGCACGCATGCCGGGTTGGCCGTAGCGCACCAGTGCCGAGGTCACGCCGGCAATACTGTCGATGTTTTTCCTGCTCGCGAGATCGATGAATTGCGGATGACGCTTGATGGGGAACACATCCGGTTCCGTAAGCGTGAGATCCGCAGCAACCACCACTTCGCCTTCTGTCGTGACGAAAGGATCACTTGTTTCCATTTCGATTTCGGCATCCGGATACTGCGCATAGATTTGGCTTTCCACCAGCGCCGCAGCCTTCTTGGTGGAACGCGTGAAAAACGCGATTTTGCCTGCTGTGTAGCCAATCTCCAGGCCTATCTCCGCATCGCGACCTTTGAGCGAGTGCAGAGACGAAAGAACCGCCTCCATCATCAACGGACTGCGTTCCGCCGTCACATCATCCTTATCCGGAAGGGATGGCCTTATGCGAAGAAGTTGTTGATGGGGATCTAGATTCATGTGTTCTTTAGAAACGTACAATGGACAATGGACAACTGACAACGATGGCAGCAGTTACTGATTCTGAATGCCTAAAACGTTGTCCATTGTACATTGTCAGTTGTCAATTGTTAGATCGAAGAAGATCCGCCACCAGCTCCAACGCGACGGTATTGTACGCATAATCCATGCGCATGTGGCCAAGAATGCCGATGACACCCGTGTGTCCACGGAGATTGTATCCCGTCACCATCAAGCTGCAGCTCTGGATTTGCGGGAGAACGTGTTCATCGCCGATGTAGTAGCGCACTTGGTTATCAATTTTGATGCCATCAAGTACTTCCGTCAGACGTTCCTCCAAGACTTCCACGACGCCACTGGCAAGGGCAGGGTTCGAAAGGAATTCCTGCTGCCGAAGTGCGTGCGCAAGCCCCAGGAAATACACGCGTTGCTTGTGGGGCACCGTTGCAAACGCCACATTGGGGATCATGTGCGAGAGCAGGGCGACGGCCTCGTAGGCTCGTTCTTGGTCCTTGCGATGGAAATACTGTTCACGGAGTGTCTCGAATTTCTGTCGCACTTTCTTCTCCTGTGTAGACGGTTTCATAAATTCCTGCACGTATGCGCGGTACCCAATTGCCGTGGGGATACGCCCTGCGCTGATGTGTGGCTGTTCGATAAAACCTTGATCCCCTAGCACTTGCATTTCGTTTCGGATGGTCGCGCCACTCAAGGGAAAAAATCCACCTTCGATAATATGCTTGGATCCGACGGGAATACCCGTTTCGATGAATTGGTCGATGATGGCCGTAAGAAGCTGCGCCTGACGCGTATTCATGCGCGCAGTATAGCACTCTTTACCTGGGAGTGCTATTGAGTAAGATTTTCTTGAACACATCTCATATTTCCTACCCATTCATAAATCCTTTGAAAACATTTCGAATGTCTGCAGGCAATTTTTTTGCAATTGTATCTATTTCATCCTTAGTCAGCTCGCTTTCTGCAACTGTTGCTGCAAAATTCAGAGCAAGCCCCAGATCTGAACCAAATCGATTATCTTCTGGCAACTGATTCAAGACCTCTGGAGAATGCTGACCTGTTATAATCCTAAAAGCTTGCTCGATGCCAATATCGTCTCTTTCTTTCATGAAACTATAATACGTAAAACTATTACCCCTGTCAATATCACCCAAGCAAGCTTTATCCGCTTTAGGCATGCGCTTGTCACGGGCAGTCGAGAGTCGAGATCGCCGTGGCTTGTGGAAGCGCTCGACAAATAAGAGTCGAGAGCTGTAGCAAATAAAATAATCGAACTGTTATTTCTCTTTCTTCCCTGCAGCCATACGCTTTCTAAAGCGCTCGACGCGGCCGCCCTTGAGGTCCTTCTGTTGCTTACCCGTGTAGATGGGGTGACATGCTCTGCAGATTTCCACCGATTGGTCTTTGATGGTGCTCGGGATCAGGTACACCGCGCCACAGGACGAACATTTCGTCTTAGCGTCTGCGTGCATCACGGGGTGGATAGCTGCTTTCATAGCCACGAGAGTGTACAGAATCATAAA
>MFXP01000018.1:6377-8223 GCA_001787535.1 Candidatus Peribacteria bacterium RIFCSPHIGHO2_01_FULL_51_35
TAAAACCATTGCAAGACCGATTACGAGGCATTTGAGGGGTTTTGCCACATACATCGCCGTTGTAGAGCCGCGACATGTCGCGGCTCTACAAACCACGATCAAAACTGAGCGAAATTAAAATATGATCATCGTCGTAGAGACGCGCGAATCGCGCGTCTCTACGATAGAATCGATAGTTATCGCCTGCTCTTCTTCTTTGCTGGCTTGGAGACCTTCTTGGGAGCCTGCTTCTTCACAGCTTTCTTGGGCGCAGGTTTTGCTGCCTTCTTTGCGACTACTTTTTGCACTGCTTTCGCAACGACCTTCTTAGCAACTGTCTTTTTCACTTCAACCTTTGGAGCCACCGCCTGCACCTTCACAGGCTCGAGTACAGCCACACCGGCTTCCTTTGCAGCGCGGATCGCCTTCTTTTCGCTGCGTACGATCTTCGCTACGTCTTCCTTGATCTCTTCCACTTCTTCCGCGCGTTCCTCTTGAGCAGCTTCCATCACTGCGGCTTCGCTCTCTTTGTCTTCCATCACCACGCTCATGGTGGCGACCTTGTCGCGCGCATTCAAACGCATGACGATGACACCCTGCGTGGCACGACCACGGGATGGGATATCACTGAGGCGCATGCGGATCATTTGACCTTGTTTGCTGATGCAGAGCAGATCGCCATCTTCGCCTTCCTGCAGTACCGCACCTCCGACGATATCCCCTGTCTTTGCCGTGAGCTGCGCAGCTTTCACACCCGTGCCGCCGCGTCCCTGCAAACGATACTGCGCGACAGGCGTCATCTTGCCGAGGCCGTTTTCCATGACGACCAGCAAGCGGCTGGTATCCGGATTTGCGATGGCCGCCGCCTCCACGACGATGTCGCCGTCACCCAAGTGAATACCGCGCACACCTGCTGCGGCGCGTCCCATGTCGCGAACGTCTGTTTCCGGGAAGCGGATGGATTTGCCTTTGCGCGAGAGCACGAAGATTTCATCTTTACCGGTCGTCGCCACCACCCACTGCAGTTCATCGCCGGGAGGAAGTTTCTGTGCGATAAGACCGGAGCGACGAATGTTTTCAAACTCCGTGAGAGCCGTGCGCTTCACCGTTCCCATCTTTGTTGTCATAAAGAGGTACTGCTTGCCCTCCAGAGCCGATTTTAAGATGGCAGTGATGCGTTCCTCCGGCTGGAGCTGCAGCAAGTTCACAATCGCCTGACCTTTCGCCACGCGGCCTGCCTGCGGCAATTCGTAGACGGGAGCTTTGAAGACGCGACCCGTGTTCGTGAAGTACAGAACATCGTCGTGGTTCATGACGTGGATCAGCGACAGCACTTCGTCATCATCTTTCGTCGTCATGCCTTTCACGCCTTTGCCGCCGCGATGCTGCGCGCGGAATTGGAGCGGGCTCAGCCTCTTGGCATAGCCTGCGCGCGTCAGCGTCACGATCATCGGGGCATTCGGGATGGTGTCCTTCGCACTGAATTCTCCAACCGCATGCGGAATCACCGTGGTGCGGCGGAGGTCGCCGTAGGTTTTTTTGATTGCTTCAAGTTCTTCTTTCATGATCTTGTCGATCCTCTTTTTGTCGCGGAGGATAGCCTCGCACTCGGCAATGAATGCGAGCTTCTCCTTGAGTTCGTCTTCGATCTTCCGGCGTTCCAAGCCTGCCAAGGCCTGCAAGCGCATCTGGAGGATGGCGTCGGCTTGTATCTCCGTCAGTTTGAACCTCTTCACAAGATTCTCTTTCGCGACTTCTTTCGTCTCGCTCTTTTTAATCGTCTCGATGACTTTGTCGATGTTATCCAACGCGATTTTGAGTCCTTCCAAAATGTGCGCACGCTCTTTTGCGCGATCTCTATCAAAGG
>MFXP01000018.1:8233-8567 GCA_001787535.1 Candidatus Peribacteria bacterium RIFCSPHIGHO2_01_FULL_51_35
CAAAGGTGACGCGGCGCGTGATGACAACACGACGGTGCTCGATGAAAATTTGGAGGAGTTCCTGGAGGTTGAGCAAACGCGGCTGGAGACCATCGGACAGCGCAATCATGTTGTAACCGAAACTGGATTGCAGCTCCGTGTGCTTGAAAAGCTGGTTCAAAATCTTTTGCGGGTACGCATCTTTCTTCATCTCGATGATGATGCGGATGCCCTCGCGATCGGATTCATCGCGAATGTCGGAGATACCGACGATGATTTTCTCGTTCACCAGCTCCGCCATGCGTTCTATCATGGTGGATTTGTTCACTTGGTATGGGATTTCCGAAATGCGGAT
>MFXP01000018.1:8593-37390 GCA_001787535.1 Candidatus Peribacteria bacterium RIFCSPHIGHO2_01_FULL_51_35
ATGCGGATTTGGTAGCGTCCGCCGGTTGTCTCCTCTATCTCCGCTTTGCCGCGCATAATCACAGAACCGCGTCCCGTAAGGTACGCCTGCTTGATTGTCTCCTTATTATAGATAACACCGCCGGTGGGGAAATCCGGCCCTTTCACGAACTGCAGGAGATCTTCCACCGTGGCATCGACATTGTCTGCAAGATATAAGGTGGCATCGATAAGCTCCGCCAAGTTGTGGGGCGGAATGTTTGTGGCCATACCCACGGCAATACCGACCGTACCGTTTAAGAGTAGGTTCGGGATCTTCGCCGGGAGAACTTTTGGCTCCTTGCGAGACGCATCGTAGTTCGGCTGATAATCCACGGTGTTCTTCTCCAAATCTGTAAGGAGTTCCATCGCCACTTTCTGCAGTTTGCACTCCGTATACCTGTAGGCCGCTGCACTGTCTCCGTCGATGGAACCGAAGTTTCCTTGTCCATCGATGAGCGGGTAACGCATCGCGAAGTCCTGCACCAAACGCACCAGTGCGTCGTACACGGAAGAGTCTCCATGCGGGTGGTACTTTTTGAGCACTTCACCGACGACACCGGCGCATTTCGAGTAACGATGCGACGGTGATAGTCCTTCTTCCTGCATTGCAACCAAGATGCGACGATGCACCGGCTTCAAACCATCACGGGCATCCGGCAGCGCGCGGCTGACAATGACGCTCATGGCGTAGTTCAAATAACTCTCCTCCATTTCGGCAACGATGGGTCGTGCGACTATTTTTCCAAGCGTGGAGAGGTCTCCCCCGCCGGGGGGCGTTGCAGCCTGCGCTGCGTCATCCCCCAAAGGAAGCGGGTCTTGCTGGGAAGAAGAATCGTCTTTTTTTGGCATGAGTGAAAAGGAAACGGGGAATCAGCTATTCGTACGTCGCACAGGATGATAGCGGATTTTTGGTTGGAAAAAAGGGTATGAGAATAGAAAAAGACCTTTCCGAATGGACACGTCTTTTTATCGATCTATCTTTTAATATCCCGGGTTAGCAATCGCCAACCCGGGGGACAATAGCATCCAGCTGTATGAAAAAAGGATGCCTGCATCCAGTATAAATCATAAGTCAATTTCGTCAATTATTGTTGACATTAAAAGGGTCTCTTCTCCTCCTAATAAAAATGAGAAGAGACCACGGGTTCCCTCTTTTCAGAGGGACATATGCACCTCCTTTCTAGGAGAAACATGGATGAATGATGCCAACAGATGGATCTTCGTCAAGAAGACGATGCTAAGATGTATTATCAAAGCGAATAACTCGCCTTCCTCAGCCTTATTCCATGCTCTCGATCGTTGCAACGCCCATCGGAAATCTTGGAGACATCACCCTCCGCGCCATCGAAACACTGAAAAAGTGTGATGTTGTGGTTTGTGAAGACACGCGGGTCACGGGAAATCTTTTGAAACAATTGGAGATTCCGAAAAAAGAATTCATCAGCATGCACGGATACAGCGACAGCAAAAAGATCGACGTAATCATGCATCGGCTGAGGAAAGGAGAACATCTTGCGCTGGTATCCGATGCCGGAACGCCCGGCATTTCGGATCCCGGCTACGCGTTGGTATCCGCAGCTGTGGAACGCGGCATACAGATAGAGGTGGTGCCGGGACCGGCCGCTTTCTTGGCAGCCCTCTCCGGGAGCGGGCTTCCCATCAATCAATTTGTGTACATCGGATTTTTGCCATTGAAGAAAGGACGCAAGTCACTCATCGCAACATTTGCCGCAGAAGAACGCACGATTGTTTTTTATGAATCGGTGCACCGCATCGAAAAGACGCTCATGGAAATTGCGGAGGCACTCAAAGATCAACCCGAACGGAAAATTGTCATCGGACGAGAGCTGACGAAAATGCATGAGGAATTTCTACGAACAACTGTAGGGGCTTGGCGCGCCAAGCCCCTACAGATAATAAAAAAAGGTGAATTCGTCATTATGATCGGTGCAATATGAAAAACATTGGTGAAACGCGTTGGCGTCGGAAATCCATTCGACACAAAAATCATGATTATGCAGGCGACGGCATGTATTTCGTGACGATTTGTGCACGCGAAAAACAACATTTGTTTGGGCAAATGAAGGATGGATCGATGCAATTGAACGAGATGGAGAAGATTGTGGAAGAGGAATGGTTGCGAACGGCAACATTACGATCAAACGTAACGCTCGATATGTATGTCGTGATGCCCAACCATTTCCACGGAATAATAAAAATTGACGATTGTAGGGGCTTGGCGCGCCAAGCCCCTACAACGCAACGAACATTTACGAAACCACTTGCCCAATCATTGGGTTCCATCATCGGTGCATTCAAATCCGCCGCCACAAAACGCATCAATGCATTGGAACCGAACGGATCCGGAACATGGTGGCAACGCAATTTTTACGAACCTGCCTGCCGGCAGGCAGGCATATCATTCGCGATCCCGACGATTTGCGTCGCGTCCAACGGTACATTCGTGACAATCCGGAACATTGGGAATGGGACGAGGAATTCAGCCAACATTGAACAAAAAATCATCGTCACGAACTTTTTGAAAAACGCTTCTCTTCCTCTATACTTCCACTCCGATGATCGCTCATCTCCGTGGTATCGTGCATAGGCTTCATCCTACGGAGGTAACAGTTGATGTAGGAGGAGTGGGATACCGTGTGACGGTGCCAGTGGATACATGGGAAACGATGGAAGAAGCAAGCACGGTGCTGCTCTGGATTTATTCGTACATCCGCGAGGACCGGTTTGATTTGTACGGATTCCCGACGCTCGCCGGAAAAACATTGTTCGAAAAATTGATTGAGATCCCCGGCGTCGGCCCGAAGATGGGGATAGAACTTTCCGCAGTGCCAAAACGAATTTTGCAGGAAGCAATTGATGCCAATGATCCCGCTTCCCTCTCGGAAATCAAAGGAGTCGGCAAGAAAACGGCGGAAAAATTATTGCTGGAATTGAAGTCGCTCGTGGAAAAATATCCCACGATTTTGGGCGAAGTGTCCAAAGATAGCACCAGCAAGCGCCATGAATTTGATAAGGATGCCGTCGCAGCGCTCGCAAACCTGGGCTACGACTCGCAAACCATCATGAGAGCACTGAAGGAGTTGCCCAAAGAAGTTGCCTCGACCGAGGAGCGAGTGGCCGCCGCATTGCGTAACTTGTAATCGAATCATCATCGCGGCCAAGAATGGCCGCTCTGTCCTAACCCCAACCCTAACCCTCACGAATGCTTCACCTCGACATCCAAGCGGCACTCGCAAAGGCAATCACGCCTTCCATGGGCATACCGGATCAGGAGCTCACTGCCATGCGCACATCCGTGAAACGCTACACGGAAGATTGGCTGAAGGAACGCACCAAAGGCGAGCACGCGTGGTCTATGGATCCGTACGACAAGCAGACGATTGATCGTGTAAAGGAAGTCGCGATGAGCGTGAAAGCCGAGCGTATCCGCACGGTCGTGTGGATCGGCATCGGAGGATCCGGTCTCGGTCCCAAAGTGATTCAGGAAATGTTCGAGGGACCCGACACCGTGGAATTTTTGGTCATCGACACAATTGATCCCGCGATGCTCGCAACGTACATGGAACTGATCGATTGGAAATCCACGCTTCTCGTGGTCGCCAGCAAATCCGGAGACACCTTGGAACCGATGAGCGTGTTCTTCCTCTGCTTTGAAAAATTGAAGGAAGCCCTCGGAGATAAAGCGGCGGGGCGCGTCATCGCCATTACCGATCCTCTGAAAGGAAATCTCCGCAGTTACTGCCTGGATCATGGTATCCAGATGCTGCCAATTCCTTCGGCAGTGGGCGGTCGCTATTCCATCTTTACACCGATCGGTTTGCTGCCGATGGCGCTGTTGGGCGGAGACATAGAGAGTTTCGTCCGTGGCGCGAAAGAGATGGACACCCTCTGTCAGAACCTGGCACTGGATGAAAATCCGGCTGCGCTGCTCGCGAGCGTGCAGTACATCTTGGATACCAAGCGCGGCTACCCCGTGCGCGTCATCATGCCGTACAGTCAACGCCTGGGCCAGATAGCACGCTGGAATCAGCAATTGATCGCAGAGAGCTTGGGCAAGAAGGAAACGGCGAATCCCATTCCCCTGGCCGCCATCGGCACGCAAGACCAGCACTCGCTTCTGCAGCAGTGGATGGCAGGCCCCCGCAAGCAATGGCACCTCTTCATCACGGAAGTGGAAAAGCCCCGCGTCATCGTGCCGGAGAACCTGGAGAAGCAGTGGAAAGAAATAGCAGGTAAAACGTTCGGGCAATTGTTGGATGCCTGCTACGAAGGCACCAGCCGCGCGCTCACGTCCGCCAAGCGTCCGCACGTGACGATTTCCTTGGGGCGGCTGGATGAAGCGCACCTGGGCCAACTGTTCTTCCTGCTCCTGGCCGAAGTCGTCTTCCTGGGAAAGCTGTACAGGATAGACCCGTACGGTCAGCCCGCCGTGGAAGTCGGCAAACAGATCACGAAAGATATTTTGATGAGAGGACGCACGGAATAAGTGCCAAGTTCAATGTGCCATGTGCCAAGTGGTTTTTGGCACTTCGAACTTGGCACTTGGCACTTCTCTTCCTATAATCAAAACCTTCCCCTGCCCACACATGTCAAAAGCCATCAATGATGCTGATTTCGATTCCCAAGTCCTGAAAGCCGATAAACCGGTGCTTCTGGATTTTTGGGCTCCGTGGTGCGGCCCCTGCAAAGTGATGCTCCCTGTGATGGAAGAACTGGAAGCGCAGTACGCGGGAAAAGTAGAGATCATGAAAATGAATGTGGATGAGAACATGGACGTACCAAGCAAGTTTAACGTGATGAGTATCCCGACGTTCATCATTTTTAAGAAGGGCGAAGCCGTGAAGAGTTTTGTGGGCACGCGCTCAAAAGAAGATATTGTAAAAGATCTTGATGAAGTGCTTTCATGATATTTTTAGGAATATCGGAATAATGGAGTACTAGAATATTGGGAAAGGCCTGCCCTAGTAATCCGGTATTCCGATACTCTAGTATTCCACTATGAGCACCTTCCTCAGCATCATCGGGATAGTCCTGGCATTCTTCATGCTCAAATACCGCGAGCGCCTGGGCGATATGATTGGTGAAGGAGAGTGGATGCAGAAAGTCGGCGGCATCTACAGCATGATCATCATCGTTGCTGTGGTGATTTTCTTCGTTTCCATTGCCACGCTCACAGGGACATCGGACATCTTGCTGGCACCGCTGCGATTCTTAGTACCGGGGGCGCGGCCACCCATGGTGAATCCGGGGTTTTGATGGTTTCAAGCTTATTCTTGATCAGCAGTGTATTGCTGCTGGAGTTTAGAATAATCGTTAATTAGCAGCATCCTCTCTGGTGTGCTCATTTGCACGTCGACACTTTCATCACTGAGATGCGCAACTCTTTCAGACAAAGTCTGATTAATACTTTTTTGTACAATTCCTACTTGTTCTGCACTTCTTTGCTCCTCGGCTGTTCCCTGATATCTGCCAATTTCGTGTGCAGCAACGAGAGCGCCAACAACACCAAGAGCTTTCCCGACTGACTTGAAAGAAAATGTTCCTGGTGCATTCTTGTGTGAAGATTCTGACATGAGAAAATTTTCCGCGTTGCGAGAGTGGATGTCAAGAAAAACAGCAATCTCGCGCCATTCAGGGAGACACCACACGAAGACGGGGTTTTAAAATAGCGAAAATGTAGTATCCTACAGAGGAATTCGGGGCTGTAGCTCAATTGGTAGAGCACCTGCTTTGCAAGCAGGGGGTTAGGGGTTCGAGTCCCCTCAGCTCCACCATCCGGGAAAAGAAACTTCAGAAATGGCGTTTCAATCAAGAATTTTTAAGATATAGGCGATTCTAGGCGAGTTCCAAATCGAGATTTCTTATCTCGGAGAATTCTCAGCCTCGAATGCAAGAAGTGGCTTTGTGTGGCTGTTTTCTTTGAGTTCAAAATCCTCAACTTGAGCACTGGTTTTATAGAGTGGCTGCTGACATATACGGCGATTTGTGTATTTTATATATATGACTGAAGAGCAAATGACAGAAATAAGGAAAGCAATAAGAGATTTTGCATATGAACAAAGGGCAAAGGCAGATTCTATCGGCGAGTTCAATCTTAGGTTGACCGCTGAATATCTGAAGGAACAATCTTATCTTCCATCGAATCTCTATATTTCTCTGAACGCGGGTGTTCTGTCCGTCGCTTCTTTTGTTTTAACAGGAAAAGATCTAAACGCATTTTCTAAGTATGCCGCACTATTACTGTTGGCATCCATAGTCGCAATTTTGATTGAGATTTTTATCAGAAAAAAATTTTTAGAAATCCTAGATTAGGATGCTTGGGAAAGGATGGGGCATGCCGATAAGCACACAGAGGGAATCGGTGTAGCACTACAAGACCATTATGTTCAGGACCCAATGCAATGCTCTCCGAAATTTCTGAATTTGGCAAAAGAACTAGATGCTAAGCTTCAGGAGCAACATCGCAAAACAAATCTTCGACTCAAGGTCCCATTGAGATGGCGAAAAACAACAGAGGTACTAACTGTTTTGTCTTTGTTATCACTTATGCTTATAGGGCTGTCTGAATTAGGCCTCATCCATGATGTGACGAACTGGGTGACACTCAAAATTCAATCCTCCCTGTAGGGTAGAAGCGCCTCTGGGTGTTCAAACCCTGCTTCACTGGTGTGAAATGCAAGAAAACGACCGTGGAAACTATGAAGCGTATAGGGTGGCATCCACGTTGCATCCCATTGTTTGAGCATAGAAGTTTTCCCAGGCAGATCGAGCGTACCTGTTTCGGATATGCAGATGACAAGGCGGCTGCCATTATGAACATGCAAACTTGGCTCCTTAGTATCGATTACTGCGAGAGAGGCACCGCCCTGCACATCGTAATGCACATTTGTTTCTCCCTCGTACTCCACGAGCCTGGTCGGCCATTTCTTCTGCAATCGATCAAGATTCGCCTGTCGCAGTTTGGAGGGATAGATGAGTACACCTTCACTCAAATTTTTTGCCAAATGTTCATCAACGATGCGTGAGGCTGCTCTACTCTTCTCAGGAGAAAGGTCTCCCATCATCTCTACAAAGGCTGAATCTTCATCTTTCACTGTCCAGGCTGCCTCGTCATGTTTTCGAGGACAGAAATTCACAATGCTTTCTCGAAATTCCGCATCTTCCAAATAATCCAAGATTCTTCTTTTGTATGCCTCAGTAAGTTCAGGAATATACCTGAAATTCGTCGTCTCCTGTCCCGCAAATTCCTCGGGGATCCACTGTGCCGATTGCTCGTATCGAAGAGTATTCAAGTGCTTGTGGGGAAGTTGCATAACTAATAATATTGTGTCATATTATAATAGTCAATATTTACCTACAAATTTTCGATGCGAATACTAAATATGCCTCAATTATTGTAATTAGACCTGTTTTAATGTATTATAAATGTGTAGGATTCATCTCTACATTTTATGCTCACAAGCTCAGATACACAGCGCATTACGGCCATACTGAAACAATTCGACTGCAATCCGCGCGAAACTCAGATTTATATGCATTCATTGGCTGTCGGACAAGTGTCAGTGCAGCAACTGGCAAAGCAACTCAATCAGAACCGCGTTACGGTACATGGCGCTGTCGATCAGCTCATTGAGAAAGGACTCCTATTTGAAACAAGAAAAGGGAAACGGCGACTCATTGCAGCAGAAGAGCCAAAAGCTCTCTATCGTCTTTGGCAACAGAAGCAGGCTGAATTGGAGCTTACAAAAACCAACCTCGATTATGTAACAAAGATGCTTTCCTCGTTGCAGCGTCCTGATGGTAGTGTGCCAACCGTGAAATTGTACGAAGGCGTGGACGGTTTGAAGAAGATGCTCGAAGAAACGCTCAATGCTAAAGGCGAGGTCCTGGTATTCACGTACGTCGATTTATTTTCCAAACTTCTTAGTCCAAGTTATCTGGAAAAGTATTACGCTAGGCGTGCCGAGAAAAACATTCACACACGCCTCATCTTCCCTCTCGCCGAATTCGGGAAGAAAGTGAATGCGAAAGCAAAACAATATAAGATGCAAATACGTTTCCTCCCTCCAGAAATAACTTGGAAGTCGGGCATTTTCTCCTGGAATAACGTCATTGCTATTCAGTCCTTCACAGAAGGAAAGGTAACGTGCACCATCATTGAGAATGAGGACATTGCACAGTTTTACCGAGGTGTCATCTACGAGCTTTGTTGGAAACAGGCTCAGTCACTGAAAGACTAACAAGTTCCAAATCGTTCCCCACAGCTCATTGACTGATCCATTATTACAGGATCAGGCTCTCTTTTTTCTCTGGTTGATTGCTCAGGATCATTATCAGGCAATCGAGTGAGAATTTGAGTTCTGTGAACTTTCTCCCCAGTTCTAGCGGATCTAGTTGAAGTTCAAAAACTTTCCCCACAGCTCCACCATTCGTCGGCAGGCAAGCCGCAAGAGCAGAGCGAAGGTCAGCTCCACCGATTTATTTGACATTTCACGAACCAATTCCTACTCTCTCGCCCTCATGGATTTGGAGCTTCAATTGCGGCTGAAATCGGAAACCGGTGCCATTATGCGCCATGCGGAAGATTTGTCCGAGCTATGCGGCATGGGAATGCAGGAAGCTCTCACGAAAATCCACGATGGAGTCGCCGCCATGTTAAAACAAGATTCGGCGCGGGAGTATGTGGGCAAAACCCCTCTTACTGTTGAACTTGCTGCGCTCCGTGTTATCAGTGAAGCGAGAGCGAAGAAAAATCAAGCAGAAGAAACAACACCTCCGCTTCCGGCATTTTCCAACGGGCACGTGCGCGATCCAAAAGCAGGCAGCCCCAGATTCAGAAGTTTGGATCGCGATTAATTCTTTGCATATTTCCCCTTGTTATATGAAAGAAAAATTACCCGAAGGCATCCCGGAAGATGCGATTCGCATCGGCAGGACAGAACTTTTAGAAAATGATATGGATTCAGGTGAACGCGTTGTGGCCGAAGGACCGACCTATCTGACAAGAACGGGGTTGCACACGGTCTTTGAGCCCGTGGTTTCCAAAGCGCGCGTGGGAGGCGGGAACAAACAATATGATGCAGGCTGGGAGAGAGTTTTTGGAAAAAATCAGGGATAAATCAGGTGATGATTTTTTCGAGCGCCTTCTCCGCGACAGCCTGCCGTATTTCCATGGCTACACGCTCGCCGACGCTTAAGGGTTCGCCATACAGATAACCGGAATAGGGAGTGGATCGTGTGCCCGGGGAACCCGGAATCCGCAGGCTGACATCGAAGATGACGATGTCCTCTCTTCCCTCTTCCGCCGTCACTGCGCCTTGCAATGCGAATGGCCCAATGATGCCGCGTCCGGTGGGATCGCACTTGCTTCTTTGCGTCGCCTTCACAAATTGTTCACCCATCGCGAAAGCTTTTTCCACGAGAGACTCTTTGATGGTGCAGGCGATGTGCCCTGTTTCGATCATTTTGAGAGGCACGTGCTTTGCGGCTACATGCTGCTGATCGGCAGTCATCCGCAGGAATCCATCCAAGTTTGTTTGCCTGCGCGTATCGGTACCAAGTAATTCGAGTTCGCCGGTGAGTGGCGAGTAAAAGAAGTTGAAATTCACGGGAGCACCGACGATGAATTCTTCGATAGTGGCGGAGCGCCAATCTGCATTCACTGCTCCTTCTTTTTCCAGATGCGATCCTTCTGTTTCCCAGCCCTGCTTGCTGCTCGCGAGGAAAAAAGCACGCTCATAGCCGCGCTTTGCCTCACTGGCTTTCACGATGCAGAGGCGATCAATCTCCGCAGCATTCTTGAAGATTTTTGGAGTGCGGATGCCCGCGTCCGCAAGCAAGTGATACTGGTTGTACGGCTGACCTGTGGTGAGCCGTGCCGAACCATCGCGTTCCTCAAGTTTCAGGAGCGATCGTGAGCCGAAGATCGGCACATGAAAATCATTCTCGACGGCTGCAAAGTTATCGACATACGTCCAGAAGTAGCGATTATGAATGAAGATTGTATTCAAACCTCGCAGCTGCTTCTGCACTGCTTCATCCAAAACATTGTTGAACTTCGGCACTTTGATGACACTGTCCACACACCCGATCTGCGATCGTGAGCGCGCACGCGTTTTGAAATAGTTGTCATACGTTTTCTCTCGTCCTTCTTGTGCAACCACGACGGTATTGAATCCCAACTTCTTTGCTCCGTGGCAGACATCCAACGCACTATGTCCCCCCAGCGCACCGATAGTGAGTTTTTTTATATCGTAGCCGCTGAGGAGATTGGAGGAGTTCATGAAGGAATATGGTTTTTCATTGATCGTCTGTTCGGCTTTGTGCATTGAGGATTCTGAGAGATTCATTGAGCAGAATATCAAAAGCTTTATCTACATGCTGTGGCATCACTGAATAGACTTGTTCATTTCCGGCTTGCGAATCTTTAGCAGCTAATTTTGCAGCACGCTCCAGCACAGCCCTACGTATGATGTGAAGCTGATCTTCCACGCGCCGGAAAGATTCCATGCAAAAATCTTCTCTTCTTTCCACGATTGGTGCGGCTGCAGCTGTATTCATATGAGATAAGAAAGGAATAAAATCTATCCTAACACTTCTTCCAATCTCCCCTTCTCGATCGCCTGTTTGATGTCCCGAGCGATCCTACGGCCCGTGCTCATGGGAACATCGTACTTGAGGGCTGTGTACGGCGAACCGTCGATGAATGGATTTGTTCCGGCGACGATCCTGGCGCTGATTTCGAAGACGAAGATCTGGAGCTTACGTGTAACGATGGTTTCCAAACAGAACGGGCCGAAGAGCCCTTTACCGCAAAGTTTTTGACTGACTTTAACGACGCGATCACCCATCTCGAAGAGTTCCGGGAGCAGAGACTCACGAATGACGATGGGGATGTTTCCTACGATGGTGTAGCTGGTATGAATATTCGCAGCTAATTGATCCTCCGCTTTGATACGCCCGATGCTGTCTGCGTTGGATTCGTAGCGCTTATCCATGCTCATGATCTCCAGTTCTTTCGTGATCGGTGAGTAGAAGTAATGGATGTAGATGGGAACCCCCACAATATATTCCTGGATGACGTAGTCATTCTCTTCCGGATATTTGCGGTTCTTCACTTCGTAAAATTGCTCCGGCGACCGTGCAACGAAGTACCCGAATCCGCCGCCGGCTCCGTGGAACTTGACGATGACGGGCTTATCGATATCTTCCGGCTTTTCGAATACGCGAGGAAGAAGAATTTTCGCTTGTTCCAGCCACTGACGCTCCATGGTTCTGTTGCTTTCCCATTCCAAAATCTCCTTCGTGCCGTAGTACATGGCCTGCATATCGTGGACACGATCATGCCCCATGTACGCGATGAACGAGCCGTGCGGTATGACGATGGCATTGCGCTTGAGGAGTTCATCTTCCAGCGCTTGGTTCCAATTCGTCCATTCATCCACGTAGAGAATTTCATCGGCAACACCGAATGTTTTGTATGGCCGATCAGCCCCCTTCTTGCAGATGACGAGATTGCGCATCCCTTCATCGCGCGCACCTTTCAGGATCTGCAGCGCACTGTGGCTCCCGATGGTTGCGATCACAAAATCCTTGGGATTTTTGGAGGCCGGTAAGATGGGTTTTGGGGCTTTGGGCATTGGATGGAAGGATTTCGGGAGAGTGTATAGAAGGTGGAGCAGAAAGACAACCTGATTTAATGACCAATGACACGACGGCCAATGACCAATACGGTCTTGGTCATTGGTCTATGGTCATTGGTCATTCGTTCAGTTCATGTGTCATTACCAAAAAGAGCGCGCGTTGCCGCACGCCCCTTTTTTTGAAGATCCGGATTAAACACCGTAGTCCTCACCCGCCTGCTCGGCACCTTTGCAATGCGAGAAGCGGACGCTTCCCACCGAGAAAAGTTTCCTGCAGTTGTTATTCACTCTCTTCGGAGCAGCCTTCTTGTAGTCTGCTTTCTCTTCCACTGCAGCTTCCTCTTGTTCAGAACCGCAGTAGTCAAGCACAAGCTGATCAAGAGTTTTTCTCAAGTTTCCGTACACTTCATCCTGATTGTTCGGAATCTTGCTGCCGACGCGCGCAGCATTTGCCTTTGCGACATCGCAAGCGCTATTGGAAGGAGCAGCCGAGTGCGTTTCCTCAACCGATTCGCCCTGGAAAGGAGTCGGCCAACCGGCATCCGTGTTCACTGCCCGCTTCTTATCTTGAAGAAGACGCGGCGTTCGGACATCGCGAGCCTTAAGGTCGTACGCCTCTTCGGCGCTGATCGAATCGTCGCCGCGGTAAGCAACGTCGGTTAAAGAACCCAGAGCCGCATCCTGGGTATAAAGAACGGAACCTGCACCGAGCATGACGCCGACAACGACGCCGCAGATGCTGATCCCAATATCACGATTTGCCATAGTTGTATGTGGGTATGGAAGTAAAAGGTTATGGCTTAGAGATATAATAACATATTTTATATAAATTAGCAAATATCATTTTTGTAGCATATGCAGACCTGAAATCCTGCCTGCATAAGCATACGAAAAAGAGAGGATCGATGATCCTCCCTCTTCCTTTTGTATGCTCTCTTTAGTTACAGAAGGTCGCCACAGCGTCGGCAAGAGATTTTCGGATGTTGCCGTACACTTGGGATTGCTCTTTCGGGACGAAAGGAGTCACTTGATCGGAAACATACTGAGCGACATCGCAGTCCGCACTCTGCACCGGAGCAGCGGTGTGAACGTTTTCCTGTTCAGCGGCCTTGCGCTCCAAGCGAGGGGCATTCTTCAAATGAAGAGTTTGCTCTTGCTGGGATTTCTCGATATTGCGCGCATTGAATGCACGTGCATTCACGCGATCGTGGCGAGTTTCCCAGCCGCGGTATGCAACATCGGTAAGGGAACCGACAGCGGGATCCTGTGTATATAAAACGGAACCTGCACCAATGAGGACGCCGACAACGACGCCGCAGATGCTGATCCCAATATCACGATTTGCCATAGGTGTATGTGGGTATGGAAGTAAAAGGTTATGGCTTAGAGATATAATAACATATTTATGTGTTTATAGCAATATACGCAAAAAGAGCCTTTGCCGGCTTTTATGGCTGTGCCACGTGATCGCTCGCAGCCACGTAAAGCGGCTCGCCGCCACGTGGCACGTAAAATAGCTCTCGCTTCGCTGCGAGCGATTTTACGTGGAGGTGCCGGTGGGAATCGCACCCACGCATGGGGGTTTTGCAGACCCCTGCCTTACTACTTGGCTACGGCACCAACTGGAAAAGAATAGTGAAGATAAGGGATGCTGAAAAGGCTCTCTCCTGCAAATCCGTAAACGAGCACACGATTTTCTCAACTTCCACTCGTCTCTGCCGCCGGCTCCGCGAAAGTGATCGAACCCATCAAAGTCTTCATTTCCGCTTCCAACTCACGCGGGGGCGAGAGCGGCGTCAACCCCGTCACACTGTAGCCGAAATTTTTCGCAGCAAAGCTCACTTGGTAAAACCTGCGTTCGGGCTCGCCTTCCGTCGGCTGCGCGCTGAAAATGTGCAACGTGACCTCCGTACCATCGATGGTGACGTCCTGCTGATCGATCTCCTTGAAACCGGGCAATACGGAAACCGAACGAACGCTGGCTTCGCTGTACGTGACAGGACTCGTTTCTTGCGCCAACGCTTCCTGCGTCACCGTCACGGCCGGGAATTGCCCCGCAATGGCTTCGTTGCGTTTGAAAGCGACAACCACATCTTCGGGAATGCCACGCTCGCGCAATGCCTCGCGCGGCAATGCCGTCCAACCTTCGGGCAGACAGAGACCGATGGTGCCATCCCAATACCGTTCGCCTTCACAATCGGCAACCGCGCCGGAGCCGCCGCACGCGGCAAGAGTAAGACAAAGAAGCAGGAGGGAAGCAAAGCGTCTCATAAGGGCGCAGGGTACGCGCATCACGAAAAAGAAACAACCCGCTGCGTGAAAAGATGCATCGGAGAGCCGGTTCTGCACTTCCTCCAATGAATCGACTCGGTGTTGACAGTGGTTCGCATACACATAATGATGAAGGATCTGATGTCGATGGGAAGAATATGTTTGAAGAAAGCCAAAATATCGCGTGTAGACAAAAGACAAAGACGGTATGCAAAGCATGTTCCGGGATTGAGGGAATCGCAGAATTTTGCTATAATAGTTGGATTTATGAAAACACACATTCTTCGTCTTTCCGTCGCCGCTCTCGGCCTGCTTGTGCCTTTTTCCGTGGCCAGCCAAGGGTATCTGACGACGTACGATTCCATCGCAGGATTGGGAGCCGAAGTGACGGTGGAGGAACTGGATGCGAATGCCTCGTACACGGTGGAAATTTTTCCGCCGCGTGAGCGAGCGTTCTCGCTCAATTTGAAAACCGATGCGACGGGTGCCGCGACGCTTCTTGTGCCCGGCACAAAAACGGAAACGGCAGGCACGTACGAAGCCGTGCTGAAACTGGGTGAGGAGGAGATTGCGGAAACCGCGTTCGAAATCCTGCCCGACTCCGTGGATGCTCGCGGCTCCCGCATCACCGTGCGTCACGATGCGATCGTTGCGGACGGCCACGACGAAGCGGAAGTGACGGTGAGTCTTACCGATAGCTACGGCAATGTGCTTCCGGGTCGCCCGGTGGAACTCATTGGCAGCGGCGATGAAGACATCGAACCCATGGCGAGTGAAACGGATGAATGGGGCGAGCAGACGTTCGTTGTGACGACCCGCGAACCCGGTCAGATTGTGCTTCGTGCGATGGATATGTTGAGCGCCACGGTGCTGGCAGACCGCGCGGAGATAGAAGCGGATGACGGTATCGGCGGCCACACCTACGGTGCACAGCTCATTCCGAGTGCACGTGCACAGAGCGATGCTCATGATGAAATCGATCGTTTCCAAATCTCCGTGGATCCCACGCGTTTGGAAGTGAACGAAGTGGCCAAGCGCGTCGACATTCAAGCCGTGGATAGGCTGGGACGCATCGTCCGCGACTACACGGGAACGGTGCACATCTTCTCCCCCACCGATCCCGATGCAGTTCTCCCCGGCATTGGGGATGAAGCCGGCGTCACGACCTTTACCGCACGTGATCGCGGTGAGAAAAGTTTTCGACTGCTCATCAGCTTCTCGCATGCAGGCAAACAAATCTTGCGCGTGGAAGATCGCACGAATCCTTCCGCAGTCATCAGCGGCCAAGCAGAAGTGCCGGTTGGCATCGATGTCCCGGGCGGTACGTCCGGTGGCAACGGCATTGTCATCACCTCGCACGAGAATGGCGACTTCGTTGCCGACCGTGAGCTGACGCTCGTGGGCGTTGCCGAACCCTCTGCGCTCCTCCGCGTGATGATCAACGGACTCGACGTGGCGGAAGGCGAAGCGGACCAAGTGGGCGGGTTCGAAATTCCCCTCTTGCTTCCGGAATCCGTGACAAGCATCTTCACGCTCCGCGTCCAAGATGCCGAGAACGGACAGGACTCCGGCGCGCTCTCGCTGACACTGGATACCGAAGCCCCGGACATTTCCTCGATTACTTTTGCTCCGGAAAAACCGGAGGAGGGATCGGAAGTATTGCTCCTCGTGAAGAGCGATCCTGCTTTGAAAGAAGTGAACGTCACCATCGATGGAGAAACGTTGCCACTCGAGGAAAATGCGAAAGAGCCGGGCACGTATCAGCTCCTCTTCACGGCACCGGAAGCGAATGCCTATCAGCCGTCCATTCGCGCGACGGACAAAGCGGGCAATGACACGGAACTGCGCGCAACACTCTCTGTCTCGCCGCACGGACTCCCGGTCGTGACAAACGTGAAAGCATCGGGTCGTGCCAACGCAGTGGAACTGTCGTGGGATCCTTTGAAGGGTGTCGAAGTCGATGCATACCGCATCTACGTGGGTGAAGAGGAAGGAAACTTCCTCTACACACTGGATACCGAGCGCGCATCCGTGGCGGCCACCGTCGCAGGACTGCGTCCGGGCACACGCTACTACTTCGCGGTGACGGCGCTGCAAGGAGAACGTGAGAGCGAAGAAAAGAGCGAGATCATCTCGACCATGGTACTGGGCACCAAGCTCGCCATTACGGAAGAAGCGGGCGCGCTGCTCTTGGAATGGACATTCCCAGAGGAGACTCCCCTCACCTCGTTCTTGCTGGAGTACGGCGCGGATAAGAACGCACTCACGGAACGCAGAGTTTTAAACGGCGCACTGCGCGCCTTCACGCTGCGTGATTTGATCGACGGTGTGACGTACCACTTCCGCTTAACGCCGGTGGCGACGACGGGTGACATCTTAAGCGACCTCGCCGCGACGGGCGACGGCACGCCCGTGGCATTCGGCCTTGGCTTCCATGCCTCGGCACCGGATCCCATTCCGTTTGATACGCTGGACTCGCTCCCCGCTTCCAATGCCTACCATGCGGGTGCTCCTTCCACGCCGGGAAGTGGATTGCCTCCCGTGGCAGTGTGGGCAGGTCTTGCCGGTGCTCTGCTCTTGATTCTCTTTGAATGGCACCGCAGACGGACGCTCCGCATGACGGTGGCCTTCATGAAGGCAATCGAGGAGCGGTATCATTCCTAAGTGAAGATCTCCTCGCTCCCCTTATGAAGAAAACACTGTCCATCGGCGGCGTGACGTACGATCTGTTCGTCCGCACTGGCCGGGATTTGGTGCATCGTGATGGCACACAGGAGTTCGTATTGCCTCTCGGTGAAAAAATCCGCGTTCAGGAAGTCATCGAGGCGCCGGGCGGGGGTGCCTGCAATACATCCGTCGGACTCAGCCGCTTGGGATGCAGTGCGGCTTTTGCCGGCGTGCTCGGGAGCGACCAGTGGGGCGAACGACTGCTGGGACGCTTGCAAAAAGAAGGTGTGTCGACGGATTCGGTTACGATCGTACAAGGCGAAACATCCGGCTTTTCTTTGATTCTTTCCGTCTCCACGGGCGAGCGAGTCATCCTCTACTCGGCAGGCACGAACGCGCATCTGCAGGATCCCACGTTCGATAAAAGCGCAGCTGCGAAGACGGATTGGATCTACTTGAACCATATCAATGAGAGCACCACGCAGATTTTGGATGATGTCGTGGAGATCCTGGAACAGAAAGAAAGGCCGGGGCTCACGTGGAACCCGGGTGGCTCGCAGATCAAACGCGGCTGCAGTGATCCCCTGCTCGCAAAACTTTTGAAGCACACCGATCTTCTTCTGTTGAATAAGGATGAAGCGATCATGTTTACGCAGGAAAAAGATCCGCATGATGCTCTTCGAACATTGATCAAATGCGGTGCAACAATCGTCTGCATCACCGATGGCAAGAATGGATCCGTGGCATCGGACGGAAAAAAGATCTATACCTGCCCTATTCTTAAGACGGAAGTAAGAGACATGACAGGCGCCGGAGACGCCTTCGGCAGCGCTGCCACGTGGGCGCTCCTAGAGGGCTTTCCCTTGCCAATGGCGCTGCGAGCAGGTACAATAAACTCCTCCGGTGTCGTCGGGCAGATAGGTGCCCAAGCCGGACTCCTCGCAGACACAGAGATGCACAACAAACTCAAAAACACGCATCTCACTGTGGAGGAAACGACACTCTAATCCCCACTTCATCATGTCAGACGATGCACTCGTACAAATACAGGAATTGATCGATAACGCGATGTCTTCGCTGAAGACCGCTCACGCGCTTCTTCGCGATGTGACGGGTGTCAGCGACAGCGGACGCGAGCGCCACATGGTGCGCGCAAGTTCCATGGCAACGGGCGCGGCCAGCGGCAAAGTGGTGGAGGGCGTGTTCGACGGACAGAACATGGTGGATGCCACCGGGCAGACGTATCCCGTGCCCGCAAACTACGCCAGTAAGAGCAAACTTGTGGAAGGCGATGGCATGAAACTGACGATCACGGATGAAGGAAAATTCGTCTACAAGCAAATCGCGCCCACGCAGCGCCGCACGGCGCTCGGCCTTTTGATCCAGGAAGATGGACAGTACAAAGTCTTGGCGGAAGGAAAGGCCTACCGTGTCCTGCTTGCGTCCGTCACGTTCTACCGTGCCGAAGTCGGCGACCAAGTGACGATTCTCTTGCCAACGGATATGGATGCAAAATGGGGAGCCGTGGAAGCAGTGATTCCAAAGCACATGGCGGACGCGGCAGCCAAGGTCTCGCTCGGTGGCACGAAACATGACGAAGATGGTGAGTTGAGCCCGACACTGGGCGAATGACCAATGACCGAATCCCAATGACCAAGATGATTCTGCAATAGAATTCATCTTCTTTTTTGTGTTGGTCATTGGTCCCTGGTCATTGGTCATTTTCTCCGGGTCATCTATTATGACTCCTGCATGAGAATATCTCCACGTATCTGGATTCCCGTCGCAGCCGCCGTGGGCGTTGCAGGCATCCTCCTCTTTCTTCTTTGGTGGCAGCTGTCGGAAACAGCCAAGCGCTTGAAGGAAGAGCTGAAGGATGTGTCGATCCTGCCAGCGATCACGGATACCTTTACGCCAACTGAGATCGATGCCAATACTGCAGATGTCGCACTCCTACACCTGCGCAAAGGTGATCTGTTCGCACTGCAAGGAGAATGGAATGAGGCGGAGAACGAATACAAAGCCGCCGTGGATGCGGGCGGAGGGTTGAGCGCGCTACGTAAATTGGCACAAGCACAGTTGCAACGCAGGAACATCGACGGCGTACGAGCGACCATTCACTTGCTGAAACAAGAAGGCGCCCGCGCGGAAGATTTGTTGCTGCTCGAAAGCATCGTGCATTTGCGCACGGGTGAACTGGTAAAAGCGCGGGAGATCCTGGAGCAAGCCGTGGAATCGCCGCAGAAACATTACGGACTCGCTCTCCTCTCGCTCATCCAAGGAACGCACGAACAAGCGAAAGCGGAACTGCTGCAGGTGCTGGGTGGATGGGATCCCGTCCTGCGATCGTATGCGCAAACGCTCAAAGCCGCATACGACGAATTTGCACTGTTTCCGGAGAGCCAGGAACTCCATCTCATCACGCTGCTCTCGCGCGCACTGGCACAAGTGCAGGAATGCGAACTGGCACTCCCCCTCCTTGTCCAAGTGTTGGCGCAACAAGATGACTACCGCGATGCGTGGATCGTCCAAGGCTACTGCGAACTGGTGACGGAGCGCTACGATCAATCGCTCGCGTCCTTGGAGCGCGCCTACAGCATCGACCCGGAAAAAGCAGAAGTGCAATACTTCCTGGCACGCGCACACGCGGCGCTGAATGATCATCAGAATGCCATTACGTTTTTCTCCTACGCATTGGCAAACGGTTTCAAACCCGAGCGCGAAGTGCGCCGCTGGATTGCCACGGAAGCAAGCGAAGTGGGCAACGGCCCGCTTGCGTTGGAGCAGTATCAGGCGCTTGCCGGCGCGGAAGATGCGACCGTAGAGAGTCACCGTGACTTGATCACTCTGCTGCTGGTTGCAGAGAAAAAAGAGGAAGCCTACGGCGCGGCATTAAAAGCCGTCGTCCGTTTCCCGGGTGATGCATCGCTCCAGGAACTCCTGGGACAGACAGCCACGGAAACGAATCGAAAGGCCGAGGCAAAAGCAGCGTACGAGAAAGCACTGCAGCTGAATCCAAAGTCGGAAACAGCACAGGAAGCGCTGAAGAAATTGCAGTAATCCTTGATTTTATGGATGTTCTTGGATTATCTTAGCTTCTTATGGTTTCCCCAAAAGAACTCGCTGGCCAAATTGAAGCAGCTATTGATCATAGCAATCAGCTTGAAGATAATTACGCTAAAATAAGAGAGCGGCATCCTGATCCTATACATCCGCTTCTTGCAGCCTTAAGAGAAGCATCTGATCCTAATTCAGAGGAAAGAATGACACAAATTGAGGCTCTCCTTCGGTATCCGGAAGCAGTTTCGGCAGTACAGCATTTGCGCTCTGAGAGTCGGGATTTCCTAAAAGGATTTATCGATGACGAGACCGAATTTGCACATATCCTAGAAGCTATAGAAAAGATTTCGAACGAATAATTTAAAAAAAAATCGCGAAGGCAGGCTTTGCCTGCCTGCAGCGATACTTCTGAGGGAAGAGAGGGCTCGTGGGAGAGAAACCGTAGGTTTCTTTCCCACGCATAAAACAAAAAGACCAGACGAGCTGGCCTTTTTGTATTTGTGTTGTCCTCCGGGCTATCGGCGGCGAATCACATGAGTCAACCGCTGAGCCAATGCTTTAGAAGTGGAGGATGACGTGAGGAGAGGAGTCCTCGATTCTCTGCCTTGCTGGGGTTTCTTGTTTCTCCTCGTAACCCGACGAAGTCCCCGGACCGGTTTGCCTCGTCCCGCATACGCGGGAGGGAAACACTGGGGAGTAAAGGGGGAGCGCGCCATAGACGCAACCTCTCAAAAATGGCGCGACATTGCAGAGCAGAGAGGGCGGAAACCACACTTGGGATGTAGCGGATGGCTATTACCCTCTCTACGGGGGAGACATAAGACTCAAGCTATAAGACTTACATCTTGAGTCTTATGTCTTCGTTCGTTGGTGTGAATGATCGAGATGGTGCTCGGGCCCGAGCGTGCTAGAAGCGAACCTCCAGCTGTACGTGTTTCTGTTTGTCTTTGATCTGCTTTGTTTTGAAGCAAATCAGGGCATTGTAAGCGGTCACTGGAAAAGACGCAACAAAGTGTCCTGGCGTAATTGCAGAGATGTTTTATGAATACATTTATTGCTCAAGGAGACAGGGGCAGGTTCTTTGCTTAGAATAGAGAAAATATGCTCTCTTTTCTGCTCTCTCGTCTCGCAGTCGTTTTTGTCGCTTTTGTGGCTGCTGCGGCATCCATTATCGCACTCCTCTTCCTCGTGTTTCCCAAGAGCACGTTTGAAGACAAGGCCGCTGATCTGCTTCCGAAAGATGCAACGCGTGCACTCTTTGAGGAGATCACGCCGGTGGAATTACGAGTCTGGTCAGAAATTCTTCCGGCACTTCGGGGTGTTCCTGCACTCACACGAGGATCATCCGTCGCACTGCTGGAAAACGGCTGGGCAATCTTCCAACCACGGACTGCGGCAATTTCCGGCGCAAAAACAGTGGGAGAATTTTCCGTGACTGCATCCTCACCGGAAGTGCTCATGCTGATCGGACGGGGTGCTGATCGCCTTTCGTCGCTTGCCATGCTTCGACGGAGCTCATTGCCCCAAGCATCGCAGCGCATCTACATTCGCAAAGACCTCTTACCCTCCTCTGACACACTCGGTGATGAACTTCTGCATGCATTCGTCAAAAACACTTCCGGCATTGCTCTGCATTCCTCTGCATCCGGCAGTGTTCTGCTCTGGGAAAACGCATCGCAACAATCGGCGACATTCTCGCCGTGGGTTGCAGACGATGCTGCTGATGCCTTCTTGGCTCTCGGCGATGCTGAACAACAGTGGACGCTATTGATGGATCGCCTTTCGCCCGCAACTGCAAACGTCCTTTCCTCTCTTGCAGCAACATCCGTCCGCGAACACTTTGGGAACGATATCAGTTGGACGTTTGATGTTCTGCCGCTCCTCAAAGGAGAAACAAAAATCACAACGCGCCAAACGCAGTCCGGAGCACTATTTCTTATCGAAGGACTGCACGATGCACCGAATGGGATCTTTGCTCGCATGCATACGAGCGTGGAGCAAGCCCTCCCGAAAAGTATGATCGAGAGCAATGAGTTCGACGCACGCTTTTCTTCCGACAGACTTCTCTCTGACACTTCCAAGATCACGAAGAAAATAGGGAAAGAGAATGGCTGGGATGTGCAAGACACAACGCTCACCAATGGCAAAGGACTCGTGACAGCCATCCGCGGCAATAATTTTCTCGTGAGCAACGACACAACATGGATACGGGAACGCCTGAAAGTAACATCACCGATTCTCAGTAAGCTGCCTTCGCAAGGCGCTTCCATCCTTGCAGGAGGACAGGCAGACGCAACTACTCTTCGCCCTCACTTCCAAGATTCCCCTCTTCTGACTGCCATCCTCCCCTCCGGCGGATCATTCCTTTGGTCTCTGGAGCAGCGCGGCAACGTCATGATGCTCCGGTGGACAAAATAGGGAAGCGTTCGCGCGCCAGTGCAATGCGGATCGCCGCCTTGAAAAATTTCCGTCGCGCAACTTGGCGGAGCGGAGCGTAAAAAACGCGCTGTTTGAGGAGCGAGTACCGCGCATGCGGGACGAGCGACGAGTTCGCGTTTTTAGCGGAGCGAGCCATTGTTGCGCAGGAAATTTTTCAGAGCGGCATGTTTTCTTTGCTCCACTTTCTTGTGCGCCACAAGAAAGTGGAAACCCTGATAAGGCAGAAATTGCGAGTAAACGGAAATCTCTACAGATTTCCCACCTTCCACCCATGCTGCCGAACTGCTAGGCTCTCCCTCACGTAAACGATTACCAATCATTCCATGTCTTTTCTTCGCCTCGCCCGCATCTTCCTGCCCGTCTCGCTCCTCCTTATGGCTGCGAGCGTTGTCATGCTTATAACACCGGGACTGCGGCTGGGCATTGAGTTCACAGGCGGAACATTGATGGAATTCAGCTTGCCGGAAGGAAAAGACCGAGACGCTCTCATAGCCGCATTGGATTCCTTTGAGAACGAGAATGTTTCCCTGGAATCCGCAACGGTCTCCAAAACGAAAACGGATTCGTACTTCGTACGCACGGAATCCCTGACAAACGAAGAACACTTGGCGTTGGCCGCACACGTTCAAAAGACTCTTGGCGAAGTGAAGGAACTGCAGTTCACCACGATCGGACCGACCGTTGGTGCATCTCTGAAGAACAGAGCTTTGTATGCGCTTATCATCGCCGCCATCGCCATCATTCTGTACGTCGCAGTGGCGTTCCGCAAAGTGCCGAGGAAGCTCTCTCCCATCCGCTTCGGCGTCATTGCCGTGGTTGCATTGCTCCACGATATCGTCATCACTGTAGGTATTTTCACGGTGCTCAGCCACGTGACGACCTTCCAAGTGGATACACTCTTCGTCACGGCACTGCTCTCCATCATGGGGTACTCCGTGAACGACACGATCGTTATTTTTGATCGCATCCGCGACAACTTGGGTCTGGGCGAAGAGCGCCACCTCTCCTTTGCAGATCTCGCGGAGAAAAGCTTGAAACAGACGATGACGAGAACGCTGAACACGGGTTTGGGCGCACTCATCATGTTGTTCGCACTCTTCTTTCTGGGTTCGGAATCCATCCGTTGGTTCATCCTCACGTTGATCTTCGGAACCGTCATCGGAACATATTCTTCGTTCTTCATTGCAACTCCGTTATTGGTCTATTGGAAGAAGAAGGATTGATTCCATAATACAGAGCGCCCATTCGTGGGCGCGGTTGCATAGATCATCATCAACCGCGGCCAAGAATGGCCGCTCTGCGGCTGCCTCTTCAGATCATCTTCACACAGGTACCATCGCGTTCCATGTCGAAATCCCCCTCCCCCATCGAACGGCTGCCGGATGCGCGTGTGCGCTGCACCGTGACTTTTGAACCTGAGCGCGTCCGCGCATCGGAGGAAAAGGCTCTGGAACACCTGGCTGCCAGCGTCAAACTTCCGGGGTTTCGCCCCGGCAAAGCACCCGGTGACATGCTGCGGGAGAAGATCGATCCCAATGAACTCTTGGAAGAAACCATCCGCCAACTGCTGCCGGAAACATTTTCTTCTCTTTTAAAGGAGCACGACATCAAGCCGATCATTCATCCGAAAGTGGAGCTCCAGAAGAAAGATCCTCTTACGCTCACGGTGACCTTCGTGGAGAAACCGACCGTGAAAGTGAAGGGCTTGGAGAAGATCAAAGTGGAAAAGAAAGAACCGAAAGTGGATGGGAAGGATGTGGAGCGGATGGAAAATTATTTCTTGGAGCAGCACCGCACGTACACACCGGTGGAGCGTGCATCCAAAGAGGGTGATCGCATCAAAGTGGATTTCCACGGAACAGATGACCAAGGCAAAGAGATTGAGGGAACCAGAAGCCAATCGTACGGTATTGTGCTTGGTAGCAAAACATTGATCCCCGGCTTCGAAGATGCGCTCCTGGGATTGAAAAAAGATGAAAAGAAATCATTCGCTCTCAAGTTTCCGGAGAAATACCACGCAGAGAAACTCGCCGGAACGCCGGTGACCTTCCATGCATCCGTTGTCGGAGTGGAAGAAGTGAATTCTCCGAAGATGGATGATGCGTTTGCGAAGAAAAATTTCAATGTGGAATCCGTCGCAGAACTCCGCAAACAAATTGAAGATCGCATGCGCGCGGAAGAGAACAACATCGAACGGTCGCGCAGGGAGCAGGCGCTCTTGGAGCAGATCCGTGAGCACACGGTGGTGGAACTGGCTCCGGAACTGGTGGATGAGGAAGAGCATGCCGTCATGGAGCAGTTCGAGCGCCAGCTCCGCGAGCAGAACATGAGCGCTGCAGACTGGTTTGCGCAGAGTAAGAAGGATCCTGTGGAGCTCCGGAACGAGATGAAGGAGCAAGCGAAGAAGCGCATCACCTTGCGCTTGGGACTGGAGAAAGTCGTGGAGGAAAAAGGCCAGCGCCTTACGGAAGACGATATGAAAAAAGTGATTGAGGAATTCGTGCGCAGCCTGCCGCCGGAAAAGAGAAAAGAGATCGATACACAGCTACAGAAAGGATCTGATCTCTATGAAAGGCTCCGTTGGCAGAAAGAAGTGGAGCAGACGATCGAGATATTGTTGGCAGCGTAAGCCACATCTCTCATTATTTTCCAAAACCCAACATCCGCAGAGCTTCCTTATGTTGCCTTTCATACTCTCTATTCGTATCTTGTAACAATTTTTGAGTCTTCATACGATAAAGTCTTTGCTTCAAGATGTGCTTCTGGGTATCACTATCATCCATTTGATCGATTGCTGCTTCGAGCTGATCAATACTTGCTTCCACAGGATCGGTAGAGGGCTTCTCTTTTTCAGACCCCTTGCCGGCGTTGGTACCATCAATTCCCATTTGATTCGATCATACTAGGAATTAAATTCTTGTCAAGATAAATATATAAGTCCTTATAAGCTAATTTAAAGGATGAGAATCTGGTCTTTCGTGTCCTTCGTTTACCTCGTGTCTTTCGTGTCTTTATTTATTCCACTCTCCACTTCACCGAAACCGATCGATCTGCATTCGCGTTTTTCATAAAGCGGCAAGCGACCAAGTGGATTGTGACGCCTGAACGCGTGATGTACCCGACGATGGGTTTATGCTCGGCAGCCTGCGGTTTGCAGCACCCTGCGAAACGCATGGGCATTTGCACGCCACCCGGCATCTCTACAATGGAATCTTTACGCTGGAGGCGCACACGCTTTTTCTCCGGCGCGATGACTGTCTGGCTTTTTACGAGAAGCAAACGTGGAAGCAGAGACGCTGCTTTTTCGGAACCTTGGCCTATCTTCATCAGCACATCTTCGCGGTCGGCAAACGTGAGGATCTTTCCATCTACCACGCGCAACAGTGAGTAGTCTGCATCCAGCGGAGACAGACGACGCTTTTTTAATTCCGCATTGATGAGGTCACGGCCGCGCGCCATGTAGGTATCGCGGTGCAGGGAGTAGAGGTAGCGCTTCAGACGTGTGCGCGATGAGGCCATCTTCACAAGCTGCATCCATTCCGGAGAAGGCTTCGGCGTGCGGTGCCGCATGATTTCCACGACATCGCCGTTTTCCAGTTCATGATCCAGCGAGACGATGCTGCCATTCACACGCGCAGCTTTGAACGCCAAGCCGAGATCGGTGTGGATTTGGAAGGCGAAGTCCAGCGGTGTTGCACCTTCCGGGAGTTCCACGATGTCGCCTTTCGGTGTCAGCACAAAGATGTGGTCTGCCAGCACGGAGGAAGTGCTCTCCTCCCCTTCCACGGAATGCTGCGCAGCAAGCACGTTATGAAGTTGCACGCGGTTTGCAGCTTGTTCCGCAGAACCTCCTTCTTTGTAGCTCCAGTGTGCGGCAATACCGAACTCGGCCTCGCGATCCATGGATTCCGTACGCACCTGTACTTCTGTAAATAGTGATTCCGGAACACCCGGCAATCGCACCAGCGTGGTGTGCAGACTTTGGTAGCCGTTCGGCTTGGGGAACGCGATGAAATCTTTAAAGCGGTTGGTGACGGGACGTCCCATGCGGTGCAGCACGCCGAGTGTTTGGTAACACTCATCCACGGAGGAAACGACGACACGAAGCGCAAAGAGATCGTGGATGCGGTCGATGTGCGTAAGGCTCTTCGCCTTCATCTTCATGAAGATGCTGTACGGATGTTTTTCGCGACCCTTCACACTCGCTTTGATCTTCTGTTCGGCAAGAGCCTGCTCGAGTTCTTTCGCCGCCATGTCCAAAAAGCGTCCGTGGCGTGCGTGAAATTGTTCCAATTGTTCTGCTATGCGCTCGGCATCCGCCGGGTAGACGATGGGGAATGCATCGCGCTCCAGACGCTGCTTTAAGGAGTGGATACCCAAGCGAGCTGCGACGGGAGCGAAGAGGTTCAAAATATCTTGTGCAATACGCCTGCGTTCATCCAATGGCAAATCTTGAATATGCTTCAGCACCGCACACCGATCACAAAGAATAACGAGAACGATGCGTGCATCATCGGAGACGCTTAAGAGCATCAAGCGGAGATCTTCGATGGAGTTGCGGCGGTTTTCCATCGTCACATGGGAGAGCAAATGCACTCCGCTGATGAGCATGCGGACATTCGCACCGAAGCGTTCCTCCAATTCGGGGAGTGAGATGGCACGCGTTTTCAGCGTGTGGTGCAGCAAGCAGGCAACAATGGTGTCTTCATCCGGTTCAAACGGAAGCAGTGCGTCCAAGACTTCCAAACAGTGTTCGAGCAGTGTGAGCCCGCTCCAGTGCATTTGACCTTCATAAAATTGCTTCGCAGCTTCATACGCAGCGATGATTTTTTCGCGCCGCACGGGGACATGCGTATCTTCTATCTTCTTCAAGACCGGAGCCAGCGTGTTCAAAAACACTTGGGACATGAGAGGAGAAGTATACACCTCAGAAACGGGATCTGAATTGTTTGTTTGCTGTTTTGTTTTTTCTCCTCCACCCCCCGTCCCCTCCTCCACCGGAGGAGGGGTGCCCCGCGAAGCGGGGCGGGGAGGAGGAGAAAAACCCCCCATGTTACTCCTTCCCAAAGCATTTTCGACCTTTTTCCCGACTTTCTAGGTACCCGATCCTTGACATAGCCGCAGGAACCTCTACAATCCGGGCACGTCCGAAGACCGAGGGCACAAGGCCGCAGGCCGAAATAAGCCCCTCCGAGGAATACAGCATCGCCCACTCGGCCCCGGCTTGGTGAATCGTGCCGTGTTCCTCGCTGGTCTCCCGGACAAGCTCCAGGGAGGCTTTGCGTATAGACGCATTAAAATGCATCCCTCGAGCGATTGCATTCTGTTTGTTCGTAATCTTCCTACACTTACCCGTTCCGTATGGCTCTCACACGTGCTCAAAAAGAAGTCCAGCTCGCTGAACTCAAAGACAAGTTCGGCACCGCATCGTCGGTCCTCTTCGCAAACTATATCGGCCTCACGGTCGCCCAAGTGTCGGATCTGCGCAAGAAGCTCCGGAAAGGTGGTGCAGAGATGAAAGTCGCGAAGAAAACCCTCATGTGCATCGCCGCGAAAGAGAAGGGATTGCCCGAGCCGGAAGACAGCATGATGAAGAACGCAGTCGCCTGCATCTTCAGTTTTGAAGATCCGTTGGCAGGCGCACAGATCGCTTTCAAATTCAGCAAAGAGTTCCCGCAGGTGGCTTTCCTGGGAGGAATCTTTGAAGGAAAACTGCTCTCGCAAACGCAAGCAAAAGAACTCGCCAAGATGCCGAGCCGCCAGGTGCTGCTCGCGATCTTTGCCGGCATGCTCCAGTCCCCACTCCGCTCCTTCGCAAGTATCTGCAACTCCCCTCTTACGGGTTTTGCACGCGCACTGTCCGAAGTCGCGAAGAAAAAACCTTCTGCGTAATCAAACTCCTACCCCCTACTCCCTACCCCCTATTTTATGTCCGACGCAGCAACCAAAGTCGAACTTTCTGCCAATGAAAAGGCAGTGATCACGGCGCTGGAGAAGCTCAATGTCATTGAGCTGAACAACGTGGTGAAATACATGGAACAAGAATACGGCATTTCCGCCGCCGCCCCTGTGGCAGTGGCAGCCGCTCCCGCCGCAGGCGGTGATGCAGGTGCAGGTGCCGACTCCGAAAAGACCAGCTTCAACGTGGAGCTGACCGAGAGCGGCGCACAGAAAATCGCCGTCATCAAAGTGGTCCGCGAGATCACCGGCCTTGCACTGGGCGATGCCAAAGCAGCCGTGGACTCGGCTCCGAAAGTGATCAAAGAAGGAGTTACAAAAGCAGAAGCAGAAGAAATGAAAAAGAAATTGGAAGCAGCAGGCGCAAAGGTGACGCTGAAATAATCTTCTTTTGGATTCAAAAAGCCGTTCCGAGTGGGCGGCTTTTTTAGTTTCGGGTTTGCGGGTTTCGAGTTTCGAGTTCAACCCGAAACCTAATAACCCGAAACCCGTAACGATTGAAACAGCTTTCCTTCTGCATATCTTCAAATCAAAAAAGTAAGGTTAAAATTAAGGATTGACCCACGACAAGAACACTGTACAATGTGTGCAGCAATGTCCTTCAAACAAGTCTACGGTCAGCTACTCTCCATGAGTCAGTCCCCGACAGAAATGGAAGAAGGAAACAGGCGAACTTTATATCCTTCTTTCATACCGTATGGCTGATCAACAGCTTACAT